>PLHQ01000211.1 GCA_003138975.1 Acidobacteriaceae bacterium | reverse complement strand
CCAGATCGGTGCTCTTTTGCCGGTACAACGAAGAGGCTCTAATGGCAATGTTTAGCGCCTATTTCGATGCCAGCGGCCACCCCAACCAGAAGTCTGTTCTAACCGTGGCCGGATTCGTTTCCACCGTCCAGAAGTGGTCTCGCTTCGACAGGGAGTGGAATGCGATCCTGAAGTCGGAAGGCGTTACGTTCTTCCACATGACCGACTTTGTGAGCAATCGGGGAGAATTTGCGAAGGGATGGAGGGGTGAGACCGAGCGACGGCGTAAGTTCATTGAGCGCCTAGCCGAATGCCTGAAACGCAACGTCAATAAGTCGTTCCGTACGACGGTGATCCTTCCCGACTATGAGAAGGCTAACAAGAGTTTCCAAATTGAGGAACGGCTGGGGCGGCCATACACCCTCTGCTCTTTGACGTGCGTCCACACCTTACGCAACTGGGCGAAAAGAAAGGGAGCCGAGCGGAGTCTGCTCTATTATTTCGAGGACGGAGACAAGGACAAGAGCGACTTTGAGCGGTTACACAAGATCGATTACAAGGTGCTTCCAAAGTTTCTCGACAAGACGGAGGCTGTTGCCTTCCAAGCCGCCGATTTTGCCGGATGGAAGATTCGATCAGGAGTGGAGGGTGCGCTGAAGGCTGACCACACTCTTGAGAAGGGTATCCAACTGCTGCGCTCCACCGAGATGCTAAAGAGCATCCCAAAAGATGCGGGAGTGGTGAATCTGGAAACGCTCGCAAAGTACTGCCACTATTACAAAGTTCCGAGGAGACCATGAAGACACAGCCGGAATCAGAGTTTGCGAAGTTTGATAACGTCATGCGAAAAATACTTTCTGTCTTGCATGATGAACTGGAAAAGCGGGAGCGGGATTGGAAGCGAAAGCGGGCACGAAAAAAGCGGGCTAAGACTTCGCCCGTCCAGCGCCGATCCTGTTGTGCGTTACACGGGATCGCCGCTGTCTGATTGCGGCGTCCTCACGCTTGCACTCCGCAAGGTGATCGGACCATGAGGTTGTTGGCGTGTGCTTGCAGGGGAACTTCTTACAGCGACAGGCGGGCAGGGACACGACACGACGACGCCTTTGGAGAACGGGCAGGTTGCGGGTTTTCTTGCGAACACTGATTACGTAGAAGGGTTCCAACCCAGAGAGTGCATTGCGGACACTCGCTGCTGAGAGTTCCAAGTTGTATGTCCAGCAGATCATCTTATGAGTGTGGCGTCTGCCTCTGGCAAGGTCCAAGACATAGGGGTGTAAATCTATCGGAGACAGCGCCTCTTTCAGCGGACGCAGCGACTCTTCTGCTGCCCTGATTCCCTCAATCCCAGAGAACGCAACGGTTCTGGTGGGGCAGACAAACTCGACATACACGTCTAACAGTCGTGTGGGAATCACCGTTTCCCCCATGCGCCAGTCAGATCGGAATCGAGCAAATCCTGCTGGGCTTTATTCCATTTTGCGTAGTAGCGTTCTGTAATCGTCACGCTGCTGTGGCCCAGAGCCTTGCTGACTTTCCTGATGTCCACTCCCGCCTTCAGCAACTCGACTGAGAACGTGTGGCGAAACCTGTGAGAGAGCTTGCCGTCAGTCGGAATCTTCGCCTGCTTGAAGACCTTGCGATAGAGCTTATCGAAATAGCTGACGGCGCTCTTCGGCGTTGACGTGCCAGTCCAGAAGAAATACTCAGGGTTGCCGTTCTTCGCCTCAAGCAGGAGCTTGGCAACGTCAGAGGGAATGACGTTGTTGATTGAGGCCTCAGTCTTCTGGCGCTCCGTGACCACTCGATACACGCCGCCCGCCTCAACAAGTTCGTCTTTCGACAGGCAGACGGCATCCACCAGACTCAGCCCAGACCAGCGTTGAAGTTGCATGAGCGCCTTGACCCGCACGGTCTGCGTTGGCGTGATGGCCTTAACGTGATCTACGGCCTTCAGCAGCGCAGCGTATTCTTTCGGCTCCAGCGGGTTCACATTCAGCCCTAGATTCTTGACCTTGACTTTCTCCCACAGCAGCGTTGGGTTCTTGGGAATGTCCCCAAGCTCAAAGCAGCGGCGGAAGAACGCCCGCACACGCTCTTGGTTGTTGCGCTTGGCAATCGGAGACTTGAACGTCCATTCCAGTTTCCAGTTGTCCAGCGCCTTCGTGTCCACGTCGGCCAAGAGCGTAATGCCTTGGCTGTCGCAGAACTCTTGCAGGCGTTGCAGCGTCAGCTTGGCCTTCGCCAGGGTCGTAGACTGCCAGTGGCCTTCCTTGTGCTTCAGGAAAGTAGCGATAGCGTCAGCGACCGTGACAGCGGCGGCTTTCGTGGCAACGGACGGGTTGCCAGTCTCCCCAACGTTCTGGGAAGCCAGCTTCTCAGCTTCGGACCAAGAGGACGTTGGCTGACCAGCGTTGTCACGCACGGGATGCCGCTGCTGTTTTCCTTTGGCGTTCCACTCAACCCACACGGTGCACAGGCAACGGTGCGAATGGTCACGATCTTTGCCAGCGCCGTTCCGGTACTGGCAATCTTGACGGTGCCTTTTGTAGAGAATCATTTCTTGCCTCTTTCTACGACAATGCCCAAACGGTCAGCTATCGCTTTCCACTCTTTACCGTGAGCCTCGCTCCCCCTGGGTTGTAGAGCGTGAACAATCTCATGGAGGATTGTGTTCCTTATGTCATCCGCTGGGTCAGGCAGGAGAGTAGGACCGTCGTGGTTTGGGCAGCGGACGTAGGACGGGAGCAGATAAATTATCTTCCTGCTCGAATCGCAATGTGCAACAACGTCCGCACCTGGCTCTCCGAGTGAAGCATAATAGTTGCAGGTTTCCGTAGCGTCAGCGTCACAACACACACGCCAGCCCACAAGACCCTGTTCTTTAAGCAACTGCTCCCCTAATTTGATTGCAACGTCTGGCGTCATTGTTGTTTCCCCTCTCTCAAAAAGTTCCTACCACGGAACAGGAGAGCTACTTTTCGTCCCCTTCCTTCAAGAGTGATGTTTCCCCCTTTTATTTGCCTCCTCGTTTCCTTTCCAAATAAAAAGCAGCCGCTTTGCGGAACCCCGTCCGGGGAATCGCAAGCGGCTGCTTATTAGTCTGGCAAGACGTTTCCGTCATGCCCGCACCTTCATACTGGCACAGCGCTGACAACGGTGCAAATGGTTTTTTCGTGCCAGGTCTAGCGGGATTCCGTGTGCTGCCATTGTTTTTGATTCTCCGTTTTTGTAGGAGGTACAACGGGTGCTGTCCATACGCTATTAGGACATAGACAGGACTTGATGTAAACAGCACTTTCGTGCTGTGCCTGTAAAGCATTTATAATGTGTTGATTGGTTACCCTATGAGGTTGGTTGCGGGGGGTGGATTTGAACCACCGACCTTTGGGTTATGAGTTCAAAGGGAAATTGATACCAAACAACTTACAAGCGCACGGATGACACCTAAGCACCTGTAAGTACGCGCAAGAAACGCGCTTCAGTCCCTCGTTTAGTCCCTAGTCCCCAATTAGTCCCCAGTCCCTAGTTAGTCCCCCGTTTTGCGTCCAGACCGATTTGATCGACACGAGCGTTCTGGCGCCCTTCACGCGTTCCGCTCAAAACCTTGTCTGAAGGTGTCGATCTGGGTGCGAGCATCTTCCTCAGCATGGTCCCCGACGCCTCGGGCACGGACGAACGCCATCCACGCCGGATTGGCTTCATTCATCGCTTCGAGAAACGCGTGGACAATCTGTACTTCGTCGTCCGCGCAAAGCGCACGCAGGTCGAGACCCATCAGAAACGCGGGAGCCAGTCCATAGTCCTGGAGCGCAGCATCTATCACCACGTCCGAAAAGATCCGCTGGCTCTCGGCTTCATATTGCACAAGGAGGCCTCGTATGTCATCCAGGTCCTTGACTCGCCGCTGCGGATCGTCCATGAATGCGACAATTTTAAGGAGCATCAGTGCGGTAGATGAGATCACCTTCAGCGTCAGATCCGGCGCCAGCTGAACCGGCTGCGCGGTCGCGAATACGTGGTCGAATCCCACCAGACTCATCGTGAACTGACTAATGGGCCATGTGATCTGCTTGGCTTCCCGAAGCTTGGGTCCAGCTGGGATCAGGTCCAGGATCGTTGCCTGGGCGCTCCGCCATCGGTGCTCACGGTTTGCGAAACGGACCCAGCCGTCGGCAAGAAGTCGGCGTTCCAGCTCTGCGAATTCGTCAAGGTCCAAGGCGACGGCGAAATCGATGTCTCCGGTATGCCGGGACTCCGCTGGAAAATGTATCTGGTACGCAATGGCCCCGATGATTACAAGGTCTGCTCCGAGGGTCGCACAACGGTGTTGCAGGACTCGGAGGTCAGCGATTTGGTTGTCGGTAAGTTCGGGCATCGCTCAGGAGAGGAACTCGCGTTTGAGTTCTTCCGCCGCTTCGTGCGCTCTTGGATCGGAAGAATACATCAGCTCGGCATAGATCAACCACGGATGCGCGAGAGGGTACGGCTCGGTTTCTCGCCAAAACGGGATGGTACCGAAGGAACGCAGAAAAATGAGTGGCCCTGCCTTGTCAGGAATGATCCGCAACTGACGACGAAGTTGGTCAGGGAACGAGTCGACGAAGATTGGCAGTTCCAACCCTCGATAAAACTTTTGGAGAACCTGAGCAGCCGGCCCGCCAGTTACCGACCACCGAATTGATAGGTCTGCAAGAGGCTTTCGGACGCTGGCGAGCATGTCGTCTAGGTCTCTGTCGGAGGACCGGAAACGCCCAATTAGAAGTTTCGGACGCAGAGCGAACTCATATCCTCTCAACAGCTCGTCCTGTAATCGCGATCTGTCGCTGATATCAAAGCCGTGCCCCGATTCTCGCAGTACTCCGCGCTCGACCAACTGCTGTCGAACATTCGCAACATTACTTTTGCTCAACCCTGACGCTTCAGCCAGTTGACGCACGGACCAGCTTCCCGCTAGTTCCTTCGTGGCGAAGGTGAACAACAATTGAGAGATTGCGGGGCTGACCCGCTTGCCTTCTTTTGAAACGGCATTCTCTTTGTTTCCGATGATCGTACGCTCATAGTTTTGACCGAGCACGAGGTGCATGTTGCCAGCTTGGTCCACAAAGTTTATTCGTGATTCGATCAATCGCTCGGCAGAAGGCCGGGGGATGTAGCGTGCCAACAGCAAGAGGGGCTTGCGATGTACTCTTGCATAGAGTTTGGCTTGAGCGACGAGGGCATTGAGTATCCCTCGGTCCAGATACGACCGCTTCTGCTCCACGAGGAACGAGTAGGTTCCTTTGGGAGTGCGCACCTTGAGGGTACCGTCGATTCCTTGATCGTCGGCACGGTTCTTCGGAGAGAAATCCAGATCGCTGATGAAGTGCAGGGTCCGGAGCTGCTCTAGAAAAGGAGTCAATGGAGGTTCAACTCGCATAGCGTCCATTATTATGCCATGTCCATTACTAATGGACAACGAGAAATGTGGACATGGCGAATTTCGCATCTCGAAGTCTTTCCAGGGCGAATCGCCCCGGAGTGTAGAGGAAAACGAGGTACGTCACGACCGTCCCATATTTTTCCCCCACATTTCCGCACATTTCATGCCATCGCGAGCGGTAAATCAACCGCAGAAGCCGTGTGCGGCCAGTGCGAGTGACGCCTCTAGCTAGAACATAGTCCCGATGCCGCAAACCGAGGCTCCCCCAATCGGGCGGTAGCAGAGGCAACGCTATATTCCGAATCTAAATTCATTTCTGCCTCGCCGCTTCGCAATTCAGGCACAAGTGGCAAGCTGTACCGCTCAAACTTACAAAGGAGAGTTTCGATGACAAAAGACTGCTCGGGTACTCGAGGCGGAATACCTTTTGGCCTGTATCGCGTCTATACTGAGCGCCGCTTGCTGCCGCTTTCGGCCGACCGCGGCCATAGATCACGACGCCAATAGGAAGGCGTCGGTCCCGAAAGGTGAGTTCATGACGCTCCGCCTTACAGAACTTTGTTTTTGTATCTGCCTGATCGTTTTCACAGCTGATGCCAGAGCCGACTGTGCTCGTCCCGCACTTACTCACGATCGGCGAGATGCTGCCACCATTCAGAGACTAGAAACAGCTTGGACGCTCGCCTTTCTAGGCGGCGACACCGAGTTTGAGAGTTGCCTTCTGACACCAGACTTTACCGAAATCATGAGTAACGGAAACATCAATCATCTCAGTGAGGAGTTGGACCTCGCGGAAAGAAATAAAGGTAAGGCGGTCACGGCTCCCGATATGCCACCGATTACCGTACATATTCACGGCGACGTGGCAGTCGCGTACGGAATCTCGTCAGAAAAGCTGGTCGATGGCAAGCCCTACAAGTCGTATTTTGCCGACTATTACGTCTGGAAAGATGGGTCATGGCACGTGTATTTCGCGCAGCAAACCTCTTTTGCGGTGTGAAGCAGTAGCCATCCGGGAATGCGGTACCGCCATACCTTCCTCACGCATGGTGGTTCATGACGGCAGTTGCAAGCGATCGGTTCGCTAGTCGGATGGTATTTCCTCACAGCGAGCGTATGAAGCTCCGACAACAACGGGGGTTGCTGTCTCCGTATTTTCGGCGAAGAAGACCTGTCGTAGATCGAAGCTGGGCTCTTTTATCAACGGTAGTCTACGGAACCTGGTTGCTACCGGCAAAGAACGCCCAACAAGAAAGAGAACGACGCTGAGGGAAAGGCCTCTTGATGATTCAGACTCCAGGCGAATCCAGTTGGCGGACTCGTAGAACTGGCGAAACTGGGATAGGTGCGCCCGAATCCAAACTGGGCCGAGGTCGACAACTTGAACTGTAGCCGCTTGTCCTGATCTTCGGCGAAGGCTTTCCGGATTCGAGCGCAAGAACCGGATATTCCACGGAGCGGATCCAGACTTATCTTCGGGGAGGTCAGGAAAAGGACCGATCAAAGGGAGAGAAACGAAATATGAAGTGTATTACTGGAGTCCTGCTCATGATGCTCATGAGCGGGCCCATATTGACGCTTGCCGCCCAGACGGGCGCGACGGGTTGGTCACCATCAACACTAGAAACGCTGCGTCAGCTGCAGTCGGCAGCGCTTCGCGACAACTACGGATACGAACGATTAGCCCATCTCACCGACAACATCGGTACAAGGCCTGTTGGATCCTTGCAGGCGGCTGCAGCGGTAAATTATGTCGCCGCTGAACTGCGCAGTCTCGGGTTCGAGGTACATCTTGAAAAGGTCCAGGTCCCGCGATGGGTGCGAGCTGAGGAACGTTGCGAGCTGGTTGAGTATTTCGGCCGGGTGCCGGGAACCACCCAAAAGATCGTTGTCGCCACACTCGGAGGTTCCGGGGTCGCCACGCCAGGCGGCGGGATCACAGCTGAGGTTGTCGTTGTCAACAGTCTTGCCGACCTCGCCGCCCTGCCTCACGAGAAGGTAGCCGGCAAGATCGTGCTCTTCAACAAGCGTTTCGACAGGAGTATGGCTCATTCAGGTTTCGCTTTCGAAGCATATGACCAGGCGGTGGAGTTTCGGACTGCTGGTCGTGCCGCGGCGGCCAAGGCGGGTGCTGTCGCCGTACTGGTGCGTTCGGTAGGAGGTGCGGAATTCCGGCTTGTCCACGTCGGTGAGACCGACTACGAGAACGCCGCGCACATTCCCTCAGCGGCAACCACAGCGGAGGATGCCGATCTTATCGTAAGACTTCTATCTCAGGGACCAGTTCGGCTTCACCTGGAGTTGAGCTCGGACATGCACGAAGAAGTGGATTCCTACAACGTGATCGCCGATCTAAAGGGAAGTGATCACCCGGGACAGTTTGTCATCGTATCTGGGCACCTCGACTCATGGGACCTGGGTACCGGTGCCACTGACGATGCGGCCGGCGTTTCAATTGCGATGGCCACCGCCCACCTGCTTCATGAGCAGAATCTCCGGCCCAGTCGAACGATCCGATTCGTGGCTTGGATGGGTGAAGAGCCTGGACTGCTGGGGGCACGTGCGTATGCAAAGGAACACACCCCTGAAATGCCAAGCCACTTCGCCGCAATCGAGACCGACTCGGGCGCGGGGCATGCCATGGGAGTTTATTTCACCGGCGACCCGTCTCTTGCCGCTCTTCTCCAGCCCGTCGCCGAGATCTTGCAGGAGTCCGGTGCAGGCATTCTCCAAGATCTAAAAGAGCCCTCACCCGACCTTATCCCTCTACATTTTCGTGGCGTTCCCGCATTTGCTCCGCTCCAGGACACACGGAAGTACTTCGACTATCACCACACAGCCGCCGACACACTCGACAAAGTGGATCCCCGGGAACTGCGCGAAAACATCGCGGTTGTGGCTGTCCTCGCATACGCATTGGCGACCACGAAACAAGAGCTGCCGCGCCAGCAACTGGCGGTTCCCGATTGGTTGAAATGACCACCTCCCGAGTTGAGTTGTTTTGGCGGCGGTCGATTCACGCAGTGGCCACTGCCGTGATGATGGTTGGGCTGGCGAGGGCTCAGCAAGCCTCGCCAGCGCTCCCACCGGCTGAGCGCGAGTCATTGTCGGACGCATGGTGGACCGGTCCGTTACTGGCGAACTCCGCTGCCACGTTACCGCGTGGGCACTTTCTTGTGGAGCCCTATATCTACGATGTGATAGGACCTCAATCGCAGGCTTTCGGATCTCGTGCTTACGTGCTCTACGGCCTGACGAACACAGTTACGGCCGGAGTGATTCCTATCGTCGGATACAACAAGATGGACAACGGTCCAAGCAGCTCAGGAGTGAAAGCCGGCGACATCACCTTGCTCGGTCAATATCAGCTCACTCAATTTCATGAGCGCAGCTGGGTTCCCACGACCGCCATAGAGATCCAGCAAACACTTCCCAGTGGGAAATACGATGATCTCGGAACTCGACCCAGCAATGGTCTTGGAGCTGGTGCTTACGCCACGACTGTATCGGTGAACACCCAGGCCTACTTCTGGATGCCCAACGGCCGGATTCTGCGCGCGCGATTCGACGTTTCGCAGTCCTTTTCGAGCGATGTTGATGTAAAGGACGTAAGCGTCTACGGGACCTCGAACGGCTTTCGCGGGCGCGCTGAACCTGGCAAATCCCTGACTATCGACGCGGCGCCGGAATACAGCTTGACTCGCCAGTGGGTACTCGCTGTGGATACGCTCTACGAACACAACGGAAACACGAGCGTGGTAGGCACTCAAAATGCGAAGAGCGTGCGACAAAATAGCGGCTCCAGTTGGACATATGGGTTTGCGCCGGCTGTCGAATACAACGTCTCGCCGAATCTAGGAGTGATCTTCGGCACCCGAGTAATTGCGCCCGGCCACAATTCCTCTCTCACGGTGGCGCCTGTGCTGGCCATCAATTTCGTACACTAATAATTTAACAGCAAGATTCGGAGTTTCTTTCCCTCATGCCCCGAGTAGGGTTTCCTTATTATGCGAGTGAAAAGGGTTTTCCCACTCCTTCTGATCATGGCTTGCTGCCATGTTTGCCTAGCCCAACCGAACCAACGAACGTCCTCGGCCTGTACCGTGGCGGGACACACGAAGTCAGGCGACTTGGCGGTCGTATGCCGGTACGATGCATCAGGGATGTGCTACCGTCTCTCGAGTCGAAGTGACACTCACCGCTTTCATGAAGGAACGGCGATCTGGATTGACTTCGATCCCAAAGGTGCCAGTGTTTCTGACGTCAACGGAGCATCTGTAACGGGGCTGAAAGTCACCGAAACAATATACCTACATTCACGCCAATGGCCCTGGTTCGGCCCGGTCTCAGAAATAGTGTGTGTAGCCGGAAAGCAGTGAGGGCTGGAGCTTAGCGGCGATCGAAGATTGAGCGGGCCGCGTAACGCAACAGATGGGACTTGATGTTAAGGGCGGGGCCTTCTAATTGCGTCTTCTGAAGGTTTGACAGCAGACTCCGGATAGGTTTGATAGGGCTGTCCAAAGTTTGACCTGCGATGCGGGAATTGGGAGGTGCTCATGTTGGACCAAGATAACAGCTGGGAGGCAGTTCAAAAGCGGGACAAGAGTCGAGACGGTAGTTTCTTCTATGGCGTTGTCACCACCGGCGTGTACTGCCGGCCATCTTGCCCATCCCGTCGACCGCTTCGCAAGAATGTACGCTTTTATGCATCGGCCGGTGACGCGGAACGAGATGGCCTTCGCCCCTGCCTGAGATGCCGTCCTTTGGTCGCCCCCGGGCCCGACCCCACAGCAGAGCTAATTCGGGAAGTGTGCCGCTATATCGAAAAGCGCAGTGACGAACCCTTGAAACTCGAGGACCTCGCGACGCAAGCAGGCATGAGTCCCTCACATTTCCAGAGGACCTTCAAAGGCATCGTCGGATTGAGCCCGAAGCAGTACGTGGATGCGGCGCGCCTGCGCAAATTGAAGAAAGGCCTGAAGCAGTCGGGAGACGTGACGCAGGCGGTTTACGAGGCTGGGTATGGTTCCTCCAGCCGCGTTTATGAACGAACCGATACGCAACTGGGTATGACACCGAATCAATATCGGAGAGGTGGGCGGAATGTGACGATCACGTACGCCACTATCGAAACCCCGCTGGGATTAATCATGATCGGCGCAACCGATAGAGGACTGTGTTTCCTGCAATTCGGAGATACGCGCACTGGCCTGCTGAGAATGCTCGAAAAGGAGTATCCGGCGGCGATACTCCTGGCCATGAGCAAGCCCTATCATCCCGACTTTCAGAAGTGGGCGCAAGCTCTGAACGACCATTTGGCAGGCACCCACCCGCATCTAGATCTGCCCCTGGACATTCGGGCCACGGCCTTCCAGATTCGGGTTTGGAATTACCTCCAGTCAATTCCGTACGGTGAAGTTCAGTCCTACGCCGAAGTGGCCGCTGGGGTCGGTAACCCTAACGCCGCGAGGGCCGTTGCACGAGCCTGCGCCGCGAACAGGGTTGCACTCGTGATTCCCTGCCATCGAGTCATTCGTGGTACTGGCGAACTGGGCGGCTATCGCTGGGGGCTTGCCCGCAAGCGGGCACTCATAGACCAAGAACGTTCGCACCGCCTGGCGATCAATTAATCCTTGCGATTACATGTCGGCGGTCGATTCATTTTATGGCCTTGAACGAAGAGTCACTGCGGATGGTGAGGCAACACTCTGCGAGTGGAAGGGCAATCCACACACCGGCGATGAGAAACGCATTGTGGACAGACAACAACTTCTTAAGGGCCTTTCAAGACTCATATGCCGGTTTCTCAGACTCCCAAATGATGCAGCCCGGTGTTACAAAAGCT
>PLHQ01000213.1 GCA_003138975.1 Acidobacteriaceae bacterium | reverse complement strand
CGCGCTGCTCAGCGCGCACTTCCCGTTTGCCGACAATACGTCCAGAATCGTGTTGGAAATTGGCACGTGCGTTCTCCATGAACGGTTTCGTTTGGCGTAAAGGCGAATCAAGACCGCGCTGCGCTTCACCAAGTGGCAGGTTCAGCTGACAAGCGTTCGCGCGCTCCTTGGAGTGCACAGCATCAGCAGCCCTCCGGCAAGTGAAGAGACCATCATCACGACCAGTCCGTAAAAAAGTGATCCGGTTCGAGTGTTCAGGTAACCGAACAGGTAAGGTCCGGCAAAGCCCGCAACGCTGCCCACTGCATTGATCATTCCCACTGCTGCCGCTGCCGCCGACTGGCCCAGGATTTCGGTCGGGATCGCCCAGAAGACCGGAAGGTAGGCAATGCACATACCCACCATCGTGAACAACAGGAGTGAGAACGGAATGGATCGGGGGTGAATGATGAGCCCCAGAAGTCCGGCTGCCGCGATAAGAAACGGCACCGCGGAGTGCCAGTATCTTTCGTGGCTCTTGTCGGAATGCCATCCATTGACCTGCATCGCGACGAAAGCCGCCAAGTATGGCAGAGCGCCGAGCAGGCCTACATTCACGTCCGAAAATCCTGACTGGCGTTTCAGCATAGTCGGGAACCAGAAATAGAAGCTGTAAAGCACGAAATAATTCAGAAAGCATACTGAGGCCAGCAGCCAAATCGTCCGAGATCTGAGAGCAAGCCTGATAGACATCGCTTGCGCTGTGACAGACTTTTCTTCGCCCAGCTTTCCTTTAATCCATTGTCGCTGCTCGGCAGCAAGCCACGTCGCTTCGCCCGGGAAGTCCGTTAAGTAGAAGAACGCAACGATGCCAAGCAGGATAGCCGGCATTCCTTCCAGGATGAAAAGCCATCGCCAGCCTTTAATAGCAAACCAGCTGTAGCCGAGAATCCAACCCGCGATTGGCGATCCAATGACGAAAGATATGGGAATTGCGGCCATGAAGTTGCTCGTTGCCTTCGCGCGGTCGTCGTGTATGAACCAGTGGCTCAGGTACACTATGACCCCCGGGAAAAACCCGGCCTCCGCCGCTCCCAACATAAAGCGTGCCAGGTAAAGCTGCGTCGGAGTATGCACCAGTCCTGTCAGTGCCGTCAGCGATCCCCACGTGATCATGGTCGCAGAAATCATCCGTCGCGCGCTCCAGCATTCCACCAGCAAGGCCCCCGGAACCTGCAAGGCCACGTAGCTGACGAAGAAAATTCCTGCTCCCAGTCCAAATACGCGGTCGCTGAATCCAAGGTCGCGAGACATCCCGATCGCGGCATAAGCCACGCTGGTGCGGTCCAGATAATTCGTAATGTAAAGAATGAAAAGAAACGGCAACAGCCGCAAGGCAATATGACGCCGCGTACGGTCCACTAGATGGGCCGCAGCGGGCGTGATCGAACGTGGGATAGTTGCGGCCACTTCGGTGTTTTCGTCGGATTGAGTGTGACGGCCGGAGTATATCGGAATTCCGCCAATAACTGAATGAGACACGACGGGTTCGTCTGTCGAGAGGCCTTTAGAACAGCCCATTGATCGGTGGCATGGAGGCCCAGGGGTAATGGAGCGAAGCCAAAACCACGTCGCCACGGGTCAATGAGTTTCACATGGGCCTGCGGCCCACCCATAGGAATGAAAATCGGTCCGAGTCGGCGGTACGATCAATCAAGCGTGGACGGCAAAGGCCGTTAGCACTCTGGATGAAGTGAGGCCGTCAATGAGTTTGACCTGGAAAGTGCGTTTTGAACCAATCTGTGTCGCGCCCCCATTCCGACAGGAAGGAGGGTAGCACGTGAGGGTGTGTAACCTTTTTCGCGCGCGTTCTGCCGCTTCCACGCGCGGAGGAAGCCATGTCGTACCAGATAGCGGGCATTGAGGTACACAAGAAAGTGCTGATGGTGGTGGTGATGGATGCGAGTACGCCAGACGAGAAGCCGGAGCGGCGACGATTTGGCAACAGGGAATCCGGCCGCGTCGGTACCGTGCGAGTACTCGAAAAGCGGGTTGCCGATCGGAATACAGATTGTGGGACGGAATCACGACGATTGGGGTGTGCTGCAGATGGCGTTTGCATTTGAGCAGACGAGGAATCTGGAGAAGAGGAAGCCCGTAGCAGTGGGTTGAGTTCGTGAGCAGAGGGATCCACTCGCTCCGCACCCGAATCTTCTCAAGTCAATATAAACGCGCAAACCGGACAAGTGAAATGTCGCCACTCTCTGGAAGTCGTCTTCGAAAAGATCATTCATTGATCTCCCCGAAGCCCGTTTCTAGCGCAAGGACGATGCTCTGAAGGGCTCGGATTACCTGCCCATTGGTGAGGATCCGGAATCGAGAGCACATGACTGGGGTAATGAGGAGGTTGTTCTCTTACCCCGGTTCCTGTCTTCGGCAACTCTATAATTTCCTTGTGACAAGACCATCCAAGGGCGCCGAAGTCCTCTTCATTGTTTTTGGCCTGGTTTTCCTGGCGGCCGGACTCTTTTTCGCCAGCGCTCTTTTGTTTGGTGCTCCAGGCCAGGTCCAGGGGAATCGCTGGGTGGGAGTGGTCGTCTCGACGATCTTCGTTCTTGTGGGTGGGGGGATCGTTTACGCCGCAAGGAATGGAAACCGCCAACTACGGGAGCGAGCCGCAGCCGAACAGTCGAATCCGGAATCGCCCTGGCTCTGGCGAAAGGACTGGGCCTCTAGCCGGGCGGAAAGCAAGAACCGCAACAGCGCCAGCTTCCTTTGGTTCGCGGCGATTTTTTGGAATACGATTGCGGTTACCGTTGCGGTCACGACCGTACCTAAAGCTTGGCGGACGTCGAATCCAGCGGCCCTCCTGCCCCTTCTATTTTGCGTGGTTGGCGTGGTTCTGGCGGGCGCAGCGGCGCGCGCCAGCATGCGGCGGAAACGCTTTGGCGAAACCTATTTTGACTTCGCCTCGTTGCCGTTTTCTCCCGGCCGGACGCTGAAGGGCACGATTCACTTGCGCTTCAATACTGATGCCAGACATGGCATCGACTTGAGTCTTTGCTGTGTCCGCCAGGTCACCACCGGCGGCGGTAAAGATCGTACCACCCAGGAGAGTGTTCTTTGGCAAGCTGACAAGAACGTGCCGCAGGGATCGCTCACGCCCGGTCCGATGGGAGACGCCGTGATCCCCGTGGACTTCAGCATACCGACCGACGCCTATGAGTCGAATCACGACGACCCTAGCGATCAGGTCCTCTGGGTTTTGCACGCGCAGGCGGACGTTCCCGGCGTTAATTATTCGGACGATTTTGAGGTCCCAGTTTTTCGCCGGACGCCATCGCCGGGGTCAGCCTCAGAACCGATGGCGTCGTTCTCGAACGATGCACAGGGCGGAACCGCTGCTCCTGGTTTCCAATCCGATGCCTCCGACGTGGCTGCTCCCGCGAACCCGAAAGTAGTAGTCTCGGCCGGGATGAACGGAGGGACTGAATTCTACTTCCCGCCCTTTCGCAACCCGTCCCGAGTTCTGGTTTTGGTGCTTTTCACTTCTGTGTGGACGGCAATCGTCTATTTCCTCATCCATTCGCAAGCCCCGTGGTTCTTTGCTCCGCTGTTTGGGTTCTTTGACCTCTTCCTGATTTACGCACTGATTCGGGCGACAATGGGCTCATGCCGCATCGAGGTGGGCAATGGGAAGATCCTCCTCCGTCGAGCCGTGCTGGGGATCGGAGGCGCGCGTGAAGTTGCTTTCTCCGACATTTCCCAGATTTTGGCTGTGACGGTGGCCCAACAAAAAGGCACACGAGCCTCTTACTATGTTTGCCTGCATACCAGGGATGGGAGGAAGCTGAAGCTCGCCGACGAGATCGATAACCGTCAGGAGGCGCGCTGGGTTGCGGCCCAACTGGAGAAGTTCGCCGGCCTGAAATTAGACACACACGTCGCTGTCGACTCGGGTTTCGGGGCCTCCGGTCCGCCGCCGCAACGCGGCCAAGCACCATCAAGATCGCGCGCGGCTTTCCGTCGCAACAGTCCGGCCACCATTGCCCTAGGGATCGCGATCTTTCTCGCGTGGACGGGCTTTGTCGGCTACCGGTTCATCTCTCGCGACCACGGACCACTCAAGCGTGTTTCCAATGGCGGCGCGGCGGCCAAGCATCCGCTGCAGCAAGTGGCCTACTCGCCCCTGACGGACGAGGATGTGCAACACCTGCAGTCGATACCCGAACAGGCGCAGGCAGAGCAATTGCTGGACCGGGCGATTCAGCATGATGCGCGCGCGCTCGATTTGCTCGATCAGAATATTGGCGGTTGGCACAATATCACGCGCACCCCGCACATGAACGAATTGGAGGTGCGCTCGCGTTTCTCCACCGACCTGCGGGTTCGCTACGCCAACGCCGATCTGAACCTGGCCCTCGACGGATTTCCGAAAACCGAAAATTCGGCGGACCAGTTCATCGCTCAGGCACAATCCGACCCCGCACATCGCCCTTACAGCGTGTATCACATGGGGATGCTGGCCGGCCGCGGCGTAGGGTACGATCGCATTTATCCCGTGCTGGTCGACTATGCCAAGAATGACCCCAGCCCGCTGGTGCGCCAGTGGGCTGTTGAAGGTATGCGCTATCTTGGCACCGATGAAGCTTTAGACCAGCTCTTCGATTCCTTTACGCACGACCCGTCCGACGCGGTTCGCGATCGCGCGGGCTGTAACGTGTCCGACTGCGGCAACTTCAAGCGCACTCAGCGTATGCGGATGGTGCCCAAACTGATCGAATTAGCAGCCGATCCCCAAACCACCCCGCAAATGCGAAGCTGGGCCTTCCTCGCCCTGCGCGAGATCACCGACGAAAACGTGCCTGCCGATGCCTCTGCGTGGCAAGACTGGTATACGCAACACGGGGCCGAAAAAATGGCCGAGTTCGAGCAGTTAGACTGGTGGAGCGTCCGAGGCGATCAGTAGCTATCCCTGAGATTTGAAGATACTTCCCGACCGACGGGCAAACAGGAAATTATTCCGGGCCAGAAGTCCTATAAAAACGCTTTGGATGTCGATTTTGAAGACTACCATTAGGAGGAAGTTATGGCGAAAAACAACAGACTACCGCCCGTCCATCCGGGCGAGATTATCAAGGAAGATGTCCTGCCGTCTGTCGGCCTGTCCGTGACGGCCGCGGCCAAAGCTCTTGGCGTGTCCCGCCAGATGCTTCACGACATTCTGGCTGGACGCAAACCCCTGTCTGCGGTCATGTGCCTGAAGGTGGCCCGCCTGTTTGGCGGCTCGCCGGAAGTATGGATGCGGTTGCAGGCCGCCTACGACCTGAAAAAGTCTGAGCAAAACAAGAAGGTCATGCAACGCGTCGCGCGGATCGTGCCTGTCAAGCCGGTCGAAGAAGTTCGGGCCTGAAAATAGTCGGATTCGCCACGGTCCTTAGAAGATTTCTTACTACTTGGCCTAACCTCTTCGGCTTGGAACCTGGTTGCGCCGGGCACGGGAAATGTTCAAGCAGGAGGTCGAGAAGGAACTGACGGGGCGGGAAACGGAACCATGGGAGATTATCTACGCTGCGACCTGAAAGCTGTTGGAATGATTGTCTGAAGAAGGAGGAAAGAACTGTCAGACCGTGCGTGCCATCGCACGTAGCCTACGAGGTAGGAGCGGGGCGGCAACAAACCGTTCGAAGCCCTCGGACAATGTACCCATACCCGCAAGGGTAGCATCGGAACCGCGAGGTGACGGTGTATCTACTAGCACAATGTGGAGAGGGCCTAAGCTTGATAGCAAGGTCAGAATACACGAATGCTCGTAAGCGTCGTCAATCCCAGAGAACCTAAGATGCTGCGCGGTTCTTCTCGCAGTGGGCACGGAACGTAGTGGATGTTCCGTCATGGTCATACCACACTGCCGGCGCAAAGAGCGGACCTAACCTATCGCGTCATTCCAACGGAACAGGATAAATCCGTATCGCTCCCTACAAGGGAAAGCACATCGCGAGATGGGCCGACGGCGGTGCGGACATGAGAGGAAGGAGGAAGCGAATGCCGCTCTGTAATGGAACGGATACCGGTTGCGTCAGTTCCATCGACAACATCACCGGGCGCGAAAGCGGGCTGACTTCCTTCAGGTGCTTCACACGAGAGAACTGGGCAAATCGGCATATGAGGCAAAGCAGATGACGACAGCGCAAGCTGTTGGTGCGGTCTCACGCGAGGCGGCAGAATGGTACGCCATTGATTGGCAAGCCATCCACCGCAACGTTCGCCGACTCCAAGTGCGTATCGTGCAGGCGACGAAGGCTAGTAGATGGGGCAAGGTGCGAGCCTTGCAACACCTGCTGACCCACTCGTACAGCGGCAAGGTTCTCGCCGTTCGACGAGTGACGGAAAACAATGGCAA
>PLHQ01000147.1 GCA_003138975.1 Acidobacteriaceae bacterium | reverse complement strand
TGCTTGCGCTGCTCGATATTCTTGATGAGCTGGATGGCGCTCTTGTAGCGCTCCTTTACGTAGTCGCGAGTGTTTTTGTCGTTGGTGTCGCGGGTGACCAGCTTCTTGTATGCAGGGTTCAGGCGAAGCTGGGGCAGGTCATCGTCATTCATCAGGACCAGCCACTCGTCGCCGTGCTTGACGAACGCGACATCGGGCTCGATGAGGCGCGCCTGAACTTTGTTGTATTGCAGGCCGGGGCGGGGATCGAGAGTGCGAATGTAGTCGAGGGCTTGCTGTACAGCTTCGTAAGGGCGTCCGATGGCTTTGGCGATTTCTTTGTGCTGCTTGTTCTGCACGGCGCGCAAATGCTGATCGACGATGGCGATGGCGTCCTGGAGAACCTGCGCGGTGCCGTTGCCGTTTTTCTCTCCGTTCTTATGGAGCGCGAGTTGGTGCTGGTGATAGCTCAACTGGCGGAGCAGACACTCGCGGAGATCGCGGCAACCTACGCCGGGAGGATCGAGTTGGCGAACCACTTCCAGGGCTTCGTGAAGATCTTCTACCGTGAAACCAGCGGTCTGGGCCGGACGTGGTGCCGGATGGACGGCGGGGGCGGGCGCGGAAGCAACAGCGGCGGCTCCGTTTCCATTGGATGAGGCGAACGAACTTTCCGGCGGAGTGGTAGCGGCGGGCAAATTGTCCACGTCTGCGGCAGAGTTCTCGCTAATCGCATTTGTGACGGAGAAGTCTGCCGGGCTGGAGTCCGAAAACACGGGTTCGTCCAGATCGCCAGAGGCCAGCGCCACGTCCATATGTTCGTCGGCGGATGTTGCTTCGGCGGGAGTGGGTTCGTCCAAGCCCAAGGCCTGCGCCTCGATGACTATATTTCTGGCGGCCGCGGCATCGGCTTCCGGTGTTGCAGGCGGGGCCACGCCCAACATTTCTTCGTCGCTGGCGATGAGGTAGCCGTCTTCGTTGAGGTTGCCAATGATCTGCTCGGCGGCCTCGCGAACCGCGGGCCGCAGGCTCAGGGCGCCCACTTGCCACGCGAGGTGATCGGTGAGATTGGTGGGCTTCGAGAGAAAGTTCTCAAACGACGGACGCTCGATCTCTTCCATCTCGCCACGCGTGCGATAACCGGGATCGAGATAATCCTGGAAAAAGGAGCCAAAGTCGATCTCTTCGAACGGATCTTTCTTCTCGACCGCAGTGATGGGATTTTCTTCCGTGGAAGTCTTGGTGGTGGCGCGGTCGCGGTCTTCTTCTTTGCGGCCTAACTCGTCGATCAGCGGGACAGAATCTTCGAGCTCTTCGAGAACCGGGTTCTCGACCATCTCGGCATTGATCATGTCCTTGAGCTCAAGCTTGTTGAGCGCAAGGACGGAAACCATCTGCACCAGACCCGGGGTGAGGATCTGGCGCTGCGACAGCTTGACGCTCAGTTTGTGCTGCAGCAAAACCATGTGTTCGGCCCGACTCTCTTCCTAATTACTACGTCGCTAACAGCGGATTCCTCACCGGCTGAAGCCGGTGAGGAATGACAAAACAAAACTTCATACCAGCGAAAAACTTTCTCCCAGATACACCCGGCGGACTTCCGGATCGCCGGCCAACTGCTCGGGCTGGCCGTGACGGAAGATTCTGCCGTCGTCGATGATATAGGCGCGATCGGTCACCGTAAGCGTCTCACGCACGTTGTGATCGGTGATCAGCACTCCGATGCCGCTGGCCCGCAGAGAGCTGATGATTTTCTGCAGGTCGAGAACGGCGATGGGGTCGATCCCGGAAAAAGGCTCGTCCAGCAAGATGAAAGTTGGATTGATGCACAGGCAGCGGGCGATTTCCACGCGGCGACGCTCGCCGCCAGAAAGGGCGTATCCCCGATTCTGCCGTATGTGCTCCAAGCCAAGTTCATCAATAAATTTCTCCATCTTCTCGCGGCGCTCGTGCCAGGACATCGGCTGCGCCTCTAACACCGCGAGGATATTTTCCTCAACCGTGAGTTTGCGAAACACCGAAGCTTCCTGCGGGAGATAGCTGATGCCATACTGGCGCGCCCGCAGGTACATGGGAATGTCAGTGATGTCCTGACCGTCGTACAACACGCGGCCAGTATCAGGGGGGATCAGGCCAACGATGGCGTAAAATGTTGTTGTCTTCCCTGCACCGTTAGGGCCTAATAAACCAACGACTTCGCCCTGCTCTACGCGCAGGCTGACACCATTCACAACGCGACGGCCACGATACGACTTGCCAATTTCGTCCGTGGCGAGGGTACGCATTTATCGTGCCATTCTCGTCTGTGTAACCACAGGAGTACTTGCTTCGCCTTCTACGAGCACCCTATCATCGGCCCTAAAGAAAGTCAACGAAACGCCGGTAATCTTGCCACGTTCGGCATCAAAAATGCTGGGCGGTCCGCCGGTAAGGACGAATTTGTCGTCGGAGGCGGTGTAAACCAGAGTCTGTCCGTCGGCGTGACGCCCCGGTTGTTGAATGACGACATTGCCTTGGGCCACCATCCGATCCAGCCGACCTGGACCGCTAAGTGATTGAGTATTTGAGCTTTGACTTCGAGCCATGAGATAGACATCCATCTCGCTGGCTGTGGCTTGAAAGCCGCTGCCACGGGCAGTCACTCCTCCGTCGTAGTGAGCGCGGCGGTCGGCATCGGCATAAGTGAGCCGGGCTGAAGTTATAGTGACGGGGCTGGCTTGGTCGAGCTTTTGATCAGATCTTTTATTCGCTTTCTGTTCGTCTTTATCTGGGGCTTTCTTGGGCTTGGACTCTTCCGGCTGTCCTTTATTCGGCTGGACCAGTTTCTCCTGAACCAGCACCGTAGAGACGGGCTGGGCCGTGGTACCCTGGGCGACCAAGGAACGGTGATCACGGTCAAACTGGATCGAGGGAGCCTCAACCATGTTTGCGTCCTGCCAGAGGCGGGCGTTGCCCTCGTACAACGCGATGGCGGGAGAGTTGTGTGCGGTCATGGTAGCTGCCGTCACGTGGATCGGGGAAGAAGATGCCAGCAGGGCGCCGTTGGGTTGCTCCTTGAGATCGCTATAGGTACTTTTGACGTTTCCGTCGGCAAAGGCGTCATCGGTGACGCGATTGATGCGAATGGTATTGGCCGTTGTTATCATGCTGCCGTCGGAAACGCGGGGGCTACCGGTGAGCAGCAGAATACGGTCGGCAGGGGTGTAGAGAGCTTTGTCCGCCCAGGCTTGCGTACGTTTTTCTGGTGGCTGGCCGTCGGTGTAAACGACGGTTCCCTGTTGAATTATGGACGCAATTCCGCCCTGCGGAAGAAATGTGGCGTCGAGGGTTTGACTGGTGCTGACGCGATCAGGCTGGCCGGGGGCTACGCTTACGATCTTGGCATCGGGCGCGCCATGCATTGAGGTCAAGCGGTTAGCGCCTTCGGGAGTCGGGGAAAATTTCGCGTCGAAGCGGCCAGCGGTGATGATGGTGCGTTGGGGCCGCGTGCGTGCCAGGCTTTCGGGTTGCACCGGCGAAATTGTGATCTGCGCGGCGCCGGAAGTTTGGGCGCTGTCAAGGCGGCGTCCGTCGGCGATGAAGAAGTCGATGGCGGGCGCGGTGAGATCGAAATCCTGTGGCGCGGAGGCATCTGCTGCCGGGCTGCTGCTGCTGACAGCATGCTGTGCCAGATGTACTCCCTCTGCGGCATGCACTTTCTGGAGTTCATTCTGGCCGCGGAAAACTTGTCCTCGAAAGTCGAGGATCACGCGTTCGGCATCGCCTTGCATGGGTTGAGATCCGAGACGCTCGATGTGGACATTACCGGTCAGCGTGGACGTGCGCAGCAGGTTTTGCTTACCTGTGAGCAAGAGCTCGGCTTCATCGGCGCGGGCGCGCATCGTGTCGGCGTCTGGCGCTTTGGACTCCGCGTTCACGTTGCCGGTGGCTACAACGCGCTGCACCTCGTTCTCCGGTCCCAGAAAGAGCGTGGCTTGTTCGGATTGCAGCGTTCCGGTTTCACGCTTCATGAACGGGTGGTCCAGAACGATTTCACGCGGCTCGCGGGTGATCGTGCCATGAGTGGCAAAAAGGCTGGCGGCATCCTGACCACTCAACGTCACGTGAACCTGGGACACAAGCGTGAGCGTGCCGATCTTTGCGGAGTAGTGCACGCCTACCGCCCAGCCAGTGGCTTGCGGCGTGCGGAAATCAACGCGCGCATCGGTGGAAGCGTCTCCGCTATCGCGGTTGAAGACCAGGTCGCTGGTCTTGAGATGGATGGGGTTCTTGAGTTCTTTCGGAGTCGTCTGGTCGGGTGCGGTCACACCGGTGGGGTTGGCTTCCAGATCGATCTGCACTTCACCCAGAGCGGTAACGTTGCCGGATTTCGGATCGAAAGTGAAGTCGTCCCCATAGATCTGATCGAAGCGCGAGGTGTCGCGGCCGTAGAGGATGATGCTGACATCGTGCAGCTCGGCGCGGCCGTTGAGCTTGAATTCTTTAACGTTTTTGGCTCGGATAGTAAAAACCGTGCGGCCGGCTTCGGATTTTGAAAACTGAAAGCCGCTGGCAGTTTGCTTGATATCGTAGGAGATTTTCCCGGGAAATCCTTTGAGGACGCTGTGCTGGCGCAGACGGGCATAGAAATACATGCCCGCAACTACCGCAGTGAACATCACGGCAATTACAGCCAGCCAGCGTCTTAGGCGGTAGACCGGGAGCGCCATTGAGTTCAGTGTAATGCAAGCCGCTGAATGCGATTGCCAAGGGTACGTGGGTGCGGCATCTCATCTACACTTGGGTGACGATGACTCGGGAAACGCCGCCTCTGTTGGACCTGCAGCACATCCGAGTGATGCGCGGGAAGAAAATCGCGCTCGATGACTTTAGCCTGCGCATCGGTGCTGATGAACACGTCGCGATCCTCGGACCAAACGGCTGCGGCAAGTCAACGCTGATCAAGACGATTACGCGCGAGTGTTATCCAGTGGCGCAGGAAAACTCGTCGATGGCCATTTTGGGCCAGGAGCGGTGGGACGTGTTCGACTTGCGTGCCCTCCTGGGCATCGTCTCGAATGATCTGATGCTGTCCTGTACGGGAGACGCCAGCGGACGAGATGTCGTGTTGTCGGGGTTTTTCAGCAGCATCAGAATCTTCCCGCACCACACTGTCGATCCCAGACACCGGGAACTGGCCGACGCCGCGCTGGCACAGTTGAACGTGTCGCATCTGGCGGAACGGCCAGTTTGCCAGATGTCTTCGGGAGAAGCGCGGCGCGTCCTGATCGCGAGGGCCCTGGTGCACAATCCTCGCGCATTGTTGTTCGATGAGCCGTGCAACTCGCTTGACCTCTCGGCCCAGCAAAGTCTGCGGCAAACCATGCGCGCCCTCGCGAATTCTGGAATTGGAATTGTTCTTGTGACCCACGAACTGGGCGACATCATTCCAGAGATCGAGCGCGTGGTTCTGATGAGCCGGGGACATATCGTCGCCGATGGCCCCAAAGATGAAATTCTGCAGGTCGAGCGCCTGGGGGCTGTGTTCGGAGTCCCAGTGGAGATAGCCCGCCGCGACGGTTACTACCATATGTGGTAACTGCCGGTAGTGGGGTCAGTATGATCTCCACGGCCCTTCCAGCCGTTCCTGAATCAGCATAGCCACCAGCGGACAAAGGTATAATGAGAATCAGATTTGGGCAGAACGTCGGAGGTTAGCTGCAAGGAGATCATCATGGCAAATGGAGACAGGACATCTCGCATGCCACTGGTCAGAGGTGGGTCAGCGCGTCCAATACAGCCCGCCTTGGATGCAGGAGACTTCAGACATTCAGAGTGGTTACTTGCCGCCTGTTCCGGATTTCGCCAGCCACAGTCCATTTGGGGGAGCCGCTTGGTTCCTACCCCATGCCGCTGACCGCGATTGCGAATAGATCAATCTGTGGACTCAAACTGAGCTACTGCCTAACCGCCGGATCCTAATTTTTCTGCTATGCAGGGTTGGCGTAAGTCAGACTCTTCTTGGTGTCTTCTGCGGTTCTGGTTTGACTTTTGAAATCGCGCAGGGTGAGTTCCAGGCCGCCGAAGTCGGGGTGGTCGTTGTGGCCGATGGTGAAGGCAATGTCGATGGTGTCTCCGGCGAGCAGCGGAGATTGCTGCAGGCGGTCGGCCATGTTCCAGCCGAGGGTGTCGAAAGCAGGTCTCAGTTCTCGGTTCTCAGTTCTCAGTTGACCGCCTCTGGCCTCGGCTTTTTCGTCGCGGCGAATTGCGGCGCCGTCGGGATGGCAGCGCGGTGTGGTCAATATCGCCGTCGCGGAGAGTTCTTGCTGAGCGGATTCTCTTTCTCCTGCCTTTAGTTTCAGCTTGATGTGTTTGTCTTTCAGGATTTTGGGCGGAGCGATTAAGCGGACATTGCGGGCGGTAAATGCGGGTTCGTGATTTCCCGTTCCATAGGGTTCAAGCAGACTTAGCATTTGAAAGAGTGCGGGGGTGATTTCGTTGAGATCCAGTTCGGCTTCGACGTCGAGGACGGGATCGAAATCGGCCGCGGTCAGGCGCGTGCGGGCGAAGGCGTCCAGTTCCGCTCGGAGTTGAGGGACGTTCGCGGACGGCATGGCGAAGCCGCAGGCGTGGGAGTGTCCACCGTAGCGGGTGAAAAGACGGCTGCTGGATTCGACAGCTTCGAGCAGATGAAAGGGGCGAATGGAACGGCCGGAACCGAAGGCTTCTTCGCCATCGCTTGAGATGACGATCGCAGGACGGTGGTAGCGTTCGACGATGCGTGTGGCGGCGATACCGATGACGCCGCGGTGCCAGCCTTCGCCATCGACCACGATGCAGTAAGCCTCGCAGAGTGCGGGATCGCCGGCGATGCGCTCTTCAATCGAGAGCAGAATGCGGCGCTCTTCTTCCTGACGTTCGGCATTGAGACGATCAAGTTTCCCAGCAAGTAGCCGGGCACGATCGGGATCTTTCACGCTGAATAATTCAATTACGTCGCGGGCGACATCCATGCGCCCGGCGGCATTGATGCGCGGCGCAATACGGAAGGCAACTTCGGTGGAGTTGGGCGGACGCTTGCTAGAAATTTGCGCGGCATCGAGCAGCGCTTTTAGACCTGGATTTACGGCGCGGCGCAGAGCATCGAGACCCAGGCTGGCGAAGACGCGATTCTCGCCGGTCAGCGGTACGGCGTCGGCGATGGTCGCGATGGCGACAACCTTCATGAACGACAAGAGCAGGCGCGTCTGATCTTTTTCAGGGAGGCGGCGCTGCATCAATCCCTGCGCAACTTTGAAGGCTACGCCCGCGCCGCAGAGCTGCTTGTAGGGATACTCGCACCCGGATTGATTGGGATTGACGACCGCGTGCGCCTTGGGCACGCCGTCCGGTCCGGGCAGGTGATGGTCGGTGACGATGAGATCGACGCCGAGGCGATGCGCGGTTTCCGCGGGGGCAAAGGCGCGAATGCCCATATCCACGCTGATGATGAGGCGAATACCAGCAGCGGCAGCGCGCTCGATGACGTCGTCGCGCATATCGTAGCCTTCACGAATGCGGTGCGGGACGTGGAAATCGGCTGTGCCGCCGCAGAGTTCGATGGCCGTTTTCAAAATGATCACGGCCATGGTGCCGTCGACGTCGTAATCGCCGTAGATCAGGATGGGATCTTTGCGTTCGATGGCTGCGTCGAGGCGATCGACGGCGCAGCGCAGGCCTGTCATGCGCTCGGGCGAATGGAGGTGAGCAAGTGAAGGAGTGAGAAAGCGGGCGGCAGAGTCAGCGTCGGTCAAGCCGCGGCGGATGAGCAGGCGCGCCAGCGTGCGAGCGGCACTGCCACGCTGTGAGGCGTTGGCGTTCGGATTACCGCGGTTGAACGGGAGTTGAGGGAGATCGCAGAGGACTGCGGCCAGGGCCTGCACCTGCGCTGGATCTTCAGCAGCCAGTTCCCAGCGCACGGTTAAGTCTCGTCGTCCTGATCCGGTTCATCGATGGGGATGCCGCCGAAGTCTTCCGACGCTTCCAGCAGGCGCTGGTAGCGCTCGTACCATTCGGTGCTGACTTCGCAAAGAAACATCGATCCCTGATAGGCCCAGCCGAGCTGCAGAAATCCCACTTTGCCGGTGTGGGCGCGCAGCCAGCGCGCATCTTCGAGGTCGTCGCCGTCGGAGAATTCGGAGTGGGAAAGGCGTTGCACTAACTCGTCGAGTTCCTCGCGCTCGAGCTTCCAGGAGTGCATGGTGAGGAATGGAGCGCCGGCGCTCTTGGCGAGTTCGACGAAATCCTTCCAGGCATCGGGATTGTCACCGGTCTCCCACATGATGCACTGCACTTCCTCGTAGTCCACGTAGCCGTGGAAGCGGCTCATGCCGTGGCCTTCGATGAAGGCAATCATGTCGTCTTTAATGATGGTCAAATCTTCTGGGGTGGGTGACATGGCGGATTCTGCTTACGACTCATTGTAAGCTGTTTGGTTGGGAAGGTGCCAGCGGCACAATTGTCATCCCGAGCGACGCGAGGGATCTTGGTGTTTGCTCGCGGTGCTGCATTCAAATCGGCATAGGGGAGCGGGT
>PLHQ01000191.1 GCA_003138975.1 Acidobacteriaceae bacterium | reverse complement strand
TGGTGACCGTCAGCCGACTGGCGGCTCGGGTCGTAGAAATTGTCCAAGAGAGGGAAGCGCTTCACCCACAAGTGGGCGTTCGGCGTGACCGGGGTGCCCCCGGCTGCGGAGCCGTCGCCGAACACTGCCAACGAGGGGTCGCCATTGCCGGCGGCCACGTCGCCCAGGATCTGATCATAGGTGCGGTTTTCACGGACGATCAGAAACACGTGCTTGATAAGCGACGGATCGCCGATGTGGGCCGGGAGTGCGACCGGCGGAGTAGTCGGCTTGCCACCGGTGGCAGACGCGATATTTTGCGCCAGATCCCAGTGGTTGTTTGTGAACACCTGGCTCGTCATCGCCGCCAACTCCTTCGGCTTCGGCAGGGGGACGAGACTGACGGTGCCATTGTCCTGGTGGGTGTTGTAGCCACAGACGCCGTGGTCACACTCGAACGAATAACGCGTGCCGATGCCCTTGTCGTTGGCAACGATTAGCACGTTACTGGTCGCGTCCAGCACGACCGAGCTCGGCGCATAGGCTACCGGGATCATGCCCGAGACGGGATTTGCCGCGGCGCCCCTGCTGAGTTTGACCACCGCGATCGCGTTGGCATTGTAAAGCGCGACGTANNGATTGGCCAGCGCCGGGCACTCCGATCGGCAGCCCAAGGTTGATCGTCCACTCCACCGCGTTAGTGTTCGTGTTGATGACGGAGATGGTGTCGCTGTAGGTATTGGCGACCAACAGATACTGCTTGTAGAACGCCAACCCGGTCGGGTGCAGACCGGTCGGGATGGTATCGGTGACCGTCAGCGAGGGCAGGTCAACCACAGAAACAGTACCTGTGACCGCGGCGCCAACGAAGGCGTCGGCGACGATTTCAGTGCCAGCGGAGTTGATCTGGAAGTCCGACTCCGTAGCGACCCGGCCACCCTCATTGCTCACATATGCAGTGGTGCCGGTGCTGTTGATCACGATGCTGTGCGGCGCATTGCCAACGCGGATCTGCGTACCCTGCGTCGGCGGGTTCCCGGTCAAGTAGATCTGGGTGAGCGTATCGTTCTGGTTCAGCAGGGCATAGGCGCTCTGACCATCGCTCGAGAGCGCAACCCCGCCAGGATAAGAGGTGTATCCACTGTAGAACGAGCCGCAGGGGTTGCCATAAGAAGCCGGAGGGCTGTCCGGAAAGCAGGTGATGAAGGAATTGTCCGGCGCCACGTAGACCTGGGCGTTGTCTGACAGCAAGCCCCGTGCATTGACGTTGGCGATGGTGACATTGCTACTGTCCTGGCTGAACACCAGGTGCGTGCCGTCCGCCGAATAGGTGATCCCGCTATAGCTGCCGCTCGGATCGTTTCCTCCGGCTGGGCTGTAGTTCTGCAGGACAACGCCGGTCTGGGTGTCAAACACTTCGACGGCTCCGTTGCCGTCGCTCGTCGACGTACCCAGGGTGAGCACGGCGGCGGTGTGAGTGCTGGCATTGGGGTTCAGCGCGATGGCCTTCGCGCGGACCCGGATGCCGAGGTTGACTTGGGTGCCAGCCGGGGTGATGACCGCCCCATCGCTGACGACCCACGAGCCGTTCAGTTGCGGGCCAACGGTGTAGGTCGGGTACTTCTGGGACTGTCCAGCGGCGATCCCAGCACAGCTCAGCCCAGTCGCCAGCAGCCCGGCGAGCGGACGCAGACGGTTGATCCGAGACCTATTCCGAGACTTATTTCGAGCCTGAATTTTTCGAGACATGTACCGTTCTCCTTCTTGGATTTTCTTCTTCACGCACCGTTCGCAGAGGGGACTTCGTGGCGGTTCTCATCTTGCTCTTCAATCTGTTCTTCAATCTCCAACAGGGCTTGGCGCAAGCACTCAATGCACCAAGGTGATCACTCTAGTTTTGAGAAGGGGACGCCAGCATGACGCCGAGATTACATTTTTGTAATCTTGGTCTTTAAAGTGACGTGGTCGCCTGGTTTTGCGCCTGGCCGACCACAGAGAACGCGATGGCCGCGATTGTCGGCCGTGCGACACCGGCGTGGAAATATGACTGCGACGGCTTTATGACGATCACGTGAATTTTCCGTTACAAGGGCTGATCTTTTTCGCGCGGATTGTGACGCGCGCCGCTCCACGTTATGCAGAGTCTGTTTCGTGGACGTTGTCTTTCATGTCTTCGGGGAGGTGGGCTGCTTCACCCCAATCACGATCGGGCGATACCCGCGTCCCCTTCCGACCCGTCATAGATTCTGTTTAACGATCTTGTTTAAGTTCGACGAGCGCGCGCAGGGGCCCCAGCCAGGGTTCGTAGCGNNGGCGTGTTCACCGCCCGCGGATTGCATTCGGGGCGCAGGCATGCGTCGTCCCACGCCAGGCCGCAGGCCGCGATGATCCGCCGGATGACTGGTTCGGGCGCGCGGGTCAGGTCCTCGTAATCGACCTCGATGAAGCGATCCGCCGGCAGCACGCTCCGCCAATGATCGATGAGCCGCTGGTAGTCGCGGAAATACGCGACCAGTTCGGCACCTCCCGTCGGAAACGCCAGGCCCGGACGGAAATGAGTTTGATGGATCGACAACGCCGTGTCGATTGCAGTGCGGCGGCAATGGATGATGATTGCGCGCGGGAATGCCACGTGGACCAGCCCGGCCCAGAGAAAGTTGAATGGCATCTTGTCGGTCACTCGCGCCGCCTTGGGGGCGATCGCGCGTAGCACACCGAGATAGTCTGCCGTCGCCTTGGCCAAGAACTCCGAGACCAGGAACGGCTTCTCGTTCCCGGCCGCAGCGTTCCCGGCCGAGCAAGAGCGGTGCCACTCCGCCCCGCGCTGGTTCCAGAAATGCAGCTCGGCGCCGGCCCCGACCTCGGGATGCATGGAGACGATCTGCTCGACGAGAGTTGTGCCGGACCGCGGCATGCCGATGATCAGCACCGGCGTCGCATCGGAGCTGCCGAGTTCGGGCGCGCGCGCGATCCATTCGGGTGTGCAGCGGGCAATCAGGCGGTCGATCTCGGTGGAGAACGCGGCCGAGTCGAACCGCACAGTGCCCCGGCGCACCGCGTCCGCGGCGTCGAAATGCCGCATGGCCAAGCCGTCGTCGCCAAGATCCTCCGCCGCCTTGCCGATCGCGAGGTGAACCCGCAGGAGTTGCGCCGCTTCCAGTCCGGGCGTGGCCAAGGCGGCTTGCATCCCTTGAAGCAGACCGTCGTCAGCGCTCGTGACCGGGCGGCACCGGACCAGTTCGTAGTAGCTTCCCGCCAGCATCGGCGCGATCGCGATGGCGCGTTCGAAGCATGCACGGGCTTCGTCGAAACGGCCGAACTCAGTGAGCAGATTGCCCAGCAAATCATACGCCATGGCGTTCCTCGGATCGGCNNCGCGCCTTGCCAAGGCGGCCGAAGCTGTTCCTATCTCCGGTCGCTGCCGCGCGCCGGAAACAGCCGATCGCCTGGTCGCGATGGCCCAGGGTGTAGACCAGGGCGCCGGCGCGGAACCACGCCTCGGTTAGGGATGGGAGCAGCTTAGTGGCGCGCTCGTACGCAACGATTGCCCCGCCGATGTTGCCCAGCTTCTCCAAGGCAATTCCCAGGCGGAAATATGCATCGGTGTAGCGGGGGTTGCTGGCGACGGCCCGCTGCAATGCCGCGATCGCATCCGGTAAGCGGCCGACCTCGAGGCAGGCGAGGCCGAGATCGTGCTGGATGATGGGATTGGACGGCTGCAGCAGCGCTGCATCGAGCAACGGCGCGATCGCATCGGCTGGTCGCCCGGCCCTGAGCAACTTAGTGGCCAACGCAAGCAGAGGCGCCACCTGCTGCGGCGCGGCTGGGTTTGGAGACTGGGACATGGCGCGAACCTAGCGTGGAAGCTGTAGCGTGGCCATCGGAATCGCCAGCGCAAATTGTCACCCGACCATGATCTGCCAACCAGGAGAATTTTGCCATAGGCATTGAAGGCCTATGGATTGTGCAATACGAAGGTTTATAGGGCAATGGGTGGCGTGGCAGTTTTCATCAATGGAAAAATCTTGGGGGGAGATACAGGCTACACCTATGAGGGAACGTATGCACTCCGGAGGAACACAGTTACAGCTCTCGTTCGTGTTACTAACTTCCTAGCTCATGTTCCGAATGTGCTCGGTGTGGTTGGTGCCACCCATTCTTGATATAGACTTTATCGAAATCATAACCGAGGGTCTTCCCTATTTTCACCAGGAGCTCGGCCAGCAAACTCTCCGCAGTTTCGATATCCCTCTTGTCATCGATTTGGCGTCGCTCTGGTGTCTTCCTGCCCCAACGGCTCGCCGTAGGGGTCGCTGCCGACTGTGTTTGCACCACCGGTCAATGGAGCTGGAAGGTACTGGTAGAGGGTCTTGCCGCCCGGGTCAATGGAGTAAACGGTGCTGTCGGTCGCGGAATACTGGTGGGCTTTCTTATAGTTTGGGCCAGGAGCGCCATTGGCATCGACAATCCCTTCAGAAAGTAAGTTGTGTACGGTTTGGCCATCGCGGGGAACATAGGTTCCGAAGACCTGATCGAAGCTGCGGTTTTCACCGAAGATCACAATCACGTGCTGGATCGGCGTGATGGGGGTTGGTGGGGTTTGTGCCTGACCGACCACCGGCAACGCGGCGATCACGGATAGGGTTAGCAACGTGCCCAGCACTGACTTGCCATTTGGCAAGCAAGAGCGTTGAGCGCTAGAAAATGACTTCGTCAGAGTTCTCCTACCTTCGCTCCTCATTTCGAAACAAACCTGGCATCACCTGGAAGAATGAACCAGCGCTGTCAGTCTGCTAGCGGCGTGAACAAGACGCCAGCATGACGTGGAGATTACATTTTTGTCATGTTGCGCAGGAGGAAGACGCCGGCATGTGGAGCGTGACCCGGGTGCCCTGTCCCGGTTGGCTCGAAATCTCCACGTTACCGCCGTGAAGCAGCGCGATGCTCTGAACGATCGCCAGCCCCAAGCCAGTGCCCCCCGAACCCTGGGAACGCGACGAGTCGACACGGAAGAAGCGATCAAAAACCCTCGGCAGGGCTTCCGCTGGAATGCCGACGCCCGTATCGGAGACCTCGATGCGAATGGTGGAAAAATCCGTGTTCGAAAAATCCGTTTTCGAAAAATCAACGCTCGTCCCCAACACGACTGCTCCGCCAGGTGGCGTGTGCGCCAAGGCATTCGAGACCAGGTTGCCCACTGCCCTCTGCAAGAGCGTGCGGTCCAGTTCGGCAATCACCGGTTCGTTGGCGATAGTAATGGTGAGCGAGACTCCGCCGTCCGCAGCCGAAGCTTCGTAATATTCCCGCACTCCGCCCAGCAACTCGCCCACATCCACCCGCTCGCGGCGCAAGTGGGTCAATGGGCTCTCCGCACGCGCCAGAAATAAGAGGTCGCCGATAAGATCCGATAGTCGCACGGCTTCTTCGAGGCAGGACTCGACCACATCGCGATATTCGCCGGCGCTTCGCGCTCGGGCCAAGGCAACTTCTGCTTCGCCGCGGATGTTATTCACCGGCGTGCGCAGGTCGTGCGCAATGTCCGCCGAGAATCTCGAAATGCGCTCGAAGGACTCTTCCAGGCGGTCCAGCATTTGGTTGAAGGTACTGGCCAGGGATGCCAGCTCGAACGGATATCCTTCCGGAAGGATGCGTTCCTTTAGGTTCTTCGAACTGATGTGGCGCGCGGTCGTTGCCATTTCCTCCACCGGACGAATGCCATGCCGTGCAATCTGGTACCCGACCAATGGAAAAATGGCGAAGGTCGCCAGCAGAATGGCCCAGAACCAAAACCGATAGCGTGCCAGCAACTCCTCTTTTTGCGAGACATCAATCGCAATCTGAATGGTGTCCGTTTGAGGTGACGGGGAACCGACCGGCGCCGACACGCTGGTCACGCGAAAGGGTCGGCCGGCCTTACCCTTCATCCGAATGGTGCGATCAGGGCGACTTTGGGTTTGACTGGCTAATTGCGCCAGATCCAATTGATCGGCCATGCCTGGCGTCATCAACTGTGGTGTGTTTCGTTCATCCAGCAGGCGAATATAGAATTGCTCGTATCGCCGCGCGGCCGATTCCAGCTCAACTTCCTCCCGCAGTGCGTCCCCGTCGTTGGGTCTCTCCCGCAACATGGTGCGTAGCACGTGCACCTTGTCCGCGAGGAACAAATCAGTGCTTTTCTCGAGTTCACTCACCAGCACCAAATAAAGACCGGCTGTGGCGAAGAACACCAGAAACAAGCCTGCCAGCGCGTAACCGGCCGTTAGCCGGAAGGCCAAAGTTCCCCACAAACGTGAGACCGGCGCGAGGCTACTGGTCAGATTCCAGGACATAGCCGGCGCCCCGAACGGTATGGATCAATTTGAGCGAGAAAGGATCGTCCATCTTGCTGCGCAGCCTTCGCACATTGACGTCCACGACATTGGTGTCGCTGTCGAAGTTCATGTCCCAGACCGCTTCGGCGATCAGGGTCCGGGACAGCACCTCGCCCGCGCGCCGCGCCAGGAGCGACAAGAGAAGAAACTCTTTGGAGGTCAAACCCAGCCGCTGGCCGGCGCGGGTGGCACGCTGGCGCAACAGGTCGATCTCTAGGTCAGCCAAGCGGATGGTTTCTTGCGGGCGGGGCGGCGTCCGGCGCAGCAGCGATCGCACGCGTGCCAGCAATTCGGAGAAGGCGAACGGCTTCATGAGATAGTCGTCGGCGCCCAGTTCGAATCCCCGTACGCGCTCGTGTACTGCATCGCGGGCGGTCAGAAAGAGTACCAGCGCCCGCCGGCCTGACTGACGCAACCGCGTGAGAACCTGCCAGCCATCGAGCCCTGGGAGCATCACGTCGAGAATGACGAGATCGAACTGCAATTCCTGTGCGAGGTGCAACCCATCCAATCCATCTCCGGCGACATCGACGACAAAGCCCGCCTCCCCAAGTCCCTTCTTCAGGAACTTGGCGGTCTTGGCTTCATCTTCGATGACCAGAATTCTCACGATTAGCCAGCCTAGAACGTGAATCTCGCGGAAAATTGCAATACCCTGGGAAGGCCGTTGGGACTAATTTCCTGTAGAGCACCAAAGTTGCCCGGACCTGAATTCGGCACCAGATAGCAGGTCTGGTTCAGCGACATGCCGTCCCCGCAGTTGCTGCCGTACGGGTTGTATTGCAGCTGGTTGATTCCGGATCCGTTCTGGACGTAATAGTTGGGATGATTGAACAGATTGAATGCCTGCGCCTGAAACTGCAGTTCCTTGCCTTCGCGGATTTCGATGCTGCGCGCCAGGCCCAGGTCGATCCGCTCCAGCCATGGACCATAAAAAGAATTCAGGCCAATTCCTGGGGTTGGGCCGGCTCCATTGATGCCCCCCGCGGTGTTGGCCGTGTCCTGGTTGAAGGCAGTGTCGTTCAGGTTGTCATTGCCGAAAGGTTCGCAACCTAGAGTTGACAGGCTTCCGGAGTTGCTGGCGGTCGTACACGCGGGACTCAGCAACCCCGCATACGGACGGCCAGAGGAAAACTCCATTACGGTGCTCAGCGTCCAACCGGACAAGACCGCGCGTCCCTTGCCGGACGTGGTCAGCTTTTCCAATTCGGGGCGGTACACGGCGGCCAAGCTGATTCGATTTCGCTGGTCGAGCAGCGAAGGTGCGTGCGTATTGCTGAAGTCGAACTGATTGTTGAAGTCCATGCCGTCGAGCATGATGCTTTTCGCCCACGTATAAGACGCCTGCAAAGAAAGTCCACGCGACACGCGCCGTTGCAACTGGAAGAACAACGAGTTGTAATAATTCTGCGCGGGGCTGATCAATTCGTTAATTTCGCCCAGATTGGAATTGATGCGGCCTTCCGTGAGCAGGCCATTGTCCATGTTTGGCAGGACGTAGGTGGGGCCGTTGCAGGGTAGGGTGGCCGTGTTGGGAGGACACACGATGTACGTCGCCGTTCCTTGCAGCGGATTCAGGTTTGGATCGTAGGCGCTGCCCGAAAGGATATGCACCCCGTGATTCCACATGGTGCCGACAGTCAGGGTTGTGTTCTGTGCGAGCTGCCGCTCGATCTGTAAACTCCCCTGCAAGATATATGGCACCCGCAACTGCGGTGAAACCAGGGAAATGTCCGGAGCAGCCTGGAACAACGGCGAATTTGACGGGAGGATATTCGGAAAGGTCGGCGCCTGCTGGTTTGGTGGGCCTCCAGTGTATTGCGCACTTACCTCCGACTGCTGCGAGGCCAGCCCGTTCGAGATCACCGCGTTCCGGTAGTTCAGGCCATTCATGTTCGTATAGAACCATCCAAAACCTCCCCGAACCACGGTGTTCGACATCGGCTGCCAGGCAAGTCCGAAACGCGGAGCCACACGCTGGAATTGGTTCGGGTATTGCCCGGTAAGCGGGAAGGCTGGATTCTGCGCGGGCTGCGGGTATACCTGGAAGTCCTCGCGCAAGCCCATTTCCAGCGTCAACTGCGGCCAGGCGCGGAATGTATCCTGCACGTAGAACCCGTAATAAGGCACCGAAAAGGAAAACCGTGGATTCCCGGCTGCCTGGCTGAAATTGATGTATTGTCCTAGGGCAAAGGCTTGCAGACTCGGAAATTCGTAGAGTCCAAGCGGTGACCCGAAATCGACAGCCTCGTTCGGGTCGGCGCCACCATCATCGGAGTCCGCATCCCAGGAGCGGCTCCAATCGAAACCAAATTGCAACGTGTGCTTCCCAATTACGTAGTCTATGCGGTCGGAGAGAGAGTACTGTCTTTCAAAAACTCTCCCGATGGAAAACGCGGCGTTTCCCAGGTTAAAAGCGGGACTATCCAGAACCACCGTCGGAGTGTTGGGAGCTAAACCGGTTGGTGTCGCGACTTCGTTGTCTTGCGACGTACCCGCGTGGAACTCATTTAACAGTCTTGAAGACAACGCGTGCGTCCATCCTACGCTGGTTTCAAACGTATGTACATCGGCATTGGCCAGCGTTTGCAGGCCATAATTGCCAACCGTCGGGTCAGTGATCACGCCTCCGGGCGAGTTGAAATGATTAAAGTTCAAGCTGAGGAACAAGCCATCCCGAGAACTCGCCTGGTAATCCAGCCGGGGCGTAAACACCAGATCGTTGCGCTTCCTTGCTCGGCTGCCCAGATTGGAATTCAACGCATTGATGACGTTGGACACCTGTTGCAGGTACACCGGATTGTTGGCATCCGGTGCGATGTCGGTGCCGGGCACAGGCAACGGTCCGTTTGGTGCTGGGAGGGGCGTCCCATCCGGGATTCCAAAGTTAGAGGACAAGAAGCCGGGCTGCGTGGTCACCAGCGCTTGGTTGATCACGGAAATCGGATCGTTCCGTAGTTGCTGCTCGTAATCCACAAAGAACCACAGACGGTTTCGCAGGATCGGCCCGCCCACCCCGGCACCAAATTGCTGCAGATTATCCTGCGGTTTCGGAAAGCCTGCCGCTTCGTCGAGAGCGTCGTTCGCACCCGTAGCGGAGTTGCGGTTGTAATAGAAGGCGCCGCCGTGGAACGTATTGCTACCCGAACGAGTCACTGCATTAACGAACCCCGCTCCACCACCATAGACGGCGGAGTAAGGGCTCACCGAGACTTGAAACTCCTGGATCGCGTCCTCACCATACAGGTACGGGATGCGGTATCGGCCTATAATGTCGGCGAAGTAGTTGTTGGTGGCATTGGTTCCGTCGACGGTGAAAGCATTCGAGCCATTTCCATTGGCGTACCCCGAGTCTTCCCCGCCCTGCTGTCCCGCAATGCTTACCAGGCCAGTATCGCCGTCATAGCTGGTATTGGGCGTCAGCGTCGTGAAATCGGTGTAGCGGCGTCCATTGAGCGGTAGTTCATCAACGAAAGACCGGTCAAGCACGGTGCTGGCCGAGGATTCCGCGGGCCGCAAAAGTGGCATCGTCCCGGTGACCTTTACTGTCTCCCTGCTGGCTCCCACTTCCAGCCTGAGATCCTGCGATGTAGTGTTTCCCACCAGCACTCGCACCAGAGCCTCGATATCGTGAAAACTTTTTCCAGTCGCCGTGACCGAGTACGTTCCGGGCATGAGAGCCAGGAACTGGTAAAGTCCGGAGTGATTTGTAACCGCGGACTGTTGCAGTCCGGTCGCAAGATTCCGCACAACAACCGACGCTCCGGGCACAACTGCTCCCCTTTGGTCGGTGACGCGACCCCCGATTGCGCCGGTTAGTACAGCGTTCTGAGCTGGTAACAGCAGAACGCTCGATAAGACGAACCGTGCAGTGAGCAACAATCGGATGGTGAGCCGGCTTGGTGTTGCGGTGAATAAGCGAAACATTTTCGCTCTCGAGTTGAATTTCATCGAACTGACCTCCAGGGGAAAAACAACGTTCGGGTCACTTTCATTTGAGTTCCCACCGGTAGCGAAACCAAGGTTTCCCCACTATCAGAAACCGGGTCTGTCTGATCGCCATCACGGAGACAAGCAGATCGTCAGGAGCAGCAGACTAAGTGAGCTTGTCGACTTGTACCACGGATCTCATCACCAGTTTCCTTTCGAGAAGGACAATGAATGCAGTTCGGTTCAGAGCTATGGCGGCACAGCGTCGCCGGCGGAGTACGTGTTGAATTCGCCTGTGCTGAATTCGCCAAGGGTAAAAGACCATGGCTCGCCTCAGGCGGGAAACTACGGCTAATTACCCTAGCATGCAAATAGTTACGGGATGTTAAACGGATGTGAATTTCGGATGAACAACACACAAACTACTGTCATTGTCCTGCGCGCCAACATCGTAAGTCCGTGCAAATTTGGGGTGGTCCAGCGCTCAGTCCCGGACCCGACAACGTTCTGCATATGCGCGCAGATATTGCCAATTGGGGTGGGAAGGGGTTCGCCTATGCACGATGGCGGATTCCGGAAGGGTCATCGGGCCTTACGCTCTGCGTGAGTTGATCGGCGTGGGCGGAATGGGCGAGGTGTATCGCGCTGCGGATTCGAAACTGGGACGAGATGTCGCGCTGAACAGCCGCAATTTCCAAAGGGCCTCCGGCTTCTCGGAAATCGCAATCAAGAGCTGCCCGGCAAGATTATAATTGTCGCCGGTTATGACTCTCACGGCGGAAACGCAGTTAGGCCCGTACAAAATTATCGCGCTCATCGGTGCTGGCGGTATGGGTGAAGTGTATCGGGCGCGCGACACTCGTCTGTTGCGCGATGTTGCGCTGAAGTTGTTGCCGCAGTCGTTCACGACTGATCCGGATCGACTGCGCCGATTTGAGCAAGAGGCGCGCGCTGTCGCCGCGCTGAATCATCCCAACATTGTTTCGGTTTACGACGTCGGCAACGAAGGCGGGGTTCACTACATAGTCTCGGAGCTCCTCGAGGGCGATACGCTGCGTCAACTCATCTCACCCTCGGGGATGGCGACGCGCAAAGCCACCGAACTCGCGGTCCAGCTGGCCCAAGGTCTGGCGGCAGCCCATGAGCAAGGTATTGTTCACCGTGACCTTAAGCCCGAGAACATCTTCGTAACACGCACCGGGAGGTTGAAGATCCTGGATTTCGGGCTGGCGAAGTTACGCCGTCCGCTGGCAATTGCCGAGACCGTCGATGGCGTCACCGTGGCGGCCACGAACGCCGGCCAGGTTATGGGGACCATTGGCTACATGTCGCCCGAACAGGTACGGGGCGATGCTGCGGACCAGCGCTCGGACATCTTTAGTTTCGGCAGCATTCTGTACGAAATGCTCTGCGGTCAGCGTGCGTTCAAGCGCAACACCGGCGCCGAGACCATGACCGCCATTCTGAATGAGGAGCCCCCCGAATTCTCCGGCAGGAACCTCGCGGTCACACCGGCGCTGGAAAGGATCGTGCGTCACTGCCTGGAAAAGCAGCCCGGGCAGCGTTTTCAGTCGGCGCAGGATATCGCCTTCGCCCTCGAATCGGTCAGCGGAATCGCGACCACGACCTCTACAGCGGCAGCACCGGCGCGTAAGCGACGGGCAAGTTTGGCGGTGGGGGTGGCGGTGATTCTGCTTGCGGCGGCTGGGCTGGGATTAGGATCATGGCTGCGTCCGAGCTCTTCAGCGTTACATCCCAAGCTGCACCGCATCACCTTCCGGCGGGGAACGATCTGGAACGCACGCTTCACGCCCGACGGCAACTTGATTTATGGCGCTGCCTGGGAGGGGCGGCCGGAGGAGTTGTTTGTTGCGGAAAACGGAAGCACTGAATCGCGGACCCTCGGTTTACAAACCACCGACATACTGGCCATCTCTAGCTCGGGAGAATTGGCGGTTTCCACCAATCGGCACTTTGTAATGGGTTTTGAGTCGGCTGGGATGCTGGCCCGCGCCCCGCGTGGAGGCGGAGCCCCGCGCGACATTGCTGATGATGTGGAATACGCTGACTGGTCGCCTGACGGCGCAAGCATCGCAGTAGTACGCCGGGTTGGTGGAAAAGTAAGGCTGGAGTACCCGCTCGGCAAAGTGTTGTATGAAACCGCGGGGTGGGTAAGCCATCCGCGAGTATCCCCTGACGGAAAATTAGTGGCCTTCGTCGATCACGCTTACCAGAGGGATGATGACGGCACCATTGCCACAGTGGACCAGGCTGGCAACAAGAAGACGCTGACCGGTGAGTTCGTAAGCGTCCAAGGCGTCGCCTGGTGGCAGGGAGGAAATGAAGTCTGGTTCACCGGCACCACATCGGGATCAAGTCGCGAGTTGCGCGCCGTTACCCTAGCGGGAAAAGAACGGCTGGTCTACCTGGGAACGGGTACGCTGACTTTGCATGATATTTCGAAGGACGGCCGGGTGCTGTTCTCGCGCGACGATTTACGCGCCGGCATGATCGCCCTCGCGCCAGGAGAGACCAAGGAACGCGACCTGAGCTGGCACGATTGGTCGGTGCCACGGGATATCAGCGATGACGGAAGGCTTGTGTCCTTTGACGAAACAGGTGAGGCAGGCGGCGAGACCGGCGGGTTGTATGTGCGGGGAACCGACGGCTCGCCAGCAGTGCGGCTAGGCGACGGTCGAACTCCAACGTTATCTCCGGATGGAAAGTGGGCGTTGGCTCTCAACGCTGCCGCGCGACGCAGCTTGATCGAACTGCCGACCGGCGCAGGTGAGTCGCGGGCAGTCTCTACTGGGGACGTTCACGTTCACCAGGCCTTTTTCCTCCCCGATGGCCGACATATTCTGGCAATGGGCAGCGTGCCTGGTGGCCATGGATTGAGGCTGTGGCTGCAGGGCGTTGACGAAGGCGCGCCTCGACCGGTCACTCCGGAGGGCGTGAGTATCGCCTATCGCAGTTGTATATCGACCGACGGCAAGCAGGTGGCAGCGCAGGATCCGGAAGGAAAGATTACGATCTACCCCTTGGCCACGGGCTCTCCGCTGCTTGTTCCGAATACCCAACCCGGAGATGTTCCGGTGCAGTGGACACCGGACGGCAAATCCTTGCTGGTCGGCCGCCGCGAGGTGCCCAGCAGGATCTTCACGATCGACTTGGCAAGCGGAGAGCGCAAGCTGCTCAGATCATTTTCTCCTGCGGATCCCACCGGCCTGTTTTCCAATGCGCCTCCGCAATTTTCGCGCGACCTGAAGAGTTACGTGTATACCTACCAACGCATCACGTCGGACCTGTATGTAGTGGACGGATTGAAGTAGAGTCGAACCAGTTCGTTGCGGAAAGAGGCCAGATTAGTCTTCGAGCATCCCCTCAATCTGACAAGTTGATTAACTCAGATCGCTGTAACCGTTGACCGCCGAAAACTACCGCGCATACTCGTGGGCCTCTCGTACCAGCATCGGGCTTGATTCTGGCCGCTTTGTCGGCAAGCCGGAATGTATGGTCCGCCGCTTTGTCGCAAGCGAAAAATAAAAGTGACAGGATGGTCTGCCTTCATTGCCGGTCTCCTTTATCTCTTGCGTTTCGAGCGCGTCGATAACTTGGGAGCGTACAGCAGCCCGTCGGAAACCGGCCTTCTCATCCCATCTGATTGCGACAGTGATCTACCGCCTTGCAAAACGTATTCGTAGAGAAGTGGCCGTCGGTGGTGAAGGTTGTGCTGGTGGCTGGTGCCCTGCTGTCCGTTATGATTCGCTGGGCTTGAGCAAAAGCCATTCGATTCAGCCCAGCCACACGTGATTACGACAGATATCCTGCACTTCCTCAACATGAGTCTCAAAGAGGCAAATTGGACGCTGAACCTTAGGTGTTAGCTGCAATGGCAGGCCGAGAGTACAGTCTCCGATAAGCCCCTACTCGGGGCATCATCCAGCGGGGGTCTCACGAGCAAACAAAACTTCACCGAAAAGGGGAACCACAAGCATGCAAACTGAGAGTTACAGCGAGAGGAAGCCCATAAATCGAGCAAAGATAATGGTCGTGGATGATGATCCCGATCTCAGACAGGCCCTGAGTTGGCGTCTACGGGCCAATAACTATGATACGGTGAATGTTTGCGACGGATATTCGGCCATCGCGATGGCTCAGAAGGAGAAACCCCACCTTATCATCCTCGATCTCGGACTGCCGGCGGGCGATGGTTTTGCCGTACTGAAACACTTGCACGACTATCCGGCGCTTTCCCTTATTCCAGTGATCATTCTCACAGCTCGCGATCCCGAGGGCAATAAAAGACGTACCCTCGAATCAGGTGCCGCCGCTTTTTTCCAGAAGCCGGCCGACAACGGGGAGCTGCTTGAAGCGATTCGCGCCAGTCTGCAGATAGTGTGGGGCTGGCGCGGCTTGCCATCGTAAGCAAAAACGCACCGACTATGAAGCGTTGGATCCGTGGCGATAGACAGCCGGTCTGGGCCAGATTCTGGTCGTATGACCCCCGTCAACGGTCAATGAGGCAAATGGCGAT
>PLHQ01000054.1 GCA_003138975.1 Acidobacteriaceae bacterium | reverse complement strand
GGCTCCAGAAGATTGATGAAGGGGACTTCCCGGTAGAGCGAAGCATTGCGGAGGGCGACCGTGGCTTGACCGGCCAGCACCTTAATAATCTCGAAATGAGCCACGGTGAGGAAATCGGGATCGCTGCTCTCAAAGGACAGAATGCCCAGGCGCCCCTGATCGTCGATGAGCGGAAGCGCATAGAAACCGCGCATTCCAGTCGCCGAGAAATAGCTGGCAAACTTCGCCTGGGTTTCCGGGCGCGGATCATCAATCTGATCGCCATGCTGGGTAACGTTGGTCTCTTCAGTGGAAATCGACGCCCACTCCAGCATTTCTTTCAAACCGGAAACGGCTGGATCGGCGGGATTGATCTGCGTCATGCCCGAGATGGCTTTAAGATGCAGCGCGCCGCGCTGTTCCAGGGCGATCGCAGCACGTTCAAAGGGAACAATGGCCTGGGTGTGATTCACCACCGATTGCAGCACGCGATCCAGGTTGAGCGTGGAGGTAATCTCACCGCTCACCTGAACCAGAGTTTGCAGGATCTCGACCTTGCGCTCCGACTGCAAAAGGCTGGCATTGTGCAGAGCATTGCTGGCCGTTTCGCAGATGTTGGTCAGAAGGAACTGGTCATCTTCGTCGAAAGGCTCGCCGTCCAGGCGATTGACGGCCTCGACCACGCCCACCAGGTTCTCATGCTCCATGAGAGCGGCCGCAACCAGGGAGAATACCGCCCCATCTTCATGCCCGGCGTTGCGCTTCTGCAGGCGCTCGTCGGCAGGGTCGTCGATCAGCACGGGGTCGCCGTTGTCGGAAATATCTCCTGCAATGCCTTCGCCGGGTTTCTGCACTTGACCGATGGTGACGGTGGGGTCGAACCCTTCCGAACTCACCAACTCGAGAGCGTCGTTGTTCACCATCCACAAATTGATACCCTGGACGCTCATCACTTCCTGGAATTTCTTGGCGATGGTACCGAGCAACTCGTCCATCTCCAGGGTGGAGTTGAAAACTTTTTCCAGGTCATACATCTGGGTGACGCGGCTTATGGAATGAAGGCTGGTGTTGCGCTCGCTTTCGTAGGATAAGGAGGCAGCCAGGGCCGGGGCTGCCAATTGGGCGATTTGCTGCAGCGCTTCGCGCATCTCCTCCGGAAGTGCCTCTTCGTAACTGGTCAACTCGATTGTGCCGAACAGAATTTCACCGACCAGCAGGGGCATGTAGGCGAGAGTAGTGACGGTTCGCCGGATATCGAGGTGCGCGTAGTCTTCGCGCGACAGATGGCTTGCCTCGAACTGTACAAATTCCCTGGTTTCCGCCACAGTGCCGAGCGTGCCGGTGTTGAATTCCGTTCCCACGGCGACGGTGATCTCACCGGCGGTGGCTTTCGGTATCCAGGATGGGTTTTCCTGATCCTCGATGACGTACACCACCACCGCAGCGCCCGGAAGCAGTTGCGCAACTTGCTCCGCGATCACCTGGCAGCGTGGACCCACCTCCGGCCGCGCCAGAAGGGCTGCGGCGAATTCGGCTACGGGAACGGCGAATTCGAATCTTTGAATCGCCATGAAGGGCGCTCCTAATGGTCCAGATTCGTCGCGAAGCACTTCGCCCGCGTTAGGGAGGTTGCCCGGTGACCGCGCGGGCGATTCGGCATCTTAAGCTGCTCGCACGAACAGGTCAACCTTTCATTTGGGTCTTAGAAAGCAAAGGGCTCAACCTGCTGCCCAAGAATCATGGCATCGCGGGACCCAACTACTCAAAACCCGCTTCTGGAAGGATCTCCGTCCTTGGCCCAAGACGAAATTCAGGACGGCGTGGCGACCGAACTTGAGGTCTTCCGCCTCATAAACCACAGCCATATCGGCTCCTGCCGAGGATTCCTCCTGGACTGGTCGCCTCCCTCGCCGAGGAGGCGCCAGCGAAGATCCTCCATGAGAGGCTCGCCTCGAAACTGGCGTAAGCACGGCATCCCCCGGAGCACCAGCAAGCTAGCCCATAAGGTGCCCGTGTGTTGAACGAACCTAGCTATCGCAAGTTGGCTCGCCGGGTCGCCGAATCAATGCGCCGATTTGGCGGAACCCAGGAGGCCGCCGACCGAATCGAGCGGGTTGCAGGTGGTAAGACCTGACGAGGCACGTTTTGGGATCATGCTGAATGCGCTGGGGTGGAATCGACCGGCAATTGAATTCCTTCAAGAACATCGCGCTGCATTTTTGCAACAGTAATCGTCTCCAGGTGGACCGTGCTCCAGGCACAATCGCATCCAATCGTGTCGGAGAGTTCCATCAGCCCCTTCTGATGCAGTCACTTGCCGGTTCGCCAATCCCACACCGGTTTGCCCTTGTCGTCACGGAACAATAGCGTATCCGTGCCCTTCACTACTTCTCGTGCGAGGATCACGTCCGATGCGTCTTGCTTTACCTTTGACCCTGTAACAGCAATTTGGTCACCTTTGCTGAAACTGATGCCCATCTCCTCTTGAAATGGTTTGGGGCACAGATAGATGTGGGCCTTGTCGTCGCCGTTCTTGATGATCAGTTCCGTGAAATCTTTCCTGGCTCCGACAGACAAAAGATTCACTTCGTCTATCACTCCTGTGATTTTCGTCTCCGTGTGAAGGTCATACTTGGGCAGGCTGCTGTCGTCATGTTGCGCCTTTTGCGAGAGCCCCGGATTCACACACAACAGCAGAAGCAAGGGGATACGGAAAAATACACCAATGGCTTTGCGCGGCAGGACGGGAATCTCGAAACTGAGAAGCACGACTCCTCCTCGTTGCTCACGGAAAAACCAATGCGGAGGGCGAGGCCTTCGGACTCAAGATACTGGGTTACATCGGGTTGCGTCTCCTTGGATACCCAACGGTCTCGGACCTTCGTAATTGGAAGGGCAACACATCGAGGATTAACATCCACTTAAGTGGGTTACTCACGTGTTGTCCTCACCTCATAATACTCGCCGCTGGGAGCGACACCACGTCGATCTCCCGGTTCGCATCGTTCCCCTTAATGGACTCTTAACAGGTGCGGTTCAAGGCCGCATCACCGAAATAAGCAGGAACGGTATGGCCGTTCACTCTACGCTTGCTCTTAAACCGGGCGACCTGATGCAGGTTCAGTTTCCAATCTCCAATCCCTCAGCCGTCACAGCCGTGGTTCGCAATCGCAAGGACGATTGTTTCGGGTTGGAGTTCCTCCCTCAACTGTCCTCGGATGATCGAACACCGAATCAGCCGAAGTTCGTCTGCAACCCAGCTGGGGGCGGCACGCCAGAATCACAGGCATTAACGAGCTATCCATGTAACCCGGAGACTCTATTGGCAGGCCTGCGGCGAAAACAGCTAGAGATAAAACGAGTGCAGAGGGAGATTGAGGCACTCAACCTTGCAATTCTCTTGCTCGCTGATGATGAAAAGAAAAATCCCGTATCTTCTCTGCCGCCTCGTCCCGAATTCGAAATGAGACCATGGCCAACGCGGTCCTAAGCGGCTCTAAAAAGCCCTTCAGCCACGCGCTTGGAATCCGCTTCTCCACGAATCGTTCAATTTCGCATGTGGCCGCCAAAAGTATCACACTTCATAAGCCCGCTCCCGTCCCCTCTCGCTCGCTCCGCCCCGCTGGCCTAGCTGCTAGCGCATCCCCGGCCCCACGGAATGCGGTTTCCACGTCTGACTTCTTATAGTTGACTTAATATCGCGATTTCGCTCATCCTATGAAAGAGGATGTCAAG
>PLHQ01000065.1 GCA_003138975.1 Acidobacteriaceae bacterium | reverse complement strand
TGCCGGTCATGCCGAATTCGGCATGACCGGCATACCTACCGGGCGTGGCTCGGGGACAATGGCGAACCCCTGACGGTCCAGAAGGAACTCATGAGGCACGCGTCCATTCAAACCACGCTAAATACGTATGGTGGAGGGATGATGGACTCGATGCGGGAAGCCCATGGGAGAGTCGTGAGGCAGGCGATGGCGCGTTAATGGACGCTAGTGGACGTCAGCCCATCGGTTAAGCGGCTTCACATCAATAGGTTAATGGCGGAGAGAGTGGGATTCGAACCCACGTTACCCTTTCGAGTAAACACGCTTTCCAAGCGTGCGCCTTCAGCCACTCGGCCATCTCTCCGGCGAAACCTTGGAACGGTATGTTTCCGGAAGGCTGTCGCTTTGCCGACCGGGCAATGGTTGCGCCGTCTCGGCTTCATTTCATTCTATGGGGGTGGCCGCAACAGCGCAAATCGGAAGGTAGCAGAGGACTAGGAGGGCACGCGGCGCAGTCGTTGTGGTCAGGAAATCTTTTCTGGTGCGACAGGAGTGAGCGTCATTGAGTCAGAACAGCTGGCATGCACACTCGAAGTTGCTGTACCGGCAGAAGCGCCGGCTGCGGCACCCACAGCCGCGGCAGTGCCTGCAGTTTCCGCGTCGGGGGCGGCAACAGGAACCGGTGGCGGCTTGACGCCATCTACAATGTGATGGCTCAGGCAATAGAGCGCTAATTCGAGGCGATCGGCAACTCCAAGTTTGTCATACACCTTGCGGAGGTAGTTCTTGACGACCTGTTCGGTGGTGCCTACGCGAACCGCGATCTCTTTGTTCTTCATGCCCTGAGTAACGCAGGAGACGATCAGCGTTTCTTTAGGCGTGAGTTGGACCTTCGGGCGCGCTCCAGAAGGGCGCAGATTATGACCGCGGAATGCTTCCATCACCCAATGCACGGCTTGGTTCTCAAGCCAGGGTTCGCCGGCGGCAACTTTGCGTAGACAGTCGACCAGGACTTCCGGTTCAACCTCGCGCGACAGAATACCGTGCGCTCCGCGCCGGAAAAGATCGAGTGTGAGCTGTTCGTCCGATACTGGCGTGACCACAATAATCTTTAGTTGAGGCGCCTGGCGCAGGAGTTCCGTCACCGCTTCCACTGGATTAGGGACCAACGCTGACTCAAAGATAAGTACATCCGCAGAGAACTTCGTCACCGCGGACTGTGTCTGGGGCAGCGTTTCAGCCTGACCCACAACCCGGATATCGTCTTCGAGAGCGAATATCTTGCGCAGGCCGGCGCGGAAGATCGCCTGGGTGTCGGCAAGGATAACGCGGATCAAATTGGTCGAGCCGCTATCCTCGTGAACACCGTGATCTCCGCCGACGCTGACCGTGCTGGCCATTATTTTCTCTGTGCCCTATGCTCGCTCGAAATGGTACTCGTCAATCACAACACCAACGCCTCGACGGCCTTTATCCTCAAAGCTGCGAACTACGCGGCCGTGGCAGTCAATCTGAACATCACAACGAGAACCCACAACATTGCCGGGAAGCAGGATCGTGAAATCGACGATCGAACCAACGGGGACGTCGCGATCCATGGCGAAGAGGACACCGTTGGCAGAGATGTTTTGAGTTTCCGCCAGACAGTCGCCGCTCTGCGATTTCAGTTCCACGGGTAGATGCAGCGGAAAACGCGGAGCACTTTGCATTTCTACATAGTGCTTGCTCACAGTCTGCTGCTGCGAGTCCGGCGTCAATTGCTGCTCTGTTCCTTCGCTTTGCACCGTTTCTGACGGACCTTCCTTCCGAAGCGCGCTGGACGCATCCGGATTTCTCGGAAACTCTTTTTTGACGAACGTAAGGGCAGCGTACACCCGGGAATCAGGCTCGCAAAGTTACGGAAGTCATGGAACGGTGGGGCGTTAACTGCTTGAGGATGAGTGGATTACAACGAATCTAAGATGACTCTAGTCGCCCATTCGGTGGGCTGCGGAAGCGGTCCGATTATTGCTCAGAACTTAGTCACTTCCGTGAAGTTAAAATCGCGGATCTTCATGGCAGGTACGACCATGTCAAGCGACTCCTCGCCACAGGACCGAACGGGCACACTCATGGCATTTACGCTTGAGAGCATGTGGATAAGGCTTTGGTTGAAACGGAAATTGCGCACACCCCGCTGGACTCGCCCATTTTCTATCAGAAACGTACCGTCGCGGGTCATGCCGGTGACAATCTTTTCGAAAGGATCGACTTCCCTGATGTACCACAGGCGGGTAACCAGCACGCCGCGCTCGGTGGAGGCAATCATCTGCGCGAGCGTTTGAGGATCTTGCGGCGTCGCGAAGACAATGTTGAGCGGCATCTCGCCCATTTCGTTGGGCAGCGCGAAGCCGTGGCCGGTGGGCGCGATGGGCCCAGCCTTGTCTTTCTGTTCCGAGCGTTTCATGCGCTCCGCGGTAGCGCGCGCGTAGACGACGCGCTGGACTATTCCGTTTTCAACCAGTGGCACTCTCCGCCGCTGCATGCCTTCGCCATCGAAGGGAGACCCCGTTTGTAACGGATGTGTGACGTCATCCCAAATGGTAATGTTTTTGCCGAAAAGTTTACTGCCGATGCGGCCGGTGAGGAATGAACGCTGGTCGAGGATCGCCATGCCCGAGTAATCCCAGAACATGAAGCCAACGATGTCGAGCACGGCCGCAGGTTCCAGAATTACGGTGCACTTCCCTGCTGGAATCTCCGCCGGACGCGCGGAATCGATCGCTTTCTTCGCTGCAATCTCGGCAAGACCGAGCGGATCAAGGTTGGCCACGTCCGGCGAGTTGGCCTTTTGCCATCCGGAGGAATCGTTGGCCAGCATGGTTATGGAAACTTCCGCCAGAGTCTGCATATGCCAGTTGCTCAGCCCTCGCGAATTGAAAATACCCTCCACGGATTCTGAACTGGAAAAGATGCCGGCTGTTGTGAGTTTGTGCTTTTTGGCAGCATCGACTATTTTCTTTACGCCGTCGGCGCGAAGCTGGGGCGTGAGCGAGGCGGTCTCTGCGAAGTGGCGGGAAGGAAACTGCATGGCGAAGACTTTGTCGTCCGCGCTGCCAGCAGCTTCCCTGGAATCCGGCATGGGCAGCAAATCAGGGTCCGGGTGCTGCACTTTTGCCAGATTCTCCGATGATGCAACTACGCGCCGCAAGCTCTCATCGTCAAACTTGTTGGTAAAAGCGCGAGCCGTGCGTCCGCCAAAGACGGTGCGCACCGAAACGATATGGTTTTCTTCTTCTACATTTTGATGAATTGTATTGTTCGCGAAGCGCGTGAGCGCAAATCTTCCTCCGGAGATAAGCACTTCAATTTCATCAGCCGTGGAAAAATTTCGGATGCGGTTGAAAATGTCGCCGGCTTGGTCTCGGGTTAGCATTGATTGGTTAGCATCGGTTGATCAGGTTCAGCCGGTTCGGGTTTCCCTCCGTGTCTCCGTGGTGACCTAGCTTCCTTTGTAAGCACTTCCCACCTTGATCTTCCGAAATAGCGACGGTGCGGCGCCGTGGCCGGTTCCCATCACTTGCTGCGGCTGGCCTTTGCCGCAATTCGGTGTCCCCCAGAGCGTCCACTCATCGCGGGAACAGATGGTATCGAGCGCATTCCAGAACTCGGTCGTGATGCCGGAGTACGACGGGTTCTTCACCATGCGCATGCGCTTGCCATGCTTGATCTCCCAGCCGATCTCGCAGCCGAATTGAAAGTTGTAGCGCTTGTCGTCGATCGACCAGGAGCGGTTGGTCTGCATCAGGATGCCGTGATCGGTGGAGGCAATGAGTTCTTCCAAGCTCAGCGGCTTCTCGCCGGGCAGCAGACTGATGTTGGTCATGCGAATCATAGGCAAACGGTTCCAACCTTCGGCGCGCAGCGTTCCGCCAGAGCGGCTCTCGCCGATAGTGTGCGCGGTCTCGCGTGAGCTGAGATAGCCGGTAAACAATCCATCGGTGATGATCGGCGTACACTGCGCGGGAACGCCCTCGTCGTCGAAACCAAACGTTCCGAGCCCCGGTCCATGCTCCTGGCGCGCGTCGGCAACAACATTTACCATTTCGCTGCCATAGCGCAGGGTGCGTAGTTTGTCGAGCGTAAGGAACGACGTGCCGGCGAAGTTCGCTTCCATGCCCAGCACGCGATCGAGCTCGATAGGGTGCCCAATTGATTCGTGGATTTGCAATCCGAGCTGTGAACTGTCAAGAATGATGTCGAATGTGCCTTCTGGGCATTGCTCCGCATGATGCAAGGCGACCGCCTCCTCCGCGATGCGGCGGGCGTTCTGTCTGAGTTTCAATTCTTCGATCAGCTCATAACCTTTGTTCTGCCACTGGCCGCCATAAGAATTCGGATAAGACCGTTTCTGAATCTCGTTGCCGGCGAATGCATATGCAGTGTAGCCCGCACCCGCGGAATACTTGGTTTGATGGATGTCGGATCCCTCCGACGATATAAACCACTGCTCTTCGCGATTGAAGTTCAGGTTGGTTTCGGCCAGGGTGATGCCGGCAACCGCGCGCAGTTCGGAGTCGATGTTCAGCAACAGCGCAATGTTTTGCTCGACCGAGATCGCGAACGGATCAATCACATGCGGCGTGACCCACTCGGCGGTCACGGGCTTTTCGGGAGCGAGGCGGACATCCTGCTGCTTCACTTGCGCCGAGGCACGGGCAATTTCGACCGCGCGGGCCGCGGTGGCTTCAACCCCGGCGCGCGACAGGTTTTCAGAGGCGGCGAATCCCCACGCGCCGTCGGCCAGCACACGCACGCTCATCCCAGTAGATTCAGCGTCGGATGCGCTGCCGACCTTGCCGTTCTTCGTGGTGAGCGCGCGGCTTCGCTGGCTCACAATGCGGGCATCGGCATAGCTCGCGCCGCGCATCGTGGCGACATTCAAAGCCCAGTTGGCGATTTCCTTCATGCGGAGCTTCAAATTTACCACGGAGACACTCTTCGACTGCTCCCAGGGCCGGCTCCGACGGGAGAAAGGTAAAATAGAATGTCTACGGGGTAGCGTGTGCCACATCCAGCGCGTTCCTCACCGCCAGCAACTCCTTCAAAACCTCGCGCAACTTGGTGGACTCCAGCGCATTCTCTCCGTCAGACTTCGCAACTTTAGGATTGTCGTGCACTTCCAGGAAGATACCATCTACTCCGGCGGCGACCGCCGCACGCGCCAGAACCGGGATGAACTCTGGTTGTCCCCCGCTGACCGTGGGGCCACGGTCGTCGGCTTGCGCCGAAGGGAGTTGGACGGAATGCGTGGCGTCGAAAACGACTGGCGCGAACTTGCGCATGATGGAGAGCGAGCGCATATCCACGACGAGATTGTTATAGCCGAAACTGCTGCCGCGCTCCGTGAGAAATACTTGCGTGTTGCCGGCTTCACGGCATTTCTCCACCGCATGCCGCATGTCCCAGGGCGAAACGAATTGTCCTTTCTTGATGTTGACCGCGCGGCCGCTCAGCGCAGCCGCCACCACGAGGTCGGTCTGGCGGCACAGAAACGCTGGAATTTGCAAAACATCGACTGCTTCCGCGACACGGGCGACATCCGCTACTTCGTGAACGTCAGTGAGCACCGGAACCTGGATTTCATCTTTGATCTTTTTCAGGATGCGAAGGCCTTCCTTGATGCCCGGCCCGCGAAAACTGCGGATCGACGTGCGGTTGGCTTTGTCGTAACTGGCTTTGAAGATAAGCGGGAAACCGAGTGCCCGGGTCACGCCCTTGATGATCTCTGCCATACGAATGGCGTGCTCTTCGCTCTCAATCACACAGGGGCCGGCGATGAGGAAGAGATTCCCCGAGCCAATGCGGACGTCGCCGACCTGGAAGGAAGAAATCAAAAGCAAAGCCTTTCACCGCCGAGCACGCAGAGAGCGCCGAGACAAACAATATCAGCTAAAGACCGATCCGAAAATCAGGCCTAGTCTTGGCGTGTTCGGCGATCTCGGCGGTGAAACGTCTTTCCTATCGGCGCGATACTTTCTCCGGACGGTGAAACATCTCGACCGCAGCCACGTCTTTCTCTGCCCGCCGCTTCGAGCCGTGCTCATACGCCGCCGCAATGAACGTGCTGAACAATGGGTGCGGCTCCAGTGGCTTCGACTTAAACTCGGGATGAAACTGGCATCCGATGAAATAGGGATGATCCGGCAATTCCACCATCTCGACATAAGTACCGTCCGGAGTTGAGCCAGAGATTCGCAACCCTGCCGCCACCATCGGCTCTTCGTATTCGCGATTGAATTCGTAACGATGGCGGTGACGCTCGCTGACTTCTAGCTTGCCGTAGATCTTGTGAGCCAGCGTGTTGGGCTCGATCTTGCAAGTCCATGCGCCCAAACGCATGGTGCCGCCAAGTTCTTCCACGCCGCGCAACTCGCGAAGTTTGTAGATCACGCGATGCGGCGTCGCCTGATCGAACTCGCTCGAATTTGCCTCCGCTAATCCAACCACGTTGCGGGCAAACTCTACACACGCGGTTTGCATTCCGAGGCAAATCCCGAAATAAGGAACTTTATTCTCGCGGGCGTAACGAATCGCGATTAACATCCCCTCGATGCCGCGCTTGCCAAAACCTCCGGGAACCAAAATTCCGTCGTAATCCTCGAGCTGCGCGTCGTTGCTGTTGCTCTGGTTGCCCGTTTCCAGTCCCTCGGCCTCAATCCAGTTCAACTGAAGTTTAAGGTTGTGCGCCAGCGCCCCGTGTACTAGCGCCTCTTTCAGTGACTTGTAAGAATCTTCATACTCGACATACTTGCCGACAATCCCGATTGTGACCGTGTCCTTCGGGTTGTAGACACGATGCACAATGTCCTCCCATTTCGAGAGGTCGCGATCCTGCGCTTCCATGCGCAAATATTTCAGGACAAGGGTGTCCACGCCTTCGTTGGCGAACACGAGCGGGACTTCATACACCGAAGCCACGTCCTTGGCCGTAATCACTGCTTCTTCCTGCACGTTGCAGAAGAGCGCAATCTTCGATTTAAGCTCCTTCGCCAGGAAACGGTCGGTACGGCAGAGCAGGATGTCAGGCTGAATTCCGATGCTGAGAAGTTCCTTCACGGAATGCTGCGTGGGCTTGGTCTTCAATTCCTGTGCTGCGGCGATGAACGGTACCAGTGTCACATGCACGAACAGCGTGTCATCACGGCCCAGTTCCTGGCGCATCTGGCGGATCGCTTCCATGAAAGGCAGCGACTCGATGTCGCCCACCGTGCCGCCAATTTCCACAATCGCTACGTCCACATCCTGCGCCACCTTCTTCATCGCAGCCTTGATTTCGTTGGTGACGTGAGGGATCACCTGCACCGTCTTGCCCAGATAATCGCCGCGGCGCTCTTTGGCAATGATTTGTTCGTAGAGCCGACCCGTGGTCCAGTTATTGTCGCGAGAAAGTTTAGCGTGGGTAAAACGTTCGTAGTGACCGAGGTCGAGATCAGTTTCCGCTCCGTCGTCAGTCACGAAGACTTCGCCATGCTGAAACGGCGACATCGTGCCCGGATCGACGTTGAGGTAAGGATCAAACTTCATCAGGTTGACTTTGAGCCCCCGGCTTTCCAGCAGGCAACCGATCGAAGCCGCAGCCAATCCCTTGCCCAGGGAAGACACAACTCCGCCCGTTACAAAGATGTACTTCGCTGGCATCTCTTCCTCGCTCTAAATTGTGTTTGAAAAATGGTGCAGGTGGGGTGCACGATCAATTATGGCAGAAGATGCCTGCGAAAGGAAATAGAAGAATCAGCTCGCGTTGACTATCCCGGCAATGTGGGCGAAAATGATTCAGCACTTCCCTCGATCCCGACTGTTCGGGCTTCCCGATCGTGGGCCTGTGGCGCAGCTGGGAGCGCGCTTCCATGGCATGGAAGAGGTCGTCGGTTCGATCCCGACCAGGTCCACCAATTCTCTCAACGGACAGAGAATGACCGGCATACGGTCGTGGATGGCTGCCGTCACCGCGTTCGGGGTCGTGGTCAGAATCGAACGCGTCTCCAGCATTGCCCCGCTCGGGTCTTTCCATCTCTCCCATATCTCGGCGAACGCGAACAACTCGACTCCATTCACTTCGAAACAGTACGGCTGTTTCGTCTTCCCAGCTCGCTGCGACTCGTAGAACCCGTCTGCGGGAATAATGCACCTGCGAAATCTCAACGCATCCCGAAATGCAGGCTTCGTAGCCGCCGTCTCCAATCTCGTGTTGATCATCCTGGCAGCGCTGGAGGAGTCCTTCGCCCACGACGGAATGAGGCCCCAACGAACCAGCGACAGATCGCGGCGGGGTTCATTCGGATTGTGGCGAATGACTGGGACGGGCTGGGCGGGAGCGATGTTGTAGCGCGGCACCCAATCTTCGTCGCCCGGAATTAGCCCCCTGGGCCAGCCGGCGACGGCAGGACTTGCTGCAGTTGCTGGATGGGCTGAACCCGACGATTGCCGAGCTGACGCAAGCGATCGAGCAGGAAGTAGAGAAGTGTGCGGAGGCACAGCGCTTGCCTCCGTGTTGTTGGTTAGTCTTATTCTTGAGTGTTTGTGCCTCAGTCTAGCAGGCTGCGAAGACGGCTCCGTCAACGCCTCGGCATGCGTGCGCGTACCGTAGTAGAGACCGGTGAAGGAGGAATGCTAGGCTGGTAATATGAACCGGCGGCTAGCTCTTCCCTTTGCCCGTATCACACGCCTTTTACTGGTGTGGATATTTTTCAGCTCAGTGCCTCCCGCCTCCGCCGCGAACTGGACGGTGCGCGCGCAGCCCGCACGGCTGGTGAATGGCGGTCCGGTATTGTTTCAGGTTAAGCCCCCGGCCCCGCTAGAGTCGCTAAATGGAATCTGGCTTGGACATGATGTTTCCTTCAGCTACGATGCAGCCAGTAAAACATGGTTCGCTCTGGCCGGCGTCAGCCTGGAGACCGCCCCCGGAAGCTATAGCCTTGAGCTGACCGGCGAAACGCAGAGCGGAAAATTTCCCAGCACACGGATTTCGTTCACCAGGAAATTGACCGTCACTCGCGCCAAGTATCCCAAGATTGAAGTTAAGCTCAGTGTCGAAGGCAAGTTCACAGAGCCCAGCCCGGGCCAGCAGAGAGAAATTCAGGAAGCACAGGAAGTCAAGAAGGACTACCTAAACCGGGTCACGCCGGAGCGCGAGTGGTCAGGGCCATTCACCGCGCCGGCGGACGCTGCGATTTCTGACGTATTCGGCTCCCGGCGGATTTTCAACGGAAAGACGTCGAGTCCCCACCTGGGTTTGGATTTCCGCGTCCCCAGCGGCACTCCCGTGGCAGCCATGAATGCCGGCACGGTGCTGCTAGCTAGACCTCTTTATTTCGAGGGTAATTTCGTCGTATTGGATCACGGCCAGGGCCTGCTAACCATGTACATGCATCTTTCGGAGTTCAAAGTGAAGGAGGGTGATCAGGTAAAACGCGGCCAGGAAATCGGGCTGAGCGGAGGCACAGGCCGCGCCACAGGCCCGCATCTCCACGTTGGAGTGCGATGGCAGGGCACTTCCCTGGATCCCGCAGGCCTGATGCGTTTGCCCCTGCCCTAGCCGGCTCTTTGGCTGCGAAGAAAGCTAAGCGTTCCCGCCCGAAAGTCCACTCAGTCCTCGCGGAGAAATTTCTCGCAATCCATCCTTCAGAGTGTCTTTTAACTCCAGGTTGCGAATCAGCCGATGCAGGTAATTGGGATGCACGCCTAAGAGGCGGGCTGCCTCGGCATAACTGCCTTGCGTCTGCTCCACCGCGTCGCGAATGAGCTGTTTCTTCAGCTCCTTAAGCGCGGCGTGATATTTTGCCTCCGTCATTTCTGGCGCAGGAGTGCGCTCCAGAAGCGATTCGGGCAGATCCTCGGGCAGAATCATGTCGGAGGATCCCAACACCAGCGCCCGTTCGATGGCATTTTCCAGCTCCCGCACATTGCCCGGCCAATCATAGTTGGCCATGCAAGACAAAGCTTCGCGGGAGATTGGGCGCGGCTTCACTTTGCAGTGTTTGGCATGTTTCTGTACGAAGTGGCGCGCCAGCATCGGGATATCCTCCCGACGCTCCCGCAAGGCGGGCATGGTGACCTTCAACACGGCCAGGCGGTAATAAAGGTCCTTGCGAAACGTGCCGTCTCGCACCGCTTGGTCAAGGTTGCAGTTGCTGGCGGCGATGAGCCGGATATCCACCTTGATGGGATGGCTTCCGCCGACGCGTTCGAACTCACGCTCCTGTAATACACGCAGCAATTTGACTTGCAACACGGGAGCGAGTTCTCCGATTTCGTCGAGGAACACTACGCCTGAGTCGGCTACTTCAAGTCTGCCTTTCTTCAAGCCCGCCGCCCCGGTGAACGCTCCGCGCTCGTGACCGAACAGATCGCTTTCCAGAAGCGTCTCCGGAATCGCCGCGCAATTGATGGCCACAAATGGCTTGTTGGCACGCGGACTATTGCGGTGCAACGCCCGCGCCGCCAGCTCCTTGCCGGTTCCGCTCTCGCCCTCAATCAATACCGTTGAATCGGTGGGCGCCACGCGCTTGAGAAATTGATAAATCTCTTTCATGCGGGCGCTTTCGCCCACCAGGCTCCGCTCCTGACTGATTTCGACCGTCAGGCGCTCATTCTCTTGTTCTAGCCACTGCAAGCGCCGAGCATTCTCCAGCGCGAACGCCGAGATGCCAGCGATCGCAGTTACCAGTTGCAAATGCTCTTCGTGAAGCCGGTTGTCCAGACTGTTACTGTCAAGATAGATGCATCCAATTACCCGCTGGAACACGGTTAGAGGCACACATAACAGCGAGCGCACCTGCGACGCAGCCAGGCTCTCGACCTCCCGCAAATCGCCGCAGCTGGGAACATCCGTACCGAGAATCGCAATCCCCTGCTCCAGCACCTGGCGGGCGACCGTGCGGCTCACCTTCACCAACGGGGCCTGTCCCGCCTGGCGCATGCGAGCGAACATGGAATTGAATTGCTGACTCTCTCTGTCTGCCAACAAGATCGCGCCTCGGCCGGCGGGCACCACCTCAAAAATCAAATCCAGCAACTGTCCTTGCAGGTCATCGAGATCGCGAATGGAATGCACGATCCGGCTAATCTTCAGCAACGCATTCAGGTTGCGGGCTATCTGGGAAGTAGCTGGCAACTCGCGCAACAGTCGGTCTGGTTGTAGGTAAAGGACGTCCTTAGGATGGATGATCGTGGTTTCGGCGATCTGCTGAGACTCCTCGAACTCGACGCGCCCCGACCCCGGGACTAGATTTTCATCTTCCAGCAGGAACAAGAAGGAAGAATCTCCGGTGGCGATCTCGTCACCGTGTTTCAGCCACTGCTCCTGTACCATACCGCCATTGACCTGGGTTCCGTTGCGGCTACCCAAATCCCGTACCTGGAACTTTCCTTCTTGCCCTCGCACCACACAGTGTCTGCGCGAAACCGAAGGATCCGTGACCGCAACCGCGTTTGAGGCTTCCCGCCCGATGGTGATTTCTCCCTCGGATAAAGGAATCGTCGAGTCCTTCAATGGGCCGGAAAGCACTACGAGTCTCGGACGCAAGGCCTCTCACCCCGTGCCCTTCTTATCACACTTCGATTAGAAATTTACTTCCGCACTGAAACTATTCCATTATCCGAACAGATAGGGTCGCTATCCGATGAGATAGCAACCCGGTCACTGGGAAACATCGGCATCACCGTTTTATAGCTGCTTACAGTGGAGCTAAACGCTTGCTTTACGGCAAGTTACGGCTGCCGCCACGGGTTGAAAAAGGGTCGGCAACGACTGGCACACGGCGTGCACCACGTGGAGCGCGCCACTACTCGGCAAAAAGCGATGGGGGAAGCGCTTTTGAGATCAGTTCTGCTGAGTTGCGCAATCAGGGATCCGAAGGGCCCCCTCATCGGGTCCCTGATTTTTGAAGCCGGTACCACCCGTAAAGAGCGCCAAAGAGCTAGCTGGCCACAGTCTCGTTGCCAGCGGAATCCGCGAGCGTAGGCGGGGGGATTGCCGCGCCATCGCGATAAGTTGCGCTGTTGCCCGAAATAGCAGGCACACGATCCCCCGGAACCAGAATTCCCACCAGGTTTAGCGGATCGGCCGCCGAGAGCGTAATCGTCCCCTGCGCGGAGTCCCGCTTCCGCATCGCGCGCACAGACTCCACCGCGACCGGCAAGGCAAACTGCTCGCCCAGAAATCCATCCACAAAACGGCCACCGCGAATCTCGCCCCGGGCCTCAAGGCGACGGAAGGCCATCAACAGCTCGCGCCACGGTGGCAGGTTCGCCTCGCGCGCCAGCACGTCCCGAATCACTATGCCGTAGCGCCGTAATAGCATCCAGCAGGCTGCTTCGACGGCTCGTGATCGCTCGACCACTTCGTCCGCATGCAGGATTGCCCACCGTCCAGCGTTGTGCCTCGGACGCGCCATCCGCCCACTGCCCTGTCCGGCCCGCCGCTTGGGATCGATGAGCGACCGCAGATTGTCGAAGCCATCGGCGGTCACCAACCCGGCGGCTACCAGTTCCCAAAGCCCTGTCTCGATCTCCGCTTTCAGTTTCTCCGTGCCACGAACGATATCGGCAAAGAACGAAGCACCGCGCTGGCGTAAGAAATCGAGAACCAGTTGCGCACTGTGGCTCAGGCCGCTGTTCCCAGCCTGGTCCGCGCCTGGATGCCGTGGCGTCATCCAATCGGCATCTTCCCGAATGAAAAAGGTGATGGGCGCAACGCTGGTAGGAATCACCCGCCGCTGGCGAGGGGCTACGCCTGATTCCGTCTCCGTTCCGCGGCTCGCGTTTGCGTAGTCCAGCGTGGCTGGGTGGGGCGACAATCTTCCCCAGCCTACAGCCCCAGTAAGACACAACTGGTCGAGCCATTTCGGATCGTAATCCACAACGCGGCGAGCCAACACTTGTCGCTCCCAAGCATTCGCCGGAATCTCAAATCCTTGCAGTTGCCGCAGCACTTCGAGCGTCCCTCGTTCGCCCGAAACCTGCGTCCCCGGAGCCACGTGCTGCCACTGTAGCAGCCATTGCATGAATTGAGCCGCAGTCACCGGTTCGATCTGCTTGCGCAAGGTTGCAACCGTCAGCCGGTGAATGCGCGCCAGCAACCGTCGCTCGCACCATTCGATCTCGATCGCTTCTGTGGGGACAGCCGCCCCCGGCTGTCCAGTCGAGCGAAGCCCGACGGCAGTGCCACTGAAGTTTCCCCGCAGCACGGTCCCGCTCGCTTCCATCCGAAGGAGAGCGCCTGATATATCCGGCGCGGGAATCTTCAAAGGCTCGCCGAGCCCCGTCGCAGTGGTCGGTCCCAAATGCGACATCCAGCCTGCAACCAGCGTCAACAAGGCATCGTCGCGGGTGGGAACGGTCGCTTCGACCTCCGCCAAATTCGGCTCAAATCGCGCCTCGGGAAATAGTGCCCGAAAAGTCTTTGCCCGCTCCGCTGCGACCCAATAAACCCGGCCATCTAGCGTGGCGCTGGCCGCACGGCCTTCCCCGATCAATCGCTCAAAATAAAACTTCCACTGGCTGGTCCCGAAATTGAGGCCAGCTTCCGGCACCGCCACCAGCGTGTGCAACACATCATGCAATTCATCTGCATCGCGCACATCCGGCCAGGCCTCTTCGCGCACCTGCTCAATCGCCGTGGGATCAAGCCCCCCCACTTCCTCCAGCACCGATTCCGGCAGCATCCGCCGCATCTGCACGGCGCGTGCCCGCCGCTCTTCCAACGGAGCGTCGTCGAGAAACGCGTATGGATTCGCATTTAGAATCTCGTGCGAAAACTGCGATGGAACCGGCGTATCGACCGCGAGACAACGAATGCGTCCATCGGCAAGTCCAGTCAACAGAGCTTTCAGTCCATCAATATCCATCGCTTCGGCGAGCACATCTTTCATCACTTCGCCCACCAGCGGATGATCCGGAATCTGGCGCTCGCCTTGAATGTTCTCAAAGCACGCAGCCGCGTCGGGAAATACCGAAGCCAGCAGATCGTCGGAACGCATGCGCTGAATCTGCGGCGGAACCTTCTTTCCATTTTGAAAGCGCAATAGGGCGAGAGCCCGGTTCGCATCCCAACGCCAACGTGTGGCGAAAATCGGAGAATCTAACGCGGCCTGCTCCAGAATCGGCTGTACCGTGGCCGCTTGGAGAAAATTGAAAACGTCTCCTAGCGGGAAGCTGTGCTGCTCGGCAAGCGCGATGTTCAATCCGTTATCAGTGGCAGCAGCTTGCAACTCAAAATTGAACCCGACGCAAAAGCGCTTGCGCAGAGCCAGTCCCCAAGCCTTGTTGATGCGTCCTCCAAACGGCGCGTGGATCACCAACTGCATGCCGCCGCCTTCGTCAAAGAACCGCTCTGCAATCACGGTCGTCTGTGTCGGAACGGCGCCCAGAACTGCGCGGCCTTGCAACACATATTCAATCGCCTGCTCAGCGCCGGAGTCGTCGAGGCCGCACTCATCTCTTAACCAACGAACTGCTTGCACAACTTCCGGTTGCGTGGCCGAGAAGCCTACCGGCGAAGTATGTGGTAGCATCTCACTGATTTTTTGCCGAAGCGTTCCGATATGTTCCGAGAGTTCTTCCGTTCGCGCTGGAGCTTCGCCTCGCCAGAAAGGGACGCTGGGCGGCGCTCCGTGCGCATCCTGCACCAGCACCCGGCCGGCGTTGGTTTCGATGCGGCGAATCATCCACGATGTGTTCCCCAGCAGCATAATGTCGCCGCGGTTGCTTTCCACTGCAAAGTCTTCATCCACCGTGCCCACGACAAGACCATCCGGTTCCGCCACTACTGCATAAAGTGAATTGTCCGGGATCGCCCCACCACTGGTTATTGCCGCCAGCCGAGCTCCGCGCCGGGCGCGCAACTTGCCGTTCACTCGATCCCGATGCAAATACGCGCCATATCGCCCGCGTCGCGCCGCAATCCCTTCGGCCAGCATTTCCAGAATCGCGTCGAAGCTGGAACGCGTTAAGTTACGATACGGATAGGCGCGCCGTACCAGCGCGAACATATCCTCCTCGCCCCACTCTTCGGCGGAACACGCGGCCACGATCTGCTGCGCCAGCACGTCCAGCGGCGATTCCGGAATCATCAGCCGGTCCAGATCTCCCAGCCGAATCGCGCGCACCAAAGCCGCACACTCCAGCAAATCATCGCGAGTCGTCGCAAAAAGACGTCCCTTGGGAACCGCGCCCCGCCAGTGCCCGGATCGTCCCACGCGCTGCAAGGTCACCGCAATCGCGCGCGGCGAATTGATCTGCACGACCAGATCCACCGTGCCCACGTCAATTCCCAACTCAAGCGATGCGGTCGCCACCAGAACCCGGATTTGTCCTTCTTTCAGTTTCTTCTCCGCCGCCAGGCGCAGCTTGCGCGAGAGACTGCCGTGGTGCGCCGCCACATTTTCTTCCCCAATGCGCTCGCCCAGATGATGCGCTACGCGCTCCGCCATGCGACGTGTATTCACAAACACCAGCGTCGATCGGTGCCGCTCCGCCAGCGCCACCAGACGGTTGTAGACCTCGTCCCACATTTCGTTCGAAGCCACCGGCCCCAGCGGCATGGGCGGAACTTCCACCGCCATGTCGAGTTTGCGCCGGTGCCCAATATCGACAATTACGGGATCAGGACGACCACTACCAGTCAAAAAGTGTGCGACCTGGTCAATCGGCTTTTGCGTCGCGGAGAGTCCGATACGCACCGGCGATTTGTGAGTCAGAGCCTCCAGCCGTTCCAACGACAGTGTCAAATGTGCGCCACGCTTGTCGTCCGCTACCGCATGGATTTCGTCGACGATCACGGTCTCGACATCGCGTAGAATTGCCCGGCTCTTATCCGCAGTAAGCAAGATGTACAGCGATTCCGGCGTGGTAACCAAAATGTGCGGCGGCCGCTTCAGCATGGCGCGACGCTCGTGCGTCAGCGTGTCGCCCGTCCGGACCGCAGTGCGAATTTCCGGCATGAGCAAGCCGCGCTCGCCCGCCATGGCAAGGATTTCCCCAAGCGGCACTTCCAGATTTTTCTGAATATCGTTGCCCAGCGCCTTAAGCGGAGAGACGTAGAGAACTTCTGTCCGATCCGCTAGATCGCCCGCAAGCGCTTTCCGCACCAGTCGGTCGATACAGGCAAGAAACGCGGCCAGCGTCTTGCCCGACCCGGTGGGCGCGGAAATCAGCGTAGTCCGCCCGGCAAGAATGTGTGGCCAGCCCTGCTCTTGGGGCTCGGTAGGCGTCGCGAACCGTTGGACAAACCAGTCGGAAACCAGAGGATGTGCCCAGGCTAGCGACTCAGGAAGGAACGGCATCCGGTTATTGTAGCCGCAAGACGGAGCTTCGTAAAATGTTCGCTTGTTAATTTTCTACTCAAGTTCTGGGTCTACAGAAGCAAAACCATGCTCTCCGACGAGACGTCGGCCCTGGCAGACGGCGACTCCTTTTTTTTCAGCAACCTGCGGCGGCAAGGTACTTGAGCACTTGACTTCGGTTTCGACTAAACGCTAAGAGCTAATGGCTGCAACAAAAAACCCACCGGATGCTTGCTTGGGGCGTGCTCGGGTCAGCATCCGATGGGCTACCGTTTCTCCTTACTCACCCTGTTGTTTTCAGGAGTATGTGCAATGATTAAACTCCAGAAGTCCACGAAGTTACGTCTAATTTTGTAAAACTTTGTAACTTTCACCCCGGAGGCGATGATTTGTTGAGGGATCAATCAGGTAGATACTGTAGTCCCCGGCTAAAGTTCCTGTAGAGCCAGACTTCGGCGGATACTAATCGATCTGATCACCCATGCTAATTCGAAATCACTGGCGTGTTCGAAGCCATGAGTTCGGTGAAACGAGGATTCTTCCGCAGCTGCGTAAACTCTACGTCCTTGTACACATTTTTCAGATCCTTATAGCCGGCCTCCATGGCCTTGCGCAAGTATTCGAGCGATTGCTCCGACAAGCCCATCTTGGCGTACAACTTCGCCACGGTGTAGTCATACCGGGCACGATCTTCAGGGCTTGGAAGTTGCGCCTGCACGCCACCCCGCGACGTACGTTCGAAGACATCGGGATCCAGTTCCAGCGCGTGCTGGTAAGCAGCCACCGCGGATTCGAATGAACGTTTGGAGAAATAAGCTGCCCCGAGATTATTGAAGAACGACGCAGAACTGCTGTCCACCGCGATCGCCTTCTCATATTGTTTAACCGCCGCTCCATATCTCTTGCTCTCATAGAAAATTACGCCCAGATTGTTGTACGCGTCGGCGTATTGACGATCCGACCGGATAGCGAGCTCAAAAGATTTTCGCGCCTCCTTGAAGCGCTGCATCATGAGCTCCGTGATGCCGATCTTGTTGAACAGTCGCGCATCGCTTGGCTTCTTGTTCAGCGCAGCATGGTAATAGTCAAGCGCATCCAGATACAGCTTGTCTGCACGCAACCGGTCACCTTGGTGTTCGAGGTCCGTTGCGGTTGCGTCAGCTGCCGGTGGATCGATAGCACGCACGAGCGGCGGTGCAATCTGCACCTGCTCTGAATGTGAAACTTGTGCTAGTGCGGCAGAGGAAGAAAACAGGAGAACAACCAGGCAGGCCTTCCGGTAGGACATACACACCCCCAAAAGAAACCACTTCCCACGAGGCCATTCTGCCACAGTTTTCGATGGGCGGCGAAGAAATTTGTTGAACCCGACAGCGTCAGTGGGGCGGAGTTTGGCCGCTGTCGGCAGGTTTGGACGCCGGCGCGGAGGATTTGTCATCCTTAAAAATGCCCGCTATCTTGCCGAAAAAGCCCTTCTTTTTCTTGGGATCCTGGTCTTCCGGTCCGTTGGCAGCCTGCGCAGGAGGCGGCAAAGGCTTCTCAGCGCCTCCAAAGAACCGGGAGAACAATCCCGCTACTCCACTCTGCTGATCGCAGGTCTCGCGTGGCTCGGTGCCAGCCACAAAGGCTGCCACATAATCGTCCGGACACGTTGGTGTCGCCAGCCGGTTTGTGGCTTTGTCCAGTTGCACGTCCACCACCCCCGTAGGCTGCGCAAAATCTTTCATGTCGCTGTATTGTGGCAACAAGGAAGCCTTCTTCATGAATTCCGTCCAGATCGGTGCGGCGGTCTGCGCGCCACTCAACCGCAGATCGCTATAGTCGTCGTAACCTACCCAAACGATGCATAACAAATTGGACGTATATCCAGCGAACCAGCCATCGTGCGAACTGCCCGTCTTCCCAGCAGCCGGCAGCGTAAAACCGCGCAAGCGGACCGCCGTATACCCGAGCCCGTTGTTGATCACACCTTCCATCATGTTCGTCATGATGTAGGCGATGCGCGGATCGAGCACCTGGCGCTGGTCCGTCTTGAAGTTCGCAACCACGTCGCCCTTGGCGTTGCGTACCGAATTCACCAACACTGGGGAGAGTCGCTCACCGTTGTTCGCAAAAGATGTGTAGGCCCCGGCCATATCAAGAGGCGTGGCGTCGTAGGAACCCAGCGCCATGGCTGGAGTCGGCTTCACCGAAGCAATTCCTGCGGACTTCGCCAGGTCCGCAACTTTGTCATAGCCCACTTCCTCCGCCACTTTCACGGTGGCGTTGTTCAGCGACATGGCCAGCGCATAGCGCAGCGTTACATCTCCGTGATATTCCTCTTTGTAATTGCGCGGCTCATAAATTTGATCGCCATAAGAGAAGCTAGAAGGGGCATCCGTCACGGTCGAGGCCGGCGTGATTACTGTCTGCGAGCCATCCAGCGCCGTGTTCATCGCGGCCGCGTAAACAAATGGCTTGAAAATGGAGCCCGTGGGCCGCTTGGAGAGCGCGTGATTCAACTGGCTGAAGCCGTAATCCCGTCCACCCACCAAAGCGAGCACCGCTCCCGTGTGCGGGTCAAGCACAACCAGTGCGACCTGCGCCTGCGGGCCCGGCGCCACAGTCGTCTCCACTTTCTTGCCCACCTTGACGCGCTTCGTGCGCATCTTAGTAACCTGCTCGTCTACCAGCTTGATGCCCATCTCGACTGCCTGCGCGGCCGCCTTCTGCAAATCGGGATCGAGCGTGGTGTAAATGCGGTAGGACTGATCGTTCAAATCATGTTCGCTGAACTTGTTGATCAGCGTGTCCCGTACCATGTCAACGAAATACGGCGCATCGCTGGCCTCCACGTTCGGCGGCGCCAGCTTCAGTGGTGCGGCCTTAGCCTTCTCTGCCTGTTCGCGGGTGATGGCGTGAGTATCGACCATCGAATCCAGCACTAGATTGCGCCGCTCCAGAGCGCGCTCCGGATGCCGGTACGGTGACAACCGGCTGGGTCCCTGAATAATTCCCGCGAGCAGCGCGGCCTCCGGCAAGGTGATGTCCTTCAAGTCCTTGTTGAAATAGGCCCGTGTCGCCTCGGCAAACCCGCTGATGGCGAACGACCCGCGCTGTCCCAGGTTCACCCAGTTCCCGTAGAACTCAAAAATCTGCTGCTTGCTGAACTTCTGTTCCAGTTCTTCGGCGATCAGCATCTCCGTCAATTTCCGGCGCACAGTTTTTTCCGGTGTCAGGAAGAAGCCGCGCGAAAGCTGCATCGTGATCGTCGAACCGCCCTGCTCGTGACGTTGCCGCGTCAGATCGATCCACACCGCCTCGAACATGCGCATAAAGTTCACGCCGCCATGCTCGAAAAAACGCCGGTCTTCGATCGCCATGACCGCGTCCACCATGACTTTGGGGATGTCGTTGTACTTCACGACCTGGCGTTTGGAGCGCTGTTCGGAATCGAACAACGCCGTCACCAACTGTGGTTCCAGTTCGTAGGCGGAAAGGTCGTTGCCTTTGCTGGTGATACGCTCGACTTGGCCATCTTGAATCGTGATGCGCGCTTCTTCCGGACTGTGATAAGACTCCGGCCCCGGCGTGATCTCGATTCCTCCACTTACCAGCCGAAAGCTGCCCAGCGGCGACTGGTCCCCCTTGTCGGAGTATCCAGCACGCCGCAGTGCAGCGGCAATTTCCTTGGCGTCTGCCTTGTCGCCATCGTGTACCGTCCGCGGGATCGCATAAATTTTGGCCGAATTGCTGAAGACCGGCGTTCGGAAGCGCTGTTCAATAATCCGGTCATACTTGATGTAAAAGTAGGAAAAGGACCCACCCAGACCGACCGCCGCTACCAGGAATACGATGAGGGCGGCTCGAAGCACCGGGTCGCGCGGCAAACCGCGGCGTGCTTTACGGCCTTTTTCTCCGCTTTTCGGGATCTTTACTTTAATAGCCACGATTGACTCGGCCGTACGCCGAAAAAACTCCCTTACTCGTCAGACGATGGACCGCAGGAAAAGGTTTGAAATACCGACTATTCCCTTTGCAGGTTCGTGCGTCTGCCGTCCTTCAGAAACACCGACTTCGACTATGTTGTATGTCCATTGTACCGCCCTGCGCACAAACATAAAGAAACCCGCAGTGCTTGCGGGTCTCTCTGCTGTCAATAGCCGGAGAGTGAAGTTGTTTGTCAAGCGAGGCAATGCGTGCCCGTTTAGTTTGGATCGGTCACAGTCCAGTAGCCGTCGATCGTAGTCACAGGCGAAATCGGCGCCGTCAGGACGCCGCCGGAACCAACTTCCAAAGGCGCCACCTGAGTCAATGCAGTGTCGTAAACGAACAGAAACGCTCCGCTTTGGTCAAACTGCGCCCAAACGCCGGTGGGCAGGCTGCTGAAGGGCGATCCGGAAACCTTGGTAAGCGCGCCGGTCGAGGTGTTTAACTGATAGCCTTCAATAGGATTGTAAGTTCCGGTGGAGCTGATACTGAAGGAGTAGACGAGATCGCCGCCAGTGCTCGGCTGAACTGCGATGGAGTATGGCGAGTACTGGGTGGTGAATGGCGATCCGGCCACCGGGGTGATCGCCCCTGCGGTCGCCCCCGTCTGCTGTATGTTGAACACATAGAGATAGTTGTTACCGATCACCGCGCTCGTCGTACCAATTAGATATTTGCCCGACGGATCACCCTCGACCTGCAGCATACCGTATGCATTCAGCATGCCGCCTATATTGCCGCTGAAGGGACTGCCCGAGACTGCGGTAAGGGAACCGCTGCTGCTGACGCTGTAAGCCGCTATTGCAGGAGTGACGCTGGTGTCCGTCGACGCGGATGTAACGTAGAGGTATTTTCCGAGCCCGTCGGTGGCCATGTTCTCCGGCAGGAATGGGAGGAGTAGCGAACCAGCCGCCGTTAGAGCGCCGCCAGTGCCAATCTGGTATACGTAAACCGCATCTCCACTTTGGTTCAGTATGAACAGCAGGGTGCCTGCCGGGTTCGTGATCATGCTTTGCTTGCCCCCCACCGTGCTGCCGATGGTATAGGGTGCGCTGAACGGGCTACCACTGATCGCCGTCAAACCTCCGGCTGAATTGATCGTCCAGCCATAGAGTTCCCCGATTCCAGCAAACAGGGTGTACAAGTATTGACCCTGCGCGACGACCATGCCGTCGCCCGAAGTGTTTGACGGAATTGTTGGGCCAGTGTAATTCGGGGTTGCCGCAAAGGTTCCCGCGCCCGTACTCAGGGTATAGCCATCGATCGTGCCGTCCGCGTCTACGGCGAAGGCAAACGCCGACGCCGCGCTGCTGGTGGTGCCGCCCTGTGAGATTCCCGACCCTGTCGACGTGCAGCTGGAACCTCCAAAGATGGCGCCGTTGCTGCAATTGTAATGATCGCAACCGGCCAGCCCCATCATGGCCAGCGCCGCAATCAACATCAGAACCGCTCGAACTCGCATCGTCATGAACCGCCTCCACCTCAGCTTCACTCGGCCGTTTTGCAATCTCGGAAACATTTCCCAATTTGAATTTCGGCTGAACTATCAGAACTTGGCACTGCCCAGGAGCTGCACTGCCCGTCAGCAGACGCTCACACTTCGCAGATCTTAAAAGCAAGGTAACGTGATGGCAAGGTTACGAATGTCACTGGCGCACTCCGCCGGTCAGCCCTGGCAATAACGCGAAAGCGGACGACTAAGAAACCCTTGTTACTTGGGAGCCTTGCTGTGGAATCGGAACTGGAGGATACCCTTCAGAGGGCGTGGCGATTCGAGGGGCTAGAACCCTTTATTTCCGCTGGTTGGGTTAAAGTGCATGTCGAAGGAATAGCCCGGCAGGCTGACCGTGACCGAGTACTCGGCCGCTACGTAGACCGCCGTTAGACCCGGCGTATTGAGGCGTTGCACCGTCACCTGCTTCGCCTCGACCGGCAAGTCATGTTCCTTAGCCTTGCGAACTACATCGGTGCGAACGTCTTCGTCCGTCTTCTGGAGATTGGCGCTGTCCATCATCGCGACTGTCTTAAGATCGTCCTGGAAACTATAATTGGCCAGCACGGGCGGAACCACCTGAAACAAGCCCACGACCACGGCCGCGATCGCAAGAAATCCCACACACACCTTGATGATTCCCATAGTCTGAAATTGCACCGCAGAACCAGGGCGCAAACTTCAGGCCTTGGCTCGCAGCACTCCTTGAAAATGTTCCACTACCGACGAGATCGTAACATCGCGTACCTCGCGAGTCGAGCGCAGAACCACTTCCACGGTACCTTCGGTAACCTTCTTCCCGACGTTGATTCTAAAAGGGATGCCGACCAAATCTGCGTCTTTGAACTTGACTCCCGGCCGCTCGTCCCGATCGTCGAGGATCACATCAAATCCCGCGGCATCCAGCCGGCCTACAATGTCGACTGCAGCCTTCAGTAAAGTCTGGTCCTTCACATTGATGGGAGTAACCACAATCTCAAACGGCGCAATCGATGGTGGCAACCAGAATCCATTTTCATCGTTACTCTGCTCCACTGCCGCGGTCAGAATCCGCTCAATGCCGATGCCGTAGCAACCCATGATCGGCGTAACTTCCTTGCCATTCTTGTCGAGCACCCTCGCGCCCATCGACTCCGAATACCGGCAACCCAGCTTGAAGATGTGCCCAATCTCTACCGCCGTGTCGATGCGCAGCGCCTTCCCGCAATTCGGACACGCTTCGCCCGCGGTCACCGAGCGCAAATCGGCGTAAGCCGTAGGATGAAAATCCTTCCCCGGCGTCAGATTCTTAGCGTGGTAGTTTTCTTTGTTCGCGCCCGCGATCAAATTGGTGCGGCCTTCCAGCGCTTCATCGACCAAGAGCAGTGGACGATCCGCATCTTTCTTCAAGTCCTTCGCCCATTCAATCCCCAACGGCCCTAAATATCCCGCCGGAGATTTGAACAATGCCCTGATCTCACCTTCCTCCATGGGTCGAGTCGCGATCGCCACCGTTCCGTTGAGCTTTGCTTCGTTCAACTGATGATCGCCTCGCATCAGCACCACAATTGCTCGCGATTTCGTATTGCCAGTCTTCTCATCTTTCTCATCTGTCATCAAAGCCAGCGCCTTGATCGTGTACTTCGGCAAGACGCCCAGAAACCGCGCCACATCTTCAATCGTTTTCTGCGCTGGAGTGTGCACCTCGAGCGGCTTACCGTCGCCTTCGGGCGCTAGATCGGGAACCACGTCCAGTTTCGATGTGGCTTTCTCCATGTTCGCCGCGTAGTCGCAGCCATCGCAGCTCACAATCTGATCTTCTCCCGCCGGAGTTCTCACCATGAACTCGTGCGATTCCTTCCCGCCCATCGCTCCCGAATCCGCCTCCACCACCATATATTTCAAACCGCAGCGGTCAAAGATGCGGCAATACGTGTCGTAATGCTTCTTGTAGGAAACATCCAGCCCGGCCGCATCGATGTCGAACGAGTACGCATCCTTCATCATGAACTGCCGGACGCGCAGCAACCCGGACCTCGGGCGTGGCTCGTCGCGAAACTTCGGAGCAATCTGGTACCAGATCTGCGGCAACTGCTTGTAGCTGCGCAGTTCCTTGCGCGCAATCTCGGTCATCACTTCTTCTTCGGTCATACCCAGCGCCAGATCCGCACCCTTGCGGTCCTTGAGCCGAAACAGGTTGTCGCCCATCAAAGCCCAGCGTCCGCTGGCCTCCCAAATCTCTCGCGGATGCAACGCGGGCAGAAAAAATTCCTGCCCGATCCGGTCCATCTCCTGGCGCACAATGGCCATGATCTTGTTGAACGAACGGTTGCCCAGAAACAGGTACGAGTAAATCCCCGCTGCCAGCTGCCGAATGTAGCCCGCCCGCACCAGAAACTTGTGGCTGGCCACTTCCGCGTCCGCCGGCGCCTCGCGCAGTGTAGGAATAAAGAGTTCTGACCATCGATGCATAGTGTTTTCTTGAAGTAGCGAGTTACGAATTGCGAATACCGTGCAACAAGCACTCGCTGATCTCTCAGGCGAATCGATTATTCTAAATGATTGTGTACAAGACTCAGGCAACAGCGGCGGAAACAGCAGCACTTCTTCAGTGAACTCGGCACACGATGCTCGCGACTCGGTACCCGCTATCCCGCCAACTGCCGCAGAATCTCTTTCCCCAGCTTCTGCGCTTCTCCGAAAAACTTCTGATACTCGACAAACAGCCGGTTCAGTTCCAACGACTTGTCGGCTGAAAGATGCTTGCGCAACATCATGTCGCGTACATGCACCGGATTCGGCAAGGTCGCGTCTTCCGTCAGTTCTTCCAGTGCGGTATTTGGATCGTAGTGATACATACCATCTCCTCATCGGGTGATCGGGTCATCGGGCGATTGATTCAACATGGCCCGATCTCGAGATCACACCATTTCCGTTCCCCACAGATCGTGCAGATGCACAATCCCTTCCAGCTTTCCGCCCCCATCTACCACCATCAGCGAAGTAATCTTCTTCTCTTCCATCAAAGCCAGCGCGGTCGCGGCAAATTCTCCAGCCCCAATCGTCCGCGGATTCTTCGTCATGGCTTTGCCCGCCGTCAGATCGAGCACGTCTTTTCCTCGTTTCTCAAGCAATCGCCGCAAATCTCCATCGCTGATGACTCCCACCAACGTGTCGCCTTCCACCACCGCCGTCACACCCAGCTTCTTCCGCGACATTTCATAGATCACGTCCGGCATTTTCGTCTGCGGCGTGACGCGAGGCAGGGCCTCACCCAAGTGCATCAGCGATTCCACCCGCGCCAGCCGCTTGCCCAGCTTGCCTCCGGGATGCAGGTTGGCAAAATCTTCCTCCTTGAACCCGCGTTTTTCGCTGAGAGTAACCGCCAGCGCATCGCCCAAGGCCAGCATCGTCGTAGTCGAGGCCGTAGGCGCCAGCCCCAGCGAGCACGCCTCCTGCGCAATTGAACAATCAAGAGCCACATCCGCCGCTGCCGCCAAAGTAGACGACTGCGTTGTTGATGCCCGTGAGGACGCGGGCGATCCACCCGCGTCCAGCGGTCTTGCAGACAAGCTGCAAATCTCATCTCCGGTCATCGCAATCAGTGGCACTTGCAGCCGCTTGATCGTCGCCAGCAACGCCAGAATTTCTTCTGTCTCACCGGAAGCCGAGAGCGCCAGCACCACATCCCCGCGCACCACCATCCCCAAATCTCCGTGTAACGCCTCCACCGGATGCAGATACAGAGCCGGGGTCCCGGTCGAACTCAGCGTCGCCGCGATCTTGCGCGCAATCAGCCCGCTCTTCCCCATCCCAGTCACCACAACGCGACCCGCGCAGGAGAACATCAAGTCCACCGCCCGCTGAAACGCTGCCGCCATCGGCCCGCCAATACGGTCCGCCAGAGCGCGCAAGGCCTCCGCCTCAATGCGTACCACGTTTTCGCCAATGTTTTTCATGCGATGAAGGCCGGGACAAGGATGTTAGCATGCCCGTCGCCGCGTCAAGGTCCCTAGAAATGATCCTCGATGCCTTGCGGTCGAACCGGCTTCTGACCCAGCACGGCCAACCCTTTGGCTTGAATCGCGCGGTCCCAGGGTCCCGCCTGCCAGTTATCCCGCACCTTCTCCGGATGTTTCCACGGAGGCAGCGACAGCATCAGGTTCTGTCCCGTTGAGTGAACGTAAGGTTCGTACATCGACCGCAATCGATCCAGTTTCTGCCGAGCCTCGTCGCTGGTTCGCAATTTCAATCCGGCAGCCATCAGCGTCTCCCGCAAGGAATTGAAAGTCTCGCCCGGCAGCCGTTCTGGCGCCTGTGGATCGTAGCGCGCATTCACCACCTGCGCCAGATCCACGGCTGCATGGCGCGCCATCGCGAACGTCAGTCTCGCCTGCCCCGCATGTACTCCCTCAATTCCGGTGAGCACCAGAGACGTCACATCCAGCATCGTCGTCAAGGCTCCCAGCCATGATTGGTTGCTGTGTTGCGACCGAAAAAAACTGAGCACCGGATAAGAAATGTGACTCTCCAGCAGTTCCGCGGCCCAGCGCTCCCAGTCGCGCAGCACTCCATCCAGCACGATCTGCTCGATCGCCGGATTGTCGGAACTTCCCGCCAGCCGCACCAACAATTCGGTCGCAGTTGGAGGCGATCCGGCCCGCGCGTCCAACATCGAGATCTGAATCTCGCGCCGGGAAAATGACGCGTACACCACGGGGATGTATCCAATTACCAGCCCGAGAAACGCGAATCCCATACCCGCTTCCAGCACGGACAGCGCGCGGGCAGCCTCCGTTGTCGGCAGAATGTCTCCATAGCCTAGAGTGAAAAAGGTCTGTCCGCTTTGGTAGACGATCCGGCCAAACGTGATCGGCTCATTGCCCAACTGTTCGTGTCCGCCCAAGCCATATTGCACCAGCGCAAAACCAAAAATCAGGGTCGTAGCCCAGAATGCCAGCAGCAGGATCAGCGACAGCGGCCCAAAGTATCCCAGAAAACTCTGCTGCCG
>PLHQ01000073.1 GCA_003138975.1 Acidobacteriaceae bacterium | reverse complement strand
CGAGGCGACGGTGTATCTGCTGGCACAAAGTGGAGAGGGCCTAGGCTTGGTAGCAAGGTCAGAATACACGAATGCTCGTAAGCGTCGTCACTCTTAGAGAACCTAAGATGCTGCGCGGTTCTTCTCGCAGTGGGTACGGAACGTACGGGTTTCTCCGTCATGGTCACATCACACTGCCGGCGTACAGAGCGGACCTAACCTATCGCGTCATTCCAATGGAACAGGATAAATCCGTATCGCTCCCCACCAGGGAAAGCACATCGCAAGATGGGCCGATGGCGGTGCGGACATGAGAGGGAGGAGGAAGCGAATGCCGCTCTGTAATGGAACGGATACCGGTTGCGTCAGTTCCATCGACAACATCACCGGGCGCGAAAGCGAGCTGACTTCCTTCTGGTGCTTCCCACGAGAGAACTGGGCAAATCGGCATATGAGGCAAAGCAGATGACGACAGCGCAAGCTGTTGGTGCAGTCTCACGCGAGGCAGCAGAATGGTACGCCATGGATTGGCAAGCCATTAACCGCAACGTTCGCCGACTCCCAGTGCGTATCGTGCAGGCGACGAAGGAAGGCAGATGGGGCAGGTGCGAGCCTTGCAACGCCTGCTGATCCCTCGAAACCGCGTCTCCCCGAAAGAGGCGTTCGAAGGGCTTGAGCTGTGTGAGAGGAAACTTTCATGCACGGTTCTTAGAGGGCTGGACGGGAGCAATCCCGTCCGGCTGCTCGGTAATCCGCCCAGAACGGTGCCAAGTGCGGAGATCATTTCCGACAAGCCGATTTGAGGACCTATCCGAGCTCGGTGAGTGCTGCGGCGATTGGGCGTGGACCGATATGCGTGCGGTATTGCACGATGCCCGACCAGGCTAGGCTGCGAAGTCACCAATCTGAATCCAACCCAATGGCCCAATGCTCAGTACGCTGGGCTCGCTACGAGTAAAGCGGAATTCAGGACGAACCAGGATTTGAATCACGAAGGTCAGAAGAAATAGAGGGCCGGCAGCGACACCGCAACCAAGCAGGGCTCTTGTCGCGGTCACTTCGGAGCTTATGATCCCCGCATTCCGGTTAACATTGACGACTCTTTTGTACATACATTCCTCTCTCCCTCAAGTTGCAAGGCTTGGTCGATCAGTGGGCTCACTGAAGAGATCCTTATGAGCCCACTGGACGGAGACCGTCTATTTCCCGCCTCGGCTAGCAATGACCGGGGCGAGCTTTCCAAGTTGGCTCTCCATGCCCATCACTGCCCGCTGCGTCCACTCATCGCTATGCATCGGGTCAAGCGTCAGGACCATGCGCACGTTGCCTCCTACCGCAAAGAAGTCCACCTTGTTGCCTACGTTGTATGGCTCAACGCCTGGAATGAAATCGGCCCGGTGAGTGTAGGCGATCGTCTTGCCCGGAACGATCTCGGTGTAGGTCAGCCTCGCTTCAGTCGTCAGAGGCATCCCCGCCTTGTTCATGAACTGAACCTGCGGCGGATCGACCGCCGTCATCGCATATACCATCTGGCCACCGGCCCTCAGATCGAGCTCGTGAACCTTTACCGAGAACCCTTCCGGACCCCACCACGATTCGATTCCCTCTCTAGTCGTCCAAAGCTCCCAGACATCCTCGATCGATGCCTCGTACGTGCGCTCGATGACGATCTTGTAATCGGACCGGTTATTCGCTTTTCCGCTCATGATGTTCTCTCCTTGATGATTTTCTTGTTTCAAGGCAGGACTTTTTAGCGTCGCGTTTGCGCGCGAGGGCTTCGACGAACTTGTCGAGACGACCTTCCCACAGTTGCCGATACTGGCTTACCCAGGCATCGAGATCTCTGAAGGGCTCGGGGCAAAGTGAGTAGAAGCGCTTCTGTCCATCGGGGCGGACGCGCACGAACCCAGCCTCCTGCAGGATGCGGAGGTGCCGCGATACGCCGGACTGGTCAATATCGACGTTCTCGACAATGTCGTTGACCGAATGCTCGCCGCCCCGCAGGATTTCCACGATGCGGAGCCGAGTCGGATCCCCCAGGGTTTGGAGCACCTCTACATGCATTACGATACATATGTATAATAGTGCATATATCATGTCAAGGCTCAATCGTTGCGTAAAAGGGGGGATCCTGTGATGGGGAACAGCCCTCGCAACCGAACAGCGCGGATCTCTGCTCCGCTGCGATCAGCTCAATGCGCTCAACCAGCGCAATCCCTAAGCCCGGAAACCCGCTTCCAGCGGGTTAGCCCCCGGAAACGCCGTTGTGTCCACGGGTAGGTCCCGGTTGGTCGGCAAACCTTACCTTGGGATTACTTGCGGCTTGCCCGTCATCGGGTCAGAAACGCTTTGGTTAGATGCCCTGGCGGCAAATGCTTCGCGACTACTCAGTCATTTGCTACACTCGTGCACACGCAGAGCGTAGAACTTTCTTCGATTCTGCGGGAACAACCACTCCCATCGAGGAATACCAGTGAATTTCAGCCGCCGTCGGGTGTTGCAGGGAATTACTGCGTTAGCCGCGGTTGCAGCAGTAGGGAAACCCTCTGCATTCGCGGCCGAGTCCATGAATTCCAGCCCGTCCGATTCACTTCACTGGCCCCGGCCGCTGGGCAGTCCGGTCACCGAGAGCCTACGGCCGGTCATTGCGAACTCGCGCGATGTGCGCACCAACTACGAAAAGATCGTGGAGATCGCAGGCTGGATGGCATACGAAGAACTGCCCGTGCCGAATCTGGCGGTGCCTTATGGACTGGAGAAGAATCCCGATATCGCCATCGATTTCGTTATGGTGGCCAATACCATTGATACGGCGTTCACCGACTTCAAGACCCATGTGAAATTCCAGACCGACTACGCGAGCGCTCACCTGTCGGATTCCGAGGCGATGTTCGCCTGTCTGAAACGCGCCATGGATAACGGTATTCCCATTCTGGATGGCAAGTTTCTGGCGAGCATCACGCGCCGCGACATGGAGAAGATCTTTGCCGGCAACATGGAAATCCCGATGCTGGAGGAGAAGATGGGGCTCTTCCGCGAGACAGGCGCAGTGCTGGCGGCAAAATATGGAGGGCGTTATTACAACTTTATCCGCTCGTGTCCTCCTCGCCTTTATGACAACGGCAAGGGCCTCGTGGAGCGGTTGGCCCTGGAGTTCCCACGCTACAACGACGTGAGCCTGTACGACGGGCACGAAGTGAAATTCTACAAGCTGACACAACTCGGCTTCTGGCAGATCTATTCAGGGTTGGGGGCAGCGGGAGGCTTCGGGCTGGAAGATCCGCAGAAAATGACCGCCTTTGCCGACTACATTGTGCCGGTGGCGCTGCGGTTGATGGGCATCACCCGCTATTCGCCCGCCCTGGAGCGGGCGATCAATACTTACCAACTGATTCCGCGTGACAGCCGCCAGGAGATCGAAATTCGCGCTCATTGCCTGTATGCGACCGCGCTGCTGGCGGATGAGATCAACAAGCTGCGTCCGTCGGACCAGCAGGTGATCATTCCGCAAATTGACGCGCGCCTGTGGACGCACTACCACACCACGCCCTGGCCGCATCACCTGACCCGCACCATCATGTACTGACGCTGGCCAGGGTGACCCTGCAATAACTCCCAGTAGCCCATGATACGGGAGGAATCCCTGCCGGCTACAAACTCCTGAGAATCGCCCGCCTCTGGCGGTTTATGGCCAATAGTAAATTTCTGGGTTCAAGCGCCGTTTCCGCACAGCACTGATTGCAGGTATGATCTGTGGGCCGTATCAGGCTTGGTCGGCTGTCCGCCGTCATAGACATCGTCTGGGCAAAGTTACGAAGTGAGTGGGTTTGCAAAGCTACTTCAAATCAAATGCACCGGAGGCCGCCATGAAACTCGCCCGTTTCTCTGCCCTTTCTCTCCTCTTCGCTTTTGCCTTGCTGCTTTTCGCAGGCCCTGTTCGCACGACTGCTGCGCCACATGTCCCCAGTTTCGTCCTCGTCGCGCATTGCGGCGCGGGCGATTACAGCAAGGCGCCTCCAGGGTTTATCGAGCCACGGCGCGAGGCCATGATTGTCGCTATCAAGCAAGGTTATGCAATCCTTGCCTCCGGGGGTGCGAGCCTCGATGCAGTCGAGGCCACAATTCGCTCCATGGAAGATTCCGGGCTTTTTGACGCAGGCCGCGGCACCTACTACACCCGAGCCGGCGTTCCTGAAATGGACGCCGCTATCATGGACGGCCGCACTCTGGCTGCGGGCTCCGTCGCCTCTCTCCAGCACATCGCGAATCCAATCCATCTCGCCCGCCTCGTGATGGAGAAAACGCCGCACGTCATGCTGGTCGGCCCCGGCGCCGAGGAATTCGCAAAATCGCAAGGAATCGAACTCGTCTCGCCTTTTTATTTTTACAACGAGCGCCTCTGGGAGCTCTACAAGAAGGCGAAATCCGCCGGGGAAAAAAAGCAATCCTCTGCGCTGAAGGGCGATCGCGACGACGAGCACGGCACGGTCGGCGTTGTTGCACTCGACCAGCAGGGAAACCTCGCCGCTGGTACCTCCACGGGCGGCACCGTAATGAAAATGCCAGGCCGCGTGGGCGATTCGCCCATCATTGGCGCCGGCACCTACGCCAATAATGAAAGCTGCGGAGTTTCCGCTACCGGCACCGGCGAGTTTTTCATGCGCAACATCGTCGCCGCTGACATCTGCGAGCGGGTTCGCTACCTGCACGTTTCGCTCGAGCAAGCCGCAGACGATGTGGTAATGAAAGAGCTCGTCGACCAGCACGGCGACGGCGGCGTAATCGCTCTCGACCGCCAAGGCAACGTCACCACGCCGTTCAACACTACCGGCATGATGACCGGCACAGTGCGGGCCGACGGCAAAATCGTGATGAAAGGCTGGAGCAAAACCGCCGAGCCCATCATCGTCCCGGCTTCCCAATAATTCTGGTTTATGTCAGTTCGGCATTGGGATCTCTGGGCTTCTGATCGAGAAATTCCCGGAGGCTGCATTATTCTTTGATATATCGAGCGCGCTAACCACATCATTTGAAGGAGGGCAGTGCGCAGCGGACCCGGGATGATTCTGCCCGAGTCGTCGGCAACTCTTCCCTTACCGGATTATAGAAGGGTAGCCCGTGATCCACCCGGAATCGTCGGCAAGCATCCATGAAACTACCGGTTTGCGCCAATAATCGGTGAACGGTGAGCGACGTGGAAGGACTGTCTCCGGCCATTGGCTGCTTACTGCAGCTTCGCGTATTCCGCCTTCTCTTGCTTCGGTAAAGCTCGCTTGCCGCAAGAATCGTGGAGGCTAAGAATAAGGGTTCCTTTACTTTAATCCTTCCACGAGATAGAGGTCCGACAGGATTCGGTGATAGCCATACAAGCATGACTTGCCGTCCGGCGTGATGAGGATGGGACCAATGCGGCTTACGCCTGCTGAATCGGTGGGCATCAGCTCTTTCCACAGAGTCTTGTGGCCCGTCGACAAATCCAGCCGATAGACTTTGTCTGGCAGATCTCCCGGCTTGTAGAGATAGATTGCCTTCGCGTCGTCGCTCCATTGAATAGGTTGCTCTCCCAGCCCAATGCCTGGAACGGGTTTAGGTTCTCCGCCGGCAACCGGGTAGAAATACGCCTTCTCATCCGGCCCAACGCCGACCACCAGCTGACCGTCCGGAGAAAGGACCAGAACGAGAGGATCGATTCCCTCGGGCGAGATAGGCACGGGTTTTCCATCGGAGGAATCCTGGCGGTAAATACGCGCCCCGTGACCTGGTTCCTTGCCGGAGAAAAGGAAGCCCCGGCCATCCGGAAGCCACCTTGCCCGACTGTGATTGATGGAGTCGTGAGTGAGAGACTTGGCCTCGCCAGGACCGGTCGGAAGAAGAATAAGCTGGGCCGGGGCTGAAGGCAGACTGGTAATAACCCATTTGCCGTCCGGCGACACGCTGATCGCCTGCCCGTCTCCCAGGCGAACGGCCGAAGCCTCACCGATCTTTCGCTGATAAACAGAGTAGTTCGGTCCTCCGCCTTCACCTTCCTCGGTGAAGAGCAACTCCTTGCCGTCGGGCGAGAGTTCTGCCGGGAACGAGTAGTCGAACCATGACAGATCGCGTTCCTTGCTCTCGCCGGAAGCGAGGCCAATGAGTTCTCGTCGCCAGGTGTCGCGGGCCAGGAGTACGCGTCCATCCTGCCAGATATCGTGTATCGTCAGAGTATCGGGGACCCGCGCGATTAGCCGCTCGCGCCCGCCCAGTGTCGAAGCGTAAATGGCGCGTTTAGCGCCAAGCCGACTGGCGGTGAACCATATTTCCCCGCCGTCAGCAGACCAAGCCAGCCCCTGGGTTGTTTGGAACCCGGTAGCCAAAGTCTTGACCTTTCCGCTCAGATCCACGACGCTGAGAGAACCCGCGTCGTCGCCGGGCAGAGGATGGTCCAGGAACGCCACCAAGTCCCCTTTTCTTGAAACTCGTGGATGGCTGATCCAGCCTGAGGTTTCGTAGAGCACCTTCCCGACGGGAAACTCGAGCCGGTTTCGACCACCAACATCACGCACGATCGCCAGGTCATTTCCATCCGGGGACCAATCTGCCCATTGCACGTTTTCCAGCACAGGGCGCGGAGATCCACCGTTGAGCGGCACTCTGGCGAGCGTTCCTACCTGGGCATAAGGTCCGGATGGGCGGCTATCCATCGATACCGCCATTTCTCCCGAGGAGGAGATAGCCAAAAGTGCCGTCCCCACAAGATTGAGGGAGCGCGATTGAGGACTTTCAGGACTGGTAATGAACAAATCGATCGGAGTTCCTTCCCAGGCAGCGCCATAGACGACGGACTGCCCGTTGGGCGTAAAATGCGCGGACCGAATGGTACCTCGGCGAAAGGTGAGCTGATGGTACGAGGGCTGGGACGTCGGCATCCACCTGCCACGGAGAAACCAGCCTGCACCTGCGCCAAGAATGAGGATGGCGCAGGCGATCAATCCCGTCGATCGGATGGAATGTGCTTTTCTGGCCGGGGCTGCTGCTTGCTCTACAGCTCCGGCGGCCAGTGTCGCTGATACCGAACCCTGCGCGACGACGGCACTCCGCTTTGAGTCCAAGTCGCGTTTCAAGCGCTTCAATTCGGCGCGTATTTCCGAAGCCGTCTGATAGCGCAGCTCGCGGTCCTTTTCCAGTGCCCGGCCAATGATCAGGTTGAGATCGGGTGGCAGGCTCGGATTTAGCTGGGGCGGAGGCGTCGGGTCGCGATTGAGGATGGCCTCGAAGATAACCGCGGAAGTGCTGCCGCTAAACGCCACCTTGCCGGTGCCCATCTCATACATGACAGCGCCGAAGGAAAATAGATCCGTGCGCGTATCGAGCTCTTCACCACGAGCTTGTTCGGGGGACATATAGGCAACGGTGCCCACGGTGCTGCCCGGAGTTGTAAGTTGTTCGTCCCGAATATCCGCTATCGTAGACCCGGTCATCGACGTCGTAAGATTGCGACTCGCGTTAACCTTAGCGAGCCCGAAGTCGAGAATCTTCGCCTGCCCGCGGCTGGTGATGAAAATATTGGCCGGCTTGATATCACGATGCACAATGCCGCGGTTGTGGGCCGCATCGAGTGCGTCAGCAATCTGAATGCTGAGGTCCAACAACTCGTCAATTTTGAGCGGCCGGTTCTCCACCTTGTGCTTGAGCGTCTGACCATCCAGAAACTCCATCGCGATAAATGCTTGGGCATCCTGTTCGCCGATGTCATAGATGGTGCAGATGTGGGGGTGATTCAGGGCCGACGCAGCCTGCGCCTCGCGACGGAAGCGGCTGAGGCATTGGGGATCGCGCGCGACTTCGTCAGGCAGAAACTTCAGGGCGACGAAACGGTGCAGGCGCGTGTCCTCGGCCTTGTAAACCACACCCATGCCGCCGCCGCCGAGCTTCTCGATGATGCGGTAATGCGAGATGGTCTGGTCGATCACAAGCAGATGCCCCGGCTTTTCGGTCTTTCATCTTACGGACGCGGCATCCGCGAGTCAACGGATCTCGCGATTCTGGATGGATGGTCGGCAAACCGGAATGTATGGTCCGCCGCCTGGTAATCGGCAGCTACCTTGTCCACTCCCGGAAACCCCGACCGACAAGATGGCGACGCTTTTCGATGGGACTATAATTGCGGCCGGATGGCGCTAATCTCTGGCACGAAGCTCGGACCGTATGAGATTCAGTCTCCGCTAGGTGCTGGCGGCATGGGTGAGGTGTATCGCGCCACCGACACGAAACTCGGCCGCGACGTAGCACTTAAGGTGTTGCCCGCCGAGATGGCGCAGGACCCAGAGAGGCTCGCGCGCTTTCGCCGTGAAGCGAAGGCCCTTGCCCAACTCGATCATCCGAACATCGTCACCATCCACTCGGTGGAGGAATCCGACGGCGTCCACTTTTTGACCATGCAGCTCGTCGAAGGGCAGCCACTCGACCGCCTGATCCCCGCAGACGGGCTCCCGGTCGAGCAGATCGTCGAGATTGCCAGTGCGCTGGGCGACGCGCTCGCAGCGGCGCATGAGAAAGGCATTGTGCATCGCGACTTGAAGCCCGCCAATGTGATGGTGACGAGCGAAGGCCGCGTCAAGGTGCTGGATTTCGGGCTGGCAAAAGATGTTCGCGGGTCCAACCTCGGCGACGCCACGCTAACCTCGGCTAGCCAAACGCAAGTGGGTGTGGTGATGGGGACGCCAGCCTACATGTCTCCGGAACAGACTTCGGGCCGCCCCCTCGACCATCGCACCGACATTTTTTCTCTGGGCGTCGTGCTCCATGAGATGGCGACGGGACAGCGGCCCTTCAATGGAAATTCTTCCGCCGAGTTGGTCTCCGCGATTCTGCGGGATACGGCACCGACCGTCACCGACGTTCGTCCCGATCTGCCGAGCGATCTGGCCCGCATCATCCGGCGCTGCCTGGAAAAGGACCCGCGTCACCGAGTGCAGACGGCACGCGACGTCTGCAACGAGTTTCGCGATCTGGCGCAGCATGCGTCTCAGAAGTTGGCTCCGGCATCGACGTCGCGTACAGTGGCAGCGAAAGAGTCGGGAGCGGTTCGCGCCGAGGAAGGATTCTGGGTTGCTGTGCTTCCATTCAAGTACAGCGGCGGAAACGCCGAACTCACAGCGTTGGCCGAAGGGCTCACCGAGGACATCGTCACCGGCTTGTCTAGATTCTCCTATCTTCGCGTCATCGCCCGGAGCTCCACTGCGCGCTATGCCGGGGAGGCAGTGGACATACGGTCCGCAGGCAAGGAACTCGGTGCGCGCTATGTGATGGAAGGCAGCCTGCGCCAGGCGGGGACCAAGCTGCGCCTCGCCGTCCAACTCGTCGATGCAACGTCTGGTGCCCATTTGTGGGCAGAGAACTACTTACATTCCTTCAACCCGGAAACTATTTTCGAACTCCAGGACGAACTCGTTCCCCGGATTGTTGCCACTGTCGCCGACACGCGTGGTGTTCTGCCGCAAACCATGAGCGAAGCGCTCAGGAGCAGGAAGCCAGATCAGTTGAGCCCGTATGAGGCTTTACTCCGCAGCTTCGCGTACTTCCAGCGGATCGACCAGGAAGAGCACGCCATCGTAAGAGCAGCCCTGGAACGGGCCGTAGAACAAGCACCGGGTTATGCCGATGCTTGGGCCATACTATCGATCCTATACCGCGAAGAGTACACCCACGGGTTCAACCCCTTGCCTGATCCCCTCGGGCGTGCATTCGCGGCGGCGCGGCGCGCAATCGAGGCTGCGCCCTCCAATCATTATGGTTATCACGGTTTGGCCTCGGTGTTGTTTCTCCGCCGGGAACTCCCGGCCTTTCGGAGTGCGGCTCAGCGAGCGATCACGCTCAACTCCATGGACGGATTCACCATCGCTTACATGGGTCTTCTCATTGCCTATTCCGGCGACTGGGAACGCGGCTGTGCTCTGACCGAACAGGCTCGGAGCCTCCACCCACATCATCCCGGGTGGTACTGGTTCGCGCCCTTGTTCGATGCCTACCGCAAGGGTGACTACCGTGCCGCGCTCGACATAGCCCTTAAAGTCAACATGCCCGGCTTCTGGCGTGCGCAGGCCGCGCTCGCGGCGACCTACGGTCAACTAGGCGAGTTGGACCTGGCGCGCAGCGCGGCGCGGGAGTTGCTTGCCATTCGTCCGGATTTCCCCGTCGTGGCCCGTGCGGAACTCGAAAAATGGTGGGAATCGGAACTGGTCGGGCAGCTGATCGATGGTCTCCGCAAAGCGGGGCTGGAGATTGCGCCGGAAAAAGGAATGGCTGCCCCGGCGCTCGATACTTCCCATTCTTCCGCGAAGAACCCATCGGGAGCGGTTCGCGCCGAGGAAGGATTCTGGGTGGCCGTGCTGCCCTTCAAATACAGCGGCAGCAATGCCGAACTCATGGCGTTGGCCGAGGGGCTGACTGAAGACATCGTTACCGGATTGTCGCGATTCCCCTACCTCCGAGTGATTGCCCGGGGCTCGACCGCGAAGCATTCGAGCGAGTCGGGGGACGTGCGGGCCATCGGCAAGGATCTCGGCGCTCGCTACGTGATGGAGGGCAGCCTGCGACAGGCGGGAACAAAGCTGCGCCTGGCAGTTCAGCTCGTCGACGCGACGAACGGCGCTCATCTCTGGGCTGAGAACTATGAACGCAACTTTAGTCCGGAGGCGGTTTTCGAGTTGCAGGACGAGTTGGTTCCGCGGATTGTCTCGACGGTTGCGGATATGAACGGGATGCTGCCACGGAGCATGAGTGAGGCTGTGCGCAGCCGCGATCCCGAGCAGTTGAGTCCCTACGAGGCTGTGCTGCGTAGTTTCGGCTATTTCGAGCGGGTCACTCCGGAAGATCTTGCCGCCGCACAGCCTGCACTGGAAATGGCGGTGCGAAAGGCACCGGCTTATGCCGACGCCTGGGCCATGCTCGCGCTCTTGCACGTCCAGGACTACGCACAGGGATTCAACCTTCAGACTGATTCGCTGACAAGAGGAACAGCCGCGGCGCGGCGGGCTGTCGCCGCAGCGCCGTCCAATCATCTAGCCCATTTCAGTCTGGCTCAGGCGCTCTTTTTCCAAAAAGAATTCCAGAGCTTCCGGAATGCAGCGGCGCGTGCGGTTGAACTTAATCCCATGGACGGCAACTCGCTTGCGCTACTCGGTGAGTTTCTGACCTATGCTGGGGACTCGCATCGCGGTCTGGCGCTCGCAGAACGTGCCAAGCAGCTCAATCCCAATCACCCCGGGTGGTACTGGCATGCAAACTTCAACCATGCTTACCGCGAAGGCGACTATCGCGGTGCAGTCACCTTCGCACTCAAAAGCAATATGACGGACAATTGGGGCCGGCACGCCTTGATCGCGGCCGCCTACGGGCAGCTCGGTGAGCGTGAGGAAGCCGGCAAGGCCGTGCGAGATCTGCTCAGGCTGCGGCCGGACGTCGGCGCGACGGTCCAACGGGAGGTCGAGAAATGGTTCGATCCCGAGTATGGCGAGCGCCTGATTGAAGGACTCCGCAAGGCGGGGCTGGAGATCGGCGGCAAATCGGCAACCGCAGTCGCAGTGAAGGTTCGCGACTCGGGCGCTTCCCGCGGCGACGAAGGCTTCTGGGTCGCCGTCCTGCCGTTCAAGTACATCGGCAATAATGCCGACCTCACCGCGTTGGCGGACGGACTTTCTGAAGACGTCGTGACTGGTTTGTCGCGCTTCTCTTATCTGCGGGTGATCGCACGTGGCTCGACGCTGCACTACGCCAACCAGGCAATCGATTTACGAACAGTTGGCAAGGAACTGGGCGCGCGTTACGTGATGGAAGGCAGCCTGCGCCAGGCAGGGACCAAGCTGCGCCTCTCGGTACAACTCGTGGATACGACCACCGGTGCTCATCTGTGGGCCGAGAACTATGAACGCACTTTTAGTCCGGAAACGGTTTTCGCGTTGCAGGACGACCTCGTGCCCCGGATCGTCTCCACGATCGCCGACTGGTACGGCGTTCTGGTGCACTCCATGAGTGAAGCGCTCCGGAGCAAGGGCTCTGACCAGCTGAGCCCGTACGAGGCGGTGCTGCGCAGTTTCGCTTTCTTCGAGCGGGTCACCGCAGAAGAGAATGCTGCGGCGAGGGCTGGCTTGGAATTGGCCGTTCAGAAGGCGCCGGGCTATGCCGATGGCTGGGCCATGCTGTCGTTGCTGTGGGGGCAAGATTATGCACACGGGTTCAACGGCCAGCCCGATTCCCTCGGACGCGCGCTCGCAGCTGCGCGGTGTGCGGTTGAGGCGGCGCCGTCCAATCATCTCGCGCATTACGCGCTGGCCCAGGCTCTGTTCTTCCGCAAGGAGTTCCAGGCCTTCCGAAATGCGGCGGAGCACGCCATCGCGCTCAACCCCATGGACGGAGACCCAGCCGCTCTTCTGGGTCACATGATGGCCTTCGCCGGCGACTGGGAACGCGGCTGCGCCCTGGCGGAGCGGGCCAGGGGCCTCAACCCGCATCATCCCGGATGGTACTGGTTCCCATCCGTTTTCGACGCGTACCGCAAGAGCGACTACCGCGGCGCTCTAGAGGTCGCACTCAAGGTCAACATGCCCGGCTTCTGGCGTACGAACGTTGCGCTTGCGGCCTGCTACGGGCAGCTCGGCGAACGCGAGGCAGCCGGGAAAGCATTGCAGGACTTGCTGGTCCTGAGGCGCGAGTTCGCCACTGGGGCACGCGAGGAACTCGCAAAGTGGTGGGAACCGGAATTCGTCGAACATCTGCTCGATGGCCTCCGCAAGGCGGGGCTGGAGATTGCCAGCAAGCAATCATCGGCGCCTGCCCATCCAGTGGTAACCCCCGTCATTCAAGGTAAGGGTAATAAGAGGTAAGAGTAATAAGCCAGAATTTCCGTCTTAGCCATATTTACCTATTTACCTCGCACCGTGGGAAGCCCACACGGAACCATCCAAGATCAGATCGCCTAATTGCGCCAACTATTAATGAAATGTGATGAAATGTCTATGCACTACCAACCGAAGCGTGGACGCAATGACAATGCCTGTGCGGGATCGGCAACAAGTATCATTGCGGCTAGCAGTTCACGCTTCAGCGTTGTAAAGAAAAGAAAGGGCATCCCGAGAAGACTCAGGATGCCCGGTACTATTCACGTCTGGCGATTTGGAAGCTGAGCCTCTACTCACCCGGAGACTTCTGCTGTTCCCGCTTTTGCCGTTCCTCTTCCTGCTTTTTCTCCTCCGGCGTTTGCGGTTTCGGTTGCTGCTTCTGCGGCGGAGCCGCCGGTTTCGCCGCTGCTGGAGGAGGCGTGCGCTGCTGCGGACGTTCGCCCGAAGGAGGAGTTTGCGGATGCTGTGCCGGTTGGTTCCGGTTCGGCTGGGGCTGATTGCTTTCCGGACGAGTAGGTTCGGGGCGACTGTTCGGCTGGGCCGCAGGCGGACGATTCATCTCAGGCTGGTTGGGCTGAGGACGGTTCGGCTGCGCTGCCGGAGGATGGTTTGTTTCCGGCCGATTGCTCGGCTCTGTTGTTTCCGGACGAGTGCTTGGCTGATTCATTGCTGGACGATTGTTCGGTTGTGCCGGCGCGGGCTGACTCGGCTGTGGGCGAGTCGGCTGAGCCGGATTCGCCGCAGCGGGCCGCTCGTTCGGAGCAGGTTGATTGCCCGGCCGATTAATCGGCTGATTCGCCGGCGGTGCGGGTTGCCCCGGACGCGCAGCGTTTGGCGGGTTGCCGGGTCGGCCCATGCCCGGCGTGGCTGGCTTCCCTGGCGGCGCCTGCTTCACCATTGGCCGCGCTGCCGCGGTATTGGCCGGACGCAGGGTCTGCACCTCGCTCCGGGCTAACGGTTGTCCGGGATGTGCTGCCAGAGCCTGCTGCTGTTTCGCAAAAGGCACAGGAGGCGGAGGCGGCGTCTTCTTGGCGACTACCAGCCGGTTCGCTACGGCCGCGGGCGGCGCGGCCACGTGATTCGCGGTGGCTGCCTTAGAGCCAAGAACGCTTTCTCTTGTCGGAGCCACCGCAACCCGAGAACTCATCGGTGCAGCGGCGATGTCCCGCGCGCTCACTGCAACCGCCACTTTCGCCACCGGTTGCGCGCTCACGAACGCGTGCTGCGGAACCACCATCACCGCGCCTTGGACATTCCGGTTTGCGTACGTAATGTTCGTGATATTCGTTGTGTTGTGGATGATAGTCGTGTTGTAGACATTCGTAATCGTGACGTTGGTGACGGTCGTATTGCTGATGTTGACCCGAGTCACGTACGCCTGGCTCACATGGTAGGACGGCACATAGACCTCCCGCGGACCGAGCGGGAACCATCCCACATTGCCGCCGAAGCCACCGAGCCCTCCGCCGATGAAGACCACCAGCGCAGGGGCATACACCGCTTGCACTGCCACCGGACCGGCCACCCAACCCCAGCGTCCGCCGACACTCACCCAGCGTCCGTAGTGGAACGGGGCGTAGCCCCACGAGGAGTCATCGACCCACGTCCAGCCCCAGGGAGAAATCCAATCCCAATGTCCCTCGTGATAGGGCGCCCAACCTACGGCAACCTGGTTGGGGAACCACACATGGCCGTAGTTCGAATCGTTGCGCCAGTCGCCGTAGTCGTCCAGATCCTCATAGCCGACCACATCGTGCGACAAATACTCGGACGAACGCGAGTAGTCGTAACGGTGGTCGCGGCCCTCGGACCACGTATCGAATTCGTCGGGGCCGTAAATCTGCTCGACATCTGCGTAGAGCGTGTCGGTTCCGCTGAATGTGCCTCTCTGGCCGCCGCGCAAATCGTAGGTCTCACCGTTACCGGTGGCTTCGCCTTCGCCTGCGCGGACGCTTATGACCGTGTAGCTTCCGTCCGCACTCGCCTCCACGCGATAATGCCCGGGTTGGAAAACCGTAAACGCCTGGTTGGGAGTATCGACTTCGAAGTCATCGCCGTCACCCAGTCTGCGCACGGTAATGTTGATCGCGCCGGAGGTGAGTTGGATTTGAACCGTATCGTCATCGAGGTTAAGGAAGGAGAAGCCGGTATTGGCCGCCAATCGAATCACAGCCGATCCCAGTTGCACTTCGGCGCGCGAATCCTGATCGGTCCAGAGCTGGTCTCCCGTGCTCATGGGACGGTTGGGAACCGCTCCTACCCAATCCGTTTCGCCGGCGGGCTGGAACGAAACTGAACCCTGCATGTAGCCGAGCCGAGCGACGCGGCTGGGCGGATCATCCGGTTCATCTTGAGCTGATGCTCGTGTGGGTAGAACGATCGTAGCGAGCGCAATTCCTAGCACTATGCTGCACCAGCCTGACTTCTTCAGCGTCTTTGACATAGAAGTGTATTGCCTCCCAAGCTCTCCGCGAATGCCAAGATTCGCGGAATTCCCCTCAACCTTTGATGCTGGATATCGTGGCTTCAGATAGGATTTCCTGAACGTGCCTGACAACGACCCACGGACGAGCGCAACGAACAGGCAAAATGCGCTCGACCGACACGCTTTAGCGGACGATTGGTGACTAAAGGATAACAGGTCGGTTGTCTCAAGCACACATAAAAGGCCCGGCATCGCCGGGCCTGATTCTAACCTAGAGTTTCTAGTAGTTGGCAGCCTGAACGATCAGGTGATCGACGATGCGATGCGCTTCGTCGATGTGATGAAGGGCGCGATCCCGAAGACCCCGCACGGACGGGTCATCTTCTTCCCGGGCGATGTCATTGTGAGCTTTATCCAGCAGTTGCTGCGCGCGGTGAAAGCGGCCGGCGCGTCCCATTTGTGCGTCGACCGGAGGATGATCGTTCAGATTCTTGCCGTCGTCAATCGAAGCCCGCTTAATTTCGTCGATGGCTTTGTCGATCTCGTTAATGGCGTGCTCTTCTTCTTTGTCCATGTGATGGGTGGGAGCCAGGTTCTCCAGATGAGCGCGGGCGTGCCGCAGATCGGTAAGGGCGTGCAGGTACGCCGGATGCCTTCCCGGTTCGTCGGCAAAGCTCAGAGCAGCGCAGACAGCAACAAGAAACACGAGTAGGGTGCAATGTCGTACAATTTTCATGGTTTCCTCGAAGCCTTTGGGCAGAATGCACTTCTTGAGTAATTCAACCCGAAACTGGCAGGCCGGACGCTTCGTTCCGCCCACACATTCAATCCATCTGGTCAATCCGATTCTAGCCCCTCACACCACCGTTGTATCTTTCCGCAGCCTCCAGAAATGACGCCCCTCTCGCCCCCCGGTGAAGTTCGCTGGTAGAAGAAGGCCCGACTGTTGGGCCGAACACGGCTCGGGGAGCGGGTTTTGGGCTGTCATATGGTGTACAATAGCCGCTGCTTCGGGGCTAGGAGAAATCCCGGTTCGTAGTCGGGAGAGTTTCCATGAAGGAAAAGCTTGTTCAACTGGGCCCGCGCGCGCGGCAAGTTGCAAATCTACTTCTGCAGGGTTGCGAAAATGCGGAAATTGCCAAGCAGCTCAAAATGACTCGGCGAACGGTCAAAGCACACTTCAATCGAATGTTCTTGCGGTTTGGCATCACCAGCGGAATCAAGCGCGTAAAACTCGCAACCCTCTTATATCGGAAGCAGCTAGGTTTGGAAGCAAGCGGTATAGGACACGTGAAGAAGAGCAGCGCGTTATTGAAGTCGTCGCGCAAGGACTCAAAAACGGCGAAGTTGCGGGAGCCATCGGGACCACGGAGAACGTCGTCACGAGCTACCTCCGCGTCACCTACGACGAACTTGGAGTCTAGAATCGAGTCGCACTCGCCCTCTCGTACGAAACCCGCCGCGTGAGGGCTTAACCGAGCAGAGGGGATTTCGATGTACCTCGAAACGTTCCAGACGGTTCGCCGCAAGGTCTGGCAGTGGTTGAAAGGTCAGATTGCGCAGGACGTACCTGAGGAGGACGCCTTGTGCGAATATGACTGTCGTAAGCAGCAGTGCACCGAAGAAGAGTGGGCGACTTGCGAGCGGCGAATCC
>PLHQ01000035.1 GCA_003138975.1 Acidobacteriaceae bacterium | reverse complement strand
CCCATCTTCATCCCGAGGGAGTAGCTGAATTTATCCTTCTGCGTTTTGAGAGCCAGGGGAGTTGCGCTCCCAGCCGTGGCGGACGTCCGCTTCGTTGCGGGAGTCTGCGCCTTGGCTGAGGGAGCCGGAGATGGAGTAACCGGTTGAGTCGTCGCTGCTGGAGTCTGCTGCGCCAGGGCATGGCCTAGCAGCAACACCCCAGTCGCCAATATGTTTACTGCCGTGGTAAGGGATTTGTGCATTTAGGTATTGTCACATCGGGAAGAACATCTGGGCAAACGCATGGAATCCCCAGAGTCTTGTAAGTAAACTTTTGGTGGGCCCGCAAGGATTTGAACCTTGGACCAATGGATTATGAGTCCACTGCTCTAACCGCTGAGCTACGGGCCCTCAAAACCATAATAACCCATGACATTGCACGGCCCTCTTCTAGTAACGGTGTGTAGCAGGTGATGTGCAGCAGCGGGTTGTCGGCACACGTTTCCGTAAGCAGAGTGAGTAGGAACAGGCGCCTGCCACGGTGTCAGGACTCGCGTGTCAGCGCGATTCTTTGAGGGCTAAGCAAGCGATGGGCAAGGCTGAATAAGCCCCAACCGCCGCGTGTTTTTTGTCCTGACCGCCCTCCACGAAAATGACTAGCGGCCGACGCCTGCCGGATGTTTCTCCTCCTGCGTCTCTTCGGCCCTGGAGGCTTGCGCCAATGCCGCTGTGAGCGCCATTCCTTCGGCGCTTCGCGCTTCCTTCGCAATTCTGCCCCTGAGCAACGGCCTCAGGATAAATAGGGAGCAGATTGCCGCGATAGCACACAGTACAGCCGAAATGTAGAACGGCACCGCAAAAGAGCCGCCGAAGTATGCAGCCAGAGCTGCCGCCCCAAATCCGGCAAACACGGAAGCCGCTCCCTTAGCCGTATATACCATGCCATAGTTGGCGGAGGCATTCTTGGGGCCGAAAATATCTCCCGTTGTTGCCGAAAACAAGGAATAGATCTCCCCCCAGAAAAGGAAGATAAACGAGAACAGCACCAAAAACGCTAACGGAGCTCCCGCTATTTTGGTCACCAGGAACACCAGGACCGCTTCGACGCCGAAGGTTAGAAACATCGTGCGTTCTCGCCCCAACCGGTCCGAGACCGAGCCCCACAAGATTCTGGACAGAGCGTTGCAAAGCGAGGTCAAGGTTGCGGTCAGCGGAACAATTGCTAGACCCCATATCTTCGCTTCGCTCACATGGAGCGACTTGGCAATCTGTGAGAGGTTCGCGGTAGCGATCAGCCCGCCTGCGGTCGCAAAGAAAAACATCGTGTAAAGCAGGTAGAACTCGGGCCTTCCAAGGGTTTGAATCCAGGTAAAGTTCACCTTCGACTGCGCGACGGCCTTGTGTACTTGCTTCGCCTTCTCGTCCCACCCAGCCGGAACCCAGCCGGTAGGCGGATGGCGGAGGATCATGGCGGCAGCGAATGCAACGATGCCCTGGCCAAGCCCCCAGACAGCCATCGCATGCGCCCATCCCATGCCGTGGATCGAATGGGCGATGGGCAGGATGGTGAGGGCGGCGCCGCCGCCGAAGCCTGCGGCCGTCAATCCAGCGGCCAATCCGCGGCGGTCCGGGAACCATTTCAACGCGTTGGCCACACAGGAAATGTAAATGATTCCTGCTCCGGTTCCGGAAATAACGCCGTAATAGATGTACAAGTCAAGAGGGGACTTGGCGACAGTCCCACCCAGCACCCATCCGAGCGCGATACACATCGCGCCGAACGTCATAAGCTTCCGGATGCCGAACTTGTCGACAAAGTACCCTGACACGGGCATAGGCCATGTCTCAAACAGAATAAAAGCCGAGAACACCGCTGCGATTTTCGCGTAAGGCACTCCGGGGAATGTCAGTTTCATGCCTGGCGTAAAGAGCGTGAAGGCATACTGATAGTTGGATATGACGATCATCGCGATGATGCCGCACACCAACTGGATCCATCGGTTGCCAGCGATGCTGCCGTAGGCTTCTTTTGCGCTGTCTGGCTGACTGGGAACTAAAATTTGGGTAGCCATAAGTTCTTTCTCCTAGTGAAGCAAATGCGGATTTCCTCCCGCACTGAGGTGAAGCCCCGCACTTCCACGAATGCATCGCAAATCAGACCACCCCCTGGGGGGATAAACGAATATTGGATCTTCGGGATGATTTCAGGGGTTCGGCTGGATGACGACAAACTGGGGCTGCGAGGTCGGTGCTCAGGCTTGAAGCTGGAGGATTCAGGAAGAGCGCCCAAGCACGTCGCAGGTTCGCGACGGCGATCATCGCGAACCTGCCGTCGTGCGTCCGAACCCAGCGATTAGGGATCGTGGATTCTGTACCAAAGGAGGTCACATTCGTGGCCACGGGCACCCTCCTAGCTAACTGTCACAACTGCGCGTCTCTTGCTCGTCTCTATTCGCCTGGCACTCCTTGGCGGAAAACATCCGGGTAAATGAAAAACCCGCCCCCTTTTTGAAGGGGGCGGCGGGTCTATTCGGTTTCAATATCCTTCTGGAGCGGAATGATTCCCGGCACCAGCCATTTGTTCCACATGTCATCGATTTTGCTCTGGAAGTAGTCGATATCCTCCTCGATGAAATGCGCAAACCTTCCCTGTTTGAGCAAATAATCACGCACCGGCAGACGTTTGAATCGGCCGCTGGCGATCTGTTCGGTCTTGCCGTAGAGCTTCAGCTTTCCGTTTTCGACCTCGTACAGAGGCCAAATGCCGGTGTTCACAGCCAGTTCGCCCAGCTCGAACGAAAGCACTGGATCGAAGTCCCAGCCCTTCGGGCAAGGATTGAGGCAATGAATGAAGGTAGGGCCGCCAACGGACAGCGCCTTGCGAACGCTGTTCATTGCCTGCAGCGGATATGAGGTAGAGATGGTTCCTACATACTTCACTGTGGGATGCCCAACCAGCATTAACGGCGCCATGTTCTTTTTCCAGCGGTGATTCATGATGCGCTTTACTTTTCCTGGCGTGCTGAACGAGGTGTTGACGCCATAGGGCGATGTCCCGGAAATCTGGATATCGGTATTGGCATACGACTCGTTGTCGTACATCAGGATCAGCAGGTTGTAATCGGGATGGCACATGGTGGCTGAGATTGCTCCCAGACCCATGTCCGCGCCGCCGCCATCGCCGCAGAAGGCGATGACGTTGATGGGCTCGTCCTTCATGACGCCCTTGCGCATCTGGACGCGGAGTGAAGCCGCCGCTCCCAGCGCAGCGGAGCCCGAACTGCCCAGCTGTGTATGCATCCAGGGGACGCCCCAGGGAGTAGCGTAGTAAGAAGTGTTAGCCACGTACATGCACCCAGTACTTCCCAGAATGATGGTCCTGGGACCTGCGGCCTTCGCCATCAATTTCATGATTTGCGCAGACTCGCAGCCCTGACAGGTGCGGTGGCCGGACGTGTAGTACTCCTCGTGCGGAACCTTCTTGACTCCTTTGAAGGCTTCCAGCTCTTGCGTCGGTTTTTCATCTACAAATGTGCTCATAATTGTTTTGTCCTTTCCGGCTATGAATAGCGCCACGCGTTGAAGCGCGCTATCCCCGCAGCCCAATCCATTGCGTCAGGGGTTGCGCCTTACCTTGTGCGGCTTGGAACACGATATCGGTCATCGATTCCACGTCTGGTACGGTCACTTCGCGGCCACCCAATCCACCGATGAATCCAATCACTGGCGGGCGGGTTTTGCTGTTGCTGTACATGGCGGACCGAACTTCGGTCGCCACCACGCCACTCAAGTCCGGCGAACCGAACGAGAAGTCGCGATCGAGTACGCCGATGGCCTTGAAACGCTCCAGGCACTTGCCAATTTCTTTACCGGCAAACGGACGGAACCAGCGCAGACGAACGAACCCGACTTTCTTGCCCTGTTCGCGCATCTTCCGGATTGCGACCTTGACCGGCGTCGAGAGTGTTCCCATGCCCAGCAGTACGACTTCCGCATCTTCGGTCATGTACTCTTCGAAGAATGGGTTGCCATACTTGCGTCCAAACGTTTTTTCGAACTCGGCATAGACTTCGCGAATCACATCGCATGCAATTTCAGTGACTGCAAAGTTCTGCCGCCGAATTTCCATCACCCAATCTTCGTTGACCTGTGGGGCCACCGAAATAACGTTGTCGGGGTGGAGAAGCAGATCGCCGCGGTTGTAGGCAGGCAGGAACTTCTTGACCTGCTCGGCCGTCGGGATCTTCACCAGGGCTTGGGAGTGGGTGAGGAACGCGCCGTCGCAACTGATGGCCAGGGGCACGAACATGCGGCGGTCTTCTGCCACACGATAGGCGATCAAAGCTGTGTCCAGTGCTTCCTGCGCACTATCAACCCAGGTCAACATCCAGCCCAGGTCGCGGACGGCCAGCGCGTCGTTGTGTTCTACGCCGAAGGCGCCGGGATCGTCGAGCGCCCGGTTGCCCACCATTGCGATCAAAGGAATACGCAAAGCCGGAGTTACGGTCAGCGCTTCCATGGCATACATCCAGCCAACGCCGCTCGAACCGCAGAACACGCGTGCTCCGCAAACCGACGCGTGCTTCACGATTTCGAATTGAGAATGCTCACCTTCCGCCACGATATATTCGCAATCCATCTCGCCATCTGCGACCAACTGGCTGATGTATTGCATGACCGTGTCGTAAGGCCGGATTGGGTAAGCCGTGACCACATCCACGTTGGCCAATTTGCAGGCAATCGCAATGGCCTCGGCGCCTGTGATCAGGGCTTCCTGCTCGGTGCCTTTTTTCTTTTCTTCAACCGGTAGTGTTAATGTCGCCATTTCAATCTCCTTGTTTTTCGAGCTAAGTTTTCAGGCCGCATCTACAAGTTCATGCAGGGCTGCTAGCCTTTCTTAGCGATTTCCAGGGCCTCGGGGACCTGTTCTGCATACTGGCCGCGATAACGGAATCCATGAGACCGCTTCTCGATCGGTTCGGCTTTCTCGATGGTGCTTTCGAGCCATTTCAAATAAGCATCTTTGTCATTCCGGAACGCTTCCCACTGGCTCTTGTTGTCGTGGAATTCGGACTCGTTCACCATATGGACGCAGTCCTTAACGGGGCAAACCTCTTCGCAAACGCCGCAACCGCAGCAGGCTTCGAGGTTGGCATCGTAGGTTCCTTCGGGGGTGACGTCGAAGGACGCATCCGGACAATTGAGCCAGCACAACGTGCACTTGGTGCAGGTCGAGAAGTTGATGACCGGCCGCAGGGTGCGCGTGGAATACTTTTTGAACAGCTCGTTGCGGGCGGGCCGGAAGCCTCCGACTTTACCCGTCGCTGGATCCGGATATGGTCCACCTTGCGGCTGTCCTTTGATCGAGACAGCGGACCGCATGTCTTCCCAACCGGGCTTCTCGAACGCGAACGGCACTTCGGGGTTGCCCTGACCAGCTTTAACCGGCACGGTGGTGAAGCGCTCGAAAGCGTTGCGAGCGGACGTGACCTTCGCGGCGCTCTTCAGCTTTTCGTTGATGAACTGCTCCACCGACTTCAGGCTGAACACTTCCGGCAGCGCCTTGGCGATGGCGCCAAGAACGCGAACATCCGTGTGGTCATCTTTGAAGACCCACATGCCAGAGAAGCTGGTGATGCCCTTCATAATTCCCAGCTTGTAAGGCTCTTCCCGACGGTGAATGCTCTTCAGCAGAGTGGGTGCATCCTCAAGGGAAATTACGATGAGAGTATGTCCCGGCTTCAGAGCGTGATGCACCGGCTGCAATCCGTACCATGCCCAGGACTCTCCGCCCTTGCAGAGCGTGTCATCGAGAACCAGGGTGAGGTCAACTTGTTTCGGCTCGTATTGCGCCATTCCGGCTTCGAGCGTCAGTTCGTCGTTGGCGACGATTGCGAAACTCTTGGCTGGAATGCCGTTGCGTTCAGGAGCATCCCCATAACGGCCAAAGGAAATGCCCAGTTTGCCTTCGTTGTGCGCTGCTAAAACAATGTCGCGCGTTATGTTCTTCGCTAGAGTCTTTTGGAAGACTCCTCGGTAGATTACTTCGACCGCGAATAACTGACCCATTTGGCAACCTCCATTCTCTTAGAGCTTTTTCAGTACGACGGTTTCAATTTCCTGCAGGTGCCGGCGCATCGCAGACTCAGCGGCTGCGGCGTCGCCCAACTTCAAAGCGGACAGAATCCGGTGGTGACCGGCAAGCGATTTTTCCTGCCGCCCTTCCACCTGCAACGAGCTTTCCCGTGTTTCGCGCAACAAATCCATCAACACATCCACTACTTTTAAGATCACTCCGTTGTCGGATGCCAAGGCAATGGCGTAGTGGAACTCGGAGTCCTCTTCGATTCCAAGTTCACCCTGACGTACTTTTGCTTCCTGGCGTACGAGAATGTCCTCCATGTCGGCGATTGCGTCGCGAGTGATGTGCAAAGCGGCGCGTCCCGCCAGCGGTGGCTCGATCATCTTGCGCACGTCGATGAGTTCCTCGACCATCTTCCGCTTTTCCAGAAGCGCGGTTGCCAGTGGATTGCTTGGTTTCGCGGCGGGACTGCAGACCACCGTGCCGATGCCCTGGCGCGGCTCAAGGAGACCCATCAGCTCCAAGGTCCGGATTGCGTTCCGCACTGAATCGCGGCTCACGCCCAGTATCCGGACCAGTTCGCGTTCTGGGGGAAGCAGATCGCCAGGCTTCAAGTCTTCCGTAATGCGCCGCTCAAGTTGCCTGGCGACTTCCTGATAGACCTTGTTTCTGGGGATCGCTTCGAAGCCGACCTTCGCGGGTGATTCAGTGCCTAGCATCTCAATGGTCTGATGACTGACCACTTGATTTCAGGCCTAAACCCAAACTGGCGCAATGATCCAAATCACGGTTCAATGTGACATTTGGGCGAGCAAAGTTGCGGCGATGGCTTTAGCTGGGACGCTCTCTCGCTGTCGATTGAGGGCAAGCAGTTCATGGAGAAGAACTTGTGTGACAGAATCCGTTGTCCGCGGGGCGGTCTCGCACAACTGCAAGCCCGTCAGCAAGATCAAACAGAGAAAAGCCAAACTTGATTTCATGCGCAGTTAGAAACACTCCCAGCAGAATCCTAAGCTGGAATAATCTCCACAAGTAAGAGAGAATGATGACGTCGTGTCTTGCGAGTCGACACGGCGCCCACGGCAACTCAAAGCACGAAGGATATGCTATCCGAGACGCCGAGGTTGAAGTTTGTGCGACGCCTGCCGAGTCTCCATCCAATCGCAGGCGATGCTCGTCGGCATCAACAATCTTCAACGACGAATACCGGAATCATCCGCGGTTCGTTTTACGGAGAGACATTACTATGGCCACTACAACGATAGAAGTCGAGGCAGCGTCGAGTAACCATCGGCACGTCAAGCTGGAACGCTGGGTCGAAGAAGTAGCGCAGATGTGCAAACCCGATCGCGTTCACTGGTGCGATGGTTCGCCTGAGGAATACCAGGCGATGCTGCGGCTGCTGGTACTCACCGGGACAGCTATCCCGCTGGATTCGGCGAAGCGGCCGAACAGCTTTCTTGTCCGGTCAGACCCTGCCGATGTGGCTCGCGTTGAGGATCAGACTTTTATCTGCTCGCGAGCCGAGGAAGAGGCTGGCCCCACGAACAACTGGGAAGATCCGACGAAGATGAAACAGAAGCTGGCGGGATTGTTCGCGGGTTCGATGGTGGGTCGTACGATGTTCGTAGTTCCATACAGCCTGGGTCCCATCGGTTCGCCAATTGCAAGGATCGGAGTGGAGATCACCGACTCAGCCTACGTTGTCGCCAGCATGCACGTCATGTCGCGCGTGGGAATTCACGTGCTTGAGGTTCTCGGCGAAGATGGCGAGTTTGTGCGTGGGCTGCACTCGGTCGGTATGCCGCTCGGTCCCAACCAGCCAGACGCCACCTGGCGCTGCAACAAGGAGCATAAGTACATCTGCCATTTTCCGGAAACGCGCGAGATCTGGTCGTATGGTTCCGGCTACGGTGGCAACGCGTTGCTGGCGAAGAAGTGCCACGCGTTGCGGATTGCCTCCGTGCAGGCGCGCGACGAGGGCTGGATGGCCGAGCACATGTTAATTCTGAAGGTGATAAGCCCATCGGGTGGAGTGAAGTACATGACCGGCGCATTTCCTTCAGCTTGCGGCAAGACCAACTTGTCGATGGTGATTCCGACCATTCCAGGATGGAAGGTGGAAGCCATCGGCGACGACATCGCATGGATGAAATTCGGCGCGGATGGCCGGCTTTATGCCATCAACCCGGAGTACGGCTTCTTCGGCGTAGCTCCGGGCACGAGTATGAAGTCGAACGCCAACGCGATGCTCAGCGTAACCAGAAACTCTATCTTCACGAATTGCGCGATGACGATGGACGGAGATGTATGGTGGGAAGGCATGACCGACGAGAAGCCCGCCAAGTTGGTGGACTGGCTACGCCGGCCCTGGAGCCCAGACTCACCAAGGAATGCAGCGCACCCGAATGCGCGGTTTACGGCCCCCGCGGCGCAGTGCCCGGTGATCGCACCCGAGTGGGAGGATCCGAAAGGCGTGCCGATCGATGCGATCTTGTTCGGCGGAAGGCGCGCGGGAATTGTTCCGCTGGTGACCGAAGCATTCAATTGGCAGCACGGAACTTTCCTGGGCGCAACGGTCAGCAGCGAGACTACGGCAGCAATCACCGGAAAAGTGGGACAGTTACGCCGTGATCCCATGGCGATGCTTCCCTTTTGCGGCTACCACATGGGCGACTACTTTGCGCACTGGCTCAAGATAGGAGCGCACTCCGCTGCATCGAAGCTGCCAAAGATTTTTTACGTCAACTGGTTTCGCCAAGACCAGAAAGGCAAGTTCCTATGGCCGGGTTACGGTGAGAACAGCCGGGTGTTGAAGTGGATCTTCGAGCGCTGCGACGGTAAGGTGCATGCGAACGACACACCGATCGGACGGATTCCCGAGGTGACCGATCTCGACACGGCGGGACTGGACATCAAAGGCGCCCATGTCGACGAACTGCTCAGCGTCGATCTCGAGGGCTGGCTGGCGGAAGTACCATTGATCCGGGAACATTTCGCCCACTTCGGCAGCCATCTTCCAGAGGGATTGAACGTTGAGGTGAACGCTCTTGAAGAACGTCTTCGAGCGGCGAAGCGATAGTTACAGCGGGTATATTTGTTCGCAGGACGCCTGACCGGCGTGCAAAATAATTCTCGTCGACACCGCAGACTTTTTTGGAACAGGGCCGCTCCTTGAGACCTCATTCCATCGGCCCAGCACACCTCGGATTCGCTTCGCCTCGCGAAAGACCTCCGGCTACGCCACGCCTCGCGCCTTTACAGGCGCCCCTATGTTAGCAGTCGAAGCCGTGCGCTCCGACTCTCTGACGGCGCGCGCTGCCATGGGCTTCAGCCACAGCAATGCCATGAACGCGGCAACCAGGTCGCACACAATCATTGCCCAGAAGACCTTCGTCCAGGAACCGGTCTTGGAAAATAGCCAAGCAGCGCCAGGCCCGGCAAAGGCCGCGGCCACCCCCTTGGCGGTATACACGATTCCATAGTTGGTGGTGGCCCACTTCTTGCCGTAGAGATCGCCGGTGATCGCCGGGAACAATGAGAAAATATTGCCCCATGCGAAGAAACACAGACCTGACAACACAACGAACCAGACAGGCCGGTTGATAAGTTGGAGCAGGGCAAACACCGCGAGTGCCTCCAAAACAAACGCGATGAAAATGGAGTTCTCCCGGCCGATATGGTCGGATAGCCATCCCCAGAACGGACGAGTAAATCCGTTCAGAATCCGGTCCACGGTGATGGCCACCACCAATGCGGTCATGCCGAAGGCCACGACGACTTTATCCACGTGGTAAGAAGAAGCCATGGGGTTGAGTTGTGCGGTAACCACTAGACCACCGAACGCTAACATGGTCATCATTAGATAGATGACATAGAAAGATGGCTGGGTCAGCATCTGCCACGGCGTCATGTCGACGGCAGAGGTATTCACCTTGGCCTTGATCTTCGCTTCCTTCTCTATCCAATCAGGTGGCGCCCAACCAACCGGCGGCTTGGCCAAAAAGAGAGCACACGCCAGCACAACCACGCCCTGGATAATTCCCCAGACGATGAACGTGTGCTGGTAGCCCGAGACCTTCAGCATGGAGGCGATGGGCGCGATCGTGGTCGCGGTGCCTACGCCAAACGCTCCGGCAGTCAGGCCGACGCAGAGGCCGCGGTGATCCGGGAACCATTTCAGTGCGTTCCCGATTGCGCCCCCATACACGATGCCGGCGCCGATGCCGCCCACTCCATACCAAAAATAGAGGCTGTTAATCGTCTCCGCACGGCCCGATCCGACCCAGCCCAGTCCGACCATGATCGATCCAATGCCCAGCATGAATCGGGGTCCGATCAGATCTACCAGGAATCCTTCAAAAGGTACGAGCCAGGTTTCCAGGGCGACGAATACGAAGAAGGTTACCTGGACAGCCTCCAGAGAGACGTGCAGATGAGCTTGTATCGGTTTGGTGAACAGAGTCCAGGCATACTGCAGATTCGCGATAGCCATCATCGCGACGATGCCTGCCGATAGCTGAATCCAACGATTGGGAATACGCGAGGGGTGAATGAGCGAGGCCGGGGATCCAGCCATAGATGTTACCTCCATGACGGCGCGTTATACGTTAACAGCGCACTGCAAGAAAACCGCCAGTCCCCTCGCGACTTCCTCTAGCAGAATTACTAGCTCCCGCCAACATGCTCTAACTTGATAGCGCGGAGTCAGCCTCCACTTCCATCAGGAGTAAAATCACATGGGAAAACCAGCCACTTTTTCCACATCTATCGACTTCAACTTGGAAGTGATGGACATCAATCATTGGTAAAGTCTGCGTGAAATCTTCCTCGCTTATTTCAATAATCTCGGCTCGCCACCGGATTTCTCGGCGGTAGTTTGCTGCCCTCTTGCAGGAAGGTTTCAGCACATCTTCAGTTTGATAGCGCAGCCACCCCACGTGGCCGTGAACGGAGAATCTTTTGGCTCGTGGCGAAAACCATGTTATATACTGGTCCGGTCATCGAACCACTTGCGGGAAGAAAAGTTAGCATGCTTCCAACGGACTGTCAAGAGTTCTCGAATCCGAGTTCTCGAATCCGAGCGGCGGCGAGGTTGGTAGCAACCGCGAACTCCCAGGGGATGTCGACAGGAAGCGTGAGATGCAACCGATGGATGAAAGCCTGCGCGCGCAGATCGAGACTTACCTGTCGCATGTCGATGCCCTGATCCGCCGCGGCGGCCAGGTTCGCGAGATGTTGGCGGCTGATCCCTCCAGTGCATCTGCGATGGCCGCTACTCGCACCTGGCAGGAAGACTGCGGAATAACGGTCAATCAATTGTCCGGAGGCAGTAAGGCCCATTGGCTTGCCCGGTCGTTTAGCGAAGCTTTCCTGATGCGCTCGGGGGCCGGTCCTGCGGTAGAAGGAGCGGCGCCGGCCGAGATCGTCCAGCGACTGCTCGGCGTTCTCGAGCAAGCGGTCGCCTCGCTCTCCCAAACTGATAATGGACCGGTCATTCCCGCATCGTCGGAAACGCCGCCTCCTCGCCGTTTCGAGTTTGTTCACAACCCCGATCTCCGGCCCATTGTCGAGCAGGCTTATGCCGATAGTCGCCGCGCCCTCGAGCAAGACGACTATAACCTGGCGCTGCTCACTTCTTGCGGAATCCTGGAGGCGCTCGTTACAGACGCTCTGGAACACAGGGGCTTGAGTGCACTTGCTGCCTCAGGCGCGCCCGCAGGGAAGATTCCCGACTGGTCGTTCGAGACGCGCCTCGCCGTCGCAGAGAGGGCAGGACTCATTCGCAGCGGGTGCGCCCGCCTGCCGGCAGCTGCGCGGACGTATCGAGATTACACCGATGCCAACGGAGAGCAGGGCCTGAAGGCGACGGTTTCCGCGCGCGATGCACGGCAGACTGGGCAGGTTCTTCGTGTGGTAATGAGAGATCTGGATCCCGGCCGGTAGATGCCACTAACGCACTGCGGTTCCGCCCCTGCCGAACCCGACGCGAGCAGAAACGAAGCTTCGCGAGCAAGTTTTTCAGGAGGATGTAATGGGAGTTCGAGATGCTTGGATCGAAAAGCGGTCGGCGGCAACGGTTGCCGCCAATGGTTCACGGAACGTGTCGCAAATGCATTATGCCCGCCAGG
>PLHQ01000156.1 GCA_003138975.1 Acidobacteriaceae bacterium | reverse complement strand
ATCTGACCGTCGATCTGCTGCGGGAAACTTTTACTCACTAGAGAGGAAAGCGCTATCTGCAAATTCCGTGGCATATAGCAGCCGCTATAGGGGGCGTCGGGCAAGTGGTCATAGTCACCTTCTTGCTGATGATCGTCCTTGAACAACGTCGCAAACGGTTGATCCAGCATGCGCAAGAACTCACCTTCTTGAACCATCACATTTGGAATGCAATCACCCAGATGACCATGGCTTCGTATTTCACTGATGCAGACGAGCAGCAACGGATCAGGTGCGAGGCGGTGGAGCGTATTTCAGGGGCACTGCGCCGAGTCGCGAACAGTGCAGACCTCAACGGGATATCTCTGGAGGTTGATCTCACCGGCGTGGAATTGACCCGAGAGGCGGAGAAGAGGACCGCCTAACGAAGAAAGAATGCTTCCGCACACCTGAGTTTCAGTGTTCGTGCCGGACAATTAGACCCCAAAAGTCACTAATGTCACGGCCTATCTCACCACTGCACTCTCCTGAAGGAAGTCCAAGCGGAGTACACGAAGTTGCGGAAGTTGCAGTAGCTGGGAAAATTCCTTCCCCGTCGCTTACTGTTGACCGATAGTTGCTGAAATCAGGCGTTTACACTCATTTGACATAGTTGAGTGAAATCGCATAGATGAGCCTTTTTGTTTTTCCAGCATAGGCGTAGAGTTCACACATGAACGATAGCTCAATCGCGGGACGGACTGAAAAACTCCGTCGAGAGATTGAACTGATCCGGCAAGAGGAGCGACGCTACCGCGATCACAGGAACCATTCACTAGCTGAGAATGCAGAGCATGAAAAGCGGGAGTTTCGAGTCCTTGCAATCCGCGAAGAGCTTAGAACGCTTGTCGAAAAAGGGAAGCAACAATCAAGCCACGGATCAGTCTGGTACAGTTGACTTCTCCTTCTTTCAGAAAGAGAGCAGTTGCGATAAATCGGCCGCCGTCATCGCTCGCCTCTGCGTCTTTAATCTGCAGGCAAAGGCTCCAGACGACGTTATAAAACTCTTTGTCTACCACCCATGCCTTGGTCGCTTGTGACTAACTGCTTATAACAGGCGATTTCACGTTTTGCCGCTGGTCATTGAGCGCTATCGGGATTTATCAATAGTTAAGCTGCAAATTGGGCTGTCGGAAAATGGGGCTGAATGGGTGTAACATCGGTGCGTTCTAAACAGGAGATTCCCCGTGCGCACATTTTGTCTCCGAATGGTGCTCCCATTCGTCGGCCTGCTCGTCAGTTCCTCGCTCTGTGGCGCCCAGAATCCTGCATGGAACAACCTAAAACAACTCACCCCGGGACAGCAGGTCCGCGTCGTGGTCAACAACAATAAATCCTTCAAAGGCCAGTTCCAATCCACCACCGACGATGCCATCATCATCCGGTCCAAAGGAACGGACCAGACTCTTTCCCGCTCTAGCGTGCAGCTGGTATCCTCACGCCGCGCGGGGCATCGCGGGCGACACGCCGTCATCGGCGCAGCTATCGGGGCGGGTGCCGGCCTTGGAATCGGTGCAGCCATCGATAATGACTGTTCTCCCAATTCCATCGTATGCACCGGTAACAAGGGAAAGGCCATACTTACTCCTGTATTCGGCCTCCTCGGTGCAGGTATAGGTGCTCTTCTCCCCGCCGGGGGCTGGCAGGAAGTTTATCGCTCGAACTAGGCGGCGCTGGGTTTCCTATGCGATGGCTGTCCGGTCTGGGTCGATGAGTGATAAGGGGATTTAACGTCAACTACAGGGAAATTCATGGTAAAGTCTCGACGGAGGTCGCTGCTATGTATCTCCGGCTCGCTTTTTGGACTGGGGCGATGGCCTACATTTCCTTCCTCTTCGCCCGCTTTGACCTAGGCACCGGTCGTTCGTCACCGGGCGTCATGCTCACGGCAGCATTTTTCGGAGCCATGTTGGGCTTCGCCCTCGCGGGCATGTTCGTCAATCGGGTTAAGCGTAAAGCACTGCTGCGATGAGCTGCTTTTATTGCGCTCGCATGGCACAACGCCGAACAGGGCGAAGATAGAAGCGCACTCTCCCATAGGGTGTTCCAGCCACAGCCTCGTCAATGCGTGTAATCGGGATGTTTCACCAATTCTGCGGCTGTTGAGTTGATGCGCCTCAGTTCACCGGACTTGGTGCGGTGGCAGATTGTTTGAGGTCCAAAATAAATTGGTGCACTTGAGCCCGCTCTGCGGTGTCGAAATTAAAAGCCCGAGCTTCCAGGTTCGAAAATACCTGGGGATTTACTTTCCCCGTCTTCTTCAGAATCGCGAGGGCACGATCCCACAGTGGAGCAGCTTGTTGGAGCTTTGATTCAGAGTCATAGATCAGCGCCATTCCAATCGAGGCATAGCCTAAGTCGGGATTGTTCGGGGTCAGAGATCCTTCCAGAAGGGCAATCGCCTGCTTCCCGCGCTCCTCCGCCTCGTCAAATTTGCGTTCTTCCGAGTACGTGTCCGCCAGCCTGCCCAACGTGTCTGCCGTCCGCACATCTCCGGCCGGAAATGATTGGGCCAGCGCCAGAGCGTCCAGAAACTCGCGCTCAGCTTTTGCAAACTCGGGCGCACCCGCCAGGTTAGTTTGACTCGTAAAACCGCCCCAATAGTACTTTTTCGACATACCCTTGGCGTAGGCTTTGCCGCCCTCTTTCATGTGCTTTTCCCATTCCTTCTCCTGGGCCCACGCGGCCGGAATTGCCAGGATCAGGAGGGAACTCATCACGAGCGCCCAAGAGACTCGACGGTAAAACGAATCAAAGCGTGACGCGACAATGCGCATGCAGTCCTTCTCCTGCCTCGCCCTTGCCGTGGTACCTCATCAGGAACCCCGCGGCGACGGTCAACAGCATCGGTGATTCCCCGCGTCCATATTTACGACGAAACCGGAAACAGCTTTGCAACTGCGTTCAACGCCTTGACGAGTCAGGGATATCAAGGGGTCCCCTGGATCATCGGTGAGGCATTTTACAATGACGCGGCGGAGGCAGCGGCGCAGCTCCAGGAAGCTAACAGCACCGGGCAGAAGGTGCTTTACTTGACGCAGTGGCCCCTAACTAACATCCAACGAACGCTGCAGTAATGCTGTGAATGTAGCCCCGCCGGTGGACTTTTCGAATTACCAAGCTCAAGATTTCTGAGCGTCTTTACTGGTTAGCGAATATATCTCATGCTTAGTCTTTAGGCGATTTCACACTGATTTAAAAACGGCGCACTAACCGGCCAGCTTTAGTTCCCGCACTCAGTACCTGATGCAATCAGGCCATTTCACGTTTTGACCGCTGGTCATTGAGCGTTATGGGGATGTTTCACAAGATAGCGGTTGGACCAACCTCGAAACAGTTTATTTACCACGAGAAAGACTTTAGAACTCGCTTCTGGACTGTCGCAAGATTGTTGTCCATATCTACGTACATGAAAACAAGTACAATCGTGTTCCCATTCTTTTCCGTCGTGTAGAAATCGACATTCGCCCGCCCTCCGTAGTCGCCGTACCAGACATCATATGCAATCAGGATTCGATGCCATTGGTCCCTTCTTGTCCTTGCCGTACCAGCTCAACCCACTTCTTCATTCCCTCGAAATAGCATTCCCTCGAAATAGCTCGACTGGAAGCAAGAAACGGTTTACGATTCCATTTCATGAAAGCCTCAATGGCAGGCTGAACTCGAAGCCTGCAGGGGAGGTGGCTCATGAAGCGGAATTCGCCTACCTATCGTTGCGACGTTTCCACTCTGACTTTATTCTGCGCCGTTACGTTAATGTTTTGCGGCACGCTTGCGCATGGGCAGGGAAGAAAAGGTGGAGGAGCGCCGCCTCCAACGCAAACTGTTCCAAACCCTGCAGCAATGCCACCCGCTCCCCCATCATCGTTTGATGAAGCCAATATGGTCCTCGGTAACAACCGCAACCCAGTTCCGTCAAAGAATCCGAAGGAAGATAACTGTTTTCTTCCACCGCTGAATGGGCTGGACACGGGCACGGTCGGAGTTGGGGATTTGCAGGTTCCGGAGAAGACACAAAGGGAGTACGCAGATGGCTGTGCCGCCATGAGGAACAGGAAAATAGCTGCTGCGGAGAATCACTTGCGCAAAGCGGTGAACCAGTATGCGAAATATTCCGCCGCTTGGGTCCTGCTGGGTCAAGTGCTGGTGGCGCAGCAGAAGACTGAAGAAGCCCACGATGCGTGTGCCAAGCCGCTAACCTCCGGTTCCAATTACTTGCCCGCTTATCTTTGTCTCACGGATATTTCCTCGCGCTTGAAGAATTGGGATGAGGTGCTGAAGCTTAGTACTCGCGCTCTCGAAATTGACCCGACCACCGATGCGGCCGCCTACGCCTATAATGCAATGGCCAACTTGAATCTGCATCGTTTGCCCGAAGCGGAAAAGAGTGCACTGAAGGCTTTGGAAATCGACAGGAATAGGACCGAACCGAGGGTGCACTACCTGCTCGCTCAGATCTACGAAGCCAAACGTGATCGCGCCAATGAGGTCGCTCAACTGCGGGAGTATTTGAAATACTCCACCGATCCCAAGGATACGGCCACGGTGAAGAACTACTTGGCGGAGCTCGACGAGAAGAGCCGTAAGTAGTCAGACATGAAGCGAGCTATCCCTTCTAGAGTGGGAACGCGGGTTGAAGCTTGCCCATAACCCAGGGCAGCCCTGATGTGCCGAGAAGGAATTCCTCGTGAGAACCATTTGCGGATAACTGTTGTAACCAGGCGTTTACGCTCAAAACCCCCTCGACGGGGTCGGTGAGCGAAATCGAGATTTATCGCCAACCATCCTTTCGAGCCACCGCCAACCCCTTCGCTTTCATTGACTTGCCTGCTCAGCCCACGTAAGATTTGCCCCTGATGATCGGCCAGACCATCTCGCACTATCGCATCGTCGAGAAGCTGGGCGGTGGGGGGCGCCTCGCGCCCTTCGCGCCGATCTCCTCAGCCGGTTCCGTGCTCAGCCGGCTCCGTGGATGGCTCCCGCTTTGTTCCTGGCGCCATGTTGATGGAGCGTAGGCGCCGCGGACTTGCACTCACTGAGCGCCCTTCAAGTACCTATCGAACCAGTCCACCGTGCGATGAATCGCGTCGATCTGGTTTTCTCTTTTTGCAAATCCATGGCCCTCGTTTGCATAGTAATGTGCGTCCACAATCTTGCCGTCGTTCTTCAACAGATCGACGACTTGAACGGCTTCTTCTTTCGGCACGCGCGGATCGTTATCGCCCTGCAAAACCAGCAGCGGAGCCTTTACGTTGTGGATGAAACTAATGGGTGAGGCCGCGTCGTACATTTTTTTATCTTTGACGGGATCTCCCAGAAGACTTTTCTCATACTGCTGCAGCTCCGGGTCGGAATGCTGGAGCATGGTCATCCAGTCGATAATGCCGAACAGTTCCACCCCCGCCGCCCAGATGTCGGGAGTCTTGCCAATCGCCATCAGCGTCATAAACCCGCCATAGGAGCCCCCCGTGATTCCGATCTTCCTGGGATCGACGTAACCGGTGGCCTGCAGGAACTTGGTTGCGTACACTTCGTCCTGCAGGTCTCCGCCGCCCAGATCCTGGTAATTGGCTCGTTGAAAATCCATTCCGTATCCGGTCGATCCCCGCACGTTGGGCGCAATGCAGATGTAGCCGCGCGAGACCAGCGCCGCCACACGTGGGCTCCAGTAATCCAGAACCTGCCCTGTCGGCCCTCCGTGAGGCAACACCAGCGCAGGATTTGAGCCGTCGCGCTTCAAATTGAATGGCACCCACATTAGCGCGCTAATGGTTTTCCCATCGAAAGTTTTGTAGTGGACAATCTGCGACTCTGGCATCGGCGCTGAATTCAGGCTGGCAATCGCGGTATGCGTGAAGCGATTCGCGCTTCGGGACGCGATGTCATAGACCCAGAAATCGCCGGGCTGAACCGAACTCTCATGCGAGAGCAGCAAACGATTGCCCGAAGGGGAAAATGAATTTGGATGGGCGGCGAAGTCGTTGAGCCCCTCCTGCAGGGAAAGTTTTTCGGCGCGCATGGTTGCAGCATTCACGAGGTAGACTTCGGTGAGGCCGTCCGCGTTGAGCCTATACGTGAAGGAGTCTCCGCTCGGAGAAAAGTCTCCCGAGCTTGCCTCCCACTTAGTATCTGTGACCCAAGTCGATTTTCTAGTGGCAATATCCAAGAGCGCGACGTTCTGGTATCCGCCCTTCCCATTGCTGGTAATCAACAGGGTCTTTCCGTCGGACGATAAAGATGAAGCAAAATTCACAACTTTGCCTTCATGGGGAGTCAGATTCGTCGTCTTTCCGCTGGCCACATCCACGGCATAGACATCGGCGTCCGTGAAACTTACTTCAACCCGATTGGCATACAAAGTTTTTCCATCGGAACTCCACGCCACGGAACTCCAGGAATGATTCGGAGTTTCTTCGTGCGTCAGTTTGCGAACTTGATGGGTCGCCCAGCCCAGGAGTGCGAGATCGTAAACAGTCCCTTCCTTCGGCTTGTAATTCAGCGCTATCGTCTTGCCGTCGGGCGACCAACGCGGGGACTCTTCGCGGACGTCCGGTGTAGCGGTCAGGTTGACGACCTCGCCCCCATCGCTCGGAACCGCGAAAATATCCCACAGTTCGTTGCCGCCAGTATCCTGCTGGTAGACAATCCACTTCCCGTCCGGTGACCATGTGCCAGCGTACTGCCGCTCGTCCGACTGAACCAACTGGATGGGCCAACCGCCTGCCGAGCTGATCTTCCATAGATTCGGGCGGCCCGCCATGTTGGTGGTGAACAGGATTTCTTTTCCATCCGGCGACCATGAGGCATTGGAAACCGATCGCGTGAAGTACAGGTCGTCAATTGGAACCGGACGGGCCTTTGAATTTGAAGCCGAGATGATGGATTGCGGATTGGTGATCTGGCGATCATCTGGACCGGTGGATTGTGCCAGCAAGAGCGTCGGGAACAGCAGTACCAGCAAAACCGCGGCAATCAGACGCAGATGTTTCATTTCTTGACCTCGCGAGAAATAATGTTTGGAGTAAAGTTCGAAATTCGCGGACCCCACGAATTTTACTTCGAACTGGCTCGGTAGGGGTATGCGGAAACGCCAAGGGAAACTCTGTTTACCTCGGCGCTGCCGGTGGGCATGAACCTGATTACTGCGGTATACGGCGGCGACTTGAACTTCGAGGGCAGCACGTCGAAGGCACTGAAGCAGGTTGTGCAGAAGTAACGGGTCTGGCTGCGTCAGAATTGCCGCTCGGGTCCCTCGATTCGAGCGGCTTCTCTTTGCTCACACGGAAAGGTGGAAGAGGTAACTTCTGTTAGCAGGCGTTAGCACAAGCTTGCGCCTTTTGTTTCGCCAGACGGGCGAAAGGAAAGCACAAACTTGTGCAATGGGTTTTTCAACAACTGATCTGTTGAGCCACTGCCATCCCATGGCCTTCATTGACTTGCCCCGTTTCGCCCGCGTAAGATTTGCCCCTGATGATCGGCCAGACCATCTCACACTACCGCATCACCGAGAAGCTCGGAGGCGGCGGCATGGGTGTGGTCTACAAGGCTGAGGACACCCGGCTCCATCGCTTTGTAGCCCTCAAGTTCTTGCCCGATGAAGTGGCCAGGGACTCACAAGCATTAGCCCGCTTCCAGCGTGAAGCCCAGGCGGCATCCGCTCTGAACCACCCCAACATCTGCACCATTTATGACATCGGCGAGCAGGACAGCCAAGCGTTCATCGCCATGGAGTTTCTCGACGGTCAGACCCTCAAGCACGTGATCGGCAACCGCCCGCTGGAACTGGAAACTCTGCTTTCGCTGGCCATCGAGACGGCTGACGCGCTCGACGCGGCTCACTCCGAAGGCATCGTCCACCGCGACATAAAGCCCGCGAACATTTTCGTCACCAAGCGCGGTCACGCCAAGGTGCTCGATTTCGGCCTGGCTAAAGTTACGGCCGCGGGCGGCAGCAGCCAGAATGAGGCCACGCGTACCGAAGCGATCGAAGCACAACTGACCAATCCTGGCACCGCGGTGGGCACGGCCGCCTACATGTCTCCGGAGCAGGCGCGCGGGCGCCAGCTCGACAACCGAACTGACCTGTTCTCCTTCGGGGCGGTGTTGTACGAGATGGCCACCGGCCAGTTGCCATTTCGGGGAGACACGACCACCGACTTGTTCGATTCCATCCTGCATAAGACGCCGATGTCTGCGGTGCGGCTGAATCCCGACCTTCCGCCCAAGCTGGAAGAGATCATCAATAAGGCGTTGGAGAAAGACCGCGAGCTGCGCTATCAGGTTGCTGCGGAAATGCGGGCCGATCTGAAACGCCTGAAGCGGGAGATAGAATCGAGTCAGACGGGAATTCCGGCCGCTGTGGACGATTCCCGCCAGCCCGTCTCCGGAACGCCAGCTGCAAGCTCAAGTGCATCGAGTGGCAAACAGCAGCCGGCAGTTACTTCGGCGCAGACATCGGCGGTGGGGCAATTGACGGGCGCCCGCTGGAAGATTTTGGTTCCCGCCGTGGTGATCGTCGTCGCTGGTCTCATCGCCGGTGGCCTCTACAGGCATTCGCGTTCCGCGAGTTCCGAGACGAATCCTACGCCGCTCACTGAGAAAGACACGGTCGTACTCACGGACTTCACCAACACCACGGGCGACCCCGTCTTCGACGGCACCCTCAAGCAGGCCCTCGCCGTCGATCTGGAACAGTCTCCGTTTCTCAACATCCTCTCCGACCGCAAAATCAGCGCGACGCTGAAGCTGATGGGCCACGCGCCAACCGAGCACGTAACCGCCGAGGTCGCCAAGGAACTCTGTGTGCGCACGGGGAGCAAGGCCATTTTGGCCGGCTCGGTTTCCAGCCTCGGTACTCAGTATGTGATCGGCCTGGAAGCGGTCGCTTGCAGCACCGGGGACCCGCTGGCCAAGGAACAAGCTGAAGCGGCCAGCAAAGAGGGTGTGCTAAAGGCGTTGAGCACGGCAGCAACCAGCCTGCGCGGCAGGCTGGGCGAATCGCTTGCCTCGGTACAGAAGTTCGATGTGCCCGTGGAAGCGACCACGCCCTCTCTCGAAGCCCTGAAGGCTTACAGCATGGGCGTTACGACCGGCCGCACCAAGGGTGACGCAGAAGCCATTCCGTTCATGAAGCAGGCCCTCGAACTCGACCCCAACTTCGCCATAGCCTATGCCGGTCTGGCTGTTTCGTATGGGAATCTTGGACAGGCGAGTCTGGCCGTGGACAATGCCAAGAAGGCGTATGACTTGCGTGACCGGGTCAGTGAACGGGAAAAGTACCGGATCTCCGCCTTGTACTTTGATGATGGCACCAGCGAAGTGGAGAAGGCCACGGAAGCCTACGAAATCTGGGCGAAAAGCTACCCGCGGGACATGGTACCTCACATAAACCTCGGTTTTATCTATAACGCTCTGGGGCAATACGACAAAGCGATCGCAGAGACTGAAGTGTCCCTGCGGCTGGAACCCACGATTAACGGCTATGGAAACCTGGCAGCCAACTATATCGCCGTCAATCGGCTCAAGGATGCCAGGCAGACGCTCCAGGAGGCACAGCAGAGAAACTTCGATGGCTTCGTTGTTCGGGCTGATCTTTACTACTTTGCATTTCTGTCCCGGGATACCGCTGAAATGGAGCGCCAAGTTGCATGGGCAGCGGGCCGCCCCGGTGAGGAGGACCGGATGCTCAACATCCACGCCGATACTCAGGCCTACTACGGCCGCTTGGAGAAAGCCCGCGACCTTGCCCGACGCGCCGCTGACTCCGCTGTGCGAGCGGATGCCAAAGAAACTGCGGCCCAGTGGCTCGCGTTTGGGGCGCTCCGCGAGGCTGAACTAGGCAACGTGGCTGCTGCCCGGCAAGCCGTCGCCCGCGCCTTAGCGCTCGCTCCCGGGCGTGATGTCAAAGTCCTGGCCGCAGTGGCGCTGACGCGCACCGGCGAGACTGCTCAATCGAGAGCTATCTTTGAAGGGCTCCAAAAGTCCGAACCCACGAACACGTATCTAAAGGTGTACTGGTTCCCGGTGATGGAGGCATCCATTGCGATGGCGCAACAGGTACCCGACCGGGCGGTTGTCGCGCTTGAGCCCTCCCTACCCTACGAACTCGGAAGCCCTCCTCCCGGAACCGCTATGTATCCCGCGTACATTCGCGGCCTGGCTTACTTGGCCCAGCGGAACGGTGCCGCTGCGGCCGCCGAGTTCCAGAAGTTCCCTGATCATTCCGGACTTGTGGGGAACTTCCTGCTCGGCTCGCTCGCCCATCTCCAACTTGCCCGTGCCTACGCACTATCCGGCGACAGCGCCAAAGCGAAGAGCGCATACCAAGACTTCCTAGGACTCTGGAAAGACGCCGACCCCGACATCCCCATCCTGAAGGAAGCCAAAGCGGAGTACGAGAAGCTGCAATAGGTGCAAAGGCGATCTTCCATGCGTGACCTGCTTGCACAAAATTGTCAACTGACGCTATCAGGCGATTAAACTCAGAATTCGCTCAATGAATGAAATCGTGATTTACCGACAACTACCCGCCACTAGGAAGTAACTTCCTCTCAATGAACTCTAAACGACGTTCCAGTTCGTGACCCCATTCAGCGGTTGCCGGAACGTTGACGGGTATCAGGTCATCCACAGGGTTTCCGGCTTTTACTGCTGCCGTCCATTCACGCATCTCACGAATGTATGTCTCTACCGCGAGTACGGGTGTATTTGCATCGTCCGTGACGATGTACGCTGAAGGGCCGAGACGGATACGGATCGCTCGGATGGCCGTCCGTGCCCGTGAAAAGAAACGGAAGGAACAAGCCAGAAAGATGGCAAGACTGTCCGAGTGCGAACGTGCAATAGCTATTGATTCTGCGGGGCTGAATTTAGGCCTCTGAGCGGGTCAAACCCTCGCTCTCCAGGCCGCGCGGGCCGGCGTGCTCCAGGGTTCTTTGGACGGGGCTAATCCACGTGGGTAATTGCATTGCACTTCCGAACGAGTAAAGTGCCACAAACGCCATCTAGCTGTCCCCTCATTTTTGCCTTCAGAAAGGAGATCCCATGAAAGCTCCAAAGACTGGACTGTTGATTTTGCTCTTGGCTGTGGGTATGTCTGGGAGCGCGATCGCGAACACTGTAGAGCATGTCGCATCGCCCTACCCGACCGCAGCAACCCCTAAGGCAATCGATCAAGGCGCTCTCGCCACACAACCGACTACAGCGTCAATCTCGATCACTCTCGCGCTGAAGCTGCGTCACTTGAGCCAGGCGGACGAGCTTCTCAAGGCGCTCCATACACCTGGCGATCCGCAGTTTCATCATTTCTTGACCGCGGAGGAATTCGTGGCGCGGTTTGGGCCTAGTGATGCCGAAGTCGCCCAGGTAATCGCGGGCCTCGCCAAATATGGGCTAACGGCCCAACGGACCACGGCGATGACCCTCAAGGTGACCGGACCGGCAGCCAATGTGGAGCGCGCCTTTAGCGTGAGTCTGCACAAGTACCAAGTCCCTGCGCACAACAATGCATTCGGGTATACCTTTTACGCACCGTTGACTCGCGGCAAGATTCCAGCCGAGATTGCGGGATTAGTGTCGGGTGTTGCTGGTCTCGACAACCGTCCACGCTATCGTCCTCATTTTCGAAGTGTTTCCGACCGGATGAAGCTCGCGCCAACGAATGTGCAATCGGCGAGCACCGGAGATCAGCCTGGTGAATACACGGTGCTTGACTTCGTCAAACGCTACGACGTGCAGCCGCTGTACAACTCCGGTGTGTCGGGAAGCGGGCGCACCCTCGGGATCATGACCCTGGCAAGCTTCAGGCCGAAAGATGCCTTTAAGTACTGGAACGCACTCGGACTGACGGTTGCTTCAAACCGGATCCATGTCGTCAACATTGATGGCGGGCCTGGCGCGCCTAGTGACGAATCCGGCTCCGGTGAGACTACGCTCGACGTCGAACAATCGGGTGGAATCGCTCCGGGAGCGAAGATCATCGTCTACCAGGCACCCAACACCAATCAAGGTTTTCTCGACCTCTTTGCGGCAGCGGTCGAAGCCAACGTGGCCGAGACCCTGTCGACGAGCTGGGGCACGTGGGAGTGGTTTGATAATCTGCAGAACGCCCCAGTGACCGATCCGCTTACAGGCAAAACTGTGAGCAGTATCGTGGCTGTCCACGAACAATTGCTGCGCGCCGCAATCCAAGGACAAACAGTATTTGCAGCCGCGGGAGATGGCGGGGCCTATGACGTCAACAACGATTTGGGTTGCTACGGACCGTATTCACCGGCGGTACCTACCAGTTGTAGCGCGACGCTAAGTGTGGACAATCCCGCAAGCGACACAGCAATTACCGCAGGAGGTGGGACAACGACGCCGGCTCACCTCCAATTGTGCTTGAATAGCGAATGCACGCCACCGTTTTATAACATCGATATTCCCCACGAAAGGGTATGGGGGTGGGATTATTTTGATGATTTCTGTAATTTCCTTGGATTGAATCCGATTTCTTGTGGAATCTTCGCTGCCGGGGGTGGGGGAGGAGTCAGCGTAATCTTTGGCACTCCGTCATATCAGGCCACCCTGCCTGGGATCCAGCTCAGCCAGCCCGGCCAGTATTGGCAAGGTGGCTCCGCGTTCAAATCCCTTGGTCTTGGAACGCACTACGTGCTGCCATCTCAGTTTGCGGGCCGCAACGTTCCGGATGTCTCCTTCGATGCCGATCCCTACACTGGATACGTGATTTACTACACTTCGAACGTGATCGGTTTCACGATTCTATCCGGCTATGGCGGCACGAGTTTCGTGGCGCCGCAGCTCAATGGCGTCTCTGCCCTGTTGGGACAATATCTGCAGAGCAGGCTCGGTCTGCTGAACTTCCCGCTTTACGATCTCGCTCTCAGTGGCAAAGCTTATGGTCACGCGCCGCCGCTGCATGCAGTTCAGTATGGCGACAACTGGTTCTACTACGGCAGCGATGGGTACAATCCCGCGGCCGGACTTGGTACCTTGGACGTGGCGAATTTCGCGAACGTCCTTCAGAGCATTTTCTACTGATTGCTCGCGGGTACATCAGGGCGAGCGGAGTCTGGGCGATCAATTCTTCTGATCCAAGTCCATGCGTTCGTCCGACCGTCGCTGCAGCCCCGGAGGTCACGAGAGGCAGGCTGAAGGCAACTCCCTTGCTCCATGCCCAAGTTAACTGGTGAAGAATCCCCATTACACGCATTGAGAATTGGCCGACCCAGGGGTCTTTTTTACAAGGGCCGGAGAACCCGAAGGATGCTCCCGCGAAACGATAGCCTTCCGGCTCGTCCGCTGATTCCGCTGGCCGCGCGCGCGACACCAAAGATTTCCGTTCAAAGAATCGAATCGGACACCATCGGGACACCAAACCGCAATTTCGGCCTAGAAGGATCAGCGGTGTAGCAGGCGCAACCGACACCTAAGTGTTTGCGATTAAAGGACTGGCGGAGAGGGAGGGATTCGGTCCCACTGTCCATATTGATAATACATAACTTATTGATTCGACACCCCCACATATACCACGTTTACCACACTTCCCTGATATGACGGCACAAAAACGGCACAATCCGAAGCACGTCCGGGGCTCGGACAGGAACATGGACAATACGCTGAGACGCCTGAAGGCGGCGCGATCCTGAGTGAAATCGAGATTTTTCGCCAACCATACTCTTGAGCCACCGCCAACTCCATGGCTTTCATTGACTTGTCCTCGCATCATGCCTACCATTTGCACGACTCCATGATCGGCCAAACCATCTCGCACTACCGCATCGTCGAGAAGCTCGGTGGCGGTGGCATGGGGGTGGTCTACAAGGCCGAGGACATAACCCTCCACCGCTTTGTCGCCCTGAAGTTTCTGCCCGAGGATGTAGCTCACGATCCCCAAGCCTTGGCTCGCTTCCGCCGGGAAGCGCAGGCAGCCTCGGCCCTGAACCATCCCAATATCTGCACGATCTATGAAATCGGACAGCAGGACGGGAAGCCGTTCATCGCCATGGAGTTTCTGGATGGGCTGACCCTGAAGCACCAGATCGCGGGGCGTCCGATGGAGACGGAAGTGATTCTGTCGTTGGCGATCGAGATAGCGGACGCTCTCGATGCGGCTCATGCCGAAGGCATCGTGCATCGCGACATCAAGCCGGCCAACCTCTATGTCACCAAGCGCGGCCACGCCAAGATTCTTGATTTTGGGCTGGCGAAAGTGAATCCAGTGCTGAACAACGCCGGACAGGATGCCGCGGCGGAACAGCCAACGGTCGCACTCGAAACCCGCCTGACTACCCCCGGAACAGCATTAGGAACCGTTGACTATATGTCGCCGGAACAAGTGCGGGGAAAGGAACTGGATGCCCGCTCCGATCTTTTCTCTCTCGGAATCGTGCTGTACGAGATGGCCACGGGCGTGCTGCCGTTCCGGGCCGAAAGCACCGGAGTGATTTTCGACTCCATCCTGAACCGGGATCCGGTTTCTCCGCTGCGATTGAACCCAGACCTGCCGGTCGAACTGGAACAGTTGACCACCAAGTGTTTGGAGAAAGACCGCAACCTGCGCTACCAGCACGCCTCGGAGATTCGCACCGACCTGCAGCGGCTCAAGCGGAACACAGATTCAGTGCAGGCGACAACGGGTGCGAAAGCCGGAGCTAAGACTTACACTGCAAAACGCTGGAAGGCGATTGTTCCTGCCGCCATCGCCGTGCTGGCGTTGTCAATCGGCGGTTACCTCTATTTTCACCGCACGCCTAAGCTCACCGACAAAGACACGATTGTCCTCGCCGATTTCATCAACACGACAGGCGACGCCGTGTTTGACGAAACGCTGCGTCAAGGCCTGGCGGTGCAACTGGAGCAGTCGCCATTCCTCAGCCTGGTGCCCGACCAGCGTATCCGGTGGACGCTTCGTCAGATGGGCCGCCCGGCGGATGCGCCACTTACTCCCGAAGTCGCCCGGGAAATCTGCGAACGAACCCAAAGCGCCGCGGTTCTCGACGGATCGATCGCAAGCCTTGGGACTCAATATGTGCTGGGGCTGCGCGCCAAAACCTGCGCCACCGGAGACGTTCTCGCTGAGGAGCAGGTGCAAGCCGCCCGCAAGGAAGACGTGCTGAATGCCCTGGATCGAGTTGCCAGCAAATTCAGAACCCGCATCGGTGAATCACTCACCACGGTAGAGAAACACAACACGCCGCTCCAGGAGGCTACTACTCCGTCTCTGGAAGCCTTGAAAGCCTTTAGCGCAGGGTTAAAAGTTGAGTTCGCAACCGGTTTTGTCGCCTCGGTGCCACTCTACAAGCGCGCCGTTGAAATCGATCCCAACTTCGCCATGGCACATGCGACCCTCGGGCTCATCTACAGCAGTATTGGAGAGTCTCTCCTGTCCAGGGAGAGCACGACCAGGGCTTATCAGTTGCAGGATCACGCCAGCGACCGCGAACGGTTCTTTATCACGGCTATGTACGAGCGGCAGGTGACCGGTAACCTGGAAAAGGCGCTTCAGACCCTTGAGTTGTGGGAGCAAACTTATCCTCGTGATGTCTTGGCCCACGGACTGTTGTCGGGGTTCTCCAACCAGGGTCTTGGCCACTACGAAAAGTCAATCGAAGAAGCCCAAAAGGCGCTCGTGATTGATCCGGACCTCACTCCCGCGTACGTCAATCTCACCGCCGATTATTTTTACATGGACCGGCTGGACGAAGCCGAGAACACTATTCACCGGGCCTCCGAGCGCAAACTCGAGATCCCTGAACTCTTACTCTTCAGATACTACATCGCGTTCTTAAACGGTGACCGGGCGGGGATGGACCGGGAAGTGGCTCGGGCCAAAAGCGAACCCGGGGCGGAAGATTGGATTTTCCACGCACAGGCTCTGGTTTTGGCGCGTTCCGGCCAGTTACAACTCGCCAGGGGGATGTCACGCCGCGCTGTGGATCTGGCTCAGCAAGCAGGCCAGCGCGAGAGAGCCGCTGTCTATGAAACTGCGGCCGGGGTGTCGGAAGCCCTGGTTGGCAATGCGCCCGCAGCCAAGCGCGGCGCGATCGCAGCAATCGATCTGTCCCGGGGCCGCGATGTGGAATACGGCGCTGCCTTCGCACTCGCGCTCGCGGGCGACTTCCCCGGCTCGGAAGCACTCACAAATGATCTGGAAAAACGCTTCCTTGAGGATACGTCGGTTCAATTCAATTACCTGCCAACGCTTCGCGCACTGTTCGCACTGAACCATGGCGAGCCTGCCAAGGCCATCGAACTGCTGCAAGTCGCCGTTCCCCACGAGTCGGCCATCTCTGCCATCGCTTTTTTTGGCCTTTTTGGGTGTTTCTATCCGGCCTATGTGCGCGGCGAGGCCTATCTGTCCTTACACCAAGGCGCTCAAGCCGCTGCCGAGTTTCAGAAAATTCTCGATCACCGCGGCCTTGTTTCGGCCGATCCCATCGGTGCGCTGGCCGACCTGCAGCTCGGACGCGCCTACGCGCTCGCCGGCGAGCGGGACAAAGCCCGGGCCGGCTACGAAGATTTTCTCAAACTCTGGAAGGACGCCGACCCCGACATTCCGGTTCTGAAGCAAGCCAAGTCGGAGTATGCGAAGCTGCAATAGCCAGAAAGAGTTCGTCTCGTCCCTTGCGGTTTTCCGATGGTTTACGAAACCAGGCGATAGCGCAAGTTTGCGCCGTCTGTTCGCCCGTCAGACTGGGGTTTTGAGCGTAATCGGGATTTATCGACAACGGTGCCGGGAACTTCCACGCTAAACAGCTGCAGACGTTAGTAGTAACCCAGCTTACGACGAATGACATTCGCGGGTCGAAATGCTTCGTCCGGTTGAGAGCGGCTGACAATGGTTTGCTCGGTCCAATTGCCATACTGATCGTACTGGTACGTGTACTGAGTTTCGGAGCTTAAGGGTAGCTGAGGAGGATTCGGTTTTCCCGTGGGAACAAAAGCTCCGGCTTCTGTAAGGTTCCAAGGCCCAGTATCCGACCTCATGACCATAGTTTCACGCTCTGATGCCTTATCGCCATGGTCGTTATACGTGGTGATGGTTACTTGCTCGCCCAAGACTCCGCCACTCCTGTGCCGTTCCGTCACACGACCTTGAGCATCGTAAGAGTAGGAAATAACGCTGTTCTGCATCCCCGCGATCATTGCACCGACAGACCTAATTTGTTCTGGATTGAGGTTTGACTGAAATTCTTCGGGGAGGTTTACCTGAGGAGCATCCGCGGCCTGTTCCTCTGCGATGATGCGACCTTGTGCGTCAAACTTGCGCACAATGTGGCCCAGGATGGTGCCCTCAGCATCACGGAGTTCGGCACCCGTCGCCACCCCCTGCTCGTTGTACGAGGTTGTGAGAGTGCCGCCGGGATATGGAGCAAACCCCAAGTCAGTTCCCTCCCAATGTGGTGCGTAGGCCGTGTTCGGAGGTAGGGACCTTGAACCATAGTTTTCGATGATCGACTTCCGTCCCTTCTCATCGTACTTGTAAGTCGCCTTATCGTGGTCGCCCGACTCCACTCCGACTAGCCTGCGTGCATCATCGTACAAATAGGTCGTCTGGGAATCGGCGGCAGATCCCGCTTTACCGGAAACGGTCTTGAGGAGACGTCCATCGGCGTAATAGGTGTAGCTCGTTACCCATATCGAGCCATCCGAGTTTCCGATTCGCAGTTCCAGAATCCTGCCATCCGATGCGTAATCCGTGGTCGTAGACGTCAGGAACTGCTGACCGTCCGCACCCGAAAAGGTCTGCTCATTCAGCACTGTCTTCACGGGACCTCGAAGCCCTGCTTTGTCGCGGTCTGACATGGAAGCACCTGTTTGGAATGATTGTTGTGCGCAAGCAAGCCATGCAGGCGAAGCGACCAATACCAGAATGCTGGCGAAGTATAGCCGAGCGCTCATTGCACGCAACTCCGGAAACGAAACTAGATTTTACTCTGGAATGTCCGTTGATGTTATCAGGCGATGTCACAAGCTTGCGC
>PLHQ01000177.1 GCA_003138975.1 Acidobacteriaceae bacterium | reverse complement strand
TACTACCTGGCGCATTCAGCCCGTGCAGATATGTACCGCAGGCTGGGCAGGACCGCTGAGGCTCGATCCTCTTATGAGAAAGCTCTGGCGCTGACCCAACAGGAACCAGAGCGGCAATTCCTGCAGGAGCGGATTCGGCAGTTGAAATAAAAAAAGACTCGTCAGAAGCCGATGCGGATATTGAGATGACCAGGCGCAAAGCATAGTTCTAAAGCACGGAAGAAGAAAAATTTCTTGGACGATTTGTCGAATTCCGGTCCGGCCGTTCGACTATATCGTGAAGGCAGGGCAACCGGCCCGCCCGAAGACCGTTACGGGAGAATGGAGAAATCATGACGCAGTATTTGGTTGCTATTCACCACCCCGATGACTACGACCCGTCCGCAGAGGACGAAGCGATGTCCCGCGATATCGACGCGCTCAACGATGAGATGGTGGCTGCCGGTGTCAGGATTTTCGTTGGCGGCCTCTCCCCGGCAGCGCGAGGTCGCTGCGGGCGCAGCCCGATGGTAAGGTTCTGATCACCGACGGGCCGTACCTGGAGACCAAGGAGCACATAGGGGGTTTTTGGGTGCTGGAAGCCGCTAATCTGGATGATGCACTTGCGTGGGGGCGCAAGGCTGCCGTCGCCTGTCGGGCGCCGGTCGAGGTACGCCCGTTTGGGAGGACCAACGGAAGCAACTGAGCGGCAGTGACAACACTGCCGGCAATGCCGGCCTGACGGGCCGGTGTCGGGGTGCCGCGAACCGGGTCAGCATCCCTGCTTCCAAGTGGCATTACCTGGCTCATCGAAAACCGGGGACACCCGTAAATTAAACAAAATCAGATAGGACTCGAAGGAACTCAGTCATGAGAAAAGTCAATGTGCTTGAATTTGTCTCCCTTGATGGTGTCATACAAGCCCCAGGCGGGCCAGAGGAAGATACCAGTGGCGGCTTCGCGTATGGCGGGTGGATAAGTCCACATTCCGACCCTGTTCTTTCAACGGCCATAAGAAAGCAGATGAACATGCCGTTTGACTTGTTGATAGGGCGCAGAACCTTTGACATTTGGGCACCATACTGGCCGCGACATAATGACATGTGGCCAGCCGTCAACACAGCGACCAAGTATGTCGCCTCGAATACCATGACTTCTCACGAATGGCAGCCGTCCGTGTTTCTAAACGGAGATATTGCGGAAAAAATCACCAAAATTAAGCAGAAGGAAGGGTCGGATTTGCACGTTTATGGAAGCGCAAATCTCGTTCAGACGCTCATCAAGCATGATTTGGTCGATGCGTTCTGGCTGAAGATATATCCGATAACGTTGGGCGGTGGAAAACGATTGTTTGCCGATGGCACGATCCCAGCGGCATTCAGGGTGACGGAAAGCACAGTCACCTCGAAAGGCGTCATTATCGTGAATTACGAGCGTGCAGGCGCAGTCCCAACCGGAAGTCCATAAACATTCGGCCGGGTGGCCCGGGCTTTTGATCTTGCGGGCATTACCAACACGGTGGGTGCCCCGTTCCTTCGCGTTTTTTGCGAAGGGCGGGAGTCGGAAATGCCGGCGCCAAGTGGGTTTGATCACGTGTCCACAACAAAATCAAATAGCACACGCAGCATCGCCACCCACCCTTGCAAAAAAACGAAAGGAAACCACCGGATGTCCAAGTGATTGGAGGATCTCATCGCGGATTGACAACAGGCTCTCGCGAAATTCAACCTGCACTATCGTTGTCATGGTTCTTCGGAATCTGTGTCTTTCGGAACAATCGTGCGCCGAGACTCGGCGCAACTTTGGCTCCTTCAGGTAGGAACGCCGAGTTTTGGCAGTAGCCATTGCGTCAAGACCACATAGGCGACAAGGAATGCCACTCCCCAAACCCAATTGGGCATGTTCACTTTCTCCTATCTGCCAACTCCAAGTTTACGCAGGAAAGTCATCATCGGGCACCAGTTCGTGAATCCAGACTGAAACAGATTCAGACCAACAAAAGCCGTGAAAAGGTACCAGTACTGGCTTACATAGTGCCCAAGTGCCAGCGACAGAAGAATAAAGCTGCCAGCAATCAAACGAAGTGTTCGTTCTACGGTCATAACGGTTCTCCTTCAGTTCTACACAATTTCGCATTGCGGTGTTTCGCATTCAGCGACATTTTCCGGCGCATGCGGATGCATCGGTGGAAACGAGTGTCCCCTCTGAGCCAGGTAGTAAAGGACCGGCACTGCGATTCGCGACAGAACGGTAGACGCGACTTCTCCCGCCATTAAGGACAATGCCAGGCCCTGGAAAATCGGATCGAACAGGATCACGCTCGCTCCCACCACGACGGCAGCTGCAGTCAGAAGCATTGGCCGGAAGCGCACCGCGCCCGCATCGACCACTGCATCCTCCAGCGACATTCCCTGGGAGCGGCGAAGTTCGATGAAGTCGACGAGAATGATCGAATTGCGAACGATGATGCCCGCTCCAGCGATGAAGCCAATCATCGAGGTCGCGGTGAAAAAAGCTCCCATCAAAGCGTGCGCCGGCAAAATGCCGACCAAGGTAAGCGGAATCGGCGCCATGATAACCAGCGGCGTGACGAACGAGCGGAACCAGCCCACGACCAGCACGTAGATCAAGACCAACACAGCCGCAAAGGCGAGTCCCAGGTCACGGAAGACTTCCACCGTGATGTGCCACTCGCCATCCCACTTCATGGAGAAGCGGTCGGTGCGCTCGGGCATGGTGGTGCCCTTGTATTGCTTTACGCCATAGCCATCGGGCAACTTGATTTTGTCGATAGCTTCGCTCATCTTCATGATGGCGTATACGGGACTTTCTTCTCCCCCCGCCACATCTCCCGTCACATAGACGACTGGCTGCAGATTCTTGCGATACACGCTGGTGTCGATGGTCGTTTGTTGAAGATTCGTCACTTCCTGCAGAGCGATTTGTCCACCGGAGGGCGTCGGCAGCTTCAGGCTGCCAAGGTCTTCGATCCCAGAGCGATCCGAGCGCGCCAGTCGCACTTCGATAGGGATGTCCTCGCGGGAGTGGGGATCGTGGAGTAGGCCCGCGTTAGCTCCGCCAAGCCCCACCTGCAGAGTGCGCGTCACATCGGCGGGCGAGATACCGTGAAGCGCTGCCTTGTCCAGATCCACTTTCATGTCGTACTTGATTTGCGGGTCTTCGACGTACCAGTCCACATCCACGACACCTGGCGTTTGCTCAAAGACCTTCTTGATCTGCGCCGCCAGTTCAATCTGTCCTTTGTAGTCAGGTCCGTAAACTTCGGCGACCAGAGTTTGCAATACGGGCGGACCAGGCGGGACTTCGGCTAGCTTGATGCGCGCACCGAAGGGCGCGGCAATCTTGTCCAACTCCGGCCGCAATCGTCGTGCGATCTCGTGGCTCTGCGCCTTGCGATCGTGCCGCGAGAGCAGATTCACCTGGATATCAGCCTGATTGGGCTGATTGCGCAAGAAGTAATGGCGCACAAGACCGTTGAAGTTGTAAGGGCCGGAGGTTCCGGCATAGATCTGATAATTGATCACCTCGGGCTGTTGTCCCAGATACTGTCCCAAGGCCTCCGCGACGCGAGTCGTCTGTTCGAGTGGCGTGCCATCGGGCATGTCGATGATGACCTGGAACTCACTCTTGTTGTCGAAGGGGAGCATCTTGACGCGCACCCACTTCAATGGGACAAACGCGACCGCGGCGAGCAACAACAACACGACACCACCAAGAAACATCCAACGGCGGTGCGCGTCGCGGATGAGCGGGTTCATCATGCGACGGTACAGGCGGGTGGTCCAACCTTCGGTGTCGTGCCCGGAATGATCGCTACCGCCCGCGTGTTTCCGTAGCAGCCTCAAAGCCGCCCATGGCGAAACCACGAAGGCGACAATCAGCGAAAACAACATGGCTGCCGAAGCACCCACCGGGATAGGTCGCATATACGGACCCATCAGGCCGCGCACAAAGGCCATCGGGAGGATCGCGCCGATTACCGCGAACGTGGCAAGAATCGTAGGATTGCCAACTTCGTCGACGGCCTCGACCGCGACTTCAGATAAGGATCGCCCTCGGCTTTCCGGCAACCGAAAATGACGCACGATGTTCTCGACCACAACGATAGCGTCGTCGACCAGGATGCCGATGGAGAAGATCAGCGCGAACAGTGTGACCCGGTTCAGTGTGTAGCCATACAGGTAGAACACGGCGAGTGTGAGGGCGAGCGTGACCGGCACCGCCAGAAGTACGACGCCTGATTCACGCCAGCCCAGCGCCAGTGCAATCAGCAATGTGACCGACAACGTTGCGATTAGCAGGTGTTTGAGAAGTTCGTCGGACTTGTCCTTCGCGGTCTCCCCATAGTTGCGCGTGACTGTGATGTTCAGATCATTTGGAAGCACATAACCGCGCAGCGCATTGACCTTGTCCAGCACACGCTCAGAAATGTCGGTGGCGTTCGTACCTTTGCGCTTGGAAAGCGTGATGGTTACCGCTGGATATTCCGCGCCAGATGTCTCTCCTACGCCACCGCGCGCATTGGCAAACAACACGTAGGTGTTTGCTTCGGCGGGGCCGTCCTCAAGCTTCTCCGCTAGGTCACGCAAGTAGACGGGATGTCCGGCGCGAACCCCAACCACAACCTGACGCAGGTCTTCGAGACTCGTGAAAAAAGTGCCTGCTTCAACCTGAAACTCGCGATTGTCACGCGCAAAACTACCGGATTGGCCACGGCTGTTCGCGTTCTGGAGTTGTCCCACGATTGCGCCCGGTGCAAGACCGTAGGCTGCGAGCCGTTGTGTGTCTAGCACTACCCGTATTTGCCTAGGCTGCCCGCCGATGATCTTGGTCTCAGAAACATCGTTGAGCGGTTTGAGTGAATTTTCCAGCTCACCCGCGATTCGCCGCAGGCGATAAGAGTCATAGTCTTTCCCCCACAACGTCAGGGCCATAATCGGCACGTCGTCGATCGAGCGGACTTTGATGATTGGTTGTGAGACGCCGGGCGGGATGCGGTCAAAGTTAGAGTAGAGCTTATTGTATGTCTGTACGATCGCATCTTCTTCTTTGGCGCCAACGTAGAAACGCACGACCAGCATGCTCACGCCCGGATGGCTGATTGAGTAGATATACTCAACGCCCGGCACTTCGCGCAGTAACTTCTCCATGGGAAGGCTGACGCGCTGTGCCACCTCATCCGCCGATGCACCCGGCATCTGAACAAAAACGTCGAGCATGGGCACCACGATCTGGGGCTCTTCTTCCCGTGGGGTCTTGAGAATGCTGAAGGCGCCAAGAAGCAGCGCAGCGACGATCACCAGCGGTGTCAGTTTCGAATCGATGAAAGTGTGGGCAATGCGACCGGCGAGGCGCAAGCCCTTCGGGGGCTGTATCACCAACTTGGATTTGCTCTCAGTCATTACTGGACCTCAATGCGTTTGCCATTCAGGTCCACAACACCCGGTTTGGCCACGAGGCGCTCGCCGTCCTGGAGGCCCGCCAGCACTTCGACCTCGGCACCGGAAGGCTTTCCCAATGTGATGTAACGCAAACTCGCAACCTTGTTTTGGTCCAGCACATAAATGCCCTGCAATTGGCCGCGTTCGACTACTGCCGAGCGCGGAATCAACAGTGCCTGCCGCTCGCCGCGAGAAAACTGGGCTCGCCCGAACAGCCCCGAACGCAGATGTGTGTCTGTGGGCAAATCGATCTTCACCAGGAACGTGCGACTTGCGGCGTCCGCGGCTGGAACGATCTGCACAACCTTACCTTTCAGACCCGCGTTGTCGAGGACATCGATGACGACCGAAACCTGCTCTCCTGTTCGTACATACTGGAGATCGTTCTCATTGACGTTGGCCTCTAGTCGATAGCGGCGCACGTCCTCGACGGTAAAGATCGGCATGCCGGGTGAGGCCAGCGTGCCGGAATCGGCTCTCTTCTCCGTCACAACGCCGTCGAACGGCGCGCGAATGCGGGTGTAGTCCAGAGACGTGCGTGCCTGGCTCAATGCTGCCTGCGCCTGGGCCTGGCCTGCCTTTGCCATATCGCGACGCGCGAGAGCCGCTTGTTGACGGGCTTTCACTTCGTCGAACTCTTGCGGACTCACCGATTTCTTTTCGTAGAGGTTCTGGTAACGCTTCATCGTTGATTCCGCCAGGGCCAGGTCGGAATCTGCTCCAACCAGTTGCTCTTGGGCGGCAAGCTCGGCTGCGGTCGCGCGGTCTACGGCGGCTCGCGGCTGGGAGTCGTCGATTAGGGCGAGCACTTGACCGCGCTGAACGTGGTCTCCTTCGTGAGCCCGGATCTCGACGATGTTCCCCATCATTTGGCTGGCGGCGTCACTGGTTTGGGCGGCACGTACCGTCCCTACCGCTTCCAGCAAATCGGGCACGTTGGCCTGCTGTACCGCGAGCACGGGAATGTTCCGAACAGTTTCCGGCGAAGGAGCCGTGCGGGTTTTCTCGTTAGAGCAGCCGGCGAAGCTAACAACCGCGAGGAGCACCAAGAACGAAGGTCTGCGTCTGGCATTTATACGATTCATGGCATCACCACGGGAGATTGCGGATTCAAGCTTCCGCTCGCCAACTCCAGGTTGGCGTAGCTGGTCTGGAAGTGATAGACGGCCTCCCAGTAGTCGGTCTGGCTGCGGCTCGCCGCATCTTCAGCGCCCAACAAGTCGGTAATCGTGGTCAGGCCGCTGTCGTAGCGGTCCTGGTTGATGCGCAGACTCTCCTGTGCCTGGGCGATTGCCGCTCGGGCCACTTCGATCTGCTGCCGATTGGCATCCGTCTCGTAATAAGCCCGCCTCACTTCGAGGCGAACGGCATCGCTAGCCGCCTGCTTCATCGCCACGACCTTTTCTTCGAGGGCTCGCTGCCGGGAGAGCTCCGCCCGTTTGGCGCCGCCTTGAAAGATGTCGAATTGCACTTCGATCCCGCCCAACCAGTTGTTGCCCCCGCCACCGGCGACGAACGTAGGGTTATCCATTTCCCAGCCTGCAAAGGCGTTCACCCGAGGACCGAAGGACGACTTGGCCACCGACACGCTCTGCCGCTGGGCTGCCTCCTCGGAAGCAATGCGCTTCAAGTCGGGCCGATTCGTGAGCGCCTGCTTTTCTATATCCTGCATGGCGGGGATCGAAAGCGTGCGCTCAGCCAACCCTTCGGCGAGTTGGAATGGAAAATCAAGCGGCATGCCCATCGCCGTGTTCAGCTGAGCCCGCGACACTTCGAGAGTGTTCCTGGCCCGGATCGCTTCCTGCTGTCGCGCCGCCATGCGAACTTTCGCTGTCAGCAGATCTGACTCTACAGTCAGCCCGCTGTCGAATCTCGCCTGGCTACGGTCCATGATCGAGTTGGCAGTTTTGGCCGACTGCTCGGCAACTTCGAGTTCCTTGGCTGCCAATAGAACGTCGTAGTAGCAACTGACCACCCGGAAGACAATCTCCTGATCCGTGCGGTCCAACTGATGCCCGGCAGCCTCGTTCATCTGTCTGGCCAGATTTACCCCGTGCCAAGTGGCGAACGAATCAAACAGGTTCCAGGTCCCCCCAAATCGCGTGGCGAAATTGCCGAAGGGCAGAGGTGTGTTTAAGTTGTTCAGGTCGAAATCGGTGTTGGTAAAGCGCTGTTGGCGCAGCTTGGTGCCGAACACGTAAATCGGATCATCACCGCGCGTCGCCGTTTCGGAAAAACTCAAGTGTGGCATGAGGAACGAGCGCGCCTCACGAACTCCGGCCGAGGCAGCTCTTGTGTCTGCGATCGCCGCTTTGCGTAGAGGATTTTTCTCCAATGCGATTGTCACCGCCTGCTTCAGAGTAAGAGACGAAGGCTGGGCCTCTTGCTGAGCTGAAACAGACACACAAGGTAGCCAAATCGTGACGATGCTCAGAACCACTTTGAACAAGGCTTTCAACCCTGAACTCCCGCGGCCTGAATCGGCTTCACCCACTCCGTCTTGTCGTCCACGATTTCGTAGGTTGTATGAAAACTCGCAGTCTTCTGCACCATGGCACCCACCGAACAATACTTTTCCTCGGAAAGACGGATGGCCTCCTCCAGCGCTGCCACGTCAAGTTCAAAGCCGGTGACCACATGGTGGATTCGCACTGCCGTGAACACTTGGGGCGGGCGCTCCGCTTGATCGGCTTCGACCCGCACCTCGTAACCAGTGACTTTTTGGTGATACTTCTGGCGGAGGATGGTGACGACGTCGAACGCCGTGCACCCGGCCAATCCGGCGGCGACCAGTTCAATCGGCTTTGGGCCGGTACCCCCGGCTGCATCGTCCAACAACAGGTGATGGCCGCTTCCGGTCTGGGCCACAAATTGGCGCTGCTGCTTAAGTGGTTGAGTCAGTTCGACTTTGGCTGTGATCATGATTTCCTCCTACTGTTCGTATCGACCGAGCACAGGAATAAATGCAGACGGACAGATTTTGTTACAGGAAAAATTTCGGTATCCGATGGCTTGCGAACTCAGTGCCTCTCCTTGCGGACTGTATGATCAGGAATTGATAATGCGGAGAGAACTCCAATGAGTCTTCCTATCAAATTTCGCCCGATACTCCTTATCTTTATCTTTGGGGCCGTCGCCATTGCACTAACATCTGGGGTTCTCGGTTATCAGGCGAGCCTCATTCCGGCCTCGCGCCTGATCAAGCCCGACGAACTGGTCAAGATTCTTCAGTCTCCCAAGAGCGAGAAACCGCTAATGATTCAAGTGGGTTCCCACGTCCTCTACACCCAGGCTCACATCCCCGGCTCGGAATACATTGGCCCGGCCTCCAGCGAGACTGGCTTGCAGTCCTTGCGGAAGCGAGTGGAATCCTTGCCACGAAGCAAGTTCATCGTTCTGTATTGCGGTTGCTGCCCGTGGAGCCACTGTCCGAATGTCAAGCCTGCGGACGATGCGCTGCATGCGATGGGCTTCACCAATGTGAAAATTCTTTATATTGCGGACAACTTCGGGGCAGATTGGGTCGAGAAGGGCTATCCGGTTGGCAAGGGAGACTAGGGATCTGATCGTTTCCTGGCTGGGGTCGGCATATTGAAGAAACGGATTCTCCTCGGCTTAGCATTGATCGCAATAGCGGGACTTTATTTCATAACCCGTCATCATGGCGCGCCCACCGGCATGAGGGGCAAGGGTATCGCCGAACAATCCCTGGCCCCCGATTTCTCTCTTCCCGATTTAACGGGACAGAAACTCGATCTCTCATCCTATCGGGGCAAGGTCGTCCTTCTGGACTTCTGGGCAACCTGGTGCGATGCATGCCGGGACGAGATTCCGCATTTCGTCGAACTCCAAAATAAGTACGGCGGCCAGGGCTTGCAGATCATTGGCGTTTCCATGGATGATGGACCGGAACCTGTGCGCGATTTCTACCAGCGCTTCAAAATGAACTACCCGGTTGTGATGGGCAATGCAAAGACGGGTGAACTCTATGGAGGAGTGCTCGGATTGCCGATCGCGTTCCTGATCGGGCGGGATGGCCGGATCAGTGCCAAACGTATTGGCGCAACCGACATCTCAGTCTTTGAAAAAGAGATCAAGGACGCGCTGCAAAGCGCAGCTGCTTCTAGCTATCCAGGCTCGTAGCCATCGACTACGGGTTTACGTTTTTCGCGACCAAGCGTTCGTAATCAGCAAGTACCTTCCTGCGCAGTTCGGCCGCTTTCTCGCGGTCAGGGCTTTCCGTGGGTGATCGTCGGCACTGTTCGACGGTTGCCTTGAGAGTGGAGAGGAACGCCTTGCACGGTTCGCAGCCGTTCAGGTGCCGCTCCAGTTCCTCACAAAGTGAATCATCCAGCTGTTCGTCGAGATAATTCGAGAGCTCCGCAAACATGGCCTTGCAGCGGGCTGGTCTGGGCTGATCGTTGCCTGGCTGTCCTTGGGAAGACGCCCGCGAAGCGACGGCTGCTCTCCCTGAGCGTGGTTTCAGCCCTCTCATCAATTCCTTCCGGACAAACAACCTCGCGCGATGTAGACGAACTCGTACTGTTCCAGAACGTAGCCCTGTGATCTCGGCCACTTCTTCGTCGGTTAGCCCTTCCATATCGCGCAGCACCAAAACAATGCGGTATTGTGGCGCCAGCCGCTGAATGGCATCTCGCAACCGTCCCGCTTCTTGACTCCGAATGGCGAATGATTCGGGGTTGATGCTGCCATCACTCCCCAGTTGCTCAAGTTCCTTCCGATACGGCATGAGTTCTTCCAGAGAGAGATCCGGATGGGGAGCAAACTTGCTCCGGCGCCGACTCATCAGGCAGCGGTTCTTTGCCACTCTATAGAGCCACACCACGAGCGCCTTGGGACTGTCGAATTTGGGCAAGTGCGGAACTGTCTTGAGCAGTACCTCTTGCATCGTGTCTTCTGCGTCCTCACGTTGGCCACAGACGCGCATGCTGAAGGAGAACACGGTATTTTGGAGCAGAGTCAGAGCCTGCTCGATAGCGGCGTCGTCACCTCGGCGCAGGAGTTCCACGGCTTGTTCTATCTCAGAACGCATTGCGGTAAATGTAGCATGGCAAACTTCGGACTAGCTTGATTCTGAGCTTCGGTTTGTCTATACCGACAAAGTGGGCCCGACGAGGCTGTAACCCAAGGCCAGGAGGACGATTGACGCGAAGACAGTCATCCTGCGTGGGATCGGATGCTGCTCGGAATCCCTGACCCGCTTGACAACAAAGTGCCTCAATCCTTGAATTGTCTGAAGCGTGGTTCTTGAGAGAGGCGGATTCTCAAGAAGTTCCTGTTGCGCGGAATAAACTAATTGGGAACAAAAGTACGCTGTATTTGGAGACAGTTTCGTGGGAAAACAACTACCCGGGCGCCGGGACTTTCTCAGAATGACGGGGATCATAGCCGGTGCTGGGCTGGCTCGCACCAGAGGCCCGCTGGGCCTGGGGGCTACGCTCGGATTAAGGGGTTTCGGAGAGGTTTCCTCACAGTCCGATTCGAACCGGCCGGACTACATCTTGCGAATTGCCCCAAGTCCAGTTGAAATCGCCCCCAAACACATCGTCTCCACGATCACTTATAACGGACAGTTCCCAGGACCCTTATTGCGTTTCAAAGAACATCAGCCAGCGACGGTCGAAGTCCACAACGACACAGACACTCCTGAGCAGTTGCACTGGCATGGCCAAATGGTCTCCACTGACGTGGATGGCGCTGCCGAAGAAGGAACGCCCTTCATCCCGGCGCGCGGAATGCGCCGAATAGTTTTCACGCCGCGACCCTCCGGTTTCCGTTTTTATCACACGCATAATCGGGCGGGGGCCGATCTCCACGCCGGACAGTACAGCGGCCAAGTCGGCCCCGTGTACATCGAACCCAAGCGTGAGGCCGGGAGTTACGACCGGGAAGTCTTTCTCTTTCTAAAGGAATTCGAACCGTCTTTCAGTCAAGGCGGTGACATGGCGCAGGATTTTCTGACCCCCGCTACACCAGCCAAGGAACTGGAAACGGCTGGCGAGTCAGCGATGAAAGTCTCGCTTGCAAAAGGGATGCCGCACGGCTATGAGGTGGGCTATCGGTACTTCACGGTCAATGGTCGGCTGTTGGGGCATGGCGAACCGGTGCGGGTGAAACAGGGCGAGCGCGTGCTCTTTCATGTTCTGAATGGCNNAAGCGCCACCGAGATCCGCAGCTTGGCGTTGCCAGGGCATTCTTTCAAGGTTGTCGCGTTAGATGGCAATGCGGTTCCGACGCCTGCCGAAGTCCCGGTGCTGTGGCTGGGAACGGCTGAGCGCATTTCTGCCATCGTCGAGATGAACCATCCCGGTGTGTGGATCATGGGTGATCTTGCGGATGACGATCGCGGTCACGGCATGGGTATTGTCCTGGAATATGCGGGATACAAAGGAAAGCCGGTGTGGACACCGCCGAAGCCGTTTCATTGGAGCTACGCCCGTTTCGCTAATCCGAACGGAGCCACTTCCGAGCCGGACGAAATAATTGAAATGACCTTTACCAAGCGGAACGCTGCCGAGCATGGATTCAACCTGTGGGCTATCAATGACGCGGTTTCGTCGAGCGATTCGATGACACCCACCTACCATCTGAAGCAGGGAAAGCGCTACCGCATCCGGATGCGCAATGCCAGCGACGACATTCATCCCATCCATCTTCACCGTCACAGTTTCGAATTGACCAGGCTCGCCGGCAAGCCGACCGCTGGCGTGATGAAGGATGTTGTGATGGTGGGCGGATATCAGGAAGTGGAAGTGGATTTTATCGCCGACAATCCGGGGCTGACTTTGTTTCACTGCCATCAGCAACTTCACATGGATTTCGGGTTTATGACACTCTTTGACTATGTTTGATCCTCACAGCACATCGCATTTAACAGTGGTTGAATTCGAACTGGGCGGGCAGCGGCCAGTAACGCATTAAGGAGGTTGTTGATGGAACCAACAAATGCTGATTCCACAAGAAAGCTGCTTCTTTGGAGCGCAGCGATTGTGCTGGGACATTTCGTCGCCGTGATATGGCATTTGTTGTTGCTCGTCAAGGTTCAGCCCAGCACTCCGAGGTTGTTCCCTCCACTGTTGATCGTGTTCAATCTGTTTCCGGTCGCCGGACTTGTCGCGCTCGCAAAAGGGTTCCGCAAATTGGCTGGAAGTATGATTATTCTTCCTTTTGCCGTCGCCCTGGTCATCGGCACCTACGCACATTTTCTGAGTCCGGGCACAGACAACATATTGCGCATGCCGTCGGGAGACCTGAAACTCTCTTTTCAGATCAGCGCTATGTTGCTCGTGCTTCTGGAGGCGCTGGGCTGCTGGGTTGGGATTCGCATATTCGGGGATTCGTCGGCGCGACATGCGTTGAATGACTGAAGGACAACGGCGTTGGTCGGTTGAATTGGTACCGAAGGTGCCACCCGGAAGGAGAAGAATTCAATGTCGCTGAATACTGACGCAACTTGGCTGGATCGCACAGTGAAAGCGGTCTTGCTGATTCGTATTCTTGTGGGCTGGGTGTTTCTTTCCGAAGGCATACAGAAGTTCTTGTTCCCTGACTCCCTCGGAGTCGGACGCTTTGTGAAAATCGGCATTCCTTGGCCGCAGGTCATGGCGCCATTTGTCGGGGTGGTTGAGATTGTGTGTGGCTCTCTGCTGTTGCTTGGCCTTATCACACGGCTAGCGACCGTGCCGCTTCTCTTTGATATCTCCGTCGCCATATATTCGACCAAAATCGTCACGCTTGCAAAAAACGGGTTTTGGGCAACGCTGCATGAAGCCCGCACGGATGTGAGCATGTTGCTGGACCTCATCTTTCTGCTACTGGTTGGTGCTGGCGCGTGGTCTCTTGACGCATGGTTGGCAGAAAGACGGGGCGCAACGCATGGCTGAAACGCAGCCGTTGTGAAAACCGGTCCTGGCGTCACTTGCCCACAGCAACAGCATCTACGAGCTGCGCATCCGTCAACCAACCTCGATGGGTGACCAGATCGGCTCGCAGGAAGGCCAAGAGCACATAGCCGCTGCCGAACACGGTTGCCCCTACATTAGGGGCAGAACGACGGGTCGATCATCGCACGAATTTCGCCGAAGGTTCTGCGGCTTTCGCCGATTTGCCGTCGCGAGTCCCTAGCCCTATCAACATCGGCATGTCTTTCGGATAGACCACATCGCGTCCTCGCGCCAGAAAATGATAATAGATCGACAATGCCGCTCCATACGATCCGAAACCGGCGGACACCACGCGGGAATGTGCAGCGATTCCCACAACCATTCCTACCAACTTAAATCCCGATGCACCACTTACCGCACCGCCTCCTGCTTCGCCCACGCTCTGGCCCCCCTGTCCTGCATCGCGATCCGGAGAAGCTTGCGAGGCCGCCAGCATAACTTGAATTCCTGTGGTCAGATATCTCGTTCGCGGAGTGGTCACCTGCGCCCCACCCTCATCGTCGAGCTTTAAGTGTTCCCCCTTGGCGACCGCCACGCCCTCCAAGTTTGTCTCAACTCTCTGCTCGATACCATTTGGCGGCGCAACCTCGTGAAACAAAATTCGTAACTGTCCGTTGCGTCCCATTCGCCGCGCTGGCTGCGCCTGTAGCACCGAGCCCTTAATCACGCTTCCTTCGGGAAGAATCAGGTGATGCGAGACGACCAGCGGCTCGGTGATAAGCGCCTCAACCATGTCTCCCTGTTTTTCGGTCGACGAACTCAGAGGTGTCACCAGCCGCGCATGCACCACGCTCCCGTTAGGGGGCGGCGATCCAATGTCCGTAAGCCTCTCCGGTTTCACCGCCTCAGTCCCAAAATCCAGAGGTTGCAACAAATTCGCGTTGAAGCTCGTCCCCGCATCTATGTATTGCGGATGCACCGGCAACTGCGCCAGCACGATTCTCTTCACCTTGTGCAGCTTTCCCGGTTCGTGAATCTGGTTCTGTAAGTCGTTCCACTTCTGGTGAATCGCCTGGCGCGTTGCACTCACCTGTTTGGAAGCCGCATCCTGCACCTGGTTTTTCTGTTCTGGCTTCTCCTTCGCCGACACAAACCGCAGCACTCCATCCGGAGCCGGCGAAGCCACCGTTTGCAGTGGCACCCGCCGCCCATCACCCATGACCAGCTCATCGAACTGCACATGCACCTTCCGCGATGGAGAGAAATTGCCATTTGCCGCCTGCATCGTTCGTACCATCTTCGGTACCGCATCGATCGCCGAAACTCTCCCGTTCACCACCGTTCCCGCCGGAATCAGCAGCTTGTCAAACGCATACACTGGCTCCGTTGTCCTGCATTGGATCGCCTGACCCACTTTCCGCACCCGCACCTCCGAGTCAATCGCCACCTTGATGGGAGTGCCAACCCCAACGCTCATCGGCATCGGCACCGGTGCAGCGTCCACGCTTTCTGACATCTTCTGCGATGCAGGCATATCCTCGTTCTGCTGCTGTGTCCCCGCCGCAGGCCGCTGCTTCAACGTCTGCGCGACACTCACGGCAGTACACAACCCAGCCGTCAGCACTGTCAGCCCGAATACAATTCGTCGCATTGTAATAACTCCCGATTATTCTGCGCTGGGAAAGAGACAATCCTTCAAACGTTGCGTGAAGCGCAGACAATTGTGAATACCAGGTGACCAGAGAAGCGAAAGAACCGTATCTACTATGAAGCTCCAAAGACGGAGAATGGTTGCAACTCCGACGCTGGTATCGAGGAAATCGTAAGCGTAGACGGGAGTGGAAGGGGGAAAATGGTTCAGGATGAACAAACTGTCATCTTCGCGAAAGGGAGCGGTAATGTTCCGGTCGTATCGTAAAAGTGGGCTGCCGGTCGTGGTGTGACACGCGAGCGTCACTCTGAACTCGGCTTTAACATGTCCTTGTACGTGTTCGATAGGGGTTGGGGCCGCCTGTTGATCTTGCTATTGGCGAGTATTTTGCAATCGACATTGGCCGCCTCGCAGGGGTTGCCGAACGCTCCATCAGCGGTCATGCGTACGAGCTCTTACGCGGCTGGAGACTCGGCTACTTCCGCCGATCCGCAGCAATCGTCTGTCCCGGCGTCTACGGATTCGAGTCGCGGCAAATTTCTCCCTCGATGGGTCAAACGTTGGCTTCGTGATCAGGCCGATATTTATACAGCTCCTCTCCATCGTTCTGAAATGAAGTGGGTGATCGGACTCCCCGTTGTCACGGCAGGCCTGATCGCGATTGACAAGCATGCTTCGGGCGCGCTTCCGAGAAACCCTTCGAGCGCGAGTGCTGATATCTCCGACGTTGGACTGTTCGCTACCGCTAGTGCGGTGGGGGTGCTTCTCATCGACGGAAAGACCCAAGGAGATTCTCATGCCTTCGAAACCGGCGTGCTTGGAGCCGAGGCGATGGCAAATAGCGGGGTCGTGTATGCCGTGCTGCAGCTCATTGCGGAGCGTGAACGTCCTTTACAAGGAACAGGTCAGGGACATTTCTTTCGGACCAGCGGCTTGGACAATTCATTTCCCTCCGGCCATACGATCATCACGTGGACAGCTGCCAGCACAATTGCGCACGAATACCCAAAGCCTTGGGTAGAGTGGCTCGCTTACGGAACCGCAGCGGCTGTTTCGGTGACGCGATTCACCAGTCTGCACCACTTCCCCTCCGATGTTGTAGTGGGAAGCACACTTGGTTACTTGATCGGACGCCACATCTTCCATGCTCATTGCAAGGCTGGTCTCAGTGCGGCATGCAGTGCGAAATAGTTCAGGAAAACACAGTCTCTATTTCTAGAAAGCGCGAGGTGACTGATGTTGAGGAATAGGTTTGGCAATCGGCCGGGTGCTCTCCCTTGTGTCTTAGCTATTTGGTTACTCCTTCAACTCGTACCTTCACTGGTCGCTCAGACGGCCGGAATGGGAGTGCTGACGGTCAGGGTCGTGGATTTGTCCGGTAATCCGGTTGCGAACGCCACCGTGACGGTGACGAGCGTGGACAACGGCCAGGCACGAAGCGCCACGACGGGGACGGATGGCTCTCATAGATTCGACGATCTGCCGCTGGGGAATTATCGGATGAAGCTTGCGGCCGCCGGTTTCCAGACTTTGGAGATTCCGTCCGCGACTGTCGATGGAACTAAGCCATCAGTTGTGGACGAGAAGCTGCAGGCCAGTGCGCCAACCACGATCAAACCAACGCTAGAGCAACAGGATAATTTGCCGAACGCCCCATCCAGCAGTACAGCGCCTTCGCTTTCGGATTTGGGCCTTACTCCGGACCAGACTCAAGGAAACCCGCGAGAGCAAGCGTTGCTGGATAAACGGACACACATGCTGAAGATCCATCAACGGATGGGTCTGATCACGACCATTCCCTTAATTGCGACCGTTGTCACGTCTCTGAATGCCGGGGGCAAGAGTGAAGGCACCGCATCCCGCGATTTGCACGTTGCTCTGGGTGCGGTCACCGGCGACCTATACGGGATCACGGCCTATTACGCCATTCGCGCTCCCAGAATTCCCGGAACCAAAAAGCGCGGTCCGATCAAGTTTCACGAGGCGATGGCTTGGATTCACGGCCCGGGCATGATCCTCACTCCCATTCTCGGGGCAATGGCCTTCAGTCAGAAGAACAACGGCGAAAAGGTCCATGGGATCGCGCAGGCGCATGGCCCGGTGGCCATCGTTACGGCGGGGGCGTTTGGGGCAGCTCTATTGTCGGTATCAGTGAAGTTCTGAGCACAGTTTATGAAAAATAAAATATTGATCGCGTTCTTGCTCGTGACCCTCCCCACGTTTGCCGCCGACAGCCAATGGATCCTCAAACAAAGCACACTCACCTACCATGTGTCGCACCCACTGCATGAGTCCGAGGGTGTGAGCCATGCGGCGCGAGGCAAGGGCGTTTGCCACGACGGACAGTGCGATTTCTTGATCGCGGTAGCCGTGAAGTCGTTTGATTCGGGGGACAGCAATCGCGACCTTCATATGGTTCAGGTTACGCGCGGCGCGGAGTTTCCTATCGTCACCGTACGAACCCGCCTGCCCGAATTGGCTGCCTCATCGGCGACCATCAATGCTGATTTGGAGATTCAGTTCGCCGGCCAGACTGCCCAGTTCAAAAAGGTTCCTTTCAAAGTGGAGACCCAAGGCGGTGAGACTCACATTACGGGGACAATTCCGGCTACGCTAACGGATTTCAAGATCGACCCCCCGTCGCTGTTGACGATGCCGGTCAAGAACGACATTCCCGTGCGTGTGGATATGACCTGGCGTCCGCAGTGAATGCGGATTTGCTGGCTTAGGTAAGTTTCCAGGATCCTGTTTCCTGCATCCCATCTGGAGGTGTAAAGTCTTGGACGGGCGGGAATCTCCGATGCGATTGTTAGTGGTAGAAGACGACATACCGATCCAGCACTTCCTGAAGCGCGCGCTGGTGGAGGCCGGATATCAGGTGGATACAGCCAGTACAGCACAGGCTGGCGAAACAATGGCCTTGGAGGGTATTCACGATGCCTTCATAATCGATCTTGGACTCCCAGACCTGGATGGATTGGACTTGATTGCGCGTTGCCGAGCCCACGGTAATGCAGCGCCGGTTTTAATCTTGTCCGCCCGCCGTTCTGTCGACGAGCGGGTCCGGGGACTGGAGCAGGGCGGAGACGACTACCTCACGAAGCCGTTTGCACTGCCGGAACTGCTGGCAAGACTGAGAAATCTCCTACGCAGGTCGGCGGTTCCACAGAATGAATCGGTGCGTCTGCAAGCTGCCGACTTGCAGCTTGATCTGGTTCGTCGCGAAGCGCGCCGGGGCGAAAACTTGCTGCAATTGACCCCACAGGAGTTTTCTTTGCTGGAATATCTTTGCCGCAACGAAGGTCGAGTGGTGACCCGGACCATGATTCTGGACCATGTCTGGAAGATGAGGATTGATCCCGCAACCAATGTCGTCGATGTTCACATTTATCGCCTGCGTAGCAAAGTGGATCATGACACCCCGCGACCACTGATTCACACAATTCGTGGTGTTGGCTACGTTCTCAAACATGCCTAGGAATTTGCGCTCTACCGCCGCTTGGCGGATTTCGATTTGGACAACTCTGGCGTTCGCGCTCGGAACTGCTGTGGCTTTCTCCATAGTTTATTTCCTTGTCGCTCAGGGCATTCGGGAGCGCAGTGACACCTGGCTTAGTGGCGAAGCAGAGGTTCTGGCTCAGGTCTCGGCCGATACTCCGAGCGATCACCTGTACAAACGCATAGTTCGAGAGGTGGCTGAACTTGCTACTCAGGAAGTGCCGGATGAGCGCAATGCCCGCGGCGAAAGGCTGAATTCCGTCTTCTTCTTGGCAACAGACCCCAATAACCCTGAGGGTCCGTTGTGGGTAGGTCCAAGCTCGAAGGATGCTTTCGTCGCAGCGATTCAGCGGACGAATTTGGTTCCAGGGCCACCGAAGTCCATAACGGTGGAAGGATATCGACAAACGTTTCGCGTGGTTGAGAAGGCGCAAAACGGAAGAACTGTTTATCTCGGACTATCAGATCATGGGGCCCAACATGTGCTGCACACATTGGCCCGGCGTTTTCTCACACTTTGGTGCGGCATGTTTCTGCTCGGCTTCGTAATCTCCTACTGGAGCGCACGCCGTACCCTGCACCGTGTGGAACGAATTACGGAAACCGTCGCGCGAATTGGAACCGAAGACTTAAAGGAACGCTTGCCTGAACCTGTGAATTCAGATGAGATTTCGCGATTGGCTAAGACTTTTAATAACATGCTGGACCGGCTCCAGGCTTCGGTGAATCAGCTTCGCACTGTCACTGGCAGTATCGCGCACGACCTCAAAAGTCCGGTGACCTTGATTCGTGGAACGCTGGAATCGGCATTATGTAATGAAGGAAATGATACGTGGCGCGACTCGGTTGGTGAGGCGATCGAAGACCTTGATAGGCTCTTGCAGTTGCTGAACACCACGCTGGACCTTGCCGAAGCGAATGCGGGTGCGCTTCACATCGATCGCTGCCCAGTTGACTTCTCCGATGTCGTGCGACAACTAGTCGACATTTACCAACCGGCGATGTGTGAGCATCATCACGAAGTGACCACTGACCTTGAAGAGCACGTGGTCGTGGATGCGGACGTGACCCTGCTGAATCGTGTGGTCAGTAATTTGCTTGAAAACGAATTGACTCATTTACCTGCGGGCTGCCGAGTGAACATCCGGCTCCGCTCGCAGCAAGGGTCGGCAGAACTAGTGATTGAAGATAATGGTCCGGGATTCTCGCCCGATATCGGCAGTCAGGTTTTCAAACGATTCGTGAAGGGAAAGAATTCTCCCGGTCATGGTCTCGGACTTGCCTTTGTGGATGCAGTTGCCCAGGCTCATGGGGGCGGTGCACGGGTCTCCAACCGTCCGGGAGGCGGCGCTGTTATAACTTTGTCGCTGCCAGTGAGCGTGCTCCAAGCGGCGTAAGCACCGCGTTTCTAGCGGGCTTCGAGAATCCCTCAATCAAGAAACTACCGGTGAGAAGTGCCCAGAGAGAGTTATGCACTCACTTCGCTGGTGACATCCGGTACCGCGACAGGTTCGTACACATCTTTCGCGTCCGGATTCGTTGGTCGCGTCCGACGGCCAAAGAAGGCGTCTCTCGCCAGTTTAAGAATGGTTCGGCGGTTTTGGGCGACAACCTTGAGCCATGCCATTTTCCCCATCATGGGGAAATATATCCCGCGGAAGCATAATCGCGCGAGGAAGACGTTGATGCGATAACCAAGAGGCTGGTCAGTGAGCACGTCGACCGCTTGAGCCAGTGCTTCCGGGCTGTACGCTTGCTCCCAACCATATTTCACTTCGGCATGAGCTTCTTCAATGGTCATCTTGAGCGGCGTGTGAGCCATCGCAAACGGGATGAACTCCTGCCAGTGCTTGGGGCGCGTGAGCCGGCCCGAGGTTTCCAGGCGCTTGTAGAGCGGGGTTGCGGGCAAGGGCGTCAGCAGGCCGAAAATGGGCAGACCCGGAGGCCAAGTTCGGACTTGCGTGAGTGTGCGCTCGGCCACGCCGGTAGTGTCGTTGTCCATACCGAAAATAAATGATGTGATCGCATAGACGTTGCGTCGCGCGAGCCGTTCGAGCACAGCCGCATACTCACCCGGCTTATTGAATCCCTTGTTCACGTCTTTGAGATTAGTCGGGTCAATGGATTCCATGCCGATGAAGATCCACTTGCCACCGGAAGCTGCAATTAGGTCGACGAGTTCTTCGTCACGCAGGAGGTTAGCGCTGATTTGGGCGACCCAGTGGACCTGGGCTTTGGCAGCGATGACGTCGCGAAGTAACGATTTGGTGCGCTTTACATTGATAGCGAAATTGTCGTCGATGAAGAAGACGGCAATCTGGCCCTTCTCGCTGCGGGCGCGCGCCTTCAACAGCAGCAATTCATTTACCACGCTCTCATTGGTACGGAAGCGGATAGAGTCACCAAAGAATCCGGTCACGGTGCAGAACTCGCAGCCGTAGGGACAGCCACGCCCCGACTCAACTGGAATAATGCGGAAAGAGCCCCAGCCCGTGCCGACACGGTTGAGTAACGGCGCGACGGCCGTTGGCACGAGATTGAATTGAGCAAGATCGATCGATTGCCAAGGAATGACCGGGTACTCCTTTAGCGATGGCTTTTTGTCTTTCCCGGCTGCATCCACCGGCGCGTAGATGGCTTTGAGTTCGCCGCGGGCAGCATCGTTCACAATCTGCGGCCACGTTTCATCGGCTTCGCCTAGAGCGACGGCATCGGCGTGGCGTGGTCCGCCATCGCGACCGAGAGCCTCGTCGGCCAGCTCGGTAACGTGAGGACCACCCATGACGACCGGAACTCCGGTGGCGCGAATGGCATTGGCTACGCGATACGCCTTGGCGATCATCCTGGTCATGGCACCAATGCCGACCAGTCCGATCTTTTCATCTTGAACGTACTGCGCGATCTGAAGCTCGTCCATCGGCTGAGCGTTGCCGTCGATCAGCAGCACTTCATGGCCGGGAGGAGTCAGGGATCTGAGCAAAAACATCCAGAGGTGCGGCATGAAGTTGCGAGTCACGCCGTTGTCGGGGTTGTAGAGCAGAATTTTCACGACAGTTCCTTACTTGAATCGTCTAGGATTCACCGCACGGGACCGTCACGAGCGATGCCGATCTGTTGATCTTGTTTTTCGTAGAGCCTGCTTCAGAACGGCTCTCGGTATCTTTCTAAAGATGCTTCGGTTCACAGTCTTCAAAACTGCGGCTCCAACTGCGCTTCTGGCGTCTGTGCCTCTTCAGGATCGCTGGAGCCGCACCCGGACAAGGCCACGGTGCCTAACCTGTCTGGCTCCGCGACATGCTGCAACGCTCGCATTCTTGTCTCCCCAACATCCTGCCGCGAGCAGCCAAGCAGAACGGAACAATCCTGATCCGAGTATCTTTCAAGGACGGACATCACGAAGACAAAACGTTCGAAGTGTTCAAGCCGGAGAATGCGCGCGATTGCGTAATCAGTATCCTGCGTCCGTCCAAAACTGCAACTGACCGCATCGCTCGGTACGTCTGCGACGGTCGAGTGGTTCTTGCGGGGCGCCAACATCCGAATTGCATTCTGGATAATGGTCCGCCGGGCCCAGGATTGCGCCCAGTCTCGAAACACGTAAGTTCCTTCGACGCAGTCTTCCAAGCCGGAAACAAAACATTCCTCAGCCTTCGTCTGATCGGCCGTGAGCAAGAACGAAAGCAAATGCAGACTATCCATGTTTTCCGCGAACACTCTGCAAAACTCGATACGCGTTGCGTACGCTTGCGATGTCTCAGTGGAGATCGGAGGTCTTCGTGGCATGGTCAGCTTTGTCCTCTCTGCTCTCCATCGCCCCACAAGTTAACCAGGTGTCAGCGTCACGCGCTCAATGCCTAAACATTTTGTTGCGCACGTCGGGCCAGAACTCTTTTGCCACATTGAAGAAGGTATCCAGGGCTATTTGTTGTCCCCACTTGTTCGCGGTATTTCCAAATGATCGATTCACGGCCGGATAGTAGAGGTTGGAGATGCCTGCGGCCACAGCATTTCCGGCCAGCTCGGATGTGTTGAAGTGGTTGCGGCCATCATCGCCGCGAGTGATAACTTCCCGGCTTATCGCATATCCAGTTCGCTTGCAAAATCCCCCCGTGCCTTTCACAAAATAACGAGGATCCTGGTGCAGCGCGACTGGAAATAGCCCTTCACTCATGATGTTGCCAATTGCTTGATCTGCGAATGCTCCTCCGTAATATTTGCCAAACCCCTGCGCTCCCGTTCCGAAGGAACTGTACTGCTTCTGCGCCATCGATAGGCCGGCAAAGATGCCAGCCACCAGAAACGCTGAGGGATCGAAAGAGTCGTCCAATGCAACTTTCATCTTTTCGGCAGGCGTCAACGGTTTGATCTCCGCCGAGTTCTCGTCCGAGCGATAGTTGGGGATTATCCAGAACATGTGATTCTTGCTCGGTTCATGCTGCGGTACGCTCTGCGCAACGCTGGATGGACTCGACTGAGTCTGACTTGCGCTTGGTGCATCGGGCAGCCTTGACGGTTCCTGTCCAATCGCCACAACTCCTCCCACCAACAAGTTAGCGGAAACCAGTACACGGCAGACCATAGGAACAAACGAAGATGACAGCAACCTCCTCATACTACTAAGGTTGATGCAGGTTGGAGCGCGTCGCGAGGGAATATGAACAACTTGTCATTTGTTCGCCACGATGAATTCATTCTGTGGCGATAATCTTCCTCATGGGATCTTGTGAATGCGATCGGACGATGTGCTACCGACAACTCGCGATCGTATTTCGAATCCTCATCTTTATCTTTGCTGCACCTCTCAGCCGTGCTCAAGACAACTACGAAATTCAGGTGTACGGTTCCGACCTGGTCGATCAGCGCACACCATGGTTGAACTCCATAGCAACTTCACCATCGACGGCTCGAAGACGATCGTAGATGGCGTCTATCCCACCAATCACGCTGAACACGAGACCGTCGAGATCACACACGGCTTCAATGACTGGTTCGAGTGCGGCTTTTACATCTTCACTTCCATAACCGAGGGGCAGAGGTGGCAATGGGTGGGAGACCACATACGGCCGCGTGTTGCCATCCCCAAGAAATGGAACTGGCCGGTGGGCGTGAGCCTCTCGAATGAAATCGGCTACCAGCGAAGGCAATATTCCGTGGACACCTGGACGTGGGAAATCCGCCCCATCGTGGATCAAAAAGCCGGACGATGGTATTGGTCTCTGAACCCCACGCTGGACCGCTCCTTCCACGGCGAGAGCGTGAACCAGGGCGTTGTCTTTTCGCCAAATTTCAAATTCAGTTACGATTTCACTCCGAAAGTCGCGGGAGGTCTGGAATATGACGGTTCAGTCGGCCCGGTGACGGGATTCGATGCGGTCTCGCAGCAACAGCACCAGATTGTCCCTGCGATTGATTTGAATATCGCACCGCAGTGGGAGATCAATTTCGGACTCGGCGTGGGCGTCACGGGCGCGACTGACCACCTGATTGCCAAGATGATTCTGGGGTATCCTTTTAATTTCTGATCAAGAACAGGAGCGCACAAGTGATCAAGGGCATCGTGATCGGGTTCATTCTGGCCATTGCGATTTCAGTGGGGTGTGTTTTCCTCTATTTTTCCACTGGCATGGCGCCAGTCGCTACGGCCGATCCGCCTATGCCGTTTGAGAAGAAGTTCGCGAATATGGCTCTGGACGCGCATATTGAGAAGCAACACATTCCTCCATCTCCTGTGCCCGCGGACGAACCTAGTTTTCTTGCCGGTGCGAGCGTATACAAACAGCACTGTGCCTTGTGTCACGGACTCCCAGGACAGCCACCCATTGACTATGCGACAACGATGTTTCCGAAGCCGCCACAATTGTTCCGCGGCAAGGGCGTGACCGATGACCCAGCATCGGAGACTTATTGGAAGGCAGCCAACGGAATCCGCCTTTCGGGGATGCCCTCCTTCAAGACCAAGCTATCCGACACCCAACTATGGCAGGCTAGCGAACTGCTCGCGCATGCGAATGAAATTCCCGAATCGGTGAAGAAGGTCCTGATTCCAGATTCCCCGACGTCGGCATCGGCACCTCGACAGGCTTCACGATCGGGTCAAGAGTCGGTCAAATGATTCAGGGACAACACATCCGGAGCCGTACGTGGGTGTTTTTCTCGATCCATCACGGCGAATCTATGGGATACTGAGGTCGCAACGTGTGCCCGTGGGACTCCAAAGCGAAAAGCATTTTCGTACAATAAACGTACAATGGATCGGGCAATGGGGCCTTTTTAGCCGTTGTGGCAGTTCCTGGAATCAATAACTTACATGTTATCAATACCCTGAATAGTTCGACTCCCGTCGCCTCCACCACTGTCTCCATTATTATCAATAGTTTGCAGGCAGTAAAATTTCCCGTACAATGTTCGTACAACGCCTCTTGAGAGGGGCGGATTCCGAAGAGTCTCCATTACTCTCGCTCTTTTCGGCGTTATCCGTGTGACTCTCTCCCGATGAACACTTGTTGCCTTCTTGAGTTCTCGCTGCTATTACCCCTGCGTTAGAGTAAGCCGGTTCGAGCGGGGCGCACTTGCAATTTTGATGAAGATTTTTTCTTTGAATTCAAATTGAGCCAATGCAAACTCTCGCAGGACTCGCCAATTCCCATGGTCTTATGAGAATCTGTTGAATGGCTAGCGATCTTGTCTGGCTTGAAAACGGCACCTTCGCGGCTTGGGGATGCGCGGCATGCGGTTGGATCTCATCCCATCCTGGCACCAGAACTTCTGCCGCGCCGCCAGCAAGAGTGAAGGAAGCCTTCGACGAACACGACTGCGCTAACACTCCTCGCGTACTACCGGCGCGACGGCGGGAACCCCACGTATGATTTGCCTGCCAAGGAGACAAGGTCAGTGGTTGCACCGATGCCAAGATCCTGCCGATCAGCTTACGGCAACGTAGTCGTCGATCGCACGATACAAACGATTCAAAGCGGGAGCGGGGCATGCAGAGCTGTGATGGACTTTATCGACGACAGGTTGGCAACATCTCTGTGCTGGCATAGCTGAATTGTCCCGCGGCAAATGCTCGTCAATTGTTTTTCGGAAGGACAACGCGCTGCGCGCCTGTTTCATGGGGTGCTCAGGAACTTCGGAAGATTTTCTGCTGCCCCGCCCATAGATCGAGCAAGGCTAAGTTTCGCGAGGTTGTGAGCAAACACGCTGTTGATATAGTCGAGCTCCGCGCCCGCCAGCGCTTCCTGCGATTGAACCAGTTCGACGCTGTCTGCCACACCTGCCTCCACACGCTGTCGCGTGAGATCGAGAGTCTCCTTGGCGACCCGCGCATTCCTCTGCGCCACCTCCACCTCGCTCGTTGCCGCCTCTAAGTCGAGATAGACTTTTCGAATGTCTCCCTCGACTTGCAGTTTGAGATCTTCGAGTTCGGCGCGTCTTTGCGTTAAGGTGGCGTCGGCTTGCTCGATATCGCCGCCCGTCCGGCCACCCTCCCAGATGGGGAAGCGCAGTGTCCCAGTGACCGAGAACGTACCGTGAGATTGGGACGGATTGGTCCCGATCACTCCATAATCGGCGTTCACCGCAAGCGAGGGCAGTCGTTCAGAGCGTGCGCCAGATCGCGCGAGCTCGGCGGCCCGGACTTGAGCCGCGGCTGCCTTTAGATCCGGACGTTGCTCGAAGGCCTGTCTGAACGCCTCCTCCATCGTAATCGGCGGCGCAGTCGAGTAAGGGACGTCATCGGAGAGGTCGTACTGATCGTTGGGCGGCAAACCGGTCATCCGCGCCAGGTTGATCTTCTGCTTCGCAAGATCGTTCTGCAGTGAAGTTAATCGCTGCTGTTCGGTGAGAGCTTGCACTTGGCTGCGATCGACATCGACCTGTGCCACCACTCCTACAGCTCGTTGCTGTGATGCTTGTTGGTAAAGAGCGTTCGCTGTGTCGAGCTGAGCAAGAGCTGATTGCACTCTGGCTTTGTCGGCGATGACCAAAAGATAAGCTCCACCGACGGCTAAGACCACGAGATCTCGAGAATCTTGAGCCGAAAGTTGGTTTGCACGGAAGCTTTCATCGGCCGATTTGTAGTTCTTCCACGCTGTGAGATCCACGACGGTTTGCGTGAGACGGGCCCGCAAGTCAATGTAGTTGTAGGGCCCCAAAATCGATGGCAAATTGAATCCTGGAATCTTCAGCTTCAAGCCCTCGGCTGCCAGGCTGGTCTGCTGGACGGTTTCGGCCAGGTCGCCGGTGAGGTTCGGGAGTAGTACGCTGCGTGCCACGCGCGTTTGCCCGTGCGCCTGACGTACGGCTTGGGCGAGTCCCACCACCCCCAAATTGTACTCAAGGCCGCGGCGGATGGCGTCTCGCAAAGACAGCTTGCCGGAGAACGGCGCGTTGGAAAAACCAGATGTACTTCCCGAGTAAGCCCCTTGAACTTGAACCGTGGGATTGAGTGTGTTGACGGTTGTCGCTACTCCCGGAGTGGATGACTGCGTGGCCGTCACTGAGCCGCTCTCACTGGTTCGGCCCGACAGCGGCAACTGAGTTGCCTGCGTGCCCTGGGATTGGGACGGCGCTGTCTGGGCAAACGTATTGCCGCTTGCCATGCACATGCTGAGCAGGATCAATGTGGCAATCGTCTTCAGGCGACTCGGCAGCGTGTTCAGTTTCGTCTTCCTCATAGACAATTGACCGTGCCTTTCTTTCCTAACTGAGTTGCTTGCCAAATCGCCAGACGCTGAGCGAAACCAGGACGATAGTAAAAATCAACAAGGCCAGGAAATTGGGCCACAGCGCGACGATCCCACTTCCTTTGAGCATGCCGCTGCGGGCGATGGTCGCGAAATGGTGAATGGGATTGAGGATCGTAAAGGACTGCATCCATCGCGGCATCGCTTCGACAGGGTTCAGAGCTCCCGATAGAGAAGACAACGGGGGGTTGATAAAAAAGGCAGTTAGCTGCGCCTGCTGCGCAGATTTACTGAAAGTTGCAATCACCGTGCCAATACTGATTCCGGACAAAATACACAACATGCCGCCAAACAAGACATAGGGCAAGCTGCCGTGAAACGGGATGTGAAATGCGATTTTGAGTGTCGCAACGCACATCAGCATCATGATGCAGAGCAAGGCAAATAGTGGCACGATCTTGGCGATGATGATCTCGGTCGTGCTTGCGGGAGACATGAGCAGTTGCTCCATCGTCCCGGTTTCGCGCTCTCTCACCATCGCTGCGGATGCAACCAATGAACTGTTCATAATCATCAAGAGACCGAAAACACCGGTCGCAATGAACCAGGAATCAATCAGGCCTGGGTTGTAGATGTAAGCCGGCATGATTTGCACTTGTCCTCGGCGGTTTATCTCGTACGCGGCAACCTGCTTGAGGCTGGCATGAATGCCCGTGCTCTGTAGCCCGGCGGTGTAAGTTTGAATGATGCCTTCCGCATAAGCCTGGCTGATGGTGGCGGTATTCGCGTTCGTGGCGTTTAGCAGGAACTGGACCGTGGTTGAATGTCCGCGGTGCAACTCGCGGGCATAATCGTAGGGGATGACCACTCCTGCATCTATCCTGGACTGACTGATTGAATCCCCGAGTTCATCTACCGAAAAATAGTAGCCTCCAAGGCGGAAGCTCTCGCTCTCAGTGAGGGTCGCGACCAATTCGCGGCTCTCCGGAGTCTTGCTTTCGTCGACGACACCGAGGCGAAGGTCTGACACCAACGCGCTCAGCGCGAACCCAAACAGCGTCAGTTGCAAGACAGGAGGAACAAGCAAAGAAAGCATCAGACGGCGGTCGCGCCGGATCTCGTTGAACTCTTTCCGGACCAGCGCGCGGAACCGTTGATTGAAGACGTTTTGAAAGGGATTCGTCATTCGCTTACGCTTTGAGCTGCATTCGCCGCATGCTGTACCATCCAGTCCCGTAGAAAAGTGACCCGATGATGCCGATGATCGTCACCTTCCACCAGACGGCAGGCCAGCCGCCGCCTTGGAGTAGCGCATCCCGCACGACCTCGATGTAGTACCGGCCCCACATGACAGTCGAGATCCAACGCAATCCAACAGGGATGTTCTCGATGGGAAAAATCAACCCGGAGAGCAGAAACACCAGGAGAAAGCCGCCGAGGGCCACCACTTGCATCGCGGCGACCTGGCTCGGGATCGTCGCTCCCACCATCGTTCCAAAGGCCGCCACGCAGAACGTGTAGAGAATTGTGGCAACGATGAAGGGGGTTGGATCGCCGGCCAGCCCCAAACCAAAATATGTAAACAGGAGAACGAGCATCACCACACACTCGGCGAGCGCGACTACCATGAATGCAAGAATCTTTCCCAGCAGGAA
>PLHQ01000112.1:10825-11610 GCA_003138975.1 Acidobacteriaceae bacterium | reverse complement strand
TGATTCATCTCATCGCCGCCAACGTTATCCGTATAGCCGTCGACTTCAATGTTGAGTCCTGGATACGCCAGCAAAATGCCGGCAACCTTCGCAAGCTTTTCCCGTGCACCCGGCTTCAACGAGTATTTCCCCGTGTCAAACAAAACGTCGGACATGCTGACGATCAGCCCACGCGCGCTGTCACGAGTCTGGAGAATGGAATTCAACTGCTCAGACAATCGCGTGCGCAGGGCTGCCTTGTCGGTTTCAGCCTGTTGCGCGTTCTGCTGTGCTTGTTGTGCAGCTAAACGGGATTGGTTGGCATCGGCCTGAGCGGCTGTGACCGCTGCCGCAGATGCTGCTTGATTTGCGGCCATATCGGATTGCGCCTGCGCCGCATCGGCCTGAGCTCGTTCCTTCTGCCGGGTCGCGTCGGCGGCTTGCGCCTGGGATCGGGCCTGTGCGTCAGCGGAAGCCTGGCGTTCGTTCGCCTGGCGCTCTTCGTCGATCTTCCTGACAGAGATCGCACGTGCATCTTCGGCAGTTTGGACTTCCTCCCGGGCGACTGCGATCAGCGCTTTTCTGTCGACGTGTTTTCTTGTGGCATATCGGTCAACGTCGTTCATTAACTGCACAGCGTGCTGATAGCTGTCGCTGGCGTACCTCTCGGCTCCCTCGGATTGTGCGATGCGCAGTGCATTCCGTGCCTCGAAGAATTCCAATGGCAACTTGGCATTCAGAATCACAGGGTCGAACTTGTAGCCAGTGGGAATGTAGCCACCTCGCTCCATGAGTTCATACTTTGC
>PLHQ01000112.1:0-10818 GCA_003138975.1 Acidobacteriaceae bacterium | reverse complement strand
CTTGCTGCGATGGTTGCCGCCTACCAGCACTTCGCCCAGGTTCACCGCCCGGCCCTCGGGTGAAATCGCCCACAGGATGTAAGTGAGATACTCGTTGCCAAAAGCCGTGGGCTTCTCCAGGTTGCCAAACTCCGCCTTGATCTCAATGGATCCGCGCTTGCTATTCACTTCGGCTTCCCCATTCGCTGAAGGCATCAGGTCCGTGCCCGCAAAATCCAGCTTCGTAGCACCGCTGCGATGCTGATAGTTGACCGCTTGGACCGTGCGGCTGATCACGTTGACCCGGAACATCGGGGTAGAAGCCATGGTCGCGCCGGTCATGGTGGTTTGGGAATTGGTTTGAGCTACTGCGCTCAAACTCAGTGCGATTACTGCGACCGTTAAGAATATCTTTGTCTTCACAAATACCTCCTTGAGGCAAATGTCTGCCCCGTTGCTTCGTTGTATCGATCTTGTGTTGCTGCGTTCAGCCTTCTTGACTGATTTCCCTTAGGTGATCCTTTTATTTTCCGATGTGGATGCCGGAAAGGGAGTGAAACAGCCCAAAAACATTCAGCAGCCACAGAACGACAGCAATGATTACGACACCGTTCAAAATTGACTTGATGGTTCCCTGCATGGGAATGAATCGATTCACCAGCCACAGGAGAACACCCACCACGATGAGAACTTCCAGGATTTGAATTAAAGGCATGACTTTCACCTTTCCGGTTTCGCGGGCTAACGCCACCCATCCGCCCTGAGGTGGTGCCCCAATTTCAATGTTCGAGAGATTTTAGGGTCGATCGGGTCCGCCGGAGCTTCCACGGCATACCCACGGGTGAGGGCGCCAATTAGCTGGATGTGGTCGCTTCGATGTAATACTTGGGGATCTCACCCGCAGCACCCTAACAACGAGAGCTGCTGCGAAATTAGCGGTCGTCGCTCTCTCGACACACTCAGCCAAATTAAGAGTGACCGGTGTGGTCTTTCGCGTCTGAGCAAAATAGCTCAGGTGTGAAGAATTGGGGTTGCGATGCTTGGGCGACAGGATCAAATCGCGGAAGCTTCAGCGCGACTCGCGGTGCTCAGCGGGGCATTGGCACGCTTGCCTCCCGTCACGTTGATGCGTGACATGCGTCACGGCAAGCTGTAATGCAGAGGAAGATATTCGTCAGCATCCCGACTGCGGTGAGTTGGCGGTTGCCTACAGGTCAACGGACGGGGTGGGGCGTGAGCATTCCGAGCCATGGGAGTTTACGTGCCCGCGCTGCGGAATCAACTTTACGTCCCTGTAGATGAGCTGACTATGCAGAGGAGATGTGGCAAATGGATTCCCCCACGGTGTTGTGCATCGACGACCGTCCACAAGTGTTGGAGCTTCGCAAAGCGACTCTAGAATCTCATGGTTATTGCGTCAAGATCGCGTCGAGTGGCTACACCGCGATGAAAGTGTTGGAGGAAACGTCGGTGGCCGCGGTTCTTCTGGAGTACAAACCGGAAGGCATGGAGGCGGAAGCCGTAGCCTGCCATATCAAGGAGCAGTTTCCCAAACTGCCGATCATCCTGCTTTCCGCGTATTCCGAGATGCCAGAGCGAATCCTGTGGTTGGTCGATGAATACGTGATGAAGAGCGAACTGCCGCAACGGCTGGTGCCGATCATCGAACGAGCGTACAGGTTCGCACCACGTTCGGACGGACAGTGTCAACGTAGCGGAGCAGCAGCATAAGGCGTAGCTTTCTTCGCAGCAGCACATCCGGAGAGGCACATGGAAATCCAGCACAGGAACGCCATGCCACAGGCATTGGAACACGCGATAACATAGTCGCGGCCGCTTCCAGTTGTCCCGTGCCCGATTGCAGTGCTCTGGTCGTTGAGTACCGGGCAGCAGATAGCGTCAGGCCGGACCACCCCGAAGATTGGGATTTTAGAGCTTCGAACAAAACCTGCCGCAATGGAAAAGCCGCCCGAGAGGCGGCTTTGTATTCGGTGTTGCCGCTACGGCCCGACCCGAAATTGTTTGTTGCTCTTCAACGTGCCGCTGGGCGTGGTCACGTGACAAAACCGGTGGTCGCCCCGTTCGGAACCAGAGCAAGCACGTAGGTAGGTGTCGAAACCTATGCTCAAATCGGGCGACACAGAATATAGATCAAACATCGCGTTTTGGGTACACCGGGGCTGCCGGCGGTATATACTTTGCTTCTGTCTCTTGCGGTGCGTTTTTGGCGCTTTTCAGTTTGGCCCCCAGGCAGGCGACTCATGCACAACCGGGATCTGCGGTTTGATCCGGAAGATCGAGCGAACTCGATAAACCCGCGCGGTGTTGGCGTTCCCGTGAAGGGTGATAGTTCTGGCTCCAACCCTCCGGCTGACCCCGAGGCTACCGTAATCGAGTTTCCCCAAGCGTCTTCCGATCCCGAGGCTACGTTGGTCGACTCCGATGCCACCCTTGTGGACGTTGACGCTACTCTTGTCGATGCCGATGGCACGCAAGTCGACGTAACTCCGACTCCCGGCTCTCCCCGCCGCCGATCCGCCAGTCTCCAGACGGGCGCCCCAGTCCTGCAAATCGGCGACGTGCTGGGGGGCCGCTATGAGATCTTGCAATTGCTCGGCGAGGGCGGGATGGGGGCCGTGTACAAGGCGCGGGACCGGGAACTTGACCGGTTTGTGGCCCTGAAGCTGATCCGGCCGGAACTGGCGGCCAATCCCTCGATCCTCGCCCGATTCAAACAGGAACTTCTGCTCTCCCGCGAGGTAACCCACAGGAATGTCATCCGTATTTACGATTTGGGCGATGCTGATGGTGTGAAGTTCATCACCATGGAGTTCGTGGAGGGCCAGGACCTGCGCTCGCTGATCCAGGAAAAGAAAAAATTCGCCCCGGAAGAGGCGGTCGAGCTCATGCAGCAGGTCTGCCGCGCCCTGGAAGCCGCTCACAGCCTGGGAATCATCCACCGCGACCTGAAACCGCAGAACATCATGCGCGACCAAACCGGCCGGATCCTGGTGATGGACTTTGGTCTGGCACGCATGGTCGAAGGCGACGGCATGACCCAAACCGGCGCTCTGGTCGGGACTATGGAGTATATGTCACCGGAGCAGGCACTGGGCAAGGATCTGGACCAACGCTCCGACCTTTTCAGCCTGGGATTGATCCTTTACGAACTACTGACCGGCGTTATGCCGTTTAAGGCAGAGAGTGCCGTGGCCAGCTTAATCAAGCGTAACCAGGAGCGAGCCATCTCGGTCTCCGATCACGACGGGACGATTCCGGTCGCGCTCAGCAACATTGTCGGCAAGGCCCTCGAGCGTGATCCCGCGTTACGCTACCAGACTGCTGCTGAATTCTTGCGGGATTTGGAGGCCTGGCAGGGCAAGAGCGCCGCCGCCACATTGCGCTTCCCCACCAGCGGAAAGCCCTGGGGGCAAACTGTGCCCTGGCACTGGATCGGCGGCACAGCAGCGGTTTTGGTGCTGGCGGTCGCCGGCTTCCTGCTGCGCGGGAAGTTGTCTGCGCCGAGCACGAAGACAGCGACCGGGCCGGCGGTCTCGCTGGCCATTCTGCCTTTCCGCAATGCATCCGCTGACCAAGGTCTCAACTGGCTCGGATCGAGCGTGGCGGAAACGCTGAGTACAGACGTCGGGCAGTCGTCCCACCTCCGTATTGTCTCTCCCGAACGCGTGAGCCAGATTCTGCGCGATTTGCGGATCGCGCCAGACACGGCGCTCGATTCTGCCACGGTACAGCGGCTCGCCGAATTCAGCAACGCCGACAACGTCGTGTGGGGGCGGTACACTCGATTCGGAGATCAAATTCGCATTGACGCGACGATCCAGGACATGAAACACGGCCACACCATCACACTGTCGGAGTCCGCGACCGACAACAAGATTCTCGGTGCGATCGACCTTCTGGCCGGCGACATCCGTTCGAACCTGGCCCTCTCACGCAGCACGGTCAAAGAACTCCAGGGGCAGTCCTTCAAACCCTCGACCAACTCTCTTCCAGCCATGCACGATTACGACGACGGGCTGCAGCTCGCGCGTCGTGGAAGCTTCCTCGAAGCGGCCAAGCAATTCGAAGCCGCCACAAAAGAGGATCCCCAATTCGCGCTGGCTTATTCGGAACTCGCAAAAACCTACGCCAACCTCGGCCAGGACGACGATGCGGAGCACGCTTCTCGGAAGGCAGTTGAGTTGAGCGACCAGCTTCCCCCGACGGAAAAGTATCTGATTCAGGCAAGCCACGAACAGATCCAGAGGGATTATCCCAAAGCAATCGAAGCCTACGAAAATCTCGCGAAAGCCGCGCCCGACAATGCCGACGTACTCTTTGAACTCGCTGGGCTCTATAAGAAATCGAGTGCGTACGACAAGGCCCGAGAGGAGTACACGAAAGTGCTGACGCTCGATCCGAAGCGCGTGGACGCTCTACTCGAGATAGGACGGGTCGAGAGTTATAGTGGCAACCAACAGAAAGCGCTTGAATACTTGACGCGCGCCCAGGCCCTGACAGTCGAATTCGGCAACGACGAAGAAAAATCCATGATTCTTCAGGCGATGGGCGTGGCCTATGCCAATCTAAACAAACACGAAGACGCTCTTCGCAATCTTCGGGAGTCGCTCGAAATCAAGCGCAAGCTGGGACTCAAGAAGGGCATGGCCATGAGCCTGGATGCGATGGCAACGTCGGAAGATGTTCTGGGCAAGCCGGACCAAGCGCTCAAGGACTACAAAGAGGCGCTCGCTTTGTGGCAGGGATTGGGCGACAAAGTGGGAACTGGCGACGTCCTGAACGACCTGGGTCAGTTTCATGTCGATCATGGTCAGTATGACGAGGGGCTGAAGATGTTTAAGGAATCGCTCCAAGACGAGATCGACGTCGGAAACCAGGGCAACCAGGGAATAGTTTTGAACAACATCGGCAACGCATACCTTCTCAAGGCCGACTACCAGAACGCACGCAGCTATTTCGAGCAAGCCCTGCAACTTCGCGAACAACTCAAGGTCCCTATTGATATTGCCGAGGATCTGCACAATCTGGGTGACACCTCTGGCAAGATGGGTCAGTACGACCAGGCGCTGGAGCAATATTTGCGCGCGCTGGATTTGCGGCGCAGCAGCGGAGATAAGCGGGGCGCGGCCTTCGAGTCCTCCAGCATGGGCCTTGTGTTCGGTTATCAGGGCCGTTATGGCGCCGCTCTGAGCGCCGAAGAGGACGCCCTTAAAACATTCCGGGACCTGCAGGAGCGAGGCTACTGGCTGGCAGAAATCCTCGGCTACAACGGCAACGCCCTGGCACAGGTTGGACGCAGCGACGACGCGCAGAAGAGTCTCGAGGAAGCAATGAATGCGGCCCGCGAGGCGAAGAATCAAGTCACCGCTGCTGAAATTCAGGGCTACCAGGGCGACAACGCTTTCTATCGCGGAGACTACAAAGCCGCCGCTGCCCTTTACGATGAGGCGCTGAAGACGGCACCCCACACCAGCGGTTTGGATCTGATTCTGGTCTCGAAGTTCAATGTCGCAAAAGTCGCGGTCAAGCAGGGCCGCCTTCAAGCGGCCGCAAGCTCACTCAGCAAACTGTCGCAAGACGCGGACAGCATGGGATTGAAGTATGTAGCGGTGGAGTGTTCGATTTACCATGCCGAAGCGCTCATGAACCTGAAGAGCTACGAGCCGGCAAGAAAAGAGCTGGAGAGCGCCCTGAGCAAAAGCGAGAAGCTCGGCCTGAAGGCTTTGCTCGCCCAAAGCCATTATCTGCTGGCGCGCGATCTTGAACTCGCCGGCAAAGCCGCCGACGCCCCGGAACACTATAGGCAAGCCCGCAAAATCCTGGATGAGATTCAAGAGGAAGCGAAGACCGACAGCATCGTGAAACGAAGCGATCTCAGCCCTATCTACGCTCACCCCACCAGCTAGTTCTCACGAAAGCTCCCTTTCCTGCTAACCGCCCCCGCCACAAGCTCCTGATGCCCGTACATCAACAGGAGCCCGTGGCCGCCTCTGTGAGAACTCGGCGCAGTGCACACTGCGCCTCCATCCCTTATCAGCGTTATGTGGTGCCCGACAGCGTGATGGTTTGTGGATTGTTCTCCACAGTGGGGTTAGCATTATCGTTAATTGTCAAAGTGCCGGTAAAAGTCCCACTCTTCGTCGGAGCGAACTTGACATTGATGACGCACATCCCAGCCGGTTGGACTGTCGCCCCAATGCAAGTCGAGGTGCCGGTCACCACCGTGAAATCGCCGCTGCCGCTGATCGCCGGAGTGCCGAAAATCAGCTGCGACTTTCCGCTGTTCGTCACCGTGATCGACACTGTGTTGGTACTACTCACGGGTGTGGTGGGGAAGGTGAGCTTGCCCGAGCTTAGACCGCTCGCGTTAAAGCTTGCCAGTGGGTCGATGACCAGAGCCGTCAGCGGGAATGAATGCGGGTTCCCTGCCGCGGTGTCAGCAATCATGAAGGTGGCCGTTGAGGCGATTGGGCTGAAGATGTTCACAGTGGGATGGATGCCCACGCCAATCGTGCAGCTCTTCCCCGCAGGCAATGTGGCCGGCAGTTTCTCAATCATTGGAGGACAGAGGGTGATGTTGGCGGTTAAATAGTCAGCGAGGGCGTTGCCAGGCGCCGTGATGCTGAGGCCCGAAATCGTGAACCCCGTAGTCCCCTTGTTGGTTAGAGTGATTAACTGGAGACCGACTCCATTCAGATACACTGTGCCAAAGGCGTTCAGTGGCGTGATTTCCAAAGCGCTCACCGTCAACGTACCGTTCACAAAGGTGATCGTGTAGTTGGTGAGCCCGGTGCCCACTGCCGCGCTGGGCACGATGCTGTAGGTGCCTGGCGCCGCCGCCGCCGCCGCTCCCGTACTCGTCAGGGTGACGCTGGTGACCGTGTTGCCGTTGTACAGCGTGCTGGTGGTAAACGCCGTCGTGCCCAGCGCCAAGGCCACTCCGTAGTTCTTGCTCTGTTTGTTGGCAGTGATGGTCAGCGGCGCCGGGGTTACCTGCACCGTGCCGGACACATCGGTGATCGGGGAGTAGTTCGCATCCACAACTGAGCAGGAGCTCGGATAATACGGACTCGCGATTACCGGGCTCGTGCTGGTCGCCGTGGTCGAGCAGGTTATTGTGCCCAGGCTCGCGACCGTGTCCGAACCGGCAAGCCCTGTCACGGCTGGCGGTGATGGTCGGCACGGTTCCGCCATACGTCATCGTGGCGACTGCTGGCAGTGATGATCAGGCCAGTAGCTGGCTTCACCGTCACCGTACCGGAGGGGTAGGTGACGTTGGAGTAGGTCGAACTCGGAATTGCGGATGCCGTGCAAGAGCTGGTGTAGGTGCCGCTTACCGGACTCGAACTGGTCGCGCTCGTTGTACAAGTTACGCCGAGGGTCGCGGCGCTGTCTCCATTCACAGCCCCTGTGATGATGGGGTTGATGGTCGGAAGCGTCCCGCCGTAGGTCATCGTGCCGTTGCTGGCGGCGATGCTCAGCGTCCCGGCCGGGTTCACGGTGAGAGTGTAGCTCAGCGTGTTGTTGGGGGCCGGGGTCACACCGTTATTGGCAGTGAAGGTGATGGGGTAACTGCCGGCCGTGCCGTCGGCGGGCGTGCCGCTGACCACTCCGGTGCTCCCGTTGTACGTCAGTCCGTTCGGCAGCACCAGCGTCGTTGTGCCCGTGGTGGCGGCCGTCAGATTTGGCGCCGGATAAGGTGTCGGCATCTCGGGGGCTGGCACCGTGACCTCGAATGTTCCGCCCGTGCCCTCGGTAAACGTAATCGTGGCGCCGGTGCTGGGGTCGCTGACCGTGCATCCACTGGTGACGCAACTGCCGGCGATGGTCGGAGCAACCGGCGTGGGAATCGGCGTGCTGCTGGAGTTGGTGATTGGCGGCGCCACGGTCGGCTGGAACGCCACCACAAAATCATTGGCCTGATTGGTTTTTCCGCCTGTGTCTATGAACGCCGTGACGTCTAGATCAAACTGGCAGTTGATCGCAGGAGGAGTCGCGCCCTCCGTACTCATAGTGGACTCGCAATTGGTGCCCCAGGGCACCGAAGGAGTACTTTCGTCGGCATCCGGATCGGCGATCGCCCGCGTCGTGCTGCCGGCCCAATACGACCCCGTTGGCGGCGAAGATGTGCTGTCGCTGAATGAAAATGTCTCGAAAACCGGCCCGGTATACGAGGTTATGGGTGGCTCGGTCCCAAACGACCCGTCGTACACATCGAAGTGGACGCAATTCCCGTTCGCGTAGGGATCACAAAGCGGTACGACGGTGTTGCCAGCATTGTCGGTTCCATAATTCCAGAAGCTCGCGAACCGGCAATCGAAGTCGCCCAGTGTGGTATCGCTCGTCGGAGTGGTTCCGCCCGGCGGGCAGAGCCCGTCGGCATAAACTTCCGTAGCAACGATGTACAAGTAGTCAGGAAAAGGCGTCGACACCACCGGGAACTGCATCGAGAACCCATACGCATACGGGTCCGTGCAAGGGCTGGTGCCGCTCGGGCAGGCGTACTCCGCCTGCGCGATCACATTCGTCCCCGCATTGATCGTAAAAGGGACGGGAGTGGGAATCGGAGCAAAATCCGCGGTAACGCTCTGCGACGAGGTAAACGGCAACGTCAACGTGCAAGTGTATGGGGGCGAGGTCGTTCCAATGCTCGCGCACGCGCCGCCCCATTGCAGGAATTCGGACCCATTCGGATTAGTAGAGGAGGCGGTCGCATTCGGGGTCGCCGTCAACGTGACTGACGTGATCGAACTCGGATATGTGCCTGTGCAGGTTCCTGTCGGATAGCCGTTGGCCTCGCCGCAGTTAATCACCTGGGGCGTTTGGTTGTCCGTAACGGTGCCGGTGCCGGTTCCCAGTTCGGTCACGATCAGAATAGGGGCGAACGTCACGCCCGATAGGCCCGAAGGCGGCCCTTCCAAAGCAAACCATGTGCTTCCCCCATTCGGAATCGGCGTGATGAAATTGACCGTCCCGGTCGTGAGGGAGCCATAGTTCGTAAATGTGTTGTCCGGACCCTGGTAATCGTAGGGGTCGGCGCCGGGTTGGGCGGTGGTGGAAACGCCGGCGGGATAGTTGAAGCAATCGTTGGGATTTGCGGGTTTGCTGTAAATGGAGTTGGAGAACTGGGCGTAGTTGCAGGGCCCATCGCCATCGAAGCCGAAAATGTCGGTGCCCGCGCTGAGAGTGATGGAACTCAGGGGCGCGCCGGAATTGTTTATGATTCCCACCAATGTGTCATCGGACCCGTCATAGGGTCCCTCTCCCGTCGGCGCGGCAGAAGCCTGGCCACTCGGCGGGATGGTAATTATGACGCCGCAGCCGGTTGCTTGCCCAACAGGCAGCGCGCTTGGGACGCCATTCAATCCCGAGCATGGGTCTAGCGTTTGGGCCGTCGCGCGATTCGGTGCGGCAAACACCATGAATACGGTGCAGCAGAGAAGCGTGAAGGCTACGTTCTTCAGGGTCATCAGAGCAGTGGCAGGCATAAGAAGTCTTTTCATGGGGGAAACGCTCTCTTTTCTCTCGTCAGGGTAAGTAGATTTGCAGTCATGGTGCTTCCCGCTTTGGGGAGTTGTCCGCCTACGGCTCGAAACGAAAACCTGGAAATCAAAAAGCGAAACCTGAGACGATTTACTGGTGCCCTCTTCCTGTCGATGGGGGGGTGGACAGGTCGTCCGCGATGCTATGCGCTTACGAAGCTATGGTCAACACGTTTATTTGAGGCCATAAGCCGCAATGCGCAAGGATTTGTGGCCGCTTGCTAACACACTATTTTCCGGTTACAGCTCAAGCCACTGCTTGTGACGAGCCGCCAAAGGACTCGATCGCGCTAGCCTCGTCCCTGTCAATATCAAACACCGCGGACAATCTTGTCATCTGGAGCAGGTCGTTTACTCGCTTGTTCAGGTTTACGAGCCTCAGCTGCCCACCCTGATTCCGAATGGTTGTGTGAGTCTTAACCAGCTCGCCTACGCCTGAGCTGTCTATATACTGAACTTCACTTAGGTTGAGAACGATTTTCTTGTTCCCTTTGTCCACCAGCTCACGAACGATCTCGCGGAGCATGACATTGCCCTCGCCCAGCGTGATCCTTCCACTGATATCCAGAACTGCAACATCGCCTATGTGGCGGGTGGCCGTTTGCATTTTGACGGGCGTCCGGTTTTGCATGCCGAGCCCCAGCCGGTCAAGAATCTCGCACGCTGAAGTCGCAAGTTCCTGTGACTCTGTTCGAACCACGATCAGCGAACGCCCTTCCTTGAGCACTTCCCGGAAGAACGCGACATCCTCAGAGCTCTTTTCAGCCGTTGTCGGTTTCGGCGCGTCCGCGTCGGTGGTTGCCGCCGAGCCCATGGCAGCGCCCGCACCCGCGCCTGCACCCGCGCCCGTGAGCAGTGCAGCGGCGCCGATCCCTAGCGCGAATACCGTCCCGATCCCGGGAAGAAGCAGCGATGCAGCCACCACCCCGGCTGTCATCCCGGCAGCTCCCCCAACGAAGCCTCCCACAAATGTGCCGAGCTCCTTCGCGATGGTTTTAGCCTCGCTTTCTGACCGAGTCAGGAAAACGATGGATTCCTCGGGCACACCCCGCTCCCGTAACTCCTTGACAGCCTCCTGCGCGTGATCACGTGAAGCAAATACTCCGATTGCAGTTTCCATACGCTCTCCTGTTCCCAGCTCTGATTTGCCGCTCCAATCTGCTCTACCGTCAGCCCGCTGCACGCCACGGCGCTGGGCGCGGCCATCGGAGTTGGGCAGTATTAGGCGAGGAATTCTCGTCCAAGAGTGAAGATTTGTCAACTTAATATTTGGCTT
>PLHQ01000078.1:128313-173382 GCA_003138975.1 Acidobacteriaceae bacterium | reverse complement strand
CTCTCGTTTGAAACCTGATGTCTGCCGACGGGTAGTTGGCAGACTGCCATCGCCGGGCTCGAAAGCCGGGATGGCGCCACCACTCAGCTTCTTATCCTCTTGGACCGAGATCCAAAAGAGCTTGAAGACCGTGGTGGTCTAACTTGTGAGATCGCTCGGACTTATGCCCGAATCGACTTCTCACGACTGGCACGTTCAACCTAGTTGTCAAAGACCGAATCGCNNACCATACAGTGCGGCGAAAATCCCGTCAATCATCGCAGCCCACAGGATTTCCAGATGATTTCCACATCGGAAAGGCCTTGAGGCGCGACAGGAGAGCTTGACCTCAGCTCGAAACAGCGCGCAACAGTATGAGCCTTCCGCCCGGAAACGAACGCCACTTTCGGCGCACTCCGAGACGGAAGACAAAAAATTGAGAAAAGATCCCTTTGGAGGTCCTTGCTTTGAAGGTACCCTTCGGAAACGGTGTTGCTTTCCGAATGAAGTCCCGTGGCCGGGACAATTGAGAACTTAACGCTCTCTACACATTAGATGCCGGACGAGCCCGAGAGTTGCACACAAATACGACCGGCCAGCCACACATCTGCTCTCGGTGAATTGTTTATAGCAGATGAATGCAAGAAAGTGCAAGGGGAAATTTGAAAAATGTGTGGGTTTACCAGTTTGGTGATGCTGACTCTGAAATCACATCGGTCTGCGAAGGAGTCACTCAGTGAGGTTCGCTCGATTGACAGCCGAGGCGGCTGTTGGGATTATGCAGCAGTCGCACGAGGGCGCCCGCGCCACACACCGAGTCGCTGGCTATGTTTGGGTGGGTGTGTCAAGCTGTGGATATGAAGAAACAGGCGTCCGACCAGGCGTTTCATGATCGGCGGTATCAGGAGCGGAAGCGGGCGGAGGCGGCGAAGAAGCCGGCTCAGAAGAAAGTGGTGGTGGAGAAGCCGGGCGTGAAAGCTCCGCGTTGATGGTGGCTTACGCGTTACTCGCCACTTCTGAGCTGCGGAGAGGAAACCGTCGATCTTCGCTCGACCGGACAGCCGAGGGCGGCTGTCCCCACATCTAAGACACCTCGTCCTAAAGGGAAGCCATCCCTAAACCTACGTGTCATTGACCTGCGGCTTTGTATTCTGTAGATTCTGTTTGAACTGAAAGTACTGATATGGCGACTTTGACGGGTGTGCAGAAGCAGTACATCCTGCACTGGGGCGAGATGGGGACGCGGTGGGGGATCAACCGGACGGTGGCGCAGATTCATGCGTTGCTGTATTTGTCGCCGCGGGCGCTGCCGGCGGAGGAGATTGCGGCGACGCTGAGCGTGGCGCGGTCGAATGTGAGCACGTCGATAAGGGAGCTGGAGACTTGGGGGATTGTGCGGGCGGTGCATGTGCTGGGCGACCGGCGGGAACATTATGAGTCGATGAAAGACGTGTGGGAGATGTTCCGGCTGGTGATCGAGCAGAGGAAGCGCAGGGAGATCGATCCGACACGGGAGATGCTGCGGCGGAGTTTGGAGGAGTTGGATCCGAAGGAAGCGGGGGCGGAGTTTACGCGGGAGCGGCTGGCGGCGATGGCGGGATTTTTTGACGCGGTGACGGAGCTGCATGATCAGATGAAGCGGCTGCCGACCGGGACAGTTAGGAAGTTGTTGAGGATGGGGACGAAGGTGCGGAAGGGGAAGTAGCGAATACCGAGTTGCGAGTATGAATAGGTAGCTCAGGCGCTAAAGCCCTTAGTCTCTTAGCGCAGCGCTGAAAGCGCTGCGCTACCCAAAATCAGGACACACTCCATCACCTAAACGGCTGGGCACTAGAATCTGGAAACGTAGCCTTAACATACTTCCTGACATCTTTAGAAGAAGGAATGAGACATGGCGCAGGCTGGGGAAGGTAAAAAGATTTGGATGACGATGACGGGGCTGCCGCTGACGATTGAATTGGAGTGGCCGTTTCACCGGTCGACTTCGGGGGCGGATTTTTGGGTGCTGCATGGGGATATCCGGCTGGAGAATTCGGATGGGCTGCATGCGCCGGTGGCGGTGAATTTGTCGGCGACGGTGCGGGAGGTGCTGGCGTCGCTGGAGCCGAAGGATGCGGAGGCTCCGGTGATTAATGCGCTGCGCAAGGAAGTGGACCGGAGGCAGATTGAGTTTGTGAAGTCGGGGAAGCTGGTGCCGGTGGCGTTTTCGAGCCGGTACTACGACTTCAAGCGGCAGAAGTGGGTGTTTGGGAAAGCTTCCGACGAGGCGATTGCGACTTTTGTGGAGCGGAAGGTTTATTGGGAGACGAAGGCAAAATCCCCACTTCTCGCAAAGGACGCGAGAAATGGGCCACCCAGGGTCGAAACATCCTCAAAGGTTTGGATTGGGGATCCGACGGACGCGCAGTATTTGGAGACCACGCCTGCACACTTGCTGGAAATCGCGGGGCGGTTGGTGGCGGGGGATAGGCTGGTGCGCATGGACGGGGAGTGGGCGGAAGCGACTCCGGGGCTGATGGGGCAGGCAGAAAGATTTGAGAGCGCGATGCGGACGGCGGTGGAGGAGTTGGAGAAGAAGCACGCGTTTGAGAGAGGATAGGAAAGCAGCTTCTCGGTTCTCAGTTCTCAGCAACCGCGCACCAAGGTGGGCTCTCGCCTTCTCTTGAATGATTCTCGGCGAGTCTTTCACCCGCTCGTTTCGACTTCCCTAGTAATTTTCTTCTTAGTCTTCCGACGATTTGCGGGAGAAGAGTCCCCAGCAGAATGTGGGGGCGATGGCGTAGTTCACTTGCACTAAAACGATGGCGGCGATGCTGTAATAGGTGTTGATGAAACAGAGGGCGGCTCCTCCAGCATACAAAGACTGAGCGATGACGATGCGGCGGATTACTGCGGGATGAATTTCGGGTGGGAGGTCGTCGGCGAGGAGATGGGCGCGGGTGGCGTAGCTCCAGCTCCAATGAAGCATGAGTCCGAGGGCGAGGATGTTGCTCCAATAGACGAGAAGCGCGGTGCGGTAGTGGATGAACTCGGCGAGAAGCGATGTGGAAAACGGCGTGAGACAGATGGCGCAGAGGAAGCCGATGTGGATCCAGGCGAGATTGCGGTCGGAGCGGGCGAAATAGTTGAGCTGAGTTTGCTGGCCAACCCAGAAGATACCGTTGGTCATGATGCTCATGAGAAAGATGAGGAGACGCGGAGAGAGTGCAATGAGGAGGCGGCGAAGGTCGTGCTCGGAGTGGACGGCTTCGGCGGCGGGGACGCGCAGATCGAGGACCAGCAGCGTCATGGCGACGGCGAAGATGCCGTCGCTGAGGGCGGCGATGCGTTCCACGCTCTGACCGGCAACACGGTTGTAGAGGGAGTGCATCCAACGAAGTTTAGCATTGGGATTAGTGCGGGCTGCGGGGGATCAGGGGAAGTGAGCCGAGCGATTGTAGCGTCGCCAGGAACGCGACGCTTCGCGCGGCTCGCCTAGATTCCCTTCGGCTTCGCTCAGGGCAGGCTCTCGCTGCGCAGAGAACACTTGCTCGGGATGACAATGGGGTCAGAGGTCGCTGAGAAAGGCCGCGGAGTTCGCGGAGAGTATGTTAGCGGAATGCGACATAAGATTTCTGGTGGCCGGGACCGGGCTTGCGGCGCTTTTGTGATGGTGTGTTTGCTGGTAGTGATGGGTCGAGGAGTAGCCTGGGCGCAAGGCAGCGAGCCCGCGCAGACCCAACAGGGTCAGGAACCTGGTCAACCGAGTGGCGGAGCGCCGCAGAAAAATAATCCTGCAGAGCAATCTGGACAGGCGCCAGCGAAAGAGCTTCCGAATGCGCCGGGGGAGAATAAGAAAGCGGAGAGCGGGAACCCGGTGCAATTTGTGGGGCACAAGACTAAGCGGGAGCTGCTGCGGGCGCGGGACTGGGAGTCGGGATGGATCGCGGGAGAGTATGTGGGCAGGCACCGGACGCTCGTCACTCCTACTCGAGAGGAGCGGGAGGTGATTTATCTGAGAGAGACACTGACGACTCCGGAGGCTTACATGAAGCGAATGTTTGCGGCGGGGTTTGACCAGGTGCGCGGGGTGCCTTACCAGTGGGACGATGGCTGGGGAGGGTATGCGGAGAGGTTCGCGTCGCGGGAAGGACAATTCATTGCGGCGAACAGCCTGGCGGCGCTGGGTAATGCGAAGCTGGGATATGAAGTGCGATATGACCAGTGCAAGTGCCAGGGGCTGTGGCGGCGGACGCGCCATGCGTTTATAAGGAATTTAGTGACTTATGATCGCAGCGAGGAGCATTTGCGTCCCCAGTGGGCTTTGTATGGAGGAGCGTTTGGCGGAGGGATGATTGCGACGGCGTGGAAGCCGAGTCCGAAGAACGCGTTTACCAACGGCGGACGGGCGGCGGCAGAGCAGGTGGGATGGGGGACGCTGCTGAATTTTGTGACGGAGTTTTCGTGGGAGATTAACCGGAGGCAAGGGGTGAAATAGGGAGCTTGTAGTCCATAGTCATGACTGCAGCGGTCACGGAGGACAATCAGAGCCACGGGGCGCGAGGCTCTCGCGCCGTTTACAATCCGCGGGCGAGTCGCCCGCGGCCACACGAGCAAATTCCACGCAAGCAATTCCTACTGCAGTAGGCCTCCGTTGCCGTTGGGTTCTTCCTCCGGTGCCAACACCACGGCGGCGGCTACGCGGTCGCCGGGTTCCATGTGCAGGAGGCGGACGCCTTGGGCGTTGCGGCCGGACTCGCGGATGGTTTTCGAATCCATGCGAATGATTTTGCCGTACTGGCTGATGAGCATGACCTGGGAGTTTTCGTCCACAAGTGCGATGGCAACCACTTTGCCGACACGCTCGGTCGTCTTGATATTGATGACTCCTTTCCCGGCGCGGTTGGTGAGGCGGTACTCCTCGGCGGGAGTGCGCTTGCCGTATCCGTTTTCGGTTACGGAGAGAATAAGCGTGCCTTTCTGAGTCAGGTCAACGACTTCAGCTGCTGCGGCTCCAGGCGGTGTTGCTGTGGCTTCGGCCACCGGATCCTCGCCTGCTGCGGGCGCGCCGACGGGGGCTGCTCCAGGTTTGGGAGTGACGGTCATTCCGACAACGTAGTCGCCCTCTTCCAAATTAATGCCGTTCACGCCATAGGCCGCGCGGCCCATGGAGCGGACGTGATTTTCGTCGAAGCGGACGGCCATGCCTTCGTGCGAAGCGATGAAAACGATTTGATCGCCGTTGGTGATGCGGGCAGCGACGAGTTCGTCACCATCTTCGATGTTGATGGCGTTGATGCCGTTGGAGCGGACGTGGATGAACTCGCGCAGCTCGGATTTCTTTACGAGGCCGTTGCGAGTGGCGAAGAAAATGAATTTATTTTCTTCCTCAAGGTTGCGCACGGCGAGCATGGTGCGAACGGTTTCGCCGGGTTGCAGGCCGATGAGGTTGCCGATGTGCTTGCCTTTGCCGGCGGCACTGACGTCTGGAATCTCGTAGACCTTGAGCCAGTAAACGCGCCCCTTGTTGGTGAAGATGAGAATGTAGGCGTGCGTGGAAGCGATGAAGAGGTGTTCGACGAAGTCCTCGTCGCGCGTCTTCATGCCGGTGCGTCCGGTTCCACCACGGCGCTGCATGCGGTAGGTGGAGATGGGCGTGCGCTTCATGTAGCCGGAGTGGCTGAAGGTGACCGCGACCTGCTCGTCGGCGATGAGATCCTCGAGAACGATTTCGGCGGCTTCGTCTTCGATGCGAGTGCGGCGCTCGTCCCCGTAGAGTTCCTTGACTTCTTCGAGCTCCCTGATGATGACGGTGCGGAGTTTTTTCTCGGAGGCGAGGATGGATTCGTAGTCTTCGATGCGCTCGCGAACTTCTTTCAGTTCGTTGGAAATTTCATCGATGGAGAGCTTGGTGAGGCGATGCAGTTGCAGTTCGAGGATCGCTTCCGCCTGACGGGAGGTGAAGGGCTTCTCGGGATCGAGCCGGGGAGCGCGGCCGGTGGTGTTGATGTCGATTTTCTTGCCGCCGAAGTAGGCGACTAAATTTTCGCGGGCGTCGGCTCGGTTGGCGCTGGCGCGAATGATGGCGATGACGTTGTCGAGGTGATCGAGGGCATTGAGATAGCCTTCGAGGATGTGCTCGCGCTCTCTTGCTTTCTGCAGCAGGTAGGCGGTGCGGCGGCGGACGACCTCGACGCGGTGATTGATGAAGTGCTTGATGGCCTGAATCAGGCCCATTTCGCGGGGCTGTCCATTGACCACCGCGAGCAGGATCATGGAAAAACTTTCCTGCATGGCGGTGTGCTTGAAAAGCTGGTTGAGAACGATCTGGGGCTCGGCACCGCGCTTGAGTTCGACCACGATGCGCATGCCGTCGCGATCGCTCTCGTCGCGAATGTCGGAAATATCTTCAATATCTTTGTCGTTGACCAGTTGCGCGATGCGCTCGACCAGGCGGGCCTTATTCACCTGATACGGAATTTCAGTGACGATGATGGCCTGGCGATCTTTGGTGACGTTTTCGATGGCGGCCTTGGCGCGCATCATGAAGCGGCCGCGGCCNNGTGCGATAAGCTTCGAAAACTCCAGCGCGGCCGTGGATGATGCCGGCGGTTGGGAAATCTGGTCCCTGAACAAATTTTAGAATTTCAGCGAGCTGAGCGTTTGGATTGTTGACGAGCGTGATGGTGGCATCGACGATTTCGGTCAGATTGTGCGGCGGAATTTTTGTGGCCATGCCGACGGCGATTCCATCGGAGCCATTGATAAGCAGGTTCGGAATGCGCGCCGGAAGTACATCCGGCTCGACTTCGCTGCCATCGTAATTGGGGCGGAAATCGACGGTTTCCTTGTCTAGATCCTCGAGGAGCGCAGTGGAGACGGGAGCGAGCTTGGCTTCGGTGTAGCGATCGGCGGCGGGAGGATCGCCATCGACGGAGCCGAAATTTCCCTGCCCGAAAATCAGCGGATAGCGCATGCTCCAGGTTTGCGCGAGGCGCACGAGCGCGTCATAGACAGCGAGGTTTCCGTGGGGATGGTACTTGCCCATGACATCGCCGACGATTCTGGCGCACTTGCGCGTGGCGCGATTGGGCTGGAGGCCCATCTGCTGCATGGTGTAGAGAATGCGGCGGTGCACGGGCTTGAGTCCGTCGCGGACATCGGGCAGAGCGCGGCCGATGATCACCGACATGGAATAGTCGAGATACGACTTGCGCATTTCGTCTTCAATGTTGACGGGCTGAATGTGCAGAGCGCCGGGACTGCCATCGCCACCGGGCGGAGGAGTCAGGGGAAGTTCAGGATTTTGATCGTCAGGCATGGCAGCTTCTATCTCTTATGCTCTTTTCCGTTAGGTTCTGGGATGGCGAATTAGGGCCAACGCCGGCTTTGTCGATCGTCGCGAAATGACTGCTAAACAGTTGCATTTGCAGGCGGTTAGTAGGATTCTGGCTGAACAATATTGTACCACGGTTGAGCCTCGTCGTGGCTCTGGTTGAGGAGGTTGTTGCTTATGGCGGTTCTGGTGGTGCTACTGGTTTCGTGGGTCGTGTTTCGCGGAATTGGCCTACTGGGAGTCTCGGCTTTGGCGAGCTGGCAGGCCTCAGCGCGCTACGCGTTAGCCGTCATGTTTGCCATGACCGGCAGTGCGCACTTCACGCCCATGAAGCATGACTTGGCGCTCATGGTTCCGCGAGCTTTTCCGCGGCCGATGTGGATTGTGTACGTCACTGGGGTCTTGGAGTTTCTGGGCGCGGTCGGATTGCTGGTGCCGAAGATGCGCACTGTGGCGGGGATTTGCTTGATCGTTTTGTTGGTGGCGATGTTTCCGGCGAACGTCAGAGCGGCGCGGGAGCGGTTGCCGTTGCGTGGGAAGCCAGTGACGGCGCTGTGGTTGCGTCTACCGATGCAAATATTCTTTATTGGGCTGATTTGGTGGGCGAGCCGGTAGAGAGCGCGCGAGCGGACACCATCGGCGGATTGCAGGTATCTCTGGGGCTAAAGCCCGTGTCATAAGTGATCTCTAATCGCAGCGCTGGAAGCGCTGCGCCACCCAAAAGCGAAGACCAGATTCCTCGCCAAAGAATGGCTCGGAATGACAACTGATAAATACAAGCGCTGCTAGGGGCGGGTGATTACTTCGTTCGAAGATGAAGGGAGAACAAACTTAACGCTGCGGTCGGCGTTGGCTTGCAGGGTTTGGTTCAGGTTGAGAGTGGAGAGGTCGATCTTTCTGTTCCAGTATCCGTCGGTGTAGTAGTCTCCGCGGGCGTAGAGGAATCCGTCGGCGATGGTGTAGTCGCCGACTTCTTCGCGGTGTCCGTCGCGAAAGATGAGAACCGCGGGAGGCAAGGATTGCGCCGGACTCGCGGTGGCGATGAAGGATGGCTGGGAGGGAGTCAGTCGAGTCGGACGGCTGCTGGTTTTGGCGGCCTGAGCAGGGTTGGGTGCGAGCGGGAGGGCGTCGCCATCAGCCGCGATGCTATTGACGCGAACGTAGCGGCCGTTCTGAAGTTCGATCATCAGCGGTTGTGAGGATGAAGAATCGCGGCCGTTGGGCGAACTCATGGCTGGTCCCATGGAATTGGCAGCGGGACCGGCCATTTCGCTCAAGGCTTGCAACAGGAACGGGGGCGGCTGCGAAGCGACGGGATAGCCGGTGGAATAAATGTCATCGGGATCGAAGGAGTCGCCGAAAAACGGAAACGGTAGAGAGGTGTAGGACGAAGCGTATGGATAAGCAGAAGAGCGGCGGAATCCGGATGGATGCGCGTTGCGGCCAGGAGCAAAATTACCTGAGGGTAAGTTGAAGCGCGGAGTGCCGGTGTGGGCCGGGGCGTGACTTCCGGATGCGGCTCTCTGGGCCGATCCCCACGGGGCGATAGTTGCGAGCGCGGCAATGACAGCTAGTAAGCGCATGTTCAGTTCGCCTGTGCCGACGGCGGCAATTGGAAAACGACGCCATGATCGTCATTTTGCTTCTCGGTGGCCGCAAGATCGAGATCCGCGAGAGCGATCTTGCGGGGATGACCGGGCGTTAAGTCGTAGAGCGTTTGACTGACGATGGCGTAATTGTTCACCTCGAGTTGACGACCATCTTTGAATACGAGAGTGGTCGGCGGCTGTGGCGGTTCGGGAGCGGGCTCGGGGCCGGACTGGGCTACAGGCGCGTCCTGTGCGTGCGCCGGGCCCGTAGAGGACGGCGGCACATAAGAGTCTGGGCCTGATCCACGGCGGTCAAAAATGGTGGGGCCTCCCTGGTATTCGGCATCATCGTCGTCGTCGGAAGTGTCGGCGTCGCTGACATCGACGGCGTACGGCACGGGCACAGCGTACACATACGGATAGTAGGCCGTGCCGTTTGCGGTGTGATGCTGGTGGTGGTGCCCGTTGTTGCTGATGTGCGAGCCGGCAGGAGAATGCTGAATGCCGCTGGAATAGGTGACGCCCGAGTTGGCCGGCGCGTAGCCGCTATGGACGAATGACGTACCAGTTAGGGGCGCTACGCTAACGGCAGTTGGAGGCGCTACGCTGCCAGAGTGAGCGGAGCCGGAAGAGCTGGCCGATCCGCCACTGATTTGAGCCGAACTGCTGGAGACCAGGAAAAGCGGGAGCAGGAACATCCCAAACAGTGCCAGCGAGGCCGGAATCGAGCTTCGCGTGGAGCGGTTCACGAACTTATGATACTCCAACGGGAAGATCATGGCGCGCCTCCAGAGAGGACTCCCGATAGGGTTAGATCGCAAGAAACCGGCAGGAGATGCGCGGAAAATTTTAGAGAATTGTTAGCGGGCAATCATCCGCGGGAGACTTGGGCTAGCTTGAGCAGAGTCCAGAGGATGTCGGCGGCGAGTAGTCCCCAGACCAAGGCGGTTACGAGAGCGCGGAAGCGAGTTTCCATGAGGTCGGCGAGGACGCCGGAAACGAAGATAAAGAGGAAAGGGATGGAAGCAAGCAGAAATCCTGCACCCGCAACGTGAGGGTGAGCTATGTCCAGCGCGATGAAGAGCAGTGCGATCAGCAGCGGTGCGGTGTTGCCGAAGTAGCGGGTGCGCGGCCACGCGAAATAAGTTGCGAGGGTGGCCGGAAGCAGCGGGGCGAAGGCGGGACAGGAGCGCAAGATCAGGGTTCCGACCCGGCGATAGACAGCGAGCACCGTGAAGCTGCGCCAGGTAGCTCCCCAGAAAGAGGCGTGCTGCATTCCCTGGAAAAATGTGTGGGGATGGAAGAAGTATGTGGCGAAAAGTGCCAGGAGCGCGACGAGACATGCGGCGCTCCAGATTGCCAGGGCTGCGCCTCGGCGAATGGGCGCGAGATAGAGCAGGAAAGCGAGGGCGATAGGGACCACAACGATCATAGAGAACTGTGATCCGACTGCGATGGCCAACGAGATGCCGAGCAACACAATGCGGCGCCAGTTCCAGAGAACGACTTCGCGCGGCGCGTAGAGTGTGTGGGCAACGGCGATGGCGGTGAAGATGGCTCCGAACGATCCCCATGCGGCGAGGATTTCAGGCTCAGTGTGCCAGACGGCACTGGCCTGGAGCATGGTAGGAGAAAAACAGTAAAGAGTGAGGGCGAGGAATCCGCCGGTGTTGCCGCAGAGGCGACGGGAGACATACCACAACGAAGCGCCGAGGAAGACGCCGAAGGCGAGAAACGAAATGCGCAGCAGCCAGCGCCAAGTGGAATTGAGCAGCCATCGGGGACAGGCCAGCAGCGGCGCGGCGGTTACGAGGGAGAGTAATGGGGAGTGCTCGGTGTCGAAGCCGGCGTCGTCGCGGGAGACCTCCACGGGAAGCGAGCCGGGAGGATCGGGGTAAGGCGCGCCGGCGATTCCGCCGCCGTGAATTTGGCGCCAGCCTGCGGCCATGCGAACTTGCTCGGAAGCACCGGGGGATTCAGATCCTTGAAGTTCAGAATGCACCAACCAAATCGCTTGCGCGAGAAAGGCAAGGAGCAGGGAACCGGCCAGAAATTGAGGTTGGCCGAAGCGTTGGCGCGTGAAAAATCCGGTCATAAGGGTGAGCCGAGTGTTTTACCATGAGCGGGGTCCTTTGAGGAAACTTGTGTGACGATTTCAGAGTGGATGACGGGATGAACATTGCGAATGGAGAACAGACGCCGCTGAACCCGGAATCAGCAGGCCCGGGAGCGCCGACCACGGCGCCGGAGTTTGCGGTGCAGCCATCGTATGTGCGGACGGTGTTTCTTGGTGCGGACGGATTGCGGGCGGGATGGGGATTTGCATTTTATGTGGCGATGTTTTATCCGCTGCAGTTTGTGGCCAGCCGGTGGGCGGGATCAGTTGAGTTGGGTGCGAGTGGGCTTTGGTCGATGATGCTCGAGGAAGCTGGCGTTCTGCTGGCGGCAGTGGTTCCGGCGGTCGTCCTGGGAAGAGTTGAGAAGCGGGCGTGGGGAACCTACGGTTTGCCGGGGCGGCTGGCGTTTGGAAAATTGTTTTGGGTGGGATCGGCGTGGGGATTTGCCAGCATTACGTTGCTGATGGCGACGATGTATGGCGTGCGAGTTTTTGACTTCGGGCATCTGGCGATACACGGCGGACGGATTGTGAGGTTCGCGTTGTTCTGGGCAGCGTTTTTCTTGCTGGTGGGTTGGTTTGAGGAATTTCTGCTGCGCGGGTATTTGCAATTCACGTTGACACGATTGATTGGATTTTGGCCGGCTGCAGTGCTGTTGTCGTGCACGTTTGGCCTGATCCATTTGCAGAATGCGGGCGAGCAGTGGACGGGATTAGTGGCTGCGGCGGCGATTGGATTTTTCTTTTGTTTGACGCTGCGGCGCACGGGGAATCTCTGGTTTGCGGTGGGATTTCACATGGCGTGGGATTGGGGAGAGACATTNNTCGTCGTTTCACGGGCCGCGATGGCTTACGGGAGGGATGGTTGGTCCGGAGGGCAGTGTTCTGTGCTTTGTGGTGATCGCGGTGACTTGGGCGGCGTTCGCCAAGAGATATCCGGGAGTGAAGTATCGGATGGTGGAGTAGGGTCGCCTCGCTGCGCTCGGCGGGACAGCCGAGGCGGCCGTCCCCACATGAGCATAGTGCAAGACCACACGAGTTCCTGGTTTAAAAACTTCCTCTCAAAAATCTCTGCAATTTCGCTTTCTCCTAATCTTCGCCTCAGCCTATACTCGTTTCGATGAGCCCGGAAGCAGATTTGCTGACACCGTTGCGGCGGTACTGGGGGTACAGCACGTTCCGTCCGCTGCAGGAGCGGGTTGTGCTCAGTCTGCTGGCTGGGCGTGACACTTGCGTGGTGATGCCGACGGGCGGGGGCAAGTCGCTGTGTTATCAATTGCCAGCGGTAGTTTCGAAAGGAACAGCGGTGGTGATTTCTCCGCTGATCGCACTGATGCGGGATCAGGCGACGCAACTGGCGCAGATGGGAATTCCGGCGGCGGTGCTCAACAGCACGATGAACGAGGCCGAGCAGAATAAGGTGATGGCTAAGGCCCGTGAAGGCGCTTACCGGCTTTTGTATGTGTCTCCGGAGCGAGTGGCGCGCGGCGACACCATGGGCTGGATGCAGCAGGTGCCGATTACGTTTTTCGCGATCGATGAGGCGCACTGCATCTCGGAGTGGGGACACGAGTTCCGTCCTGAATACCGGCAGCTGAACCGGCTGCGCACGAAGTTTCCCGATCGTCCCATCGCGGCGTTCACGGCCAGCGCGACTCGGCACGTGCGGCACGACATTCTGGCGCAATTGCAACTGCGCAATCCCGATAAATATATTGCGAGCTTTTACCGGCCGAACTTGCGCTATCTGGTGCGCGAGTGCGAAGGGCTGGAGCAGATGGAGATGCTGGTCAAGGCGCTGCGGAGCTACGGCGGCAGCAATGTGATCGTTTACTCTCCAACGATTAATCGGGTCGAGGAAACGGTGGATTTTTTGGAGGACCACGACATCTCTGCCGTGGGATATCACGGGAAGATGGGAACCGAGGATCGGAGCCGCAACCAGGAGCGGTGGATGTCGGACGAAGTGCGGGTGCTGGTGGGGACCATCGCTTTTGGTTTGGGCATCAACAAGGCGGCGGTGCGGGCGGTGATTCACTTGTCGCTGCCGAAGTCGATCGAGCAGTATTACCAGGAGGCGGGACGGGCAGGGCGCGATGGCGGGAGCGCGGATTGCGTTCTGCTGTGGCAGAAAAAAGATGCCGGGCTGCTGGGATTTTTTGCCAATCAGATCACAGACGTCGAGGAGCGCAATCGAGCGTGGGAGCGATACCGGATCATAAGGGAATTTGTGGAGTCGAAGCGCTGTCGGCACCGGCAGATTTGTTCGCACTTCGGAGAAACTCCGAAGTGGGAGGGTTGCGGCTCTTGTGATGTGTGCGGGAGCGTGGCGGAGTGGATGGTGAGGCCTGTGGCGTTGGAAAAACCCGCGGTGGCCGGCAAGAAGCGATTGCGGCCGCAGCCTGTTGTGGGCCTGGCTGCAGGCTCCGAGGCCGAGGAATTGCGAGAGTATTTGCGGGAGTGGCGGCGGGCGATGGCGAAGGAAACGAGCGTGCCTGCCTACATTGTGCTGCACGATTCTTCTCTCGAAGAAATTTGCCGGCGGCAGCCCAAGTTTTTGGCGGAGCTCCTCGAAATTCCGGGAATTGGCGAGCGCAAGGCCGAGGTGTATGGACAGAAGATTCTGAATGCGTTGGAAATATTCCGACGAGGAGCGCGGGCGTCCGGCACCGAAAGCAAGGCCAAGCCCGCGGATGAGACTCTACGTTTGTTGGGCGAAGGCCGGACTCTGGAAGAGATTGCGCAGATACGAGGAAGGCAAGTTTCGACTGTCGTGAGCGCGGTCGCAAGTCTGCTGGAGACAGGTCAGGTGGAGTTTCAGTCTGGATGGGTGAGCAAGGAGAAGCAGTCGGTGATTGAAGCAGCGTGCATGAAGCTCGGCATGGAACGGCTAAAGCCGCTGAAGGATATTTTGCCGCCGGAGATTAGTTACGACGAAATCAAGCTGGTGGTGGGGAAGGTGCGGCGGCAGGAGAGTTTGAGAAAAGCGGTACCGGCGTAGAGTCAGGCTATAGCGGGAGGTCGCTGCGGGCAGAATCACCACCGGACCCGCGTCGAGAGTTCGGTGCGCGGATCTTGCGTCAAGAGGCAGTTTCGGGTTGTGAATAGAGCGCCCAAGCGCTTGCCAGATCCTGGACGATATGTCCAAGGGACTTGTAGATCGTAATCTCCTCGGGCAATCGCCGGCCCTGGATATCGCCGGCCAACACCTGGCCAATCTCAGCAACGATGTGTTCATCGCCGACCAGGCCGGCCGCTTTGGCTCGAAGAAATTCCGCACCCTGGTTTAAAACACCTTCGCGGCTATCGGCAACGAAGCGCGAGCGGGCGACCAGGGCGTTGTCGACTTCGGAAGGTCCGGCGTAGCTGGAGCCGACGAGATTAAGGTGAGTTCCGGGCCGAACCCAGTCGCCTTGCAAGATGGGCTCGGCGGCCGAGGTGAGCGTACAGATAATATCGGCATTGGCGACTGCCCCTCGAGCATCTGCGGCGGCGGCGACGGGGATGGCGAGCTCCGACTGCATCCGCTCGGCAAAGGTTTGGGCGCGACTGGGCGAACGTCCCCAAACCACGATCGATTCAAGATCGCGGACTTTGGCGATTGCGCGGGCGTGGGTCGCGGCCTGTTCGCCGTATCCGAGAAGAGCCAGGCGGCGGGCATCTTTGCGAGCTAGGGCATCGGTGGCAACAGCGCTGGCAGCTGCGGTGCGGATGGCCGTGATCTCCCCGGCATCGAGGACGCAAACGGGCGCGCCGCTTTCGGGATCGAATATGATGACGAGGCCCTGATGGGACTGCATACCCCGCGCGAAGTTGCCGTGAAAAACGCTGATCAGCTTTGCGCCGAAGCCAGCGTTCGCGCCCATGGCTCCGGGCATGACCCCGAATAGCCGACCGTCGGAAAGAGGAATGATCGAGCGCAGAAGTTGCTTCGTCTCACCTCGCGAGAATGCAATCATCGCCTGACGCACGATTGGAATGCACACTTCATAAGTCAGCCGCCTGGCCACCTCTTCGCGGTCTATGAATCGCATCCGACCCTCTATCGATTCTGTTATTTTTCCGTCGATGTCTACCGGCCTAACGCACTTGCTTCAGCATATACTCAGCCGCGTCGCGGCCGCTGCGCGCACAATCGGGGACGCCGATGCCGCGGTAGCCGTTGCCGGCGAGAGCGAGTGCAGGCAACTGCAGGCGCAGGCGCTCGATGCGGTCCAGGCGTTCGAGGTGGCCGACACCGTACTGCGCCATGGCGGACTTCCACTTATAAACGCGAGCGAAGAGAGGCGCGGCACCGAGGCCGAGGATCTGCTGCAATTCGTTGCGGACGATGGCGATGATGGCGTCGTCGGAGAGCTGCCAGATATTTTCCGCGTTCGATCCGGCGAAGAAGCAGCGCAGTAGAGCGCGATCATCAGGGGCGCGGTGAGGAAACTTATTGTGGACGAAGGTTGCGGCCAGCAGGCGCTTGCCTTCGCTGCGAGGCACCAGAAATCCAAAACCAGGAGGGAGTGACTGGCGAACGTCGCGATCATAGCCGAGGCCTACGGTTATGGAAGAGGTGTACCCGATCGCGGCGAGTTCGGCGGATAGTTCGGGGCTGCAGACGGAGAGCAATTTCGCGGCGGCAAGTGCAGGCACGGCGAGAATTACGGCATCGAAGTGATCCGATTTCAATCCGGCCGACAAGGTCCAGCCTCCGGCTTCGCGTTGAATGGATTGCACGGAGGCGTTAGTGACAAGGGAAGCCTGGTTGAGCCGCGGGACGAGGGTTTCAACGAGCTGCTGCATGCCGTTCTTGAGCGAAGTGAAAAGCGGATAGGCCATTTTGTTTGCAGGCCGCGGCATTTTTCTTCGAGCAGCGAGCATGGCGCGGCCGAGACTGCCGTGAGTGCGCTCCATCTCGGCGAATCGGGGAAGAACGGCGCGCACGCTAAGGCTCGCCGCTTCACCGCCGTAGACGCCGGAGAGGAGTGGGTCGGCGAGACGGTCCACCGTTTCCGCACCGTAATGGCGCTCGACGAGAGAAGCGACGCTTTCGTCGGCATCCGCGGCACGCGGCGGATGAAGCAGTTCCTGCGCCATGCGGATCTTAGTCGTCCAGGAAAAAAGCGGCGAGAATCCTGTGGGCAGGATCTTGGTTGGGACCATGAACATCAGGCCGTCAGGCATCGGGATCAGGCGGCCACGGACAAGGATGTAAGTTATGCGATCGGCGTCGTTCGAGCCGATGAGTTGGTCACCGAGGCCTAGGGTGCGGCAGAGGTCGGCGGCCCAGGGCTTTTCCGTGATGAAGGAATCCGGCCCGGCTTCAATGATGCAGCCACTAACGTGCTCAGTGCGGAGAACACCACCAAGGCTCGACGATGATTCATAAAGGATGTATTCGACTGCACCAGCGCGGCGATGTTCTTCGAGAGCGAAAGCGGCAGTGAGTCCGGAGATGCCGCCGCCGATGATCGCGATACGCATCATGAGTGCGGGCTTTGGGAGACCGAATCAGTTGGTGAGTATTCCTGAACGAAACGCGCCAGGTTTTTCACATTCTCGACCGGCGTTTCGGGCAGGATGCCGTGGCCGAGATTGAAGATGTGGCCGGCACGACCGGCGGCGAGTCGAAGAATGTTCTCAGCACGGAACTTCAATTCCTTCCAATCCGCGAAAAGTAAAACGGGATCGAGATTACCCTGCACGGCGCAGCGATGTTCGAGATCGCTCCAGCCTTTGTCGAGTGGGATGCGCCAATCAAGGCCGATGACTTCGGCTCCGGTCTCATTCATCGCGGGAAGCAGCGTCGCGCTATCGGTGCCGAAATAAATGATGGGAGCGCCGGTCTTCTGCAGGCGCTTGACGAGGCTGGTGACGTGCGCCAAGACGTAGCGGCGGTAATCTTCCACGCTGAGGCAACCGACCCAACTGTCGAAGATCTGGATGACATCGGCACCGGCACGCACTTGGGCGGCGGAGTACTCAGCGGTCACGTCAACCAGCTTGCGCATCAACGCATCCCAGTCGACCGGGGAGTTGTACATCATCTTCTTGGCGTGGAGGTAGTGGCGGGAGCCACCGCCCTCGATCATGTAGCTGGCGAGCGTGAAGGGAGCTCCGCAGAAGCCGATAACCGGAAGTTTTCCAGCGAAATGTTTCGCCACCAGAGTCACGGCCTCGGAGACATAGCCGAGTTCAGCGGCGCGGTCGGTGCGAAGTAGGGCTACATCTTCGGCGGTGCGAATGGGCTTCTCGATGACTGGACCTTCACCGGCGGAAAAATGGAAAGGCAATCCCATGACCTCGAGAGGCAGCAGGAGGTCGGCGAAGATGATGGCCGCGTCAACGCCGAGAAACTCGGCGGCGGTGATGGTGACTTCGGCGGCGAGTTCGGGCTTTTTGCAGATTTCGAGCAGTGAATGCTGCTTGCGAACGGCACGATACTCGGGCATGTAGCGCCCGGCCTGGCGCATGAACCAGACGGGAGTGTGATCGACAGGCTGAGATTTGCAAGCGCGAACGAAGATGGAATTGGGCGCGGACATGGACCGATTACTTTAGCATTTTTGCGGGTGGGGGTGCGCGCCGTAACGCGCGTTTGTGCGAGACTTAGAAGGAGTGAAGGGTAGAGGGAATCGTTATGAACCAATCAGCAATCATAAAAGAGAAGGTGGAACTGGCCGTTGCGGACGGAACACGGATGGCCACCTACGTGGCTCGTCCGGAGCATGGCGGACCGCATCCGGGACTGCTTGTTTTTCAGGAAGCATTTGGCGTGAACCATCACATCCGCAATGTCACTGAGAGGTTCGCCGCCGAGGGATACGTGGCAATTGCTCCGGAACTATTTCATCGCACGGCGCCTCCCGGATTTGAAGGTAGCTATACAGATTTTCCTGCCTTGATGCCGCACTACCAGGCGGTGACTACGGAGACAGCCGAGGCGGATATACGGTCGGCATACGAGTGGCTGCGTTCGAATGCGCAGGTAAAGGCGAAAGAAATCTCGAGCGTGGGATTCTGCATGGGCGGCCGTATTTCATTTATCGCCAACAGTGTGGTTGCGCTACGCACCGCGGTCTCGTTCTACGGAGGAGGAATCGCTCCCGGATTGCTGGATCGGGCTTCGAAGCTGCAAGCTCCATCATTATTTATATGGGGAGGATTGGACAAGCACATTACCCCAGAGCACCGACGAACCGTGACCGAGGCTTTGAGCACACAGAAGAAGATTTATGTGAATGCCGAGTTTTCCCGCGCCGACCATGGATTTTTCTGTGACGAACGCGCAGCGTATGAGCCGCACTCGGCGCGACAGGCCTGGGCGTTGACGCTGGAGTTTCTGCGCTCGTGAAAAAACCCGGAATGCTTTTCGTGGTCGCCTTCTGCCTGCTGGCGATGGGAGCGGCACGGCAGATGCCGGGCCCACCCGCCGCGCACAACGAGAAGAATTCCCAACCTATTGCACCGCCTACCTTTTATAAAGATGTTCTTCCGATAATCCAGAATAAGTGCCAGAGTTGCCACCGCGGCGGAGAACCTGCACCGATGCCGCTGGTGACGTACGAGGAGACCCGACCCTGGGCCGGGAAAATAGCCGCCGCAGTTGATATGAGGATGATGCCGCCCTGGTTCGCCGATCCGCGGTACGGGCATTTTGCGAATGATCCATCCTTGACCCCGGAACAGATTGCGACAATTGGGGCCTGGGCAAACGCTGGGGCGCCTGCCGGCGACGAGCGTGATGCGCCGGCGGCGCCGAAGTGGAATGAAGGTTGGAACATTCCGCAGCCCGATGTGGTGGTGAAGATGCCGAAGCCAGTGCCGATTCCGGCACACGGCGAGGTGGAATATACATACGAAATTGTGCCCACACATTTCGCTGCGGACAAGTGGGTGCAGCTGGTTGAGGTGCGGCCGTCGAGCGCGGCGCATGTGCACCATGCCGTCGTGTATATCCGGCCTCCAGATTCCTCGTGGTTGCGGCATGCGCCAGTGGGCGAACCGTTCACGGCATCGATGTTGAGCGATCCGGAAGAACGCCGGCAAGCGCACGAGACCACCAGCGATCTGCTGCTGGTGTACGCGCCGGGGAGTGCGCCGGACCGGTGGGCGGATGGCATGGCAAAGTTCGTGCCAGCGGGATCGGATCTGGTGTTCCAGATGCACTACACCACGAACGGCGAGGCGGCGAGCGATGAGACTGGCGTTGGGCTGGTGTTCGCGAGGAGTCCGCCGAAGCAGCGCGTGATCACGCTGCAGTTGAATAATCACGCGCTGATGATTCCTCCGGGAGCGGAGGATTTTCGGGTGGAAGTGCAGGGGACGCTGCCCAATGATGCAACCTTGCTAAGTCTCTTTCCACACATGCACCTGCGCGGAAAGCGCTTTGAGTATGACATTGTGCACGACGATGGGAGGGTGGAACCGTTGCTGCGGGTGAACTACCACTTTCACTGGCAGTTGAGTTACAAGCTGGCGGAACCGCGGGAACTCAAGGCGGGCACGAAGCTGCGGGCGGTGGCGTGGTACGACAATTCGAAGAATAATCCGCACAATCCTGATCCGGATAAGCTGGTGACGTGGGGCGACCAGACGTCGCAGGAAATGATGGTGGGATTTTTCGATGTGGCGATTCCCGCCGGCATGGACAAGTGGCAGTTCTTTATTCGCCACAGCACGGGCCAGCCGTGAGTGTGGAGCGAACTTTGATAAACTTCCGAGATTCCAATTAAGGCGAAAACACTGAGGCGAAAAAGATGAAGGGAAAGTCACGCGCAGTCATTGTGGGGATTGCGGCGATCTGCGTAATTTGCGGAGTTGTAATCAGCGGTGCGAAGGCGCAATCCGACGCGGGCTCGCAGGCGGCGAATGCTCCCGCGCCGAAGACGGCGGAAGAGCAGTTCAAGAACATCCAGGTGCTCAAGGGCATCCCGGCGGAGCAATTGATTCCGGCAATGCAATTCATTACCACGTCGTTGGGCGTGGAATGCGAGTTCTGCCACGTGCAGGGCGCATTCGAAAAAGACGACAAGAAGCCGAAGCAGACCGCGCGGAAAATGATGGAGATGATGTTCGACATTAATAAGGATAACTTCGATGGACATCGCGAAGTGACTTGCTATTCATGCCATCGGGGAAGCACCGACCCCGTGGCGACACCGGTGGTGATGACGGAAGAACCGAAGCCTGGCACGGACGAGACGAAGAAACCCGACGACGCCGAAGCGAAGGAGCCTACCGGGCCGTCCGCCGATCAGTTGATCGACAAATATGTGCAGGCGGTCGGTGGAGCAGCCGCGATTGAAAAAATCACAAGCCGCGTGATGAAGGGAACGATCACCTTTGGCGACAGAAATATTCCGATCGACATTTACTCGAAGGAACCGGACAAGCGGGTATCGTTCACACATACACACGACGGAGACAGCATCACGGCTTTCGACGGACATGAAGGTTGGTTGGGCGTTCCAAAACGGCCAGTGCGGGAGATGCACGGGCCAGATATCGATGCGGCTGCGATGGATGCGGACCTTCACTTCGCGGCGCACCTGAAAGCGATGTTCAGTGAGGCGAAGGTACAAGGCGCAGAGAAAATCAATGGCCACGACGCCTATCTCGTGATAGGCCGTCGCGAGGGGAAGACGCCGCTGCGACTTTATTTTGACGAGCAATCGGGACTGCTGGTCCGGCTGGTTCGATTCGGAGAGACTCCACTGGGACGGTTGCCAACGCAGATCGATTACGCCGATTACCGGGAAGCTGGCGGAGTGAAAATCCCGTTTCGCTGGACGCTTGCGCGACCGAGCGGGCTGTTCACCATTCAGGTTGCCGACGTAAAGCAGAATGTTCCGGTGGACGACGCGAAGTTTGCCAAACCGCCGTCGCCTCCGGAAGAACAAAAAGGTCCGGCGAGGTGACCGCGGCGGCCAACTCATGGCAGTAACGTTGGTGATCGATTGCTGGCGAACTTTCGATAGGCCAGACGCGAGAGAAAACTAGAAGATCTGGGTTAAGATTCAGCAGGGAGATCGACATGAGAATCATCCGCCTGGCAGGTCTTGTCGTCATCGGCCTTTCGGCGATTTTGGCGGCACAAGCGCAAACCGGCGCAAGTGCTGAGCAGGAATTATTTTCCTCGGTAAATCGGGCGCGGCGTGCTCAAGGCTTGCCGGCGTTAAAGTGGAATGACGCCCTGGCGACGGCGGCGCGCCGGCATGCGGCATTGATGGCGCAACGAGGCGCGGCAGAACATGGATTTCCCGGTGAACCCAGCCTATCATCGCGAGCCACGCAGGCGGGAGCACGTTTTGTCTGGCTGGCGGAAAACGTGGTTCAGGGTCCGGGAGTCGAGTCCATTCAGGCGGAGATTCTGCGATCGCCCAACCATCGCGCCAATATGCTGGATGCTGATATGGATTCCATCGGAGTTGGAGTCGTCGAGCACGGCGGACAGCTATTCGCGGTAGAAGACTTTTCCAAGGCGAAGTGAGAAGGCAGGTTTTCTGCACCGTCTGCTGATTCCCTCTAGTCTCTCCAAATCCAAGGTGGTACCATCCCACTGACAATATGACAAAGCCTCGCCTGTTTCTGTCCTTCTTGTTGGTGTTACCGCTGTCACAAACGACGCTGTGTACGGCGCAGACGCAATCGCAGCCTGGCCCGCAGCACGCGATTGTGCTGCACGCGGCTCGTCTGCTCGATGTGAAGAACGGACGCGTGGTGAGGCCGGGCGAAGTGCTGGTGCAGGGCGAGAAGATCGTGGAAGTGGGCCCGGCGGTCAAGCATCCGGCGGGCGCGGAGGTGATCGATCTTGGTGACCGGACGTTGTTGCCGGGCCTGATCGACGCGCACGTACACCTGTTCTTGCATCCTGGCGCGGAGGACTTGCAGACGGTGCAGGAGTCCGCGCCGCAGCGCACGATTCAGGCGCTGTTGGCGGCACGGGACGATTTAATGGCGGGCTTCACTGCGGAACGCGATATGGGCACCGAGGGCGCGGGGTCGGCCGATACGGCGGTACGCAATGCTATCGACGATGGGCTGGCTCCGGGACCGCGGCTGCGCATTAGCGGCAACGCCATCAACATTCTCGGTGGACATGAAGACGCGATCAAATTCAATCCGGAGCAGCACGTCCTGCCGAACGCTACCTATGCAAACAATAAGGATGAGTTGGTCACCGCGATGCGCCAACAGTTTAAGGAAGGCGCCGACTTCATCAAGATTTATGAGACCGGGCCCGACACGGTTCGCGACGGCAAGTTTTCCACGGTTTATCAATACACGGAAGCGGAACTGAGTGCGGCGGTTGAGGAGGCGGCACGAGTCGGGAAGCGCGTGGCAGTACATGCCACGGGCGAACCGGGGACGCTGTTTGCGGCGCAGGCGGGGGTTGCATCCATCGACCATGCTAATCAACTCAGCGACGAAACCATGCGGCTGATGCGCGAAAAGCAAATCTTCGCAGTGCCGACCTTTACGATATTCGAATATTTTTCGGAGCATGCCGACACGCCCGCAGGGGCGGCACGCGAGCGGGAGATGCTGGATTTGCACCGTCAGGAATTCGGTAAGCAGATTGCAGCGGGCGTTCCGATGGCCGCAGGATCGGATGTTGGGCCGTTTCCTCATGGGACGCAAGCGCGGGAGTTTGTGCTGATGGTGAAATACGGCATGTCGCCGCTTGCCGTACTGCAGGCAGACTTGCTTAACGGAGCGAAGCTACTGGGTTGGGATGGTCAGATTGGCGCGCTGGAGGCGGGATATTTCGCCGATGTCGTCGCGGTTCCCGGCGATCCGCTGCAGGATATCAGTGTGCTCGGAAATGTTTCGTTCGTGATGAAGGGCGGCGTTGTGTACAAGAAGTGAAGATGTTCAGCGCTGGTCTCCTACCACTTTTCATCCCCGGAGTCGTCAGAGGAATCGTCTTTGTCCCATTCGCGTTCTGATTCTTCGCCATCATCTTTTCGAGTCTGATTGCGTTTGCGATAGCAGACGAAGATTACGCCGACGGACATCAAAGTCGGGGGAGCGATCAGGACGAGGATGCCGCTCTTTAACGCCTGAATCATGCGAGCGCCGGAGGAGGCGGCCTGGGTATAGCAGAGCGCACAACTTTGGGCAGAGGCGGGCGTTGGCGTGAATAGCAGCGACAATCCCGCGAGCGCGATGGCTAATATCCCGATTGACTTCCAACTCTTCATTTCTATTTCTACTCCTAGATTCTTACTTCCAACCTTACTTCGCCCATGGTACGCCGTTCACTAACCGGAAGCTGTCGGTCCATCCGTATTGCAGCATGAGCAGCACCGCCACCGTGAAGATAAAGACAAACCACATGAGCCCACGATTCTCCGACAAGTGCATGAAGAACAATAGTGCGAGCCCACCCTCGATGACGGCGACGGCCAGCATGCGCGCGAACATTTGCGATGCGCTGATATCCTGGTAGGCGATGATGAACTGGATCCCGGCCAGTACCAGCAGAACAACGTAGATAGCTACATCTTTTCCGATTCCACCGGTGGTGTGCGTTTCGGCTGCAGCCATAGTTCCTCCTGCCTCTTTCGTTCTTTAATTCTAGTGACTCAAATTCATGAGATAGATCAGCGGCACCACGAACATCCACACCAGATCTACGAAATGCCAGTAGAGACCGGTGATCTCGAGGTCATCGGCTTTGTAGCGGCCGCCCTGGTAGCGAATTCCCACGGCGATCAGAGCGACCACCCCTCCGGTCACGTGCAGCAAGTGGAGACCGGTAATGCTGAAAAACGTCGAACTGAACAGAGGCGTTCCCCAGGGATTGTGGAAGAGGGTTGCGCCCTCGCCGATCATTCCCAGCCATTCCCGAATGTGCAACACGGCGAATAGGATTCCGAGAACGGCCGTAATTATCGTCCAGCGGAAAGCCCCGCCTTTGTCGCCCTTCTGGGCAGACCGTATTCCGATCAGCATGGTCAAGCTGCTGGTCAGTAGGATGAAGGTCATCAGCGCCACGTTGGTGATGCTATGGAAGGGCCGCGGCCAATCGGCGGTGCCGTTGCGGATAAATCCATAGGCGACCAGACAGCCGGCAAAGGTCGCGGTATCTGCGATGATAAACAGCCACATCGCCATCTTTTTAGCGGGGACCGAAAATGCGGGCGCAGTCATTATCTCCGTCGCGCTTGTTCGCGACACCTGCCCGTGAATTGAAACATCGGCTTGGCTCACTTTGCCTCCTACCTTTTACTTAGGTTAGAGCTTCATCCAAAGCAGCAAGAGCAGATACAGCCACAGCACACCCATAAAATGCCAGTAGAGCGAAGTTGCATTCAGCGTGCTCCGCCGCAGAACGGAATGGTTCAGCTTCCCGATCACGCGGACCAGACCACCGAGACCACCGAGCAGATGCACTGCGTGAGCGACCGTCAGCACGTAGAAAAAGGAATAGCTGACATTGGTAGCGAGTCCGAATCCCTGCGATCTGAGTTGCAGCCAGGCAAACGTCTGCCCGGCTACGAAGAGAAGTCCTAAAGAAAGCGTTACATAAAGCCAGCGAGCCGGAGCCGTACCCTCAGTCTTTGCGCTGCCCATAAAGGCGGCGATCTGCCGGCGCGATACTTCCAGCGTGATGCTGCTGGCAATAATGATCAGCGAGTTTAGATAAAGGATCGACGGCAGAGTGAAGTGCTGCCAATCCGGCGCCGCTCCCTGACGAACGATCAAGGCACTGGTGAAGGCGGCAAAGGTCATGGTGATGGCCGCCAGGCCTACCCAGATGCCAGTGCTTGCGGGAGGTGGAGAGGAAGGCTTAACCCGCCGCAAGTCTCCGCCAGCGGGACCCAGATCCCGCCAGCCACCGTTGCCGGAGCCTTGGCTCGGTAAACGGTCGAAATCGATTTTCGGCGCTTCGTGGACCGTAGTTGCCATACTGCTAATTCTCCAATTCTGTGCTGCCTGGGTCGAAGATTATTTCTCTTCGTGCGGGTTCGTAAGTTTCTCCGGCGAGGTCTGCATTATGTAATCAGCGCTTGCACCCTCGACGCTGTATTGATAAGGATCGTGATAAACGACTGGCATCTTGTCGCCAAAGTTGTTATGCGGCGGAGGCGTAGCCGTGCTCCACTCGAGCGATGTGCCTTCCCACGGATTATCCGATGGAGCCACGGGTCCTTTGAAACGGCTGTAGATCAAGTTGTAAATGAAAATCAGCTGGACGAATCCGGTGACGAGAGCGGCAACCGTGATGAACTTATGAACCGGGATGAGCGGGATCAGGTAATCGTCCGTGAAGGCTTGATAGCGGCGAACGTTCCCGGCCATGCCCAGGTAGTGGAACGGCATAAAGATGCAGTAGGCACCTACGAAGCTTAGCCAGAAATGGACCCTGCCCAAGGTCTCGTTCATCATGCGGCCGGTCATCTTGGGGAACCAGAAGTAGGTCCCGGCGAAGATGCCGAACATGGCCGCGACTCCCATTACCAGGTGGAAGTGGCCGACCACGAAGTAGGTGGCGTGCAACATGATGTCCAGCGAAGGCTGTGCCAGGAAAAATCCGCTGACGCCGCCGCTGATGAACATCGAAATGAAGCCCAGCGAGAACAGCGATGCCGAGTTGATCCGCAACTTGGAGCCATACAGACTGCCCAGCCAGATCAAAACGACGATCGTGGACGGAATGGTAATCACCAGCGTGGGGAACGAAAAGGCAATCGCGGAAACGGGATTCATCCCGCTGACGAACATGTGATGGCCGTAAACCATGTAGCTGAGCACGGCCAGGGCTCCCATGGAATAAATGAGCACTCTGTGGCTGAGCATGGGCCGGCGCATGTTGGTAATAAGAACGTGGGAAACGATGCCCATGCCGGGCACGATTGCGATGTAAACCTCGGGATGTCCGAAGAACCAGAAGAGATGCTGCCAGAGCAGCGTCGATCCGCCAGAGTGCGGCAATATTTGACCATTAATCACCAGGTTGGAGGCGACAAAAAAGCTGGTGCCTGCGACGTGATCGAGAATGAGGAGGATGCAGGCGGGCATGAGCACCGCGAATGCGGTTAGGCCCATCATCGACGTGATGAACCAACCCCAGGCGCTGAGCGGAAGCCGCATCAGTGACATGCCTTTGCAACGCATGTCAAGCGTGGTGGTAATGAAGTTCAACGAACCGAGCAACTGGCCAATACAAAAAATACCGATCGAAGCTGCCCAGAGAACCACGCCGAGACCTTGTCCGGGACCGCCCACCGCACCCACCGCGCTCAGCGGGGCATATTGCGTCCAGCCACCCAGGGAGGGACCGTCGGGCACGAAAAACGCCGCGACCATAACCACGAAGGCGACAAACGTAACCCAGAACGACATCATGTTGAAATGCGGAAAGGGCATGTCTTCCGCTCCCGTCTGAATCGGCAGGAAGAAGTTGCCAAACGCCGCGAACGGGGCCGTGGTGAGGACAAAAAAGACCATGATCGTGCCGTGCATGGTCATCAGCTGCAGGTAGTACTCGGGGGTCATCACGTTTCCAGGCGCACCGGTGCTGGAAAGCAGGTGGAGGCCAGGGATGGCGAAATTGCCCCAGCCCAGGTGGATACGCATGAGCCAGGAAAGGAACATCCCCACCACGGCGGCGATCAGAGCCAGCGCGTAATACTGCTTGCCGATGACTTTGTGGTCCAGGCTGAAGACATGCTTCCGAATGAAGCTTGTTGGGGCTCCATGCTGCGCTGCGTGGGCTGACATATCGTGCATTGTGCTCACCTCAAACGAGATGTTTACTTGGTCAGTTCAAATCGTGCTTATCGCTAAGCTACTGCAGTGCCGCCTGCTGTTTAATCCAGGCATCGTAATCTTCCTGGGACTTCACTTCGAGATACGCCTTCATGTTGTAATGCCCGAGGCCACACAGCTGCGTACATACGATTTCGTACTTGCCGACCTTTGTCGCGGTGAAATGAAGCGAAACATCGAGTCCGGGCACGAAATCCTGCTGGACCCGCAATTCGGGAACATAGAAGGAGTGCCCGACATCTTTTGAGTGCATCAACAGGTGGATTTCCCGATTCACTGGAATCGCCATCTCGGCCGTCACGATATCGTCTTTCGAATCCTGATCGTGTGTGGTATCGATACCAAAAAAGTTCGCGTTTGCCTCGTTGATTTGGTCGGCGTGGATCGGGCCGAACTTACCATCCGGGCCGGGGTAACGGAAATAAAATGCAAACTGTCCCGCCTGCGCCTGGATCTGCACGGCATCCGCCGCCGGCGCAGTGAGATACACGCTGCCCCAAGCCTTCGCGCCGAACACGCCCAGAGCCAAAACCTCCGTGCCTACCAACAGGAAGGCCGCGACTACCAATCCCATGGAGCCACCCGGAAAGCTCTTGATCTTATCGCCGGGCTTGGGGCTGGAGAACTTCCAGATGAAGAACGCCAGGAGAAGCTGCGAGGCGAGGAAGGAAATTCCTGCCTCTGCCATCGTGTCCGCAAACTGTTCGTCAATCAGATGACCGTGAATGGAGATGTCCTGTGGCAAAGGCCACGTGTGCATGACAATGGGAATTGCCGAAGCAATTGCGATCAGCACAATGGTTACCGCGAACAATTTCGCCATATCCCCCGCCTTTGGCCAGCGATCATCCGGCCTATGATCCAAATCGCCGCAGCGTCAACTGCGGCGATTCGTTGATTTTATGCAACAGTTGCGATGAAGAAACTTCCAGTTCCTACTTCCCCTTGAAGGTGAAATTCGCAGATCCAGCCGCACCCGCAGCCACTGTCACTTTTTGCGTCTGCGTGCCCAAATCTTCCTGCCACGCCGTCACTGTGTAGCTTCCGGGCGGTACGTTGTTGATGGTGTAGGCGCCGCTGGCATCACTGGTCGCGTACGGACCTTTCACTACAGCGAACCAGCCGTGCATCCAGGGATGGATATTGCACTGCACCGGAATCCATTCCGTAGCCTTCCAGCTCTTTTCAATCGCCGCCGCTCCAGGGGGTTGCGACTGGTTCCACGGGATGTTGCCCGTCATAGGGTTCGGGTTGGGGTGAATGTTATGCGTGGTCTGGTCGCTGGTGGTGACTTTGAACTTCTGATTAATGTCCAGGGCCAGCACATGCGGCGTATACATGCAATTCTTTTGATCGAACACCGGCTCTTCAGATGGCACTGCAGTCAGAGCGCCGCCCGTTAAACCGTCGGAAATGTACAGGACCACGTGTTCTAATCCACCGCCGGAACCAACGACGACGTTTTCCATGTGGGCGGGCGCACTCGCGCTAGCCTTCACACAGTAAGGATCCTTGGACATATCGATGCCCCTCATGTGAGGAGCGGTGCCCTCGAGCTTAACGGTGCCAGTGATTTTGCCTTCTCCAGCAGCGCTGACGTTCTGGTTCGAAATCAGCGCGCCACAACATACCAAAACTACTGCCGATAGTACCGCAGCGAAATTGTAACGACTTCTCATGGATCTTTTTCTCATGGATCTTTCTCCTTGCAAACTAGAAGCTGATGAACCGTGCTTGCGATGCCATTTTAGCCTTTACTGTTGGCCTGACGCTGCCGGTGCCGGTGCATTGGGATCAACGGGCTTCAATCCAAGCTGCTTCGCCAGCTCTTTTTCCTTGCTGTGCTGGCGCATAAAGGTTCGCAGATAGAACACCAAATCCCACGCCTCATCCGGCTTGATATTGTCGGCAAACGACGGCATGGGAGTGCCGTCCAGTCCGGTCATGAAGATCCTGTAAAGATCCCGGTCTGTGTCGCCACACTTCGGTCGGGCTCCCTCGGTGAAGTTGAAAGGCTGGATAGGGCGACCCTGATCGTCGGTAAGAGTCGCGGCCGACGGCCCATTGGCCATACCCTGCACGCCGTGGCACTTCCAGCACTGCACTCTGGCAAATACGTCACGGCCCGCCTTGATGCGCTCCGGGGTAACTTCCGGCTCGGGAGGAATCGTGATTGGTGCTCCAGGTTTTTCGTTTGCCCAACGGGGAGAGAAGTGCTTAACCCAAGCCACGAGGTCTGCGCGCTCTTGCTTGGTGAAGGTGCTCCACTGCGGCATGTTCGAACGGTCCATGCCGCGAGCAATGGTGTCGAAGAGGTCCTCATCCGTAGGCAAGGTTCCGGTCGGAGTGGACCGGCACTTGAACACGCCCAATTGGAAATCGCGGGGCTTGGGGTCGACCCACGGGAAATTCTCCCCATTCCCGTCGCCCAGAACGCCATGGCAACCGACACAATACCGGCGGTAGTCGGCCTTGGCATCCTTGGCATGGCCAGTAATATTTCCAACGTGGCTTTCCGCGCCAATACGCGTCTCTATGTCGAACGTCGAGAGCTGCGCCCACGAAGCCAGTGGGAGCGTCAAAAATGCAGCCGCACCCAACCAAAGCGACCACTTCCGCAATCTTGTCCGCATGTCTATCCCTCTTAAGATCGAAGCTTAGAAATCAAAGTCGAAGCCGATGAGCAACTCGCTCGTGTTGATGTTGGAGCCGTCGGGCGCCGTTCCATCCTGATGCAGCCAGTTGTATTCGTTGTGCCAGGCAAAGCCAGCCCGGCTGGTCATGAACGGGTTGTAGCGGTAGCCGATGGTGTACGTCGAGATATTGCCAAGGTTGGAAGCAGAAGGAAGAGCCGAACCGGGCCCGTTTGCCTGCTGCGACATCCGGATCGTTTCATACCGCCCGATGAAGATCAGTTGCGGGCTGTAGACGTAGTGTGGCTCGAACAGAACGCCGTTCCATGTCGGGTTTCGCGCACCGGCGGGCAGCGTCGTCCCAGTGGTGTTGTTGGCGGTGGCGATGCCATCGATCAAATCGCCGTACCCTTGTCCAAACCAGGCGCTATCCTCCCCGTGCTGAGTTACAACCGTAAGGTCGACATGCGGGCCGAAGTAAAACTGCCCCACGAAACCCTCGCGGCTGAAAGTCTTGTTGCCGATCGCGGAAGGGCCGGTCCCATTGGCGCCTTGAAAGAGAATGCCGCCCTGCGTGAGCCACGTAGTCGGCGCTTCGCCGGCCATGGCATAAAAGCCGATGCGCTGAACCCCAGCCCTGCCGGCATCGAAGGCTTGGCTGGCGGCGAAGAATCCGGTGTAGGCGTTGCCATAGGACAGGCCCACCTGACCGTCATTCGAGCTGAGCAAAGCTGCAGAGTAGCGCGTACGGTCGTCGAACGAGTGGCCGAGCACCTCAACTCCAAGTTGATTGTCTCCCATTTGGCCGAAGATGTTGCCGTCGCCGACGGGGATGAAGTGATACAGCTGGTAGATGCCTCCGTTCCCGGTAAGCGTCAGGATGCGTTTCTCGGAAAGCAGATTGTCGAGTTCGAACTTGCCCAGCTTCACGTTAAGCCAGGGGCTGCCCCACAAGTTATCTAGGCGCGCCATGACGGTTTCAAAGTGGAAAGATGCCGTCGCGTCCGAAGACGGCAGCACGTAGAACGAAAAGTTCTTTTCCAGCGTGCCGCCCGTGTGGAAGTCGAGGCCACTCAGATCGAAGCCGGACGAAGTAACGCGCTGGAGCGACGAACCTGAGACCACCCCGCCCGAGTATGTGTCTATCTCAACTTTGCCCGTGCTCACCCGGTGCCAGATCGGCGTGATGCGGAACGTGACCGGCCAATATCCAGGATTCTGCCAGATCGGAGCATCGCGATCGTTCATGAGCTGATAGCCGTTGTCTTTGAACTTTTGTCCAAAATAATTCAGCATCGGCCACGACTCGTGGCAAGCCGAGCAGCGCAAGCCGTACTTGCGGGCAAAAGCGGGGAGAGCATTCGCAGGCTGGCTGCAAGTCAGGACTACGGATACAAGAATCAGCGAAACAGCAGAGAGCGACGTGGCAAAGTAAGCGAAATTGCAACGCTGCAAACGCTTCTTAACGTGCATGACCGGACTCCTCGGCATCAAATCAGGATCTGGTTTTTGTTGAACCGCATTCCCACAAAAAGCGATAAGGCACATATAAACCAACGAAAACAGGCCACGAACGAGAAACCCCTTTCTCGCTTGCGCCTCCGAGGCAGGACTGAGAATTCAGGTCCTACCACCGTACCGGGGGTGAATCCTACTACGGTCGCAAGAAACAATTCAAGTAGCTTGCATCTTTTTTTTTACAATTTTTTTACAAAGTCAATTGCTGGAGAGCTGTGATGCCAAATCGGCCTCCGGGGTTGACAGGTTTGTGCCCAACGTACGAGACTCTCTGCAGGAATCGCAAATCGGAGAGTCTAGGGTGGTTTGGCGGATGGGCTTTCGAAGGCGTCGGCTGGTTTTGTGGGCCATGAAGTGTTTGACTGCCAAGGTAAGCCTCGGTCGATCCAACTGGTCGGTGTTTGCGCGGCTTATCTCCCCGGCCAAGTCGATTCCGCTGGTGCTCCTGCTCCTTCTATTGACATCCACAATCCCCCTCACAAGCCGTGCCAAAGACAAACTTGCCTATGGCGAAGGCCTGATCGTTAACATTCCAATGCCGGAAAGTGAAGTAGAGCAAGTGGTGGAGGACGTAGCACAGAATGGCGTGATCAGGGGAACCAAGGAATACAACAAAGACCAATTCGTCGCGGGCGCGAAAGCCGCCGATTCCTCGCGCGTATTTCCAACCTGGGACCAGGGCGGGAAGGTTTTCTACAAAGTCCGCATGCAAGCCATCGACCCGCGCAACTTCAAGGACGGCGGCGACGTCGGTACCCTCGTCGTGCGCTACGTAGTCATCCCTCAGGGCGACAAGAACACGATCTTGCGCATCGATGCGCTTTTTGAAGAAGACTTTCGCCGCACCGTGCACCAATCCAACGGATCGGTCGAAAGCGCCGAGTACAAGGACATTCGGGAACACCTCGATGGCATCGAGCTTATGAAAGCCCAGAATGTCGAGGCCGGGAGAGAGCGGCAGGAGCAACTAGCGAAGAAGCAGAATCTGGCAATGCGGAATGATGCCGTGCCGCCGGCTGCAGTTCAATCGTCCTCTCAGCCGGCCCCCCAGGCCACGGAGAATGATCCGGACACCGTTTCGCAAGCTGCGGCACCTGCGCCGCAAGAATCGGCGGTATCAAGCCAAGCGCCACCCGGCCAAACGCTTGAAGAACGGGTAAAGGATCTGCGCAAGCAAGTCTCGCGGTTGGTGAAATCGCCGGGCGCCCCACTCAAGTCTGCCCCGTTCCATACCGCCGGCACGTTGCAATTGCTGAGTACGGGAACGGAAGTCCTGATCGTGATCTCCACGCCCTACTGGTACGGCGTGGAAACACACGAAGGACAGCACGGATGGATGCTGCGCGATCAGTTGGAGCTACTGCCATGATGCGGCACACTCCAGTTTTCCAGCGAACGTTCTCGCAGATGCTGCTGTGCGTCGCCATTATTAGCTGCGCTGCCGGCAGTCACGCGCAAGCGAATGGATACGAACGCACTTTCCCACAATCCAAAGCCGCCATAGAAAAAATTCTGAACGACATGCAATCCGCGACCGCCGGACGCCTTCCTGTTCTGGATGGCTTCGCGACTTCAATTTCGGCGGATCATCCCCTGGACCGCTATCGGCGCGGCTACTACCAGTCCAAGTTCCAGGTGACCGCAGCGCCTTCCGGCGCATCAGTTGTGCGGGTAAGCGTGCAGGTTACGGCCTGGTACGCCGATCCGGTGGCATCGAAATCGGGATATCAATTGCTGACCTCGAACGGCCGTCTCGAGGCAGACTTGCTGGATCAACTGGCCGATCAACTCGCTGCGAATGCGCCTCACGCGACTCCGAGCCCGAGTCCGAATGCTCCAGTAACAGCAGCGGCAAAGCAGCCGAAGTCTCCCGCCGCAACAGAACCAGCGATCTCCGCACCCGTCCCCAGACTTCCGGAAGTCAGCGGTAGTTATTCATCGTCCTTGGCCCAGGGTCTGTCGGCGCAGGAACAAGCCGGTTCTCAAGCCGGACCGAAAAAGCCCGAGGATAAAGACGGCGGTCCGCTGCAAACCGAAGTGGACAGCTTGGAGGAAATTCTCAAGAACCAGGCACATCCGAAGAACCTTGTGGCCGTGAAGAAGTCCGGCACTCCGGTGGTAGCGAGCGCGAGTTTGACCGCCAAGACTTTATTTCTGGCGAGCGCCCACGATGAGTTCGAGATGTTGGATTTCAATCGGGATTGGGTTCACGTGCGTATTTCCGGCTTGTCCCGCGGCTGGATCTGGCGCAATAACCTCGAAATGCCCGACAGCGTTCCCGATAGCGATGCGCCCCCGGTTGCGGGTGCAGTGCCCACCGCGGCAGAGCTATTTCGTATTTCTCGGGAAGAAATCGCACTTTTCCCTGGAGACTGGGGCCCTCTCCGCGGAAAGAATGTGAAAATCGTCTCGGTGGAAAAGAACGACGAGAACGGCAAGGATTCTGGTCCGCAGCTCAGGCTGGAATTCGTGAAGTCCGTTCTCGACAGGGATTATGCGGAACTGGCGCAGAAGCCGCAGGAGCTGGCAGGAATTGTGGTAATCTTTGACTCCGCTGACGGAGGAATGATTGCCGCCACCTTTCCGACGCTGCAACAATGGAAGGCGGGTACATTGTCTGACGCCGCTCTGTGGCACCAATGTTTTTTTGATCCGCCGGAAACCTTCACCCAGTCCGGGGCATCTGCAAGTCAGTAATGTTTGGTTTGCGTTTTTTAGTGACAAGACTGGAGGCCGTTTTGCGGCGTCAGTCTGAGTTTGCACTTGACTTTCGAAAGCTATAAGAGTACCTATGCAATCCTTGGGTGGTCGTGTGGGCCCACCCTGCTTGCTAGTCTCGAAACGGAAAGCTGCCGTACCTCGTCTGAGTCGTTTAGTGGGGTTCTTGTGGCTGGCTCGGTTTCATCACTGGTGCGATGAAAGAGTGTTGAGAGTGCACGTAAAGCGGTACGACAACCACACCACGAATTGCCCATGAGCACGATGACCTACCCACTGTCCCTATTTCGCAGGCAGGCGACTTCCCTCCTGCGCGACTACGCCGAATTGATGAAAGCTCGCGTCACCACGCTGATCGTAATGACCGCGTGGTGTGGCTATTATTTCGGCGCGCAGAAAGCTGGCGTTTCGTCGCTTTCCTGGGGGCTCTTTCATGCCTTGCTGGGAATTGGACTGGTCTCCAGCGGAACCGCGGCGCTGAATGAAGTGATGGAATACAAGGTGGACGGACACATGCGCCGCACCGCGCAACGCCCACTGCCTACAGGGCGCATGAGCCTGTTTCATGCCACCACTGCGGGCTTGGTCGCCACCTTGGGAGGTTCGCTTTACTTGGCGGTTTTCACGAACCCGCTGACTGGCCTGCTGACCTTCCTCACTTCGGTGGTTTACCTCGCGGCTTACACCCCGCTGAAGCGTATTTCGCCGATCTGTACTTTCGTGGGCGCTTTTCCGGGAGCTATGCCCGGAGTTTTAGGTTGGACAGCCGCACGCGGCCAGCTCGAATGGGGCACGTTGATACTATTTGCCATCCTGTTTGTGTGGCAGTTCCCGCATTTCTTTTCCATCGCCTGGCTCTATCGTGAGGATTATGCGCAAGGCGGAATTCGCATGCTGCCGGTCGTCGAAGAAGACGGACGATCCACCGCGCGCCGCATCGTCGTCTACTCGCTGATCTTGATCCCACTGAGCGTTTTGCCCAGTATTTTCGGCATGGCGGGAAAGATCTACATGGTGGGAGCCATCGTGCTCGGGATTGCACTTTTTTATTTTGGCGCTCGCCTGGCGTTTCTGAAGTTGCCTCTCAATAGTCCCCGATCGAAAATGTTCGCTCGTCACGTCTTGCAAGCGACGGTCATCTATCTGCCCCTGCTTTTTGCTCTTATGATGAGCAACTCGCTGAAGCCCTGAAGTGGTTTGGGAAACGCGATAGCGGGGTATGCTCGCAACAGATTTCACTCAAAGTCATGGCTCAGAATACCCCCTCCAGCATTCCACGAGCGCAAAACTTTTCCCGGAATATGGGTGGATTTTCAGGTCGCCGGTTAACGCGCGCGGAAAGCCTGCGACGACTTCCGCTTACTGAATGGCACTACCGACTTGCGAGAACACGTTGCCGGCGTTCGACCCGATCAGCCGGACCGTGCCCACCACGATGACAAGAATAACGGCCAGCATCACGGAATATTCCGCGATGTCCTCCCCTTCTTCACCTGACCAAAACTTGCTTAGAAAGTTGCCCATGATTCCCCCTTGGATCATGCTGCCCCCGACGTTGCCGAGGCCCTAGTAAACGGCGGCGTGTTGGAATGAGGCATGCTCAGTCCCCACGGATCGCTCTCCTGCGCAATCAACTGCAGGCCCACCTGATACTCGCCATGCCCATCTACCAGCTTCGTCCACACCACGGTGAACTCGACCCGGCGCTGCCGGAAAAGAACCACTAAAGTGTCCAGCGCGTTCAGCCGGTGATGAATCGCGCCCAGCCGCGCGCCGGTTGACGTGAGGTCGAGCGTGTGCGCCAGTGTTTCAAATTGCGCGCCGGAAGCGTCTTTTCCGCGTACACGCACGGGCAGCACCCCTTGCTTGCGCTCCTGTTGACGCCTGTTTATTTCCACTTTTGGTCGCATGTGAAGCTCAGGAATAGTGTGCGGCAAGCGAAGCAAGACTGGAATGGCCCCGATGTGGGAGGCACAAAGGTAACTTGGCCCCTTTCAGGCATGGCAACACAACGCTATCAATCAGTGGGTGTAATGGCAGCAGGCGATTCGTGTTCGATGGCATCTTTGGAAGCGCGTATAGTCGGTCCGTTATGAATAGACGCAACTTCATCTCAAGTGTGATGGGCGCTGCCGTGGCACAGTCGCTCGCTGCCAGGGCGTCGGTCGTGCCAAACCAGTTGAATCTTGGCGCGATGGAGATCGCCGGCTCGCGTACCGTCCAGAGCCGGACTCTTGTGCTGGACCGGCATCGTTTCGGCGTGAACTATACGCCCTCAAAGAATTGGTGGTTTTGCTGGAATGAATGGGATCCCGACCCGATCAAGCGAGACCTGGATGCGATCGCCGCTTTGGGCGCCGATCATTTGCGCATCCTGCTGATTTGGCCTTACTTCCAACCTAATCCAAAATGGGTGAGTCCGCTTCATCTGGAGAGGCTGGACCAGTTGCTTACGATCATGGGCGAGCGCAATTTGGATGCGCTAGTCACGGTGTTCACCGGGCAGTTAAGCGGATGGTTCTTCCTGCCTCCGTTCAACAAAGCTGGATCGGCTTTCTATGCGGATGATGCGATCTGGAAGGCGCAGGAGATATTGATCCGGCAGCTGGCAGTCGCGATGAAGGGGAAGAACAACATCATCGGCTTCGACTTCGGAAATGAGATCAACACATGCTGGAGCACGGAACCGAGCGTGGGCGACGCATGGATGACGAAAATGTTCTCGCTGATGGAGACTGTTTATTCCGAGGGCGTTCACGTGAATGGAGTGGATGAATTGCCGTGGTTTGAGTCGACCACGTTTTCTCCGCAGGCGCTGGCGGCGCGGCGCATGCCGGTGATGCACTGCTATCCGTATTGGTCAGGATCGCTGAAGTTCGGTGGGCCCATGGATCCGCCGAGCACGAAGCTGATGGCGGCCATGGCAACTCTGATCCGGTCCTATGCCGGCGACCTGCGAAAGCCGGTGTGGGCGGAGGAGTTCAACACCTGCATCGAATCACTGAATGAAAGGCAGCAGGCAGAATGGCTGGAGAAAGCGGTCCTAGCCGCGATCGATTCAGGAGTGAGCTGGTTCACTTATTGGGACAGCCACGACGTAGACCGGAAGTTCGAATTCAACTCGCTGGAGTACAGCCTGGGGCTGCTGACGAATGATGGCAAGGTCAAGGAACAAGGGAGAGTATTCAAGCAGCTTGCCGATGCCTATCGAGGTAAGCCTGTCGTCTTCCCTACGCAGCCTCCGCCGCCGCCGCCGGTCCATCGCGACCATGACGTCACCTGGCGCTGGATGCTGGATTGGATGGAGTGGAAGGGGACCGGGATCTAGATTGAAAAAACATCAGACATGCGCCGGTGAAGCGATCCGGTTCGCACGGTGTCCGCCGAAGGCGTGGATTGTCCTGGTTCCAGCGATGACCTCGCCACCGTGTGACACGCCGCGAGGGATGAAGTACTCTTCTCCCGCCTTTACTGGAATCCTGTTCGCATCGATGATCAAGGTGTAACAGCCCTGCACGACCAGCATGTATTCGTCGTAATCGTGGGCATGGGGTGCGGACGAGGCTGTTTCGCGGCAGGTCCAGAATGCCATCTGGCTCCCCTCAGCGCCATCGAAGACGTAACCTTCTACTCCGGGAGTCGCCTGGCTGCTGGTCGCGATTCTGTTTGCTGAGCGCTTCATAAACTCCGGGAATTCTTTCATCGGCGGAATACTCCTTCGGCAATCTTGCGTGCGTAGTGTCCCGGCGCGAAAGCTGATCCGAGCTAGTGTATAAGATAGTAAGAATGTCGCAGGCAGCGCCAGCTATTACGCGGAGCCCCGCTGACGTGGTCCGGATGACGCCGGTTTCGCAGGCGGCGAATGGGGTGTGTTATGCCGTGGCGGGCGAGACGTCCATCAGTTCGTTTGATCTGGAGCGCATGATTGCGGCGGTGCCGACCAAGGCTGCGGGAGCGCTGAAACGCAAGGCTTATTATTTTGTACCGCTGACGGTGAGCCAGGGCGAAGAGATCCTGATTGCGGACCGTTATGATGTGGCGCTCAGCGACAATGCGGTGTGCCATCGCAATTTGAATCTGGGCGATTCGCAGTGCGTCTTCATCTCCACGCGGCTGATGGACGACAAGTTTTCGGTGGCGTTCGAGTTCTATATCAACGTGGGGCATGCGCTGGTGGAAGCTGCGGGAGTTTCCCAGGAGTTCGGCGATTTAGCGTGGGAGCAGGTGGAGGGCGGGACGCGCGGCGAGACGTCGCTGGATGCATGGGAGGCGCGCAAGCTGGCTGTGGCCGGTGGGCCGGATGCCGAGCGCTTCAAGAACGAATATTTCGAGGCGACGTTTGCCGACACGATTTCGATTTATCTGTTGTCCCTATATTTAGACGTGGATTATTACGATCTGCGGGAGCGGGATTATCCGCTGCTGGCGCCTTCGGCGCTGGCGGAGCGGTTGCGAAAAGTGGCGGAACTGTTTCCAGCGAATGCAGGGTTTGAGTTCGCAGTGCTGTATAAGCGGCGTGGGTAGGGTCCGTCTCGACGCATGCTAACCAAAAGCATCTCGTTATAACAGCGCCGCGCCGTAACGTTTTGACGAAGTAAATCGCGTTCGACCAACTTCGACGGCAAATGTTTCGGGAAGAGACAACCGCGGGCATCGCGCAGGTGCCCACCCAACCTGATCAGTACCCTCACGCTATGCCGGTTCAATCGAGGAACAGTCGCGGGAGCGGCGTGATGCCTTGGTTTTACGCCTTCTTTTTCGTCTCGGGATTCTGCAGCATTTTATATGAACTGGTATGGCTGCGGCTGTCGATGGCGCAGTTTGGAGTAACAACCGTTCTTACTGCCACGTTCCTTTCCGTGTTCATGGCCGGGATTGGACTGGGATCCTGGATCGCCGGAAGGTGGCTCCGTCGAGAGGCCTCTGGGCTGACCGTTCGCCCAATTGTCTTGTATGCCGCCAGCGAGTTGCTGATAGGGGTCTCAGCATTCCTTGTGCCGTACGAGTTGCGTTTCGGGCACGAGATTTTGCTCCGCCTGGGTCGCGACGCGGCGTGGACGTCGTCGGGCTACTCCTGCTTCTCCGGAATATGGCTCGCGCTTTCTCTCGCTCCTTGGTGTGTGTGTATGGGCGCGACTTTTCCGATTGCGATGTCTGCGCTGCGCGCTGCAGGTGGAGAAGATCAGCATTCCTTCAGCTACTTGTACCTGGCTAACGTACTCGGCGCCGTGGCCGGAGCAACCCTTCCGTTGCTTCTCATTGAGCAGTTCGGATTTCTGCGAACCTTATGGTTCGGAGCACTGCTGAATGCGACGATTGCGACCTGCGCGGTGTCGCGGTCAAGGTCTTTCGACTTCCGCAAAGAAGGTGCGGTCCCAGCAAGCGCACATACACGAAAAGACGGAGAATTCCACCACCGCGGCGCAAGCACGAGGTGGCTTCTGTTTGCGACGGGACTCACCAGCATGGGCATGGAAGTCGTGTGGATCAGGATTTTCACTCCATACCTGGGGACGGTGGTCTACGCCTTTGCCGCCATCCTGGGGGTCTACCTTTTGGCGACGTTTGTGGGCACAAAGTTGTACCGACGAGGCGTTTTCGGGGGACAAGCCGCCGATGGCGGCATTTGGCTTTTGCTCGGTGTCAACGGTCTCTTACCTCTAATTTTCGCGGACCCCAAGCTGGCGATGCCGCGACTGTTGCGGGTTGCCTTCGGCGTCATTCCGCTGGCAACGGCCGCGGGATTCGCCACTCCCATGCTGGTCGACCGCGATTCGCAGGGCGATCCCAGCTTGGCAGGCTCTGCCTACGCCATCAACGTGCTCGGATGTATTTTGGGGCCGCTTGCCGCGGGATTTCTGTTGCTTCCGAACATGAGTGAACGCGGGGCGCTGGTTACACTCTCTATACCTTGGCTTGTAATCGGGTCTTTCCGAGGAGTAACCGAGGCTGGTAGTGGAAAAAAGCGGGGCGCTTGGCAAAAATTCCCCGTAGCGATAGCGTTCCTGGTTGCTGCCGGAGCCATATTGTTCGGCAAGGGCTTCGAAGGGAAGTTTCGAGACCGGCGTGTTCTCAGGGATTCCACTGCCACTGTGATTGCGACGGGCAGCGAACGCTCCAGTAAACGGTTGCTAGTGAATGGTTACGGGATGTCGAGCCTCACCCCCATTACTAAAATGATGGCCCACCTGCCTTTGGCCTTTGCGAGCGCTCCACGAAATGCCCTGGTCATTTGTTTCGGCATGGGGACCACCCATCGCTCCGTCCTCTCCTGGGGAATTGATTCCACTGTGGTGGAACTGACACCGAGCGTTCCTCGTCTTTTCTCCTACTATCACGCCGATGGTGATCAGTTGCTGAAATCGCCGCGATCAAGAGTGATCATTGATGATGGACGACGATACCTTGAGCGATCGAGGGAGACATACGATGTCATCACGATTGATCCGCCTCCGCCTGTCGAGGCCGCTGGATCGAGCCTGTTGTATTCGCAAGAGTTCTACAAGATTGCACGACAGCGCCTTAGTTCAGGCGGAATCCTTCAGCAATGGCTGCCGGGAGGGGATGTGGTTATCAGTGCGGCGGTGGCTCGTGCGCTGACCGAATCGTTTCCGTACGTGCGCGCGTTCGGGACTTTCGATAGGTATGGAATTCACTTCCTAGCCAGCCGTCAGCCGTTGCCGCTGGTCTCGGGATTCGAATTGGCTAATCGCTTGCCGCCTAGCGCAGTCCTGGATTTGCTGGAATGGGGACCTCGAACCTCCGCCGCGGAGCAATTTGATTTGATCCTGCGCAATGAAATCCCAGTGGAACGGCTTATTGCGAACTCTCCTCTCACTTCAGCTCTGACGGATGATCACCCGGTGAATGAATACTTCCTGCTGCGCAGTTGGCGGCGCTAAATGTTCGTTGTCAGACGCTCTGAGATCACCCTGTTTTTCCTGTCGGCGAGTAGTTAGGCCGAAGACCATGACGCCGATCCCCAAGGGACAGCGAACACGTTGCGACCGGATTTCATTCGTCTCTTGTAGCCCTACTTATTTCCGATCACGAAGTTGACGGTGCTGGGTTGATTGGTGTTCACCGTTACGGATCGCTCCCATGTCTTCGGTTCGGTGAAGATGGGGCGCTGCACGCTGCGCTCGGTGAGGACGTCGTAGGCCTGTTCCTTTCCGGCCAGTCCCCAGCCTTCATGCCAGGCGACAATCTGATAAGTGCCGGGCGGGACGCTGGTGAACTCGAAGCGTCCGCTCTCGTCGGTGACGGCGTAGTAAGGATGAGGGACGACCATCATCTCGGCGTTCATCCAGACATGGCCGCCATTGCAGCGCAGGTTGACCAAGCCGGGCGTGGACATGGTGCGTGAGTTGATCTGGTTGGGGAACGGGAATGGCAGGTTGTAGGTGGCGGCACCGTCCATGTGGATGGTGTGCAGGGTGGCGTCGGAGCTTTTCATTTGCAGCTCTGAGTTCGCGGGCACTAGAAGAATGTGCGGAATGTAATGGCAATGGTGCTGATCGAGGTGCCGTCTCTGCTCCGGCAGGTCCATCGCCTTTCCGGCGGAAATATTCTTCAGGTAGACGATGGTGTTGGCTACGCCGCCCTCGGGACCGACGATCAGGCGCTCGAGGCTGACGTTTTTCTTGCCCTCCGGATCGCAAATTTGCGGGTCTTTGGTGACGGGAAAATCCAGCTGATGCGGTACCGGTCCCGACCACTTAATGGTACCGGAGATGGTGCCACCGTCGGCGACAGAGATCACTCTGTAGCCGCTCTGAGCACCAGCAAGAGTTGTAAGCGAGGCGAGGCACACCAGCAAAAGATAGCGAGTTAAACCGCACATACAAAACCCCTGATAGCCCACCGCCCGTTACACGCGGCCTCTAGGCGCTCGTCGTGGAACGCGGGCTGAAAATTGGGTCGATCTTTTCCGCACGCAGCGACTTCCACCCAACTTGCGGGACAGTGCTGGACAGGGTCCTGCCGAGACGGGCAGCACTCGTGTTTGCGGTCGTGCCAATTCCAACCGGCCTGATTCCAAACCGGGGAGGACCGGCGAAAGTCACCGGTTCGTGTGATTGGAATCACATAATTAAGGTGCGCTAAGGTGCTGGGAGTGTCGAGATTACCAAGGTGGTGCGACTGGCGGGAGGTCGCGTGATCTTGGTGCGACCAGTACGAGCGAAGAACGTTTAACTTGCAGAGAGTCTCGCCGCTCGATGTCGGATGGCTTACAATCTTGCTTCCATGACGGTACAGGTTCGATCCTTCGCGAAGATCAATCTTGGGCTGCGCATCGGCCAAGCCCGGGACGATGGTTTTCATGAGCTGCTGACTGTCTACCAGACGATCGGGCTGCACGACTTGATTCGTGTGAGCTTGAGCCGCGGCAGTGGAATTGAGATTCATTGTACCGACCCGAGAGTTCCGAGGGATGAATCAAACACTTGTTATCGCATCGTCGAGAAAGCCATGCGCGCGATGAAGGCCAGGGGCAGGGTCCTCATTGACATTGAGAAGCGGTTGCCGGTGCAGGGCGGGATGGGCGGCGCTTCGGCGAATGCAGTGGCCACGCTGCTGGCGTTGGAGCGGGTGGTGAAGAAAGCGTTGCCCACCGAGGAGCGGCTGCGGATTGCGGCAGAAGTGGGCTCCGACCTGCCGTTGTTTCTGGTGGGCGGGACGGTGCTGGGAGTGGGGCACGGGGAGAAGGTCTATCCTCTGGAGGATTTGCCGGCAACCGCGTGCGTGGTGGTCACCCCGGCAGTGGGAGTTTCAACGCCCAACGCTTTTGGGGAGTGGGATCGAAGAACCCATGGCGCAGGAACCTCGGCTTTCGTGGCATTGTCTGCTGCCGCAGGGTCGAATCGCCCCGGGAAAAACAAGCGGTCAGAATTGACGCTCCCCGGACCATCCGATAGAATGGTTGAGCTTGGCCGCGGGCTTTCTGCGTGGCTGAGCGAGAGTTACTCCGGTGCTCCTTTTAGAAGGGGCCGGGCCGAGAATCCGCTTCTCGCGCTTGTCCGGGCCGGGATCAAGAACGACTTTGAACAGGTCGTCTTTCCTGAGTATCCCGAGCTGAGTGAAGGTAAGAGTGCGCTGGAGCGCGCGGACGCGAAGTACGCGTCGCTGTCGGGCTCCGGGTCAACGTTGTACGGGCTGTTCGCTTCGAAAGAGGCGGCGCGGACGGCGGTGACAAAGCTCCGCAGGCAGGGGTGGGCGGCGCAGGCCACGGTTACACTGACGCGGCGGGAATACTGGAAGCGTGTCTTTGACTGACGGGCGGCTAGCGGCGGTCTGGGTAAATTTTTGATTGTTGATTTTTGATTGTTGATTGACAATTAGAGTGCTGGTTGACCGGGTTACAATCAGCAATCGACAATCCAAAATCAACGATAGCTTTTACTGGGCCGTCGACTAATGGTAGGTCAAGTGCCTTTGGAGCACTTTGTCTAGGTTCGAATCCTAGCGGCCCAGCCAGAAAAATCGCTCTCAGCTGTCAGCCTTTAGCTCTTAACTTGCTGCGAAGAGGTGAGGGATGTGGCTAAAGGCTAAGAGCTAAAGACTTAAGAGCTGAAAAATCATGGCCACTCTAGTCACGCCGCCGGAAAAAACGGAGAAAGCCGAGAAGCAGGCCCCGCCCATGCCCGAAGAGAAGCCGGAACGCAAGCCGCGTGCGCGCGTGGACGAGAAGTTCAAAATTTTCAGCGGCACGGCGAACGCTCCGTTAGCCGATGAAGTCTGCCAGTTTCTCGGTATGCAGCGTGGGCAAGCTCTATTGACGCGCTTCGCCGATGGCGAGGCCTATGTGCAGATCCAGGAGAACGTGCGCGGCTGCGACATCTTCGTCATGCAGCCGACGTGCCGGCCCGTGGATGAGCACCTGATGGAGTTGCTGTTGATGATTGACGCGTTCAAGCGCGCTTCGGCACGGCGTATCACGGCGGTGATTCCATATTTCGGGTATGCGCGTCAGGACCGCAAAGACAAGCCGCGGGTACCAATCTCAGCCAAGCTGGTTGCGGATTTGCTGACCACCGTGGGCGCGCATCGCGCGTTGATTGTGGATTTGCATACGCCACAGTTGCAGGGATTTTTCAACATTCCGGTGGATCATCTTTTTGCTTCGCCGGTGCTGGTGGATCACTTCAAGAAGTTGAATCTGCCGAATCTGACAGTGGTTTCGCCGGATGCGGGCGGCGTGGAGCGTGCCCGGTTCTTCGCGAAGAAGGTGGACGCGGCGCTGGCCATCGTCGATAAACGGCGCGTGGAAATGAACGTGGCCGAAGTGATGCATGTGATCGGCGACGTGAACGGGCGGACCTGCTTGATCATCGACGATCTCATCGATACAGCAGGCACGCTGGTGAAGACAGCAGCAGCACTCATAGAAAATGGCGCCATCGAAGTTTATGCGTGCTCTTCGCATCCCGTCCTCTCTGGGGACGCGGTGAGTAACATCAGGAACTCGGTGATTCGCGAAGTGGTGGTCACCAATACCATTCCGCTCACACCCGAAGCGCAGGTGGAACCCCGGATCCGGGTGCTTTCCATCGCGGGATTGATTGGTCGGGCGATTCAGTCCATTCACGAAGAGACTTCGGTCAGCAAATTATTTACGTAAGGAATTGAAATCATGGCAACCACATTGGAACAAAACGTTTTGGAAGCGAATCCGCGGGAAGCTGGCACCAAGAATCAGGCACGCCGGGTGCGGCGTGAAGGCAAGATTCCCGCCGTCGTGTATGGCGCTGGCAAGGACGCACTGGCAGTGAGCGTAGATCCGCGGCACGTGCTGCGCATTCTGCGCTCGGAAAGCGGCCACAACACCATTTTTGATCTCGCGCTCAATGGCGGTGAGAACACCAAGGCCATGATCGTCGATTGGCAATACGAGCCGATCAAGGGCCATCTGCTGCACATCGATCTCAAACGGATCGCGATGGACAAGGCGCTGCGAGTGAGCGTGCCCATCATGCTGCAGGGCGTGGCGGCTGGAGTCAAGACCGAAGGCGGAATTCTGGAACAAATGCTGCGCGAGGTTGAGATCGAGTGCTTGCCCGGGGACATTCCTAGCCACATCGATGTCGACGTCGCCCATCTCACGTTCGGAAAAGTTCTGCGCGTTTCGGATTTGCCGCATACCGAAAAACTGAAGTTCCTTACGGATGCCAACCAGCCTGTGGCTCACGTGACCAGCGTGAAGGAAGAAGTTGTGGTTGCGCCAGAAGTGGTGGCGGCGGAAGCGGGCGCTGCACCGGCCGAGCCCGAGGTCATCAAGAAGGGCAAGGCGGAGACCGAAGAAGAGGGCGAAGCTGTTGCCGAGAAGCCGGAAAAGAAGGCCGAGAAGAAGGAGAAGAAATGACAGCGTTTGGCGGGCCTTCGGCAACTTCGCTTGCGCTCAGTTTCTCAGGGCAAGCTAAGAACTGAGCCCGC
>PLHQ01000078.1:0-128288 GCA_003138975.1 Acidobacteriaceae bacterium | reverse complement strand
GAGACCTACATGAACCTCAGCGGCATGTCGGTCCGGGAGTTGGTGGAGGAGTACGAAGCCAAGCCGGAATCAGACTTGATCGTGATTCAGGACGAACTGGATTTCCCGCTGGGCACGTTGCGGATTCACACGCGGCGGAGTTCGGCGGGGCATAACGGGATCGAGTCGATCATCGGGGCGCTGGGCACGCAGGATTTCTTGCGTATCCGGATTGGAGTGGCTCCGGAGCGCAAGGTGGAGGATGGTCAGCGATATTTGCTGGCACCGCTTCGCAAGGCGGATCTGGCGGTAATCGATGGTGTGCTCGATACCGCCGAAGAAGTGGTGAAAGTGATTTTGAAGGAAGGTCCGGCGGCGGCGATGAACCGCTTCAACCGCAAGGAGCTGGAACCGGAGCAATAGGCTCGGAGAATTTGGAGACAGCGAATGAATCGTACGTATGAGTTGATGTTTATTGTCCGGCCCGATATGGCGGACGAGGATCTGGACAAACTGGTTTCGAACTTGGAATCTACCGTAACTTCAGCCGCCGGGACGGTGAAGGCCGTGGACCGCATGGGCAAGCGCCGTCTGGCCTATACGGTGCGCAAATTCCGCGAAGGCATCTACATTTTGATGACGATTGAAGGCGCAGGCACGGTGATCCACGAATTGGAGCGCCGTCTGCGCGTGACGGAGCAGGTGATCAAGTTCCTCACCGTGCGCGTCGACGAGGAGCAGAAGCGTCTGGATAAGATCAAGGCTCTTCGTGACGCGCGCAAGAAGGTGAGCGCGCAGCCCACGCCAAGCGCAGAAGAAGCGCCTGCAGCGGCTGGGGAAACGCCTGCGGCGGACGTCCCGGCGGCGACCGTTTAGCTGAGCCAGGGGTTCTTCTGAGAACCGAGAACTGAGAACTGAAGATCATGAAGGAGTGTTATGACTGAAGAGACGAAAGCACCAGCGGCAACCGAGCGGCCATCGCGGCCTTTCGGTGAGCGTTCCGGAGGAGGAGACCGTCCGCGATTCGGCGGAGGCGGCGGTGCTGGCCGTTCCGGGCCCGGTGGTCCGCCGCGTGAAGGCGGGCGGAAGTTTTTCCGGCGCAAGAAAGTCTGCAAATTCTGCACCGAAAAAATTGCCGACATCAACTACAAAGATTACCGGCTGCTCGGCCAGTTCGTGGCGGAAAGCGGCAAGATCGTGCCTCGGCGCTTGACCGGCGTATGTTCGCCACACCAACACCGCTTGGCCTCGGCCATCAAGCAGGCCCGCAACATCGCCCTGCTGCCGTTTGCTGGACGGGCATCGTAAGAGATTAGCCCGCGGATTTGCACGGATTCAGACGGGTACACAACAGCGTTGTCATTCCGAGCGAAGCGAGGAATCTGGGTTTTTGCTGGCGGCGAGACGAACCCAGATCCCTCTCGCTTCGCTCGGGATGACAAATAAGCGAAGGATCGGAGTCATATCATGGAAGTCATTCTCAAAGAAGATGTGAGCAAACTGGGCGCGCGCGGCGACGTGGTGAAGGTTGCCGAAGGATATGGACGCAACTTTCTGCTGCCGCGCAAGCTGGCCATTGAAGCGAATGCGGGCAACAAAGCCGTCATCACGCAGATGAAGGCTGCCTCGGTGCGCCGTTCGGCCAAGGAGAAGTCGCAGGCTGAAGAACTGGCAAAGCAGTTCGAAGGCTTATCGGCTTCGTTCCAGCGCCGCTCGGGCGAGCACGATCAGTTATTCGGCTCGGTCACCTCCGGCGACATTGCCGACGCCATTGTAAAAAAGGGAATCAACCTGGATCGCCGCCAGATCCAGCTCCACGAGCCGCTGAAGACCTTGGGCGAGTTCACCGTGCCGGTGAAGCTGCACAAGGACGTGACCGCGTATTTGAAGGTTGTGATCGAGAAGGAAGTGGTCGCAGAGTAGTATTGGAAAATCCGGCCCGGGCGCTCGGCCCGGTTTTTGTCCTGTCCTGCACTTTGTCTGTTGCTCCACACCGGCCTTGATCATTGGCACGTGAGCGTTAACCTGCGTAGAGAGCCGTTGGTCCATCCGCTGCCGTCGGTCGGCAAATAGGTGAAGTAAACGTAAAAGCTCTTGCCCAGCGTGTGCGGATCATCGCCTAGGCCGACGGCAGTGGGATACGCCGCAATCGGGCCGAAAGTACCAAGTGAGATGGGCAGCGTCCAGGCAAGGCCGTCGGTGGATTCCGCGTAAGCGAAGTTCGTATCGTCGGAAATGATCATCCCATAACGCTGCAAAGCACTGTTGTAGTGGATATCGAGATAGCCTGAATATGGGGCATGGGGATTGAGGTCGGTGGACGCTCCGCCGATCGCGGGCTGCAGATGCCAGTTGCCCTCATAAAATTTCTGGAAGGCGATAGAGTGATGCGGCGCCGGTCCGAATGCGGTATCCAGTACGTCGGTAGCCAACGCCCGCGCAACCGAGACGTTGGTAGTGGTCGACTCCCCTTGGGCGTTCGTGGTGTGCAGCGAACCGTTGGCGATCCAGTCGGGAAAATATAAATAGAAATACTTGCCGTCGGGCGAGAGCACCAGCGGACCGTCGCCGATTTCAAAGCCGTCGAGCCCGACCGCGTATGCCTGGTTCAGACGAATGATCTCACCGAGGTCGGTCCAATGTAGGCCGTTATCCGTGGATGCAGCCAGCCCGAGGGCCGCATAGAGGGCATCGTTGGGGAGTTCTGCGTGGTAAGTCGCCAGCAGGTTGCTCGCCCCCGTCATGCCCGCAGGAACCTGATAGACCGGCCCCCCACCCATGTAGCCATAGCTGGGATAGATGGGGTTCACCGAGGGATTGGGATTCGGGGATACACTGACGTCATGAGGATCGCCCTTGCCGAGCGGGTTGTCGAGCGTGCCCACCGTGGTCGTAAACGACCCCGACTTGTTGTTGCCGACCCAATGTCCTTGCCTCATCTGCCGGTAGTGCGCACCGCCATCACTGCCAAAAAACTCGTAGCCATCGGACGTCTTGATGACGCCCAGCGGAGTGTCGGGCCAATCGAAAGTGTCGGTGAGCGGCGGCTGAGCCTTGGCGCCCGCCGCAAGGCGCTGCGCCGGAGAGGCAACGACGATCGGCGAAGTCACCGAGGGTTGGCAGACTGGAGTGAGAGCTTGGGCGGCGCTGACTCCGGTCGAGAATTGAAAGAAGCTGGCAAGCAAGGCAAGAGAGGCGAACGAGGCGCGGAAGAACATAAGATCCTCGAGTCTGGCTTGTGCGGTCGGTCGGACGATCAGGAGACGACCTGTCCCAGAGCGTCACCAGTCTACATTGCTTAAGAACACAAGAATCCGCGGAATGTCGCATGGGGCTCGGATTCCACTTTAGTTTTTGCGGCAACAACGGTCGCCGTCGATGTTGTGTAGCTGTTCTGTCTCCCGCTAACCCATTATGAAAGAATCACCTAGGCCGCATAAAAATCCCCTGCCAGCCTATAATTCCTGCTCACGGTTCCACTGACAGACCGTCTATTCCTATGCAAGCCCGGGTACGGCATCGACACCGGGCGGTATAGGAAAACGACAAGAACATGCCGGCCGATGTTTGGGCAGTAACACTTGCGGTTGGTACACGGGCCCACTCGAGAACAGAGTCCGAGAGAGTGGAGAAAGTCAGCGGGAACCTGGACCCCACGTGGGGCCGCATGGCTGGGCAAGAACGCCGCATAGACGATACGATCCTGATCCGCGAAGCGCAACGCGGCAACCGCGGCGCCTTCGAGGAACTGGTGCGTCACTACGATCAGGCGGTCTTGCGGCTGGCGCTGCATCTCACCGGCACCGAGCACGACGCCCAGGACGTCTATCAGGACGCCTTCCTCAAGGCCTACAAGAACATCGGAAGTTTTCGCTTCGAGTGTTCTTTCTATACCTGGATCTATCGCATCGTGACCAATCTTTGTCTGGATCATCTGCGCAAGCGGAATGTGCGCAAGGAAGATGCGCCGGTGGTGAAAGACGCGTCCGGCGGGGAGTACGACCTCCTGGATCAAGTACCTGATGGTCGGGCGGGCGCGAATCCGGAGCGAGATTTGATGCGGCGCCAGTTGGGCGCAAGGATCTCCGGTGCCCTAGAAAAATTAACCCCGCGCGAGCGCATGGTCTTTGAGTTGAAGCATTACCACGGATTGAAGCTGCGCACCGTGGGCGAGATTTTGCACACCACCGAAGAGACCGCCAAGAACACTCTCTTCCGCGCCACGCAGAAATTGCGCGGGGCGCTGGCGGATATGAGATGAACCAAACAGTGTTGATTGCTCTGAAGAATTGGGTGCGATTATGAAGTGTGAATGGGTAAAGGAAAACATAACGTTGCATGTCTATGGCGAGCTGGCGGATGACGCTCGTCATGAACTGGAGCAGCATGTCGCGCGCTGCGCCGACTGCGCGGCCGAACTGAAAGCGGCACAAGAGTTTCACGATCTGTTGTCGCAGGCTCCGGTGGTAACGCCATCGCCGAACCTGGTCACGGCTGCACGCATGCGGCTGCAGGAAGCGCTGGAGACGGCCGAGCAGGGCGGGTTCTGGCAGCGGCTGGCGTTTGATCCAGCGAATTGGCTGCGGCAAGTGAGCTTTTCGCCCGCGCTGGCGTCCGCGATCTTGATCCTTGGCTTCGCGGGTGGAGTGGGAACGTCCTACAAAGTATTCGTTCATCAGCCCCCGAATGCGGCCACGGGCGCGACTCCCGCTCTTGCCGAGGCTTCGATCACCGGCATCCGTTCCATCACGCAGGAGCCGGGGACAAATCAGATCGCCATCAAGTACGACACGGTTTCCACGCTGGAAACACAGGGATCGTTGAACGATCAGCGCATCCAGCAATTGCTGCTGTTTGCCGCCCGTAATAACTACAACTCGGGCGTGCGCATGGATTCGGTGGATCTGCTGACGCAAAAGCCGGATGTTTCGCAGGTGCGTGATGCGCTGATCTATGCCCTGCGCTACGACACGAATCCCGGAGTTCGGCTGAAGGCTCTCGATGGTCTGGGCGGTTTTGTAAAGGACGATGTGCGCGTCCGCGATGTGGTTCTGGAAGCATTGGTGAATGATTCGAACCCGGGCGTGCGCACGGAAGCGTTGCGCCTGATCGAGCCGGCGAAGGCCGACGGGAGCGTGCGCGGCGTGTTGATGACGCTGGCCGCCAAGGATCAAAGCCAGTACATCAAGTCGCAGGCCCGCACCATGTTGGCGCAGTTGCCGGAAATTGATTAACCCAGATCGAGCGATCGAGAATAGAAACTGAGGGGGTTTATTTGAAACGTTCGCCACAATTCGTCGGCCTGTTAGGCGTGCTGGCCATCCTTGCACCCCTGGCACTGGCTCAGGAAACGCACGTATCCCGCGAAGGCAGCACCTGGGGCCAAGTCCTCACGGGATCGCTGGCCGGAGTCAAGAACCTGAGAGTCAAGCTGGACATGGGCTCGGTGGTGGTTCGAGGCACCCAGCAAGCGGGCATCGACTATACGCTTCACATGCGTTCTCAGGCGTCGTCCGAGGAAGATGCGCGGCACCAGTTCGAAGCCTACAAAGTGAGCGCTTATGTGAAAGGAGATACGGCGTGGGTTGTGGGGGAGTGGCAGGGTGTCCATCGCATTAAAGTAGGGCCGGCGCGTATGACGATTGATACGGGCTCGCAGCGCAAGTTCTCGGGCGAGTTCATGATCAACGTCCCGCGCGAGATTACCCTGGTGAAGGTCGAAACCGAGGGCGGCAACATTGACGCCAGCGGAGTGACTGGCCGCGTGGAGGCGGAGAGTGGCGGCGGCAATATGCACCTCGATGACATTGGTGGAGGCGCCCACGCAGAGACCGGTGGCGGATCCATCAATGTGGGAACCATCAGCGGCGATATTGGCCTGCAAACCGGCGGCGGCTCCATCGTGGTGCATCATGCCAATGGGAAAGTCATCGCGGAAACCGGCGGGGGCAGCGTCGAAATTATTTCCGCCATGCAGGGAGCCAGCATCGAGACCGGTGGCGGAGGGATCGAGGTCCGTCAGTGCACTGGGACAGTGAAGGCTCAAACCGGCGGCGGCAACATCGATCTGGGAGATCTTGGTGGCCCAGCTGAAATTGAGACCGGTGGGGGCAGCATTCACCTCTCCTCCGCTAAAGGCCACGTACACGCCCAGACTGGCGGCGGCGGGATCGAACTCTACGGAGTTCCCTCGGCACGCGTTGAAACCGGCGCCGGCGGCATCGTCGTGAAGTTCGTGAAAACCGGCGCTCCGCCCAGCGATTCCAGGCTCGAAACTTCTGCTGGAGATATTACCGTTTACATCGCGCCGGATGTTGCTCTCTCCGTGCGCGCCAGCGTCGATCTGGGTAACGGACACCACATTACCTCCGACTTCCCGGACATCCACGTTGCCAGCGAAGGCGACCAGTGGGGTCCGAGGACGCTCAACGCGGAGGGCAAGCTGAACGGTGGCGGGCCCGTGCTGAAGGTTCGGACCACCACCGGTGATATCTGTTTTAAGCGGGCGAATTAGTAGACGAGCTTTACCGAACACAAGCGTTTCGAGAGTTCGGCGCTAACTCTCAGGAGGTTGCTCATGCTCAAAAAAATTCTGCCTACGATCGCCGTACTGCCTCTGCTGCTGAACCTGTCCCAAGCCGCACAGAGATGGGCGATTGATTCGTCGCAGCCCTTTGGCATTCCCAGCGAAGACTCGGGAACAAGCGCCTATCTCGGGGTCGACATCGCAGATATCACTTCCGATCGCCTGGGCGCACTGAAGCTGAAGGAAGAAAAAGGCGTCGAAGTGACAATGGTGGATCAGGACGCTCCCGCGGGCAAAGCCGGCATCAAGGAACACGACGTCATTTTGACTCTGAACGGTGCGATCGTCGAAAGCAAGACACAGCTGCACCGTATGATCCGCGAAACTCCGCCGGGACGCGTTGTCACTTTAGGGCTGAGCCGCGATGGGCAGCCCTTGACCATCAAATTGCAACTTGCCGACCGGCGCAACGAATTTTCCCAGTTGTGGCCGAAAGACAAATTCAAAGACAAGGATTTCCACATCGAGATTCCGCCGATTCCCAACCTTCCGGAGGTCGACATTCCGAATATTGGGGTCGTGGTGGTGCATTCCTCCATGCGCAGCGGGTTGATGGTGGAGAATCTCACGCCGCAGCTGGGCGAGTTTTTTGGCGCCAAGAACGGCAACGGAGTGCTGGTGCGGTCCGTGGAAAAAGGTAGTCGCGCGGAAAAGGCCGGGATGCGAGCGGGTGACGTGATAATTCGTGTCGGTGATCAGCCGGTCCATGACACCAGCGACTTTACTCACGCCTTGCATTCGCACAGTACCGGATCGGTGAGTGTGGGCGTGATCCGCGACAGAAGAGAACAGACTCTCACCATCACGCTGCCCGATCGCAAAGACTCCGGCGAGATGATCGAGGAAAGCCAGGAAGCGCCCGAGTTGGACGCAGACACTGCGACCGAACTAACGGAAGTGCAAAACGAGATTGCCAAGCTTCGTCCCCAGATCGAACTGGCAGCAGAGGAAGCGAGCCGCAAAGCCGCGACGGAAATACGACAGTCACTCTGCTCGCAGCAAAAGCAGATGAAGGAGCAAGCAGAAAAGCTAAGACAGGAATTCTCGCCCCAGATTAGGGAAGAGCTGGAAAAGAGTCGCCAGAAACTGCAGCAGGAAATGGAGCGCCTGCGTCATCGGATGCAAGGAGAGCGGCTGGAGATCTAGCTTGCAGAGTGGCAGCGAGCGAATGGCGCAAGGCACACTGCGTTACGTCCTGCCTGTTTGGCAGCGTACAGGGCAGAGTCCGCGGCCTTTACCAATTCGTCGCGGCTAGTACCGTGTTCCGGCAGGGCGGCGGCGCCAGCGCTAATGGTCACGGTCCGGGGCACGCCGGGAAATTGCCATCCTTCCACCAACTTCCGCAATTTTTCCGCCACACCCAAGGCTTGGCTGGCGTTCACTTGAGTCAGCAGTATGCCGAATTCCTCGCCTCCGTAGCGGCATACCACGTCCACCTTGCGCAGTTGCTGGTTAAATAGAGAGGAAGTTTGCCTGAGCACTTCATCCCCTAAGACGTGCCCGAACTCGTCGTTCAGCTTTTTGAACTGATCGATGTCGGCCATGACGACCGCCATACCAGTTCCGTAGCGGTGGGCACGTTCAATCTCCTCCATGATGCGCAACTCGAAAAATCGACGATTAAAAATGCCAGTCAGACCATCCAGGTAAGCAAGCTGCTTCACGCGATCGACATAATGTGCATTCTGGATGGCAGTCGCACAAATGTCGGCCACCGATTCCAGCGACTGCTGATCGCCGTCACGGAAGGCATCTGCCTTGGCGCTGTCGAGAGCGATGACGCCCAGCGTCTGTCCAAACGACACCAGAGGAATGCACATGCGCGAAGCCGTTTCCGCGAAGAACTTCACGCTGGCGGGCGCTTTGCAGAGATCGTTTTCCGTGCAGGTGCAACTATCCGCGAGGATCTTCCCCCAAGGTTCCGAGTTGGCTGCGAATCGGCCACCTTCCGGAATGCAAGGGGTCAGCGTTCCGTGATGGGCCCGCAGTACTAGGTCATGATCTTCCCGCAGGAAAAGGGAGACATGCGATACCTGGAAGGCATCCTGAATCAGCCCACAAACCCTGCCCAGTAGCTCTTCCAGATCCAGAACCGCGGTAGTTTGTTGGGCAATGGCATTGATCGCCTGTAATTGCCGCGCGCGTTGCTGCTCCAGCGAGTACAAGCGCGCGTTCTGCAATGCTATCGACGCTTGCGTGGAGAAGAGGGTTAGCAGGTCGATTGTTTCCGAATCGAAATGGTCGATGCGGTCGCTCTGACAATCGAGCACGCCCACCACTTCGTCCCGCACCATCAAGGGAATGGCGAGCTCGGAACACGTGGACTTGGCAGAGCAGAAATAGCGTGGGTCTTTGCTGACGTCGGGCGCATAAACCGGCTGTTTCTGGTTTGCCGCGGCTCCCGTGATCCCCTGGCCCGGAGACCAGCGAGTTTTGTCTTGGCCCTCGTCCCAACCAATCTGCGAGCGCACGTACAACTCTTGCGACTGCCGATCAAGTAGCAGAATCGCCACATTCCGCAGATGAAAATAGTCGTGTGCGATCGCCAGAATGCGCTGCAGCACCTCGTCCAGATCGAAGGTGGAGAGCACCGCCTGGCCGGCATCATACAGGACCGCGATTTTGTTCATAGCTCAGCGGATATGGTAATGGAGCGACGGCGGTTACACAGGTTCCGAAAGTAACTATGAATAGTGCGTGTGAATTGGGCCTTACTTCCACTTTCTTGCAGTGCGGATCAACCCGTAAGCCACGGCGCAAAACCAGAAGTCCACAATCAGGCCCCAATCCGGCTGAAACGGCCGGTGTCGGGGCAGGTGCAGGGATGGCGCGAGCAGGAAGTACGCCACGTTGCCCAGCACGACCGCGAAGAAAGCCTGGAGGAAATTAACCACCACAGTTAGTTTAGACGCCAGTTTCGGCCAATTCGGGAGCCGTTTTCAAAGTGCATTTTCCATGATGTTCGCCCTGCTACCATTCCTTGAGAAACCCAGATGCTCGAACTCACCACGCCAGTCCAATACGTCAAAGGAATTGGTCCGAAGCTGGCGGAGATTCTCGCTACGAAGGAAATTGCAACAGTCGGCGATCTTCTCAATTATCTGCCTTTTCGCTATGAAGACCGGCTGAATCCGCGTGGGATCGCGGAGTTGCGCGCCGGCGAAATGGCTACCGTCATCGGCGAAGTCCGCAACTCGGGCCTGTTTCGCACCCGCCGCATGCCTATCTTTCAACTGACTGTGGGCCAAGGACGATCCCGGCTGCGCTGCCTCTGGTTCAATGCCGCCTATCTGCAAGACAAATTCAAGCCCGGCGAATTGATCGCGCTCTATGGGAAGGTGGAGCAGGATCCGAAGAGTTGCGAACTGCAGATCGTTCAGCCGCAGTTTGAGATGCTGGGCGATGCCGCCGCAGAAGACGCGGACGACAAGGCGGCAGCGTCGCTCGAGGTCGGACGCATCGTGCCCATCTACGAGTCGGCCGGGCAAGGCCGCGTGACCGCGCGCTGGTTCCGGCGAGTCATCCGCAAGGCTCTGGACGACCTCACTCCCGATTTGGCGGAAACTATTCCGGCGGCCGTGCGTGGCCGTCTGGCGCTGGTTTCGCCGCGTGAGGCGCTGTGGAAAGTTCACTGGCCCGAAGCTGGGGAGAGCTCCGAAGATTTGCAATCCTCCCGCACCCCCGCACACATCCGGCTGATCTTCGAAGAATTGTTCTTCATCGAGCTTGGCCTGGAACTCAAGCGCCGCCAGCAAAAGGCGGAAACCGGAATCCCTTTTCGCCTGGACGATCGCGTGCGCCAAGCCATCAAGAAAATCCTGCCCTTCCATCCCACGACTGCGCAGAAGCGAGTCTTGAAAGAGATCGCCGATGACATGCAAAAACCTTATCCCATGCGGCGTTTGCTGCAGGGAGATGTGGGCTCGGGAAAAACCATCATAAGTTTTCAGGCAGCGATCATCGCCATCGAAAATGGTTATCAGGTGGCGCTGATGGCGCCCACGGAGATTCTTGCCCAGCAGCATTATTTTTCCGCGCGCAGAATTCTGGAGAATGCCGGATACCGCATCGTCCTGCTGACCGGCTCTCTGGAGGCGGACCGCAAGCGCGAAATTCGCCGCCACATCGCGCAGGGAAACGCGCAGCTCGTCATCGGCACTCATGCTCTCCTGGAGGAAAAAGTTGAGTTTGCGAGGCCGGGCCTGGTCATCGTCGACGAGCAGCACCGCTTCGGCGTTTTGCAGCGCCTCAAGTTAATGAAGAAATCGGGCGAAGGCAGCGAGGGTCGTGCCCAAACCGCTGCCAGCGAGGGTTCGGCGCAGATACCCGAAAAGAATCTTGCAGAGCCTGACGTTCTAGTCATGACTGCTACGCCGATTCCGCGCACGCTGGCGCTCACCCTGTATGGAGATCTAGACATCAGCGTGCTCGACGAACTTCCGCCGGGCCGCACGCCCATTGTCACCCGCAGAATCACCGACGACCAATCGCCCAAAGTGTGGGACTTTGTGCGCAAGCAGGTTGTGGCGGGACATCAAGCGTATGTGGTCTACCCCGTCATCGCAGAGAGCGAAGAGACCGAACTGAAAGCTGCGATCAAGATGTACCGCGAACTGAGCGGGAAAATCTTCGCCGATCTGAAAGTTGGCCTGCTGCATGGCCGCCTGGACGCCGATTTGAAAGATCAGGTCATGCGCATGTTCCAGAAAGGCGAATTGCAGATTCTGGTCGCAACCACCGTCATCGAAGTTGGCGTCGATGTGCCCAACGCAACCGTAATGGTGATTGAGCACGCGGAACGTTTCGGCCTCGCGCAGCTCCACCAGTTGCGCGGGCGGATCGGGCGCGGAGCTGCAAAGTCTTACTGCATATTGATGACCGGCGGCAAAGTGACCGAAGAAGGTGAACGCCGCCTCGACGCCATGGTGCGCACCAATGACGGCTTCCAGATCGCCGAACTCGATCTCGAACTTCGCGGGCCAGGAGAGTTCTTCGGCACGCGGCAGGCCGGGATGCCGAACTTCCGCGTGGCCAACCTGATTCGTGACTGGCAGTTGCTGGAACTGGCCAAGCGCGAAGCCGCGGCGGTGATGGCGGGGCCTAACTCTGAAGTCACGCAGGCAGAAATCAGCCGAGCCCTGGTCGCCCTGCGCACGCGCTGGCAGCATACCTACGGTCTGGTTGAAGTGGGATGAACTGGTAGAATCAAGCAGATGGCTGGTATTTCTCAACTGATTCAGATCGACCTCGCTCCGCCGCTCCGCGTGCCTAAGCCGGAGTGGCTGCGAGCCAAAGCTCCCGTCGGCGACGACTTTCACAACCTCAAGAAACTGGCGCGTGGGCTAGGATTGCACACTGTCTGCGAGTCTGCGCAGTGTCCGAACATCGGCGAGTGCTGGAATCACAAGACCGCGACCTTCATGCTTTTGGGCGACATCTGCACCCGCCGCTGCGGCTTCTGTGCCGTTCCTAAAGGCCGACCCGAGCCCATCGACTGGGACGAACCGCGCCGGGTGGCTGAAGCCGTTGCTACTCTGGGCCTGAAACACGCCGTCGTGACCAGTGTGAATCGTGATGATGACAACGTTGGCGGCGCCAAAGTTTTTGCCGACACCATTCGCGAGATTCGTGAACTCGTCCCGGATTGCCGCATCGAGGTATTGATTCCAGATTTTCAAGGTCTGGAAGAACCGTTGAAGATCGTGCTCGAGGCGCAACCCGACGTTCTCAATCACAATACTGAAACCGTGCCTCGGCTTTACCGCACGGTACGCTCCGGCGCCCGTTACGAGCGCACTCTAAAGCTGCTTGAGAACGCCAAAAAGTTTTCTCCCGGAATGGTGACGAAGAGTGGCGTGATGGTTGGGCTAGGCGAATCTACCCAAGAACTGATTGAAGTGTTCCGCGATCTCGGTGGCCGAGGCGTGGAAATTCTTACCGTGGGCCAATATCTGCGCCCCTCGCGGGATCACCTCCCCATTGCCCGGTTCTACACACCTGAAGAATTCCGCGAGTTGCGGGATGAGGCCTTGCGCTTCGGCTTCCGTCACGTTGAGTCCGGCCCCATGGTGCGCTCCAGCTATCACGCACATGAGCAGGCGGAGTCCACATCCTCCCCGCGGGTGGTGTGCTAGACGCTGCATGCTGAACGCGGTCCTGGTGCTGCCGGGCTTCTTCGCGGGCTTGCGTTCTCAGAAAATGTGCAGCTTGATGCTGAGATACTTCTTGGGATTTTCGCGGATGGCTTTCACTAGGCCCTGGGTCTCCGTTAGCATCTGGTTGGCGTTGTTATAGAGCGTGTCATCCTTGAACAGTTTTCCGGCAGTCCCGCGGCCCGCTTCGAGATCGCTGGTTAGCGCCGCAAGTTTCGTCATCGTCGTGTCGATCTTGTTCGCCAGTTCCTGGTCCTTGGTGAGTTTGCCCAGAGTCCCCTTACCGGCATTGATGTCATCACTCACCTTCTTCAAGTTCGCGATTGTATCGTTGGCATTGTTGTAGAGTGAGGGATCTTTCAGGAATTTCCCCGCCGTCCCCTTGCCCGCTTGCAGGTCGTCGGCCACAGCATTGATCTTATCGAGCGTGGCGACGAACTTGTTGTAGGCGTCATTGTCATTGATCAACTTCCCCAGGCTTCCTTGTCCCTGAGCGACCTCGTCAACAACTCCTTTGAATTCTGTAACCGTCTGCGACAAGCGGTCATAGAGAAGCGGATCGTAGATTAATTTGCCCAACGAGCCTTTGCCGCTCTCCGCGAAGGCCACGATGCGATCCGCGCGCTTGAGCAGCGCGTCCATGTTCTGCAATGTACTCTGGCTGGAGCGCACCAACTCATTAAAGTCAGGATGTACTTGAGTGGGAAGGATGTCGCCATTGTTCGCCGCCGGGCCGATGGCCTGCGAGCTGTCAATGTCCAGGTATGTCTCGCCGAGAACTCCGGCCGTATCCAGCGAGGTCATCGAATCGCGCCGGAGGTTAAACCCGTACTTCGTGCTCACTTTCATGACCACTTCGACAGGAGTGATCTGCTTATCTTTGTCAGGCACCACACGAATGGCCGCAACATTGCCGATATCCACGCCGTCGAGCCGCACCGGTGCGCCCACCCGCAATCCACTCGCATTGTCGAAGAACGATATTAGAGTAATACGGTGAGAGAAGAAGCCGCCGGTTCCAGACATCAGAAATAGAAGCAGAACCAACGTCAAGCTGGCGAAAATTACCGTGAGGCCAACACGCAGTTGCGACCATTGGAGCTGCTTCTGGCTCGGCAAATAATTTCCTCAGACCGCCATTTGGGTTGCGCACGAAAACTCCCGCCGCCCCTGCGAGCATCATAGCAAAACAAGAGGTCCGTCCTCAGCGCAGTGGGGATGCAGTGCTGGCAGCAACAACAGGGCGAGCAGGTAGGCCGCAACTCCACAGCCCAAGGTCACGTTCAGGCCAAACTGGATCGCGATTACCATGGCCAGTACCGAACCCAGCACACTAGCGGCGGCATTCATCGCCCATGCCCACTCCACGACATTGTCGTCGTTGGCCGCAGCGGTCGAGATACCGAGGACCGGGTCCGCAGCCAGTGCGCGCAAGCCGGTCGGGAACGGCATCCCCATCACGAAGCCAAGTGGAGCTAACAGGAGGCCGCTTACTACAAGCCGGTAGTAAAACCCAAGTCCCACCCACGCCGCCAGCCAATGGGGCAGGAAGAACACATCCACCAAAAGTGCGCTGATTACCAGCGTGATCGGCATCCAGGCAAGCTCAGTGCGAGGTAGCCAGCACCGCGAAAACAGGCTGCCCGCTCCGCTCGAGAGCATCAATAGAAAAATGACGACCGTCAGGGCATACGTGGGATGTCCGAGAAAAAGCACGAACCTTTGGATGAAGGCTATCTCCACCAGAATGTATCCCAGACCCACGGCAACAAAATAGAGCAGAGGTAAGGGGGTTTGGCGTATCCGGCCGGTGTGCAGTGCAAGAGGCAGAATCAGGAAGACCACCACGGCGATGAGAGAGATGACCAGCACGAGCAGAAGAACCAGCACGCCGAGGTTTACCTTCCAGTCAATGCCATTCCGCACCCCCTCCGGGCCGAGCATTTGTGAGCGTTTGAGCGTGAAGAAGAAAAACGGGGCATTGTCGTTGACTGGCGCAACGTTGTAAGCGTAATCCCGGGCAAAGGCGTCGGGATCGTTGCTGGCAATCAAATCGCCGAACGGATTGTGCCCCGGATCCGAGGGCAGGTATAGCGGGCGAAGATCGCTGTATCGCGCAAAATGAGCTCTTACTGCCGCTTCTTCCTCACTAGTGAAACCCGTCTTCTTCGCCAGCACCACCACCGGGATGCCGTCTTCGTCGAGCGCTCCCTCGGCGGCCACGATGAAATGCCGCGCCGGATTGGCGACGCCCAGGCGATGCAGTGCGTCCATCGCGACCGCGACCACGCGCAGCGCTTCCCGTGGCTCGTGGAACTCCCAGCGAGTAATCGCGATCATTCCGTCTGGCCGTAGATGCTCAAAATACTCGCGAAAGGCCTCAACGGTGTAAAGGTTGTTTTCGCTGAGGGCAAAAGCTCCCGCCGCGGTCGAAGCCCACGTGTCCACCAGGGTCATCTGCACAACATCGAACTGCTGCTGCGTTGAGCGCAGGTAAGAGCGTCCATCGGTCACATGGATGTGCACTTCGGGCCGCTGGTAAAGATGTTTGGAATAAGTGGCGTACCGCCCGCGCATGATGGTGTTGGCGATGATGGGATTGATCTCGATACCGGTCACGCTCGGGCTGCCGCTGGCCAGGGCGCGCAGCACGTCAACCCCGCCGCCCGGGCCGATGATCGCGAACTCTCCGCGGGGCCGCAGAACGTTCGCCAGGGCCGGCGGTGCCGACATAAGAATGCCTTCCCAAGCCGTACCCTGCACCTGCTCCGGCTCGGCATTCATGATGTACGTGGAAGCGTCGGCGTCGATGACGATGGCCTTCGCTTGACCCTGACGATCGACTTCCACGCGCGACAATGCATTCCATCGGGCAAACTCCACCCACGCCGGGTTGCGGAAAATTCCCTTGGCATAGACCACATCAATCAGTCGGTCCGAGTGGTTCCCGACAATGAGCATCAGAAATCCGGCAAGCAACGCGCCCGCCACCCTGCGTCCGTTCTCCGTAGAAGCCCAGACCGCAGCTGCCCCCGTCAGCGCCACACTGGCCGTGAGAATCGTGTTCGGTCCTCCGATCCAGTTGAGCAGCGGCACCACCGCCAGGCAGGCCAGCGCTCCGCCCCCCAGATCGGCACCGTAAAGCAGCGGAATCCGCAGCGCCTCGCGTGCGAAAACCACGGAGAACAGGACTCCGGTCAGGAAAAAAGGCACAGCTGCTGCGAGGTAAATAACGGTCAATAGCAGAAAGTTGCTCCCGCTGACCTCAAGCGTCACCGGAACGTGCAGCACAGTCTCCAGAACCAGGAAAACCGTCACCGAGTTCACCATGCAAAGCCGCGAGGCCAAGGAGCGGGTATCGAATCCGGCGAGCCGCCGCTTCAGCATGTAAGCGAAAACCCCGCCCGCGCCCAGTCCCAGCAACGCAATCGATATAGCGAGGAAGGCGAAGTGATAAAACAGCACGACCGAAAACAATCGCGTCAGCGCCAGTTCCAGCAAGAGGGCGGCGAAACTCGTCAGCCCCAGCCCGGCCAGCAAAGTTCGTTCAGATACTTCCGTTAATCGAGTTGGAGCGGGAGCCTGAAGGGTCGCGGACATAACAAGGAATGGGCCGGACAAGTCTAGCAGAAGGCCTTGCCGCCCCATCTAGCTTTCCAGCGCTAGTTTTCGAGAATGACTTGCGCGATGGCCTGCTCGACAGTGTGGGAAATCGACAGCACGGCATTCTTGACGCCCAGCTTTGCGGCAAACTCAGCGGCTTTGCCGTGAAAACAAATGCTCGGTCGTCGGCCCGGCAGGCGCACAACTTCGCAATCGCGCCAGCGCACGCCATGGTTCCAACCCGTACCCAAAGCCTTCATAGCAGCTTCTTTAGCGGCGAAACGGGCGGCGTAGCGCTCCGCACGATTTGCCTTCGAGTCGCAATACTGGATTTCGCCCGCCGTATACACGCGCTGCAGAAAACGATCGCCAAAACGTTCGATCGATTGCCGGATGCGCGGAACCTCCGCAATATCAATGCCTGTGCCGACGATCATATTTTTGCTAGACCTTACAATAATCGGTCGCCGCGGTAAATCAGCTCGCTCTCTACCACGCGCGCTTCCGCGGTGAGGCGATGAGGCTTCGCCGGGCCGGTCCCGTCGATATGCATCACCTCATGCCCGTGCGCCACCAGCCAGTCCGAAACCAGCATGCGGTGGCAGCGGAAGTATACGCGCTCGGCACACATATAGACGGTGCGCGAAACCTCGGCGAACGCAACCAGTTCCGCCATCGCGTTTTCAAACTCCTCCGTCAGCATGTAATCAGCATAATTGCGGAAGCTCGCACTGCGGAGAGCGATGTTGGGAGAATCGTCTCGAATCCTCTTGCGATAACCGCCGAGGCCTTGCATCCAGACGTAACGAATTCCAGCCTCCGGCAAACTTTCCTCCAGTGACTCGCGATTGAATTGCGGCAGCCGCCGCGACATAGGAAAAGCGCGGATATCTACCAGCGTTTGAATGGAGTGAGCGTGAAGCGTCTCAAGCAAGTCGGCGAGAGCTCGAGTGGAGTGTCCGACAGTGTGGAGAATAGCCAACAACAGTTCGATGCGAAAGAATCACGCAGCGATGCGACTCAAGGCAGACGCTATCGCGGAATCCTGATCCGGAAAAACCGTCCGCAAATCCAGCAGCACGCGCCCCTCATCAACCCGGGCAATGATGGGAGGCTGTGAACCGCGCAGCCTCGCGGTCAGTTCGTCAGCACTAAGACCTTCGCAAGTTAGCGCCAGCAGGCGCGTAGGCAGAACGGAAGATGGAGCGGCGCCGCCGCCGAGGACCGATTCACCATCCACAATTTCAACCTTCAACTTCACCGTGGCAACACGTGCCGCCAGCGCGTCCGCCCGCCTACCGATTTCCTCTTTCGAAAGCCGCATCATGCGCAGCGTAGGAATCGCATCGTGATCGTGCCGCACGTAGGCGAGAAGAGTCGCTTCCAGAGCGCCATAGATCAGCTTGTCCACCCGCAAAGCCCGAAATAGCGAGTTCGACCGCATACGCGCGATCAACCCGGCGCTGCCGCTGATCAATCCCGCCTGCGGACCCCCGAGCAGCTTGTCCCCGCTATAGGTGACGATATCGACTCCGCTGTGCAGGCTATCCAGCACGCCCGGCTCGCCGTCGATTCCAATCGAGCGCAGGTCAAAAAGCGCGCCGCTGCCCAGGTCTTCCATCAGCGGAATACCGCGCTTGTGGGCTAACGCCACCAGTTCCGCCGTAGAAGCCTGCTCGGTGAAGCCCGTAATCTCGAAGTTGGACCGGTGCACGCGCAGCAAAAGCCGCGTCCGTTCGTTGAAGGCATGCTCGTAGTCGGAAGCGCGCGTGCGGTTCGTCGTGCCCACTTCGCGCAGGATCGCACCCGACTTCGCCATCACATCTGGAATGCGGAACGACCCGCCGATCTCCACCAGCTCCCCGCGCGAGACGATAACTTCTCCGCCCTCCGCGAGTGTGTTCAGCGCAAGCAGCACCGCGGCCGCATTATTGTTGACCACAATGGTCGCTGTTTCAGCTCGTGTAGAGACAGCCGCCTCGGATGTCCCGCCCGGGCGAAGCCCGGCGGCATTCGTCGCCGAACCCGTACCAAGCGCATCACTGCTCAGCAATTTGCGAAACGGGCGGTCCACATGCACATCCCGCTTTCCACGAGCGCCAACCGCGAAATCGAACTCCAAATTGGAATAACTCGCGCCGGTCTCGCGGATGTGCTCGATCGCTGCATCCGCCAACGGAGCACGGCCAAGGTTGGTATGCAGGATCACTCCAGTAGCATTGATCACCGGCCGCAGAGAGTAACTCAGCTCCTGACGAAGTTGATTCTCCACCGCGTCCGTTAGACCCGAGAGCGCAAGCTCCAGCGCATCGTCGTCCAGCAATCCCGATGTGATCTCCTGGCGCAGCCGGAACAGTACGGAGCGCACTGCATCGACCACGAAATCGTGACCGTGGCCTGCCGCCAGTGAGAGAAACGCAGGGCCGCGCATCAAGTCATCGACGGAAGGTAGCTTGCGAAAAAGCTCTGCCCGCGCGGTATTTTTCACGGCAGGATTATCCCATGAAGTGAATCGACCACGCATCATGATTCGACCCATCACAACGTGTGCAGGTAAGCGAGCAAATCCTGAATGTCTTGTGCGCTCAGAGTCTGGCTATAGCCCGGCATATCCGGACGGCCGTTGCGAATGATGTCGCCCACGCGGTCGTCATTCGCAGGCAGTCCGCTAAGAGAAAGATACTGATGCTGAAATATGCCCTTCAGGCCGGGGCCTTTTTTACCCTTCGTGGAATAAGGCCGATGACAGCGGTCGCAGTAGTTGTCGTAGATCTTGCGTCCCGCGGCCTGTTGCGGGTTCAGGCCCAGTTCGGCGTCTGATCTACGACGCTCCACATCGCAACCCGCGAGCAACGCGAGAACAAGCAATGCAACGGACGCCCCGCCAAACAGTCGCCGGATTATGCTGAGCCTCCGCCCACCCCGCCGTTCCGTCACGCGCAACTTTATCATCATTGGGTCGTGCCTATTTTCACCGGTTTTCCCACAGACATCGCGCTTTCACTCCGCTTACAATGATAGAGCATAGCCATGCCAGTCGCGGTAAAGCGAGTTTACGAATCAGTATCGCGCTCCGACGGAGCGCGTGTCCTGGTAGATCGGTTGTGGCCGCGCGGTCTGCGCAAATCTGAAATCGCTCTGGATGAGTGGCTCCGGAATGTTGCTCCCTCCGATGAGCTGCGCCAATGGTTTCACGCGCAGCCGGAACTGTGGCAGCTTTTTCGCAAGCGCTACCTGAGAGAATTGGCCCGTCCAGAAGCCGAAAAAGATTTGCAGACGCTTTACCGCCTGGCCCACCAGAGAAAGCGTCTCACTCTATTGTTTGCCTCGAAGAACGAGCAGCACAACAACGCAGTCGTGCTCAAAGATTTGCTTAACGGAATGCGAAAACCACCCACTGGCACCGGGCCCGCCGCCCTCCGAGCTACCCGCATCCGCGACGCGGCGGTGCGGCGCCGCTAGCCGAGGCCACTGCCGATGCGGAATCTTCCTTTAGAATCGCCCGCATGAGGACAGTCTTTCAATGGAGCCTGGGCACGCGCACCCTGGAACTGGGCAAGCGCACGCTGATTATGGCCATCGTCAACGTGACCCCCGACTCTTTTTCTGACGGTGGCCAGCACCTGGAGCCTGGAAAAGCCGCAGCTCGCGCGCTACAGTTACTCGAGGAAGGCGCCGACATCATTGACATTGGCGGAGAATCCACCCGTCCCGGAGCCAGCGTCTCCGTCGCGTCTCCACCGCAGGAAATTCGAAATCAGGAAGCAAAACCAAAGCAGGAGACTCGAACTCCAAAAGTTGCCCTGAGCGAGGAAGAGGAATCGCGCCGCGTGTTGCCGGTGATTACCGAGCTCAAGAAACTGCGCCCCGATGCGGTGATTTCCATTGACACTTACAAAGCCAGCGTCGCCCGCGCCGCAGCGGCCGCCGGAGCCCAGATCGTCAACGATGTGAGCGGGCTGCGCTGGGATCCGCAGATGCCCAAAACCATCGCCGAATTAAAGTGCGGCGTGATTGTGATGCACATGCGTGGCCGTCCCGAAGAGTGGCGCACCTTGCCGCCGCCCGGCGATATTGTCCTTCAGGTCAAACGCGAACTGCGAGAATGGGCGGAATCGGCTGTGCTGGCGGGCGTGCGGCGGGAAAGGATCGTCCTCGATCCCGGCTTCGGCTTCGGAAAAAACTTCGAGCAGAACTACCCCCTCGTGGCGCGCTTTCAGGAATTGCAATCGCTGGGATTCCCGCTGTTGGCAGGCACGTCAAGAAAATCATTTATCGGCCGTATGTTGGCAAAAGATGGGAACGACGCAGCCGCTTCTGATCGCCTCTACGGAAATCTCGCCGCTCACACTGTTTTGATCCTCAAGGGCGCGCACATCCTGCGGACCCACGACGTAAAGGCAGCGGTCGAGGCCGCGCGGGTCACCGACGCAATCCTCGCCTCTCACTAACTTTAATCATTCGCTAAGAGCCCGCTCGTTTCCGCTGGAACAAAGATTCCACCACGATTCTGCGTATGATGAAAAAGCAAATGCCTACGTGTCGTTTGATTTCTGGCACACGCAGGGCCTAAACTTTGCTCTGTTGGACATTGTGCGCTGCCCCTCTGCCCTTCGAGCGGAGGATTCCAGACTGAGGTGAGTCAGCATGGATCGGCTCTTTCGGTTGCTTCTAGTCCTGCTTCTGCCTCTTTCTGCCGCCTCGGGACAGAACACTCCCCCGCAAAGCACTCCTCAGCCCCAGCTTCAACCTCGCACTGCCGAGCCCAAAGTCCCGCCACCAACCAGCCCAGACCGCGTAATCACAATCGACGTTCAAGTGACCGACAAATCTGGCGCACCTGTTCTCGGCCTGCAGCAGCAGGACTTCACCGTTCTCGACGATAAGCGGCCGCAGAATATCCTCTCCTTTCATGCCGTGGATAACGGAGCGGCTTCAACCACCGATCCGGTTGAAGTTGTGCTGGTGGTCGACGCCGTCAACACTTCCTTTGACGCGATCACTTACGCACGAAGTGAACTGAAGAAGTTTCTGCTCCAGAACGGCGGTAAGCTCGCGCAGCCTGTATCGCTTGTTGTCTTTACCGACACTGGAACCAAGATGCAGGGGGATCCTTCTCGCAATGGAACTGCCCTGGCCGCGCTATACGATCAATACGAGACCGGGCTGCGAGTTATCAATCGTTCGGCGGGCTTCTACGGTGCAACAGAGCGTTTTGACCTCTCGCTCAAGACCCTGACCCAACTCGTGGAATACGAGGGCAAGCAGCCTGGCAGAAAACTGATGGTCTGGTTCAGTCCCGGATGGCCATTGCTCTCAGGACCGAACGTTCAATTGACCTCTAAAGAGTCTGAGCACTTGTTCAACGGGATCGTGGCGCTCTCCACCGGCCTTAGGCAGTCCCGCGTCACTCTCTATGTCATTGATCCACTCGGCCTGGCGGATGCAGGTGGAATGCGGGTTAGCTACTATAAAGAATTTTTGAAAGGCGTAACCTCGCCCTCGCGACTGTACCCCGGCGACCTGGGCCTGCAGGTAATTGCAGTTCAAAGCGGCGGCCTCGTCCTCAATTCCAGCAATGACCTCACCACTGCAATCGCAAATTGCACCGCGGATGCCAACTCTTTTTATGTCCTCTCGTTCGCCGCTGCCCGCGCCGACCGGGTGAATGAGTACCATGCAGTCGGGATCACGGTCGACAAGCCGGGGGCTACGGCTCGGGCCCGCACCGGCTACTACGCCCAACCCTAAATCATTGCTTTTCTAACTTCTAGAGCGCCCAGTCGAGTCCAAGAGAGTCGTCACCGGCCCTCGTCCACCAGTGGAGTTCATCTTCGGCGGAAGGCTACCGCATCGGCCCGGCTGCCAGCACTGGAAGAAAGGTCGGCAGCAAGAAGTACATTCAGCAGAATCTGTCCTCGAGTTGTTCCACCGCAAGCTTTAGCTCCAGGAGTCGGGTTGCACGTGGAATCGCGACATTTCGATCACGGCGCAGCACGTAAATGAACGCCACAATCGCCTGGGCAACGACCGCCAGCACAGTCCGGGCTGTCACCATCACAATTGGCCCCGTACAGGATACTTGTCCCAGCGTTGCCCGCTTCTCGACCTCCGCCTGTGAGTTGGCATTGGCGTGCTCCTGGTTTTCTGGAGCATTCACGCCGGTGCTCGCCAAACACTCGACGTCTTTCTCGCTCATCGACTGCATCTCGGTGGGAGTGGATCGAATGCAAAGGAACTTCGATCCGATGCGAAAGCAGGTCGAGACCTGGTAGAGAAGCGAACTGACGGATGTCACCTCCAAGGTCGTCATCTACGAGGGATTCATAGAGAGGGCAAACTCGAAGCGCCCAAACATGTACTCATTGAGAGCAGTTGCTACATGGGCCGGAGCGAGCAATCACGCTTGAGCTGGCTTTGCTTCGAGGATCCCCACATCATTCCCGACCGGAAAAACTCCGGCCAGGCGAAAACCCGCTGCTTCGAGAAGTGTTCTCCATTCGTGCTCACTTCGCTCTCTGCCGCCGGTAACGGCCAGCATGTTGAGATCACTCATCAGGTGGCGTTCTAGGTGCGGGTCCGCCTGAGAGATCAGCTGAGGCAGGATGAACTCGATGACCAGCAGAGTGCCGTTCTCCGGAATCACGGCGCGGCAGTTCTTGAGAATTGTGATCGCCTCCGCGTCCCGGCGCCCGTGCAGAACGTGTTTGAGCATGTACACATCGGCGCCGGCTGGAACAGACTGGGTCAGATCTGCCGCCAGCAGCTTGCACCGGGAGGAGACCTTTTCGTCCGCGAAGCGCGCCTTCGCTGCCTCCACGCTGGCCTCGAGGTCGACGAGCATACCTCGAAGATGGGGATGGAGTTCCAGTACTGCAAGAATCAGTGCGCCCCCGCCCCCGCCAAGATCGGCGACCACCTTCGCGCGCGAAAAATCCCACGCCCTCGCGATGGGAGCGTAATCATCTGCGGGAGCCGTGCCCATGACGGCACGAAAGATCGAGTCAGCTTCAGGATCCTGTGACCAGCGAGAAGGTACATTCGGATCACGCACCTGTGAGGCAGGCTTGCCCGTTCGGATGCAATCGGTAAGCAGGGACCAGTTGTCGGCGAGCAGATCCGCCCAGAAGATGACGGCTGGCCATGCCGACTGGGCCACGTCCCTCCGTAGCGGTCTTCCGAACGGGGTCAGCCGAAAATGTTTCGGCGTCGTTTCCTCTGTTGTAATGCCTATGCTGGCCAGAGCACGCAGCAGGCGATACAGAGCATCCACATTCGCCTGACAAGTCTCGGCCAGGTGATCGACGCTGCGCACCTCATCTCCGAGCGCATCGGCAATCCCAAGGCGCGCAGCCGCGCAGAGCGTACAGCTGCGCGAATAGGACATTGCCATTTGCACGAGCTCCGCATTCGGTGTCACATTGCCAATGCCGCTATCAGATTGAGCCATGAAATACCTCAATATTCTGGCCAAACATATCAGAGAAGCCACTACTGACACGGGAGATGAATCTCGTCGTTTAGCGATGACAGGCCAATGTACTCTCCACAGGACGCGGCAGTAGCTGGCTCGATTGTTGATACTCGGCGATGAAACTTCAGCTCGGTGCGGAGTAAACCTTGTTGAGGTCCTTGTTCCGGCGCGGTGGCAGCAGCGCACCCACGAGCACCGCCGGAATAATCGTCAGGAGAAATGTCAGGTGATACCACACCGGAAATTTGCTCCAAAGGGCGATGTGCGCAGGCACGAACATTGCAAGCACCACGCTGCCGACGATCAACGGCGCCCAGCGGCTCGATGGGGATATCCAACGTGTTACGGCACCAGCCACCAGCGATGTCACGATAGCCATCAAAAGGCGTGCCCACTTCATGCCCAGCGTGAACTGGAGCGTGTGCTCGGCAGCGGTGTAGTTCGGCAGGCTCAGGCGAAGCACGCGGTTGATCACCGTGACGACGACAGCCCACGTGAGGAGTCCTGCGAGGCAGGCGAGAACGGAACGCTTCATCCCACATCCCCCTTTAATGCAATTATAATAGTATAATTAGACCAATGAAGGCCGAACTATATATTTTGGGCGTTCTGCACCGCGGCGACTTTCACCCCTACGAGATCAAGCGACGTCTGACCCAGGCCATGATCGAGTGTTTTACCGATGTAGATGTCGGCACGCTCTACTACGCCGTGCGCCAGCTTGCCGAATGTGGCCTGTTAACCGCGGTCGCGCACCAGCGCGTGGCTCGGGGCGGCATGCGTACGGTCTACCGCATCACTCCGCACGGACGCGACCGCTTTCGTGAACTACTGCACGCGCAATTTGCCGCCGAAGGCGACCTTCGGGAGACTCTTTACGGCCCCATGCTCTTCTTGCATCTCGCCGACCTCAACCTGGTCGCCGAGGCTCTGCGCACCCAAATCGATAGGCAGAATGCGCGGCTGGCGGAGATCCGGAAATTGCGTCGGCAATGGGTAGCGATGCTGCCCACCGGTAGCCGCCATCTGATGCAGCACATGGCGGAGCAGTGTCGCCTCGACCTACGCTGGCTCCGCGCGGTACTTGCCGATGTGGAGGCGGGACGCATTCGCGATACCCCTGACCCAGTTCGCCTCCTAGCCAAGACCTAATTGTGTTACGACACAGCCAGTTCTTGGGTCGTCGGCAATCCGGAAAGTGACCCCGTGCCCTCTCACCGCGAGCAATGCGAAGTGAGTTTTCGCAATATCGAACATCATGGGACCCAGAATTCGGAAACATTGTTTCAGGCGTGTTCACACCCTTGATAGCCATCATTCTGGCACCAACTATACGCGCCATTGGAGGCCCCGTGATCCGTGCGTCGAACCCCTTGGTGGCGTAATCAAGGCGATCACACCAACTACCCCAAAAGGTCCCTCATGCGCCAGACCGCTTCAGAACGCCTTGCCCGAATCCAACAGAATCGTCACTGGCCCCTCGTTCACCAGTTCCACCTTCATCATTTCCTGAAAGCGCCCAGTCTCACAGCGCAATCCGGCGACGCGAATCTGCTCCACGAAGAATTCATAGAGCTGCCGCGCTTTTTCCGGCGGCGCAGCCGCGTCGAACGAAGGCCGCTTGCCGCGCCTCACATCCCCATACAGCGTGAACTGCGAAACCGCCAGCACGCTTCCTCCAACTTCCTGCACGCTTTCGTTCATCTTTCCCTGATCGTCTTCAAACACACGCAGGCCAACAATTTTCTCCGCTAGGTAGCTGGCATCGGCTTTGGCATCGTCCCGCCCCACGCCCAGCAAAACTAGCAGCCCCAGGCCAATTTCGCCTGTGATCTCTCCGTTCACCGTAACTTGGGCGCGGCTTACCCGCTGCACGACAGCACGCATGTGGTTTGACCGTTACAAGTGGCCACGTTTAGGATGCAGAAGGTATATCACAGCTCCGGACTCATAAAGTCCGGCGCTTCCTTTACAGCCATTTACCCGGACGTTACACTACACGTTCGCCTTTTTCCGTTGCAGTGGCATCAGAATCATGAACTGCAGAGCCCGACCGCGCGCCGGGCAGATGACGCGAAGGCGGCGATCTTGAGTCCCAGACATCGAATTTCAAATCAAATTCAGGTTAAGCGAGGAGAAACATGGCAGCCGTTGACGAGAAAGTAAAGCAGATTATCGTAGAGCAGTTGGGTGTGGATGAGGGCGAGGTCACCTCCAGCGCCTCGTTCGTGGACGACTTGGGCGCGGATTCACTGGACACCGTCGAACTAGTAATGGCTTTCGAAGAAGGCTTCGACATCGAAATTCCTGACGAGGACGCGGAAAAGATCCGCACCGTGCAGGACGCCATCGATTACATCTCCAAGCATTCGAAAGGCGGCAAGTAGTTTGGGACGCAGGGTCGTAGTCACCGGCATCGGCCTGATCTGCGGCGTGGGAAATACCACTGGAGAGGTGTGGCAGGCCGTGCTCGCCGGCAAGAGCGGCGTGGCCCGCATCACCCAGTTCGACTCCAGCAACTTCGCCTGCCAGATCGCCGCCGAGGTCAAGAACTTCGATCCACTGAACTTCATCGAAAAAAAAGAAGTCAAGAAGATGGGACGCTTCATCCACCTGGCCCTCGCCGCCGCGGATGAAGCGTTCAAGATGTCCGCCCTGAAGATCACACCGGAAAACGCCGAGCGCGTCGGAGTTCACATCGGCTCCGGCATCGGTGGATTCGACATCATCGAGCGTGAACACGCCGCGCTCATCGAAGGCGGTCCCCGCAAGATTTCTCCTTTTTTTATTCCCGCGGCCATCGTCAACCTTGCCGCCGGCCACGTTTCCATGCGCTTCGGAGCCAAGGGCCCGAATGAAGCCACTGCTACTGCATGCACCACCAGTGCTCACTCCATCGGAGATTCCTTCCGCATCATCCAGCACAATGACGCCGACGTGATGATCGCGGGTGGCTCCGAGGCCGCTATTACTCAGATGGGCGTCGGCGGATTCGCCGCCATGCGCGCGCTTTCCACCCGAAATGACGATCCCGAAAAAGCCAGCCGTCCCTGGGACCGTGATCGTGACGGTTTTGTCATGGGCGAGGGCGCTGGCATTCTGATGCTCGAAGAACTGGAATATGCGAAAAATCGTGGCGCCACGATCCTCGCTGAAGTCGCGGGCTACGGCATGTCCGGCGACGCCTACCACATGACTCAACCCGCTCCCGAGCACGAAGGCGGATTCCGCGTCATGCGCAACGCCGTCCGCGATGCCGGCGTCAGCCCCGACAAGGTCGACTACGTCAACGCTCACGGCACTTCGACTCCGATCGGCGACACGCTCGAAGCACACGCCATCCGCAACTTCTTTGGCGAGCGCAAGATCCCCGTCAGCTCCACCAAATCAATGACCGGCCATCTGCTCGGCGGCGCCGGAGGCCTCGAAGCCGGCATCACCGTCCTCGCGCTGTGCGATCAAATCCTGCCGCCCACCATCAACCTGGAGAATCAGGATCCCGAAACCCACAACATGGATTTCGTCCCCAACCACGCCCGCAAGGCCAAGCTCGAATACGCCATGTCGAATTCCTTCGGCTTCGGCGGCACCAACGGCGCGCTGCTGTTCCGCCGCTGGTCAGAATAAAAGTCACCCACGGGTAGTGACCCAGTTTGCGGAGATGCTCATGTGGGGACAGCCGCCCTCGGCTGTCCGGTCGAGCGAAGCTCGACGGCCTCTCCGCGACTTTCATTGACTTGCCGGTTTTCCCCACGTAAGATTCGCCACTAAATGATTGGCCAGCCTTTGGCACATTCCCGGGCCGTCGAGAAGCTTGGCGGGCGACAAGAGCACGGTCTGCCATTTCGTCGGAGCCGTATCTGGCCACGATTTCAACAAGAGGAGGCGTGATGCAACTGCGCCTGGAAAGCCGCCCGGTCGGCGATGTCTTGATCGTTCAGTGTCACGGACGGATCGTGTCGGGTAATGAAGTCTATACCTTGCACTCTCACGTTGGAGACTCCATCGACAAGTACGGCGACGTCGTGTTGCAACTCGACCAGGTGGAGTTCGTCGATAGCAGCGGCTTGGGCGCGCTGGTCCGCCTGATGCGTGCCGCACGATCGAAAGGCGGCGACCTCAAACTCAGCGGAGTGCCGCCGAGGATCCGCAAAATGCTGGAGCTGACCAGCCTCATCTCGCAATTTGAAACCTACGATTCGCTCGAAGAGGCGATCACAGCCGCCTACTTAGGTTCCAAATATTCACGGCCAAAGGCCGGCGACACACGGCCACGCATGCTTTGCGTTTACGAGTCGACCGATGTGTGCACCTTCCTGCGCGAGGTGCTGTGCAATGCCGGATACAACGCCTTGACCACTCTGAGTATCGACGACGCCCGCATCCTGCTCAAGGCAACCAAGGCAAAACTGGTGGTGGTTTCTGCCCGCCTCCAATCCGTGCATGGCAAACCGATACGCAGGGCCTTGGATGAAATTGATCCCGCCGTCTCTCTCCTCATTTTGGACGAGAACTTTGCCACCCAGGATCCCGGAGAGGCGGCAGAGAAACTCCTGACCAGCGTTGGCAGCCGATTGGCAGCTTCGGGTTAATGACCCCGATTCCAGGCCTTTCCTCACTTCCCACCCCACCAGTCCAACCCAGGTAATGACACTTTTGTACCCCTCGTCTTGCCCCTTAGGGTTCTTTGCATCTCTTCCACGGCAGGCCACAATAAACTTTCGTACCGGAAATCGGCCCCGATCCCATGCAAAACGCCTCTAGTAATGCCCTCGCACCCACTCCCGCTAAGAAAGGGACCGCCCGCGTCGCCCTCGTCGACCTCAAAGAGTCATCCCGATATCTGCTCACCGAATGCTTCCGCCAATTTGGCATTGAGACCGTGCTGGTCTCCACGAGCGCGGCCGAGCGCCTGCGCCAGGAGAAATTCGAAGCCTGCGTTCTTAATCTCGTTCCCGGTGCCGAGGCGATCATGGAGGCCGCTCGCACCTCTGCCTCCAACAGCCGCCTCGTCCTGTATGGCCTCGGCGGCAGCGCGCACGAAGCCATGCGCTATTCCAAATACGGCATCAACGCCATGTTCCAGGAGCCACTGGAGCGCCCCGCCGCGCTCAAACTGGTCCGCGCCACGCACATGCTCGTGCTCCACGAATTCCGCCGTTACGCGCGCATCCCCATCATGACCGAGGTCACGGTCGTCAGCAACGACGGTCGCCGCATCAGCGCCTCCAGCCTCGACGTCAGCTCCGGCGGCATGTCGTTAAAGAGCGCCGAGGATATGTCCGCGGGAACCAACGTGGAAATATCTTTTTCTCTCCTCACCCTGCCTCGCGTCTGTGTCCGCGGAGTTGTGACTTGGCGCAAGACCAGATCCTTCGGACTCCACTTCGACCCCGCCGACACCCGCCGCCAAAAAGTAAAAGAGTGGATCGACGCCTACCTGGAAAGCTAGGGCGAAAGAAATCCAACCTTCACCTCCGACCGCGTCCCCTCGCCTCGCCTGAACGCTGAACTGCTCCTCATGTTCACGCTCAACTGCGACCGCGCCCACCTCTACGCTCATCCCGAGCGCGAACTAACAAAAGAAGAGCAATCTCGGTACGACGAAGCGCTGACCCAGCGCACCAAAGGCGTCCCCGCGCAATACATCACCGGCCACCAGGAATTCTGGGGGCTCGATCTGATCGTGTCCCCCGCCGTGCTGATTCCGCGCCCAGAGACCGAACATCTGATCGAAACCGTCCTGCCGCTCGCCAGAGCGTTGAAAAACCCAAAGATCGCCGATGTCGGCACCGGCTCCGGCGCCATCGCACTGGCGCTTGCCAAAGAGCTGCCCAACGCCGAATTCACGCCACCGACATCTCTCCATGCGCGCTCGAAATCGCCGAAGCCAACGCCGCCCGCCTCCAACTCGAATTCCGCACGTCGAGCCACCACCAACTCGAACGCAGTTTCTTCTTCCACGACACCGACCTGCTGAACGGCCTGGAAGCTGCAGCCTTCGACTTCGTCGTCTCGAATCCTCCCTACGTCGGCGAAGCCGAGGAAGACCAGGTGCAGCTCGAAGTCGGCAAAGAACCTTATCCCCGCAGCCCACACCGCACTCCGGCCCGGCGGCTACCTTATTATGGAAATCAGCGGCACGATCGCGGACCGCGTGCGCGCACTCCTGCATGGTTGGGAAGACATAACACTGACAAACGACCTGCAGGGAATTCCGCGCGTCGCCTCAGCCCGCAAGCCGCATTCCTAGGCTAGAATCGAGCCACACGCGGATCTGGCGGGTCTTCACCTGCGCATCGATCTGCCCTGAGGTGATCTCATGCGCTTGAAGCCCTTTCTGCTCGACGCCTGGCTCGACACCTACGAACACGGCATCGAATTCAATCTTGCCGCTAGCACCGGCCCCACCTGGACTGCCAACGAACTCCTCGACCTGGGCGGCGAAGAGTCTCGCCAGCGTTACCTGAATCACAAAGTGGTGTACGGCCGTCCCGCGGGCGCCGACAGTTTGCGCGAAGCGATCGCCGAGATGCAGGGCGTCAGTGTCGACCACGTGCAGGTGGTCACGGGCGCGCCTCGGAAGCCCTGGTCGTGCTTATGTGGCTTGCCGCCGAGCCCGGAGCCAACGTCATCCTGCCGCAGCCGGGCTTTGCGACGTTCTCGGCGCTTCCCGAGTCGCTCGGCCTCGAGCTGCGTTACTACCGTACTACCGCGTGCGTCGGGAAAACAGCTTCCGCATCGATGTGGACGAGATCAAACGTCTCGCCGATTCGACGACGAAGCTGATCCTGGTAAACAGCCCGCATCACCCGACCGGCGCCACCATCAGCGACTCCGAGATGGAGGCTCTGCACGAGTTCACGTCCCAGCATGGCATCCAACTGATTAGCGACGAGGTCATGCACCCGATCTATCACGGACGCGAATCGAAGTCCGCCGCGCGCCTCCCGCATGCCACCGTGATCAACGATCTATCAAAGGCTTTCCCGCTCGCAGGAACGCGCGTTGGATGGATGATCGAACGCGACGCCAAGCGACGCGAGCAATACTGGACCGCCCGCTCCTATTTCTCGGTCTGCAACAGCACTCCGGGAGAAATCCTCGCCGAGATCGCGGTCCGCAACCACTCCACCGTTCTCGGGAAGACGCAGGAAACTGCCAGCCAGAATCTGCAGCAACTGGATCGCTTTATGGCTTCGCATCGCGACGTTCTCGGCTGGATCCGCCCGCAAGGCGGAGTGACGGCCTTCCCGTGGCTTCTAACCGGCGAGGACGCACGCCCCTTCTGCCAGGCCGCAACCGAGCGCGGAATTCTGTTGGCGCCGGGAGATTGTTTCGACGCGCCCTCGCATTTCCGCCTGGGCTTTGCCGCGTCAGCTGACAACTTTCCCCGAGCACTCGGCCGCATGGAAGAGTTCGTGAAGAGTTGGTCTGCGAAGAGGGTTACCGCGTAGCGAATCTGCCAGGAATTCCACGTAGAGACGCGGCTTGCCGTGTCTCGCAGATCGGAAGGAAATGCAGACGGGGTAAGCCCCGTATCTACCAGGGTACCATCGGTTGTCATCCTGAGAGTTTGTGACTTTCTTGAATTTATGACCAGTTTGTCGTCGTATCTATGTTTGTTTGCAACATCGATTCTTGACGACATCAAAAAGTCACACACTCTGAGCGAAGCCGAATGGGCCGCGTAAATCGCACGAGAGGAACCGGGCTTCAGCCCTCGTAGTGGACCAAACCCTAGCTAGCCGTGCGGCCACGCGAATCAAGTTAGTCACTACCTACAAGTCGTTCCCACTCGGTCCGCCGTTTCAGGCCTGATCCCTGCACTTCCCTCACGCTAGCGTGATTGAAACAGCCCGCGCTTACCACTCTTACCACTTTGATTCCCTTTCCCGCCCGTACCACACAGCTAGGCTGCCCCATCCTTGCGCGCTGTTTATGAAAGGGCGGGTTCCACGGCTCCATCCCTCTGAGCCTCGCCTCAAGCTGAACTGGGACTGAAGCACTAGGGCGCACTGCTTCGCCGCCTGACTCGGTACCAGGTACTCGCGACTCGCTACTTCTACTTCCCCTTCAACATCTCCACCACCCGCTCATAATCATCCACCGTCGCATACTCAATCACAATCTTCCCTTTTCCGTTCCGATCCTTAATCCTCACCCGCATGCCCAAGATACGTTCCATGGCCAGTTGCGCCGATCGCACATTCGGATCCATCCACCGCGCCGCTCTACTTTTTTTCAGTGGCAGCTCGCCCGGCACCGTCTGCCCCGGCAACGTCGGCAAAAACCCGTTCAGCCGCGCTACGCGGTCCTCAATCTCGTCCCACTTCAAATGCTTCGTCACCACTTCTTTCGCTACCTCGACGATGTGTTCTTCTTTCTCCAATGCCAAAATCTCCCGGCAATCGCTGAAAGTCAGCCGCCCTGATAGCAGATATCCCATCACTTCCTTCGGAAGCCGCAGCAATCGCATGTAATTCGCCACCGTCTCGCGCGACACTCCAACCCGCTCCGCAATCTGCGCCTGCGTCAGCTGAAATTCTTTGCTAAGCACGCGAAACGCCTCCGCCTGCTCCAGCGGATTCAAGTCCTCCCGCTGCACGTTCTCGAGCACGGTCATCTCCGCCGCCTGCTGCGGCGAGAGCCTCCGCACCAGCGCCGGAATCGTCCGCTGCCCCGCCATCTTCGACGCCCGCAGCCGCCGCTCGCCCAGCACCAGGATGTAGCGCCCTTCTTCCTCCGCCGGACGCACCACCACCGGCTGCACTACCCCGTTCTCTTTGATCGAATCCGCTAGCTCCGCCAACGTCTCTTGGTCAAACACGTACCGCGTCTGGTACGGATTCTTCTCAATCAACTCCACCGCCAGCTGCGCCACCATATGGTGTTGCTGGATCGCCTGCGCCTGAATCGAAATCACCTCGCTCGGCTCGTGTGAAAGTTGCTCGTGTGGCGTGGACACTCCTGTCCGCGTTGCCTCCATCTCCGCAGAAGCTGGCAGCTCTATGCTCTTGTCATCCCGAGCGAAGCGAGGGACCTGGGTTTCGCTCGCATCCCCGGTTCCGTGTATGGGAGCGCCCGCGCCGCCACTCGGTACTCGCGACTCGGTACTCGCGCCCACCACTCTCGGCCCCGGCAACAACGACGCCAACCCGCGCCCCAAAGCCTTCCGCTTCTCTACCTTCTCGTCCTTCTTCTCCGCCACCGGACGCCCCGCCAAATTCTCCGCCGCCGCCGTCGTAGTCATTCAGTTTTCCCTCTGTGAACCCCTGTGTCCTCTGTGGTTAAAGCTCTTGCCGGTTCTGCCACTATCTATATATAGATATTAATAAATCTATACATCGATAACTGTCTATATATATTAGGCGCTCTTAGCCGCCGCCGGGTCCCCCACCGCCACCAGATGCCGCCCAAGCAGCTCCTTCGCCAGCCGAATATAACTCTCCGCCCCCTTCGATCGCGGGTCGTACACCAGCGCCGGCTTCCCATGGCTCGGCGCCTCCGCCAGCCGTATGTTCCGCGGCACCGTCGCCGCGCACAACTTCTCCCCAAAGAAATTTTTCAGTTCCGCAATCACTTGTTGGGCGAGATTGGTGCGCTCATCCAGCATGGTCAGCACCACGCCTTCGATTTCAAGTTCCGGATTCAACTCCACGCGAATTCGTTCCAGTGTATCGAGCAGCTCGCTGATGCCTTCGAGCGCAAAATATTCCGCCTGCATTGGAATCAGGACTGAATCGGCCGCTACCAACGCATTTAGTGTCAGCAAGTCGAGCGCCGGCGGACAGTCCAAGACAACGTACTGGAACCTGTCGCGCAGGGGCGCGATCGCATCCTTCAGGCGATACTCGCGCCTCTCCGCCTCTACGAGTTCAATGTTTGCGCCGATAAGATTCTTGTGCGAAGGAATGATCCAGAGTTGCTCGAGCTCTGTTGTAGTCAGCGCTTCCTCGCCGGAGGCTGCGCCCATCAGCAGGTGGTAAGTGGAGATACGTTCCGGATCCTTCACCAGGCCAAGGCCGCTCGAGGCATTCGATTGCGGATCGCAATCGATGAGCAAAGTGTTCACTTCAGCCGCCGCGAAGGACGCGGCTAGGTTGATGGCAGTCGTAGTCTTCCCCACGCCGCCCTTCTGATTGGCAACAGCGATGACACGTCCCATAAGTTGTAGAGGAGCCAGAGTCACTGGCAGCATAATGCGATTCGCATTTCGAATGCAAGGTCAGATGTTGTGCGTTATGAGGAATGCTTGTGCAAAACCAGTCCTAATGTTCCGATAGGAACATTAGCTGTCCCGGACGTAGATGGCACGGGCAGGGTTGTGGGCGGAACATTGAGAGACGATTTGGCTTTTGGGAGACTGATTGTTCCTGAAACGAACTCAGTGTTCCTATCGGAACATTGGAGCGGAATGTGTCTATCGTTCCAACCGGAACAATATTTCCTAGCGTTCCGTTTGGAACATTGATGGCCATTATCAACCGGATCCAAGTTGGTAAATAGTCTCACTTTGATACTATCCCACTTTACACAATTTAGTGCCATCTGTGGCGTAAATGGTTGGGTAAAAATTCCAGTTGCCTCCCACTTGTTTACTCTTGTTGTTCCAGCCTGCCTACCAGCAGCAGGCGGGACTGGGATTGGGGAACATGGATGGGCTGCTGCCAGGTGAGCCGAGGAAGGGCAGAACGGGCGGTATCGAGCTGGGGATGGGCGATCAGGAGGGCTACGCGGGCGGCGGGGGCTAGGAGGCGGGCGGCGATGGGAAGGGCGGCGGCGAAGTGCTCGACGGCGCGGAGGGTAACTACGTCAAAGGTTTGGGGGACCTCGTCGGCGCGAGTGTTTTGTATATTGATGTCGGTCAATGTAAGAGCGCGGCCGACCTCGCGGAGGAAGGCGGCTTTCTTGTGGTTCGATTCGATGAGGGTGAGAGCGATGTTGGGGGCCCAGAGTTTTATCGGAATTCCGGGGAAGCCAGCGCCGGAACCGAGGTCGGCTACGCGAGTCAAACCCTTTACCACAGAGGGCACAGGGGACACAGAGGGAGAGTTCGGGAAGAGGTGACGTGCCGCGAAGAGGGATTCGCCGAAGTGGCGGGTGACTATTTCTCCTGGATCGCGGATGGCGGTCAGGTTGATGCGGGCGTTCCAGCGGAGCAGTATATCGATGTACGTCGATATATATTCGAGTTGGGCGGAGGAGAGGACAGCAGATTCCTCACCATGCCTTCGGCCCGTTTCAGAATGACAATGATTTGAAGCGGGGGCCAGGAAGGGCTGGAGCAGTTCGGCGATGCGGGCGGAGTTCATGTGGATCCGATTGTAGATTGCGGGGAGAAAATCTTGCATCGCCGAATACGCTTATCGGCGGAAGTGGTTGATTAGGTAGAGAACCAGGGAAAGCACGATGCTCAGCAATAGTGACGTGACCAGCGGAAAGTATACCGTGGTGTTCTTGCCGCGATAGAGGAGGTCGCCGGGGAGGCGGCCGAGGGGAAGGGTGGTCCGGCCGAGCAGGATCAGCACGAGGCCGGCTGCGACGAGGATCACTCCAAAGAGGACGAGCAATTTGCCAAGATCAGCCATGGGTACGGGTTATGCCTGCAAAATTCTGTGTACTCAGGAGCGGCCCCCGCGCGAGAACTTTGCAATCATCGCACAGTACCGAGTTCAGCCGGAACACTTACCGCAAAATATTACATCTGCTTGCTATGTCTTTCAAAGCCGACGCGCTACGCTGGAACGGACAGCCGAGGGCGGCTGTCCCCACGTAGGCATAAGAGCTTTCGTTTCCACATAAGCGCTCATCGGCACTGAATCTGTTCTAGACTCCTTGTATTCCGATGGTGATAAGGGATCAGCTTGGGTTGAAGTTTCAGCCGCCGGAGCGGCGGGTGTGGACGGTGCGCGGCCTGGTGGCAGCGGTGCGGGCGCACGTGGAGCGGGAGTATGCCGACGCATGGGTCGAGGGTGAGATTTCGAATTTTCGCGCGCCGGATTCGGGGCATCTTTATTTCACGCTGAAGGACGCGAACGCGCAGATACGGGTGGTGATGTTCAGGTCGGCGGCGCGGTTGCTGCGGTTTCGTCCGGCGGACGGGATGCAGGCAGTGGTGCGGGGACGCGTCACCATTTATGAAGATCGCGGGGAGTTGCAGATTGCGGCGGAGTATCTGGAACCGAAGGGCGCCGGAGGATTGCAGGTCGCGTTCGAGCAACTGAAGGCGAAGCTGGAAGCGGAAGGATTGTTTGCGGCGGAGCGGAAAAAAGCGATTCCGACGTTGCCGGCGCGAATTGGAATTGTGACGTCGCCACAGGCGGCGGCTCTGCGCGATATTCTGAACATTCTGCAGCGACGCCATCACACGGCGAACGCGGTGATTTATCCGGCGCAAGTGCAGGGTGACTCGGCGGCTGCTGAAGTGGCGGCCGGCGTGCGGTATTTCAACGAGAGCCGGGATGTGGAAGTCATTATTGTGGGGCGCGGCGGAGGGTCGGCGGAGGATCTGGCGGCTTTCAATGATGAAGGGCTGGCGCGGGTGGTGGCGGCGTCGGAGATTCCGGTGATCTCGGCGGTGGGGCACGAGACGGACTTCACGATCGTGGATTTTGTGGCGGACCTGCGGGCTCCAACGCCTTCGGCGGCGGCGGAGTTGGTGATCCGCTCGCTGGTGGAAGTGGAGAATCAGGCAGAGGCGGTGCGGGAGCGGCTGGAGCGGGCGATGGAACGGCGGTTGCTGGAGGCGCGGCATGCGCTGACAGAACGTGCGCAGCATGGAGCGTTTGCGCGGATGATGGATTTGATCCGGCAGAGACAGCAGAAGCTGGACGATCTGACTTACCGGCTGGAGCGGGCTGAGCGTCAGACGCTGGAACAGATGCGGCGCAGGTGGGAGGCAGTTGCTGCGGCGGTGAGGCATTACGATGCCCGGCGAGTGCTGGCGGGGATGCGCGGGGAGTTGGAGGTATCGACTGCGGCGCTGGCGGCGGGGATGCGGAATCTACTGCTGCAGTATAGGGTACGCGCGGAACGCATGGGCAGGGCGTTCGAGATGCTTTCGCCGTTGGCGATTCTGGAGCGGGGATATGCCTTGGTGTTTGATAGCGCGGGACAATTGGTGAAGGATGCGGCCCAGGTGCACGCGGGGCAGGAGATTTCAGCGCGCGTGGCGCGAGGAGAGATTTGGGCTACAGTAAAGAAAGGGAGTGGAGACATTGGCAAGCGAGAAAAGCGGTAAATGAAGGGCGCGGACTGCAAATAAGGTGAGCGAGCCGGACGCGCGATTATTGCGTCGCACAAACCGCGACGCTTGCTCAGGATGACAGTTAACTACTCAGGCTACATTAGAATGTAGGTTAAGTTTCCGCGGATTAGGAGATGCAGTGACGCAACTGATGGCGCCGTGGTTGAGAGTGTCGTTTACGGTGCTCGACATTCTGCTGGTGGCGTTGATCATTTACGAAGTGCTGGTGATGATCCGGGGGACGCGCGCGGCGCCGATGCTGGCGGGATTGGGCGCGGTCGCGGTGGCGTTTTATTTGGCGCGGATCGGCGAGTTGGTCACGTTGAATTGGCTGGTGAGCCACTTGCTGCCTTATGTGGTGTTCGCGCTGATTGTGGTTTTTCAGTCGGAGATTCGGCACGTGCTGTCGGATGTGGGTCGGCGCGTTAGTTTTCTGCGCGGGTCGACGGTGGAGGGGGATTCGTACGACGACATCGTGCTGGCGGCGAATTTGTTTTCGCAGCATCAGACAGGCGCATTGATGGTGATTGAGCGCGAGATTGGATTGCGGACTTACATAGAAAGTGGAGTCGCCATGGATGCACGGCTGTCCTACGATTTGCTGGCCACGATCTTCCGGCCGAGCGCGCCGCTGCATGACGGAGCGGTGATCATCCAGAAAGACCGATTGGCTGCGGCGGCGTGTTTCTTGCCGTTGTCGATGAATCCTGTGCTGTCGACGCAGCTGGGAACGCGGCACCGAGCGGGAATTGGAATCACCGAGGAGACGGATGCGATCGCCGTGATTGTGTCGGAAGAGTCGGGCGCGATCAGCATGGCCGTTGGGGGAAAGATTGAACGGGATCTGACGGTGGAGCAATTGCGCGAGCACCTGAGCAGCGAATTGCGGCGCTACATGTCACCGGTGGCGCTGCCGACAGCGGTGGTGCAAAACGACGAATCGGATGCGGGGATGGAATCGCCGCTGCGGACGGGCGCGCAGATGGGCACTGACGGGGAATCTGATTCGGAATTGGAGCGGCCGCTATGATGGACTTTTTGCGCCGCTGGGTGCTGCACAATTTCTGGCTGAAGATTTTGTCGCTTCTGATCGCGACGGGGCTGTGGCTGGCGATTTCTCCGGATCAGGAGTCGGCGGAAGTGGCAGTGCGAGTGCCCATCGAGTTCGAGCACGTTCCGCAGCATCTGGAGATCAGCTCAGTCACCATACCGGAGGCACAGATCCGGGTGCGCGGGCCGGAGCGGGTCATCCGGCAACTGAGCGCGGCGGATATCCAGGCGGAACTTGAACTGGGAGACGCCAAGCCGGGCGAGCGCACGTTTGATTTGACGGCGCAGCAGATTCGGCATCAGCGGGAGTTGCATGTGGTGCAAGTGGTGCCGGGGCAGGTGCATCTCAGCTTTGATACCACGCTGACGCGCGAGGTAGAGATTCACCCGCGGGTGACGGGAAGCTTTCTGGCGGGGGAACAGATCGCAAAGGTGGTGGTAGATCCGGAGAAAATCCAAATCACGGGTCCGCAGCATCACGTAGAGATGATGGATGCGGCAACCACCGATCCTGTCGACGCCTCGGGAACCAGGACCCAGGCCACATTCGTGACGAACGTCTACGTTGCGGATCCGCTGGTGCAGGTGGTGCAGCCCACGCCGGTACACGTAACCGTGATTATGGAAAAGACTGCGCCTGCGGAGAATAGGCATTGATCTTGTAATTTCGCGATTGCCCTGTTCTCCCCCAATCATCCGCTGTTGGATCCGCGGTTGGACAATTGAGGTGCATTTCGGCGCTGTTTTAAGAACTCGCACAATTTATGAGCAATCAGAGCAGGCAGTTGTTTGGCACAGACGGGATACGAGGGGTGGCCGGGGAATTTCCATTGACTGCGGAAAGTACGTATTTGATTGGGCGCGCTCTGGGGCACGACCTGGTGCGCAACACGCGTTCGGCCCGCGCAGTGATGGGACAGGACGCGCGCGAATCGAGCGGGTGGATTGCGGACCGCGTGGCAGCGGGGATGGCGGCGGTGGGCGTAGACGTCCACAGCGCAGGAGTGATTACGACGCCTGGCGTGGCCTATCTGGCGCGGTCACGCGGGTTTGCGGCGGGAGTAGTGATCTCGGCTTCGCATAATCCGTGGACGGATAACGGGATCAAAGTTTTTTCCGGAGATGGATTCAAGTTGACGGATGAGCGCGAGCTGGCCATTGAAAAAGAAATCTTCGCGCTGCTGCAAAAGCCGGGGGCGGCGGACGATACGGCACTGAAGATTGCCCGGCCATCTCTGCCGGGTGAGACGGGGCTGCGCAAGGCGTACATCGAGTCGCTGGCGGGGAGCGTGGCGTCTGACCTGAGCGGGCTACGCGTGCTGGTGGATTGCGCGAATGGGGCGGCGACGGCAGAGGCGCCGGAATTGTTCGGCAGCCTGCGGGTGCAGGCGACGTTTATTCATGTGACGCCGGACGGAAAAAATATCAATGAAGGGTGCGGGGCGTTGCATCCGGAAACGTTGGGTCGGGCAGTGGCGGAGGCCGGAGGGAAGTTTGATCTCGGTGTCACGTTTGATGGCGACGCCGACCGCGCTCTGTTTTGTGATGGCGCAGGACGCGTGGTGAATGGGGATGGCGTGCTGCTGCTGACGGCGCGCGATCTGCAGGCGAGAGGGAAATTGTCCGGATCCACCGTGGTGGCGACGACGATGTCGAACATGGGAGTCGAGATCGCGCTGAAGAAGTCGGGCATCCGCATGGTGCGGGCGAATGTGGGTGACAAGTATGTTCTGGAAGAGATGCTGAAAACGGGCGCGACTCTGGGCGGGGAACAATCGGGGCACATTATTTTTCGAGATGGCGACGCGACGACAGGCGACGGCTTGCTGACCGCGCTGCGAGTGATGGATGTGATCGTGCGCAGCGGGCGGTCGCTGGCGGAGTTGGTGAGCGATCTGAAAGTGTTTCCGCAGAAGATTCAGAATGTGCGGGTGCGGGAGAAGATTCCGTTTGCGCACGTACCGGAGGTGCAGCGGGCCATTGAAGCCGCAGAGCGCGAGCTGGATGGAAACGGGCGCGTGGTGGTGCGTTATTCCGGGACGGAGGCGCTGGCGCGGGTGATGGTGGAGGCGGAGTCGGAAGAGAAGATGCAGGCGCTGACGGCGGAGATTGCGGAGGCGATTCGGAAGACGCTGGGGGCGTAGCGACTACCGAGCAACGGGGGCGAGCTTCGCACGAATGGACAGCCGAGGACGGCTGTCCCAACATGGGCAGGGATCGTGCCGGCGTTTGTCGGACAGGAGTGTCCGACCCACAGGGACCTTGCCACTTGAGTTAATCCAGATCTCTCCAGTTGGGGCCTACGCCCATTTCTACTAGCAGTGGGACGGCTAGCGCGTGGACTTTTTCCATTTGCTCGCGGACTAGGGACTGCAAGGTGTCTACTTCTCTCTCGGGGACCTCGAAAACCAGTTCGTCGTGGACTTGCAGAGTCATTCTTGATTTCAGATTGCGTTCCTGCAGAGCGGCGTCGATGCGGATCATGGCCACTTTGATCAGATCGGCGGCGGTGCCTTGCAGCGGAGTGTTGACGGCGGTGCGTTCGGCGAAGCCGCGCTGGTTGGCGTTTTTGCTGTTGATGTCGGGGATGGGGCGGACGCGTCCGAAGAGGGTTTTTACTTTCAGGTCGCGACGAGCTTCTTCGAGGGTTTTATCGATGAAGGCGCGGACGCCTTTGTATTTCTCGAAATAGTTTGCGATGAACTGCTTGGCTTCGGCGGGCTCGATGCCGAGATTTTGCGAGAGACCGAAGGGCGACAGGCCGTAGACGATTCCGAAGTTGACGACTTTGGCCGCGCGGCGGTGGTCGGGTGTGACCATGAGCGGCGGAACGCCGAAGACTTGCGAGGCGGTGAGGGTGTGGATGTCGTCGCCGCGACGGTAGGCCTCAACGAGGAGCGGATCGCGCGAGAAGTGGGCGAGCAGGCGGAGCTCGATCTGCGAGTAATCGGCCGTGAGCAGGACGTGGCCAGGCTCGGCGATGAAGGCGGCGCGGATGCCGCGTCCAAGTTCGGTGCGGATGGGAATATTTTGGAGATTCGGATTGGCGGAAGAAAGACGGCCGGTGGCGGTTCCAGTTTGGCCGAAGGTAGTGTGCAGGCGTCGGGTGGAGGGATTGATGAGCGCGGGCAGCGTGTCGACGTAGGTGGACTTCAGCTTGGTGAGCTGGCGGTAGTCGAGGACCATGCGGGCGATGGGATGCTCTTCGGCGAGATTTTCCAGCACGTCGACAGCAGTGGAAATTGCGCGTCCCTTCCCGTATTTGAAGGGTTTGGGGAGATTCAGCTTATTGAAGAGAACGTCGCCGAGCTGGCGCGGAGAGGCGATGTTGAATTCGGAGCCGGCGACTTCGTAAATATCTCGGGCCTTGGTTCTGATTTCGCGTTCGAGTTCGGTTGACATTTGCGCGAGCGCGGACGTGTCGATTTTTACTCCGGCTTGCTCCATGCGGGCGAGAACGGGGACGAGCGGCAGATCCATTTCTTCGTAGAGCTTCTTCAATCCTGCCTGTTTGACATCTTCGCGCAGAGCGGTCGTCAGCCTGCTGGTGACGTCGGCGGCTTCGGCGAGATCGCCGCTGAGCTTGAGATTGAAGCGGCGGAGAGCGACATCCGGCAGACGATGCGAGGAGTAGGTGGGATCAAGCAGGTAGGAGTAGAGCATGGGATCGTGCTGTACGCCTTGCAGATGGGTGCCGAGGGCGTCGAGCGCGTGAATCGCGGCTTTGTAGTCGTGAATTGACTTGGGCGTGTTTGTGCTGGTCAAGATGGAACGAAGTTTGGCCGCGGCGCTGGTTGAATCCAGTTTGACGACGGCGGCCGAACCTGCGGATCCGGAGATTGCGATGCGGCGTGGAGCGGGCTCGGGGGATGCTGCGGTGCTCGAGCCATCGGTCAGCGGAAGCATCGCTTCCTGTGGTTCATCTTCAACAACTTCTTCCTCCTCGTCTGTTGAAGGCATCGTCTGATCCGATTCAATGGCGATGGCCAGTGCAGCTTCCGGCGCGAGAGAGCTGACAATCTTCTCCACATCGGCGGCGGACTGGGCGTCGGCGTAGTGAGTTTCGGTCACCTGAACCTGGGGCAATATTTCCTTCAACAGAGACGTGAATTCAAGCTCGATGAAGAGCTGACGGAGGAGGTCGAGATCGGGCTCGCCGGCGCGCATCGCTTTGACATTGAGGTCGACGGGGACATTCGTGTCGATGGTGGCCATGCTCTTGCTAAACAGAATGATGTCGCGATTGTTCAGAAGGGATTCGCGGTAGGTTTTCTTTTCTACCTCAGCCGCGCGGTCGAGCGCTTGCTCCACGCTGCCGAAATGTTTGATGATTTCGACCGACCCTTTGTCGCCGATGCCGGGGGCGCCGGGAATATTGTCGATAGCATCGCCGCGCAGAGCCATCACGTCGACCACGCGCTTGGGCGGAACGCCGAGAATTTCTTCGACCTTGGCGGCGTCGCAGATCAGATTGTCTTTCGGGGGATTCAGGATCTGAACGTCGTCGTTGACGAGCTGCATCATATCTTTGTCGCTGGAGACGACGTAGACGGGATGCGATGCGGCTGTGGCTTTGCGGGCGAGAGTGCCGATGACATCGTCGGCCTCGAAGCCGGCGAGTTCGAGGATGGGGATGCGATAGGCTTCGAGCGCGCGGCGGATGTAGGGAATCTGCTGCGCAAGATCCTCGGGCATGGCGGCGCGATTGGCTTTGTAGCCCTTGTATTCGATCTCGGTGAAGGTTTGGGTTTTTATGTCGAACTTGCGCACGGTGGTGATGGCTTCGGCCTGGGTATCGCGGAAGGTTTTGGCGGCGACGTCGAAGACGGCGGCGAGATAGGCGGGGGAGAAATCGTCACGCAGTTTGCGCAGCATGTTGACGAAGACAAAGATTGCGGCGGTGGGAAGTCCCGCCTTGGTGGACATGGATCGCTGCCGCGCCATGGCGTGATAGGCGCGGAAGATGAACGACATCGTGTCGATCAGGAAGATGCGGTCTTTAGCGGATGATGGCGCTGCGGTGGGCTTAGGTTCCGGAGATTTTGTTCGAAGGGGCAAGGCAGTAGTTTAGCAGCCGGTGGGAACAGCAGGGGTCCGGTGAAACTCCACTCAGGTACCTCAGAGGCTGAAGCCCAGATCTCAAGTGGTCATCAATCGCAGCGCTGGAAGCGCTGCGGCACCCAAAATCAGAGTTATCCAACAAGACCATTAGAAATCAAGTGTGAAGTCGGCTTGCACGAGCTTCTTCGCCGCGCCCCCGGTGCTGTTACGGAAAACCAGGTAGTACTTCTCGGGCTGATCCTGGGACGGGGGAAGGCTGACATTTACGTCCTGGTCATGCGACGCATCGGCGGAGAAGAGGGCTTCTCCGGCGTGGCCGTGGACAAAGTCAGCGTACTGATCTTCGTTCAAAAGGAGGAAGTCGACATTCGCACTATCGTCGCTAGCCTGGGCGCCGAGCTGGTTCACAAATGACTTGTAGTTGCCGCGCAGATGGGGCATGGCGGCGTGGGCGGGAATCTCGAACCGGAAGGTTGTCGAAGTGTTGACCGAAAAGGTCTTGTGCAGAACGGTTTGGGTGGACGCCGCTGGCGAAGGCGCGACGCGGTCCATGGGCAGAACTTCTTCTTCTTCGGTTGGCGGCTTCCTTTTCTGGCAGGCGCTGGTGAAAACGAAAAGCGCGGCAACCAGGAGCAGTGGCAGGAAACGGAAGCGCGTCTTTTGATTCATCCGTGAACGGGTTTTCCGTATTCGGTAGTGTAGTGCAACTGGATTTCGCCGCACGTGCCCTGCTCGGCGGAGTAGACGACGCAGGTGTCGAAGGGACGCGAATAGACATGCAGGCTGACGGCACGTTGATTGAATTCGCGGGGATTGAGGACCCGGTGGACGGGCTCTAACGGGTCGACGGCGCAGGGGTGCAAAGCATTCATCTCAACGACTTCTGTGGACTTGATTGTGCACTTGCCGTCGGCGATGTTCTGATCCACGACATGAAAATTCTCCACCAGCAAACGGCCGATGGGGACGGCCATCCAGCAATTCTGATCGCGATGATTGTGCACGGAACTGGCCTGGCCGACTTCCCAGCAGATCGCAATTAATTCGCAAAGAGCAGTTTTGTCGATCAGGTTGCGAGTGTAGTGTTGGCGGTCCCAGGTGAGATAGGGAGCGAGGGAATCGGGATCGACCGGAGCATCTTGCAGAAATTTTCGCAGTTGCTCGGTTTGCTCAAAGGCAGCCTCGGCGAACTTGCGGAGTTCGGCCACGAAGCTCTCAATTGGGACCTGCTTTACCGCGGTAGTCATGGGCTGCTCGGAGCAAGTATAACGCAAGGCTTGGAGCAGAGGATGGTAGGAAAAGCCTTTTAACCACAGGGGACGCAGAGGAACACAGGGTTCTTTGAGTAGCTCTCTTCCAAAGTGATCATTCACGAAGACTACTCGATGAACATGCAGTCTCCGTAGGAATAAAAACGATACTTCTCGGAGACGGCATGTTCGTACGCGCGCAAAATGTTTTCCTTACCGCCGAAGGCGCTGACCAGCATGAGCAGAGAGGATTGCGGGAGGTGGAAGTTGGTTAGCATCGCCTGGACCACTTTGAATTCGAAGCCTGGATAGATGAAGAGGTCTGCTGCGGCAGCGCCCGCGACGATGGTTCCCGCGCCGAGGCGAACCGCGTGTTCGAGCGTGCGAACAGTCGTAGTGCCGATGGCGACGATGCGACGCGCAGTACGGAGAGCTTGATTGATGGCGGAGGCTGCGCCCGGGGAAATGGAATACGACTCAGAGTGGAGTTTGTGATCTTCGACGCGCTCGACGCGGATAGGCTGAAAGGTTCCCAGGCCGACGTGCAGGGTAATATCGGCGGTTTCAGCCCCCCGCTGGCGGATGCGGTCTAGAATTTCCGGGGTGAAATGAAGTCCTGCGGTGGGAGCGGCGACGGAGCCGAGCTGCGCGGCATAGACGGTTTGATAGCGCTCGTGATCGCGGGGAGAGTCCGCGCGCGAAATGTAAGGCGGGAGCGGGACGTGTCCAATGCGATCGAGGGCGGCGAAGAAATCTGTGACCGGCTGGAAGCGGATGCGGCGCTCGCCAAATTCAGCGCGAGCCAGGACCTCGGCTTGTAGTTCGTCACGTTCGCCGAAGAACAGGCATTCGCCCAGGCCGATCTTGCGGCCGGGACGGACCAGGCATTCCCAATCGTTGGGGTCCGCAGAAATTTGTCGCGTCAGCAGCACTTCGATGCGGGCGTGAAGGAAATCGCGGGCTGCGGGATTATGAGGACTGACAGCCTGAGCGCGGGCGCCTCCGCGGCGGCCGTAGAGCCGGGCGGGAAAGACACGAGTGTTGTTGAAAACCACCAGGTCGCCCGGTCGCAATAAATCTGGAAATTCGCGAAACTCACGGTCGGACCACTGGCCGCTGGTGCGCTGGACGTGTAGCATGCGGGAGGCGTCGCGAGCGGCGAGGGGTTCCTGGGCTATGAGTTCGTCGGGAAGGTGAAAGTGAAAGTCGGAAACCAACACGGCTCCAGATTATAGGAGGGCAGGGGAGCGGATGCCTCGAGGCCCTGGCAAGATATTCTGTCAACCCTGGTAAATTTGTTTGTCTGTTTCAAGCAAGGTGCGATATTATGCGGGGGTTGTAGCTTCTGCCGCTCTTTCGTCACTCCCCCGATGAGAGTATTCCATGTCCGCTGAACGGAAACACAGGGAAGAGATTGTTCGGTACGGGCGCATGCTGCACGAGCGCGGGTTCGTGGCGGCGATGGACGGGAATTTGTCGGTACGGCTGGACGGCGGGCGAATTCTGGTAACGCCCACGTGCGTGAGCAAAGGGGCGATGCGAGCCGGGGATATGGTGATCGTCGACCTGGAGGGCAGGCGGGTGGGGGGACGGCGGAATGTGACCAGTGAGATTGGGATGCATCTGCTGATTTATCGCACGCGGCCCGACGTTCAGGCGATCGTGCACGCGCATCCGCCCACGGCGACGGGATTCGCGGCTGCAGGAATGGCGCTGACGGAGCCTCTGGTTTGTGAAGTGGTGATGGGATTGGGATGCATTCCGCTGGCGCGATACGGGACGCCGGGAACGTCGGAGTTAGCGAAGACTCTGGAACCTTACGTGCCACACTACGACGCCATCCTAATGTCGAATCACGGCGTGGTGGCGTACGGCGATACCATCGAGCACGCTTACATGAAGATGGAAACGGTGGAACACTTCGCGCAGATTGCGCTGGTCACGCATCTGCTAGGAAGGCAGCAGCCGCTGACCGGGGTTGACATCGAAAAATTGTTACTGGCGCGGACGAAATATTTCGGGGGGAAGATGAACGCGGCAATGCCGATGGTGATGGCGGGGGAGCCTGAAAAGGTAAGTTGAGCGAGCCAGCCGCGCCGTACATCTGCTGTGCAACATAAAAGCAAAATTTGTGGCAGCTTGCAGCGCCTCGCGCTGTGCTCGGCGGGACGGCCCCTTCGGCTTCGCTCAGGGCAAGCTAGGGCGGCGGTCCCTACATGAGCTCAGTCTCTTCCTGACTTATTCTCCTCCAAGGCGAAAGCGAAAGCCGGCGCGGAAGTTGATGGGTAGTGCGGGATAGCCGACGACTTCGTTGTAGCGGCGGTCGAGGGCGTTCTCGACGTTCGCGTAGGCGGTGACGCGAGCGTTGATGGCATACCATCCGCCGAGGTCCGCGCGGACGTAGCCGGCGGCGTGGTCGATGTTGAAGCCGTAGAAATCATCGTCGGGACGGCGGCCGACGAAGCTTCCACTCAGATTTGCGCCCCAGCGGCTGCCGAGGTAAGACACCAGCATGGTGGCGGAATGTTTGGGGCGGCGCAGCAGCGGCTGGCCGGGATCGTACTGCGAATCGATGGGAGCGGGATTGCTCAGAATCTCCGTCGAGGTGTAAGTGTATGCGGTGCTGAGCAGCAACTTGCTGCGGAGCCTGGCTTGCAGTTCGACTTCCGCACCTTGCGCGAATGCCTGATTCACATTGAAGTATTCACCGACAAAGGTGGTTTGATTGACGGTGACGTAGTTGATCTGGTCGTGAAACAGGTTGTTGAAGTAAGTGGCATTGAAGACATATTTTCCATGCAAGAAATCCTGCTGGATGCCCGCCTCGAAGGCGCGGACCCGCTCTGGCTTGAGACCGGGATTTGGAATGGAATAGGGCGGTCCGGCGAACGTCTCTTCCAGGCGGGGCTCCTTGTATCCCGTGGCGTAGGAAAAACGCAAGCGCGTTCCAGAAAAAGTTTCTCCACCCCGTCGCGCCAGCAAAGTTAAAGCAATCCGCGGCACGCCGGTATTGCCAAAGACGCTGCTATGAACGAAACGGCCGCCGGCGACCGCCGACAGCCTGCCCCAGGTGAGTTGTTGTTGCAGGTAGGCATCCTGATTCAAACGCTGCCCGGAACTGGAGGGAGGGTAATCCAGATCCCCCACGACGCCGTTTTCGTTTTCGATGCGATATCCGAAAGTGGTGTGGGCCCAGGTTCGCTCGGAGTAATCGCCCTGGTATTCAAATCCCACGCGATTGATGTGATCGTACTGGTGCGATGGAAAGTCGAACTGGCCGTAGAGCGGACTCACGCGGGCAGGGTCGCCGTTCACATTCAGGTCTGTGTAGCGGTAAAGATAGTCGAAGCCAGTGAAGCGGTGCTGCCAGCCCGAAGGCGCGGCCACCGTGAGTTCCGCGCTGCCCAGCAAGCTGTTGAGCTGGGACCATTCGCTGGGATCGGGCTGCAGGGGTTGGGTCACGCCGTTTACATTGACCAGCGGGTCGTAGCCGTTGAAGCTCCATTCGCCGGGAACGCCGGTGTGACTGTTGGAGTGACGCATGTGAATACGCAACGACACTTCGTCGTTGAGCACTGCGCCAAGGTTCGCACCTTGGAGCGAGTCGGAATAGGCGTCATTGATTCCTGAACCGTTGGTGTTGAACTGATCGCCGAAGACGTTGTAGTCGAAGTGGCCGCGCGTCCCCGCGAAGGATGCGTTGCCGGTGGCGGTCGAGAAGTTTCCGCCATCGGCGCCGAAGCGGAGTTCAGGGGTACGAGTGCTGCCGGTGCGGGTAAAGACTTGAACCACGCTGGTCATGGCATCGGAGCCGTAGAGTGTGCTTTGTGTGCCGCGGAGAAACTCCATGCGGTTGGCTTCGGTGAGAGGAAGCGTGCCGAAGTCGAAAGTTCCTCCGGGCTCGTTGATGGTGACGCCATCGACCATCACTTTGTTGTAATTGGACTCGCCACCGCGCACGAAAAGGGACGACAAGCCTCCGCGCTGGCCGGCGGTATTCACCACGGCGCCAGGGAGAAAGCGGACAGCATCGTCAGCGGCTGTGGGCTGCATGGTTTCGAGTTGCCCGCTTTCCAGAGTGGAAATGTTGGAACCGGTTTCTTCGGCGAGTGCTGGAGTTCTGGTCGCGGTCACCACAACGGTCTCAGACGCTGGGGCGAGATGCAGATGGATGGTGATGACATCGGAATGGGTGGCGATGTCTTCGGTTTGGGGCGCAAAACCCGGAGCCAGGACTTGAATCTGATAATTGCCTGACGACACGCCAGGGAATGTTGCCATTCCTTCGGCGGAGGAAAAGACAACTTTCAGAGGAGTGTCTGTCCCTTTTGAAAACAAGGAAATTTGGGCGCCAGAGACGGTGGCGGATTGAGGATCAACAACCTTGAGCTTGAGGTCGGCAGCGGATGCTGCCGCGAGAAAAACAAAAAGCAAAAATAAAGCGCCAAGTGCGCGCATAACCATCCTCCTTTTCACGCGAAAGGGGTTAAGGTGGACGGTTTACGCCGGTCTCCTGGCTTTGCGAGTGAGGATGTTGGTCCGTGATGGGCCAGAACATCCGGTTGCTTGCAGACGGCCTTCCCGGGATTGCTTCCAGTGACCGGCTGCGATTTTCTCGCTTACAGTTGCGCGGCAGCGCGGGAATTGCACCCGCTTCCCTGTCTTCGCCACGAGGCAAAGACGCGCAAACCGAAGGACATTTCAAAGAACGGAAAATAACGGTGTGAGAAATTTACCGGCTGGATCAGCTGTAAGTCAAATCGCACGGGATCAACTTTGTGTCCCCTGGGCTTGTTTTCCCCCAGACGTTGGCTCTCCGACAAAGACCAGGCAGCCGTTCGGATCGCTGATGTGGAACTCGGTCATGCCGTATTCTCTATCGAATAAATCGCGGATTTTGTATCGGTCTTTGAAGATTTTCACGTGCTCCCAGAGGGAGCTGATGCTTGAGACTTCGATGTAGATCTCGGTGTGACCGCGCACGCACTGCATGACTTCTTCGGATGCTGCTTTCATGAACTGGATGGTTTGGCCATCGCGTTCGACGATGGAATACTCCGGAGACTTCATTGCGGCGGTAAATCCGAGAACATCGTGATAGAAAGCGAGGGTCGCTTCCATATCGGCAACCACGAGCATTGGACTTATTTTCTTGGCGGTGTAGGTGTTGGTCATCGTCCTGTCCATCGCTCATCCTCAAGCACCGCAGGGAAATTCGGGCAAACCGACTCTCTGGATGTTAGCTTCGGCGAATTCGCAGACGCGGTCGAGAGACGCTTGGAGTTCTGTGGTGTAGCGCTCCAGGTCTTCGTCGCTGGCATCCGCCGGAACGGGGATCAGTTTGCCGAAGCGCATCAGGACGCGGGAAAAGGGCTTCGGGATAATCAGTCGATCCCAGGTGTTGAGGACCCAGGCGCGGTCGACGGCCATGTGAAACATGGTCAGGGGAACGCCGGAAGAGCGTGCGAGGGCGACCGGTCCGGGCTTCACTTTGTAACGCGGGCCACGGGGACCGTCCAGGCTAAAGGCGACTGTCCATCCTTCCTGCAAAGCGCGGCGTAGGCCGAGCAGGGCGCGCACGGCATTGCGGCTGCTCGAACCTTTAACGGCGACGAATCCGAATTTGCGGATGATGCGTCCCATGTATTCGCCGTCGTAGCTGTTGCTGCTCATCACGCGCACGCCGAGGTTGCGGCACATGTAGGTTGCGGGAATAATGCAGGCATGCCAGAAGGAGGCGATCAGCGGCCGCTGGCCGACTGTTTGCTGCGCGCTTTCTTCGCGAGAGACGCACACGCGCAGGGTGGGGCCAATGAGGCGGATGAACCAGTATCCCCCAGTGATGATGATGCGCAGCACGATTCGTTGGCGGAGGGTGAAGCGGCGGGGGCCGAGTGTGATTTCGGTTGCCGCAGGCGCTTCGCGGGTGGAGGCTTCGGTCACGAGGATATTGTAACGGGAGCGGATGCAAACAATGACGGAGCTTCGCTGCGCGGACAGCCGAGGGGGCTGTCCCCACACACGAGGTTTCAAGGGTGTCGAGATAGTAATCGGTGGAATGCGGTGAGTGAAAATACAGATTATGATTAGCGCAACGAACGGAATCTGAAGGGAAAGTGGGAAATGGCTTTGACGGAATTGGAGAAAGTCCTGGGATCGGTGGCGGCACAATTGATGAATGGAGAGGAATTGCTTTTGGAGGATCACCAGGTCCCGGTGAGACGAGTGGGAAGCGGGCGGCTGAGGATGCTCCAGTTCAAGATGAACGGACGGGTGTTTGAGGCGATTGAGCAGAACCGCGAGAAGCCGGGCCGGTGGGGTAAGTTGGCACGGGAGAAGCATCAGGTGGTGCAGTTTCGCGATGTCGAGTCGCACAAGTATGTGGCGCTGTCGGTGGATGGGGAAGTACAGGAGTATGGGAAGTAAGTTGCAGGTACCGAGCACCGAGTTGCGAGCGGAATATCAAGCCAAAAACGGACGGGCGAGTCGCCCGTCCCCACACAGGCATCGTCGTTCACCCGTATAAACTCTTGAAATCTTAAGCAAGATGGCAGCGACGTAACTGGGAGAATTCCCTTTTGAGGCCGGTCGTGGTGCCAGGTAGTGCAGGGATCCTTCGACTGCGCAGACGCCTGCGCTAAACGGGCAAGCAACTTCTTCGCTCAGGATGACGGAGAGAATCAGAAGAGAAGATTACTTTGCGAAGAAGTAATCGAAGGATTTTACGGCGGTGAATTCGTCGTCTTTGATGTCGAAGACGGTGTAAAGCTTGGTGACGTAGAGGATGTCTTGAACTTTCTTGGTGAGGCTGAGGAGCTTGAGCTCGCCGCCGGCGTTGCGGACAGCGGTGAAGCTGCTGACCAGTTCGCCGACGCCGGAGGAGTCGATGTAATCGACATGGGCAAGATTGAGAACAATTTTTTTCTTGCCGGCGGAGATGAGCTCGCGGACCGTGTCGCGAAGTTTTCCAGTTTCGTCGCCGAGGGTGATGCGTCCGTTGAGGTCGACGATGGTGACGTGGCTGACTTCGCGCGTGGTAATGGTCATAGTAAATCGGGCTTCGGGGAATGGTAGAGGCGAAGGCGGCGTTAGTCAATGGGTGAGGAGCTTCGTGGGTGAGGAGCTTCGGTGGAAACCTAAATTTCCAGAATCCTAACCACGGGGGACACAAGGGTCACACAGAGGGATAGTCGCGGATTTCCTGGATGGGAGAAGTGATGATGGGGGTGTCGTATTCGGGATGGCGGAATTCCAGGTGCATGCCGCGTCCGACGTATTGCAATTTGAGCATGGATCCTCCCCAAGTGGAACCGGCGATGGCGACTTGAACGGGGCTGGGACAGAATTCGGGATGGCCGGAGAGCAGAGCTTCGCTGCCGCCGAGGAGGACTGCAGTGTAGCAGTGGTGCAGAGTCTGGATTTCGAGGATAGTGGAGGGCGGGAGATCATGGAGGAAGACTCCGCCTTCGATTTCGGATTGGACGATCGCGTGGTTGACGTCGTCGGCTAGGTTGGGGTGCGGAGTGAACATATTGGAAAAACGTTCTTAGGAGTGTACTCCAAATCTGGGCGCGCGGGGCGCGGGGGTTGGGAAACTTTGGAACATGGGCTGTTGGTTGGATGATGGGAAAGCCGTGGAGGTTTCGGGAAAAATGGCGTGGGGTGATGCAGGATGAGTGGTTGAGGGGGTGACTTGCGGGTACGCGGCGGTTTTTAAATGTCTGCGGGATTGGCGCTGCGGTCGAGTGCATAGGTCCTTCGCGCAAAAGAACGCGCTCAGGATGACAAGGGGACTAGGGGATGGTGGCGACGGAGCCTTTGGGGCCGACGAAAAGGGCTCCGCCGGTGGGGTAGGGGCTGAGGGCGTTGAATTGGATGCCAGATTTCTTGGGAGGGCTGATGCGGGTGGGGTCTTTGGGCGGGCGGAAGTCATAGATGAACTTGGGGGCCGCGATAAAGAGGCGGATGCGGGCTTGGTCTTCGCCTAAGGTGTTGGCTCTGGGATCTCTGTGCTTGCGATCGTAGGCTACGGCCGAATAATAGGATTGCGGAAAAATTCTGGAGACAATCCAAGTTTTGCCGGCGTCGGAGGTGAAGGCGAGGTTGAGGCCATCCTGGTCGGGATGTTTGTAGTCGCCGCCGGCGATGACGCCGTGGTTGCCGTCACGGAAGGCGATGGAGAAGATGCCGGCGGAATCGGGGCCGTGAGTGATGGGAGTGTTGAAAACTTGCCAGGTGCGACCGCGATCGGGAGAGTGAAACACGCGGGCGGCTTTGCCGCCTGTCGCGAACCAGATGTTGGGGTCGTTGTTGGGGAGAATGGCGAGACAAGTGTTGCTGGCGGCGAAGGCGCCTTCCCCAACGAGGGCGGGTGGGAGTTGAGAAGGAGGGACGGGAGTCCAGGATTGGCCGTCGGTGGTGAGAAGGAGTTGGAATTTTAGTTGGCCGGAATTGTCGGGGATGGGATCGCCGAGGACGATGCCGTGAGTGGGATCCCAAAAGGCGATGGCGTCGAAGAAGGCTTTGGGATTGGAGTTCGTAAATTGGAGTTGCCAGTGCTGGCCGGCGTCGGTGGTGTGGTAGATGCGCGACTGGTCGCCGGGTCCGGCAGACATGAGGAAAGCTTCGTCAGCAGAGAAGGCGACGACGCCGCGAAAGTCGAGAGCGGTAGCGTCGGAGACTTGGGCTGGGATCCAGGTGCGGCCGGCGTCGGTGGTGCGGAGGTAGATGCCGTGGGTGCCGGAGGCCCACGCGATTTGTTGAGATACGGCGCTGACACCACGGAGATTTTCCGTGGTGTTGGAGGGATGAGTTTGGCGGGCCGGCTGGGCGAAGGCCGTGGTGGTGGCGAGGAAAAGGGCAATAAGCGAGTAAGCGAGGCGGTTGTCGCAGACAACAGCGAGCATTCGCCCGGAACCTTGTCGATCAGTAGTCATATTGTCTCGGTAACCTCATCCATCCTGAACGATGGTTCCCTGATGAAACACGATCTTCCAGCCGGACTGGGTGCGCTGCCAGATCGTGGCCCGGCGGGTCGTACGCTCAACCTGGAGAAGCGTATAAGTCAGCAGGTAGAGGTCTTCAGCTAGCCTTCGGCAATAAAAATCCCTGGTTTCCCAGAGGTCTAGATACTCCTGCATAGCGCTTTTCGAGTTCAGCTAGAACGTAGTCTCTGTCATACCGGCGACCCGAGGCGCCCACTTCCCAAAAATCTGCGACCGTCATGCTTTCGAAATCGGCCCTTGTGGTGCCCAATTCGCGACGATGGAAGATAGGTTCGAGGCGTTTCAGTTCATCCAGAACATCCCTCAGCGCATGATCCGTAATAAGCGTAGGTTCCATGTTGTGCTCCCGCCCGCGCAATGGAGTCACCGGGCGGTGAAGGGGGCGAAGGAGGCGCTCTTGCCGAAGTATATGCGGAGTGTGCACTTGTCTCCCACGTGAGCGAAGGCTACTTCGAGCGAATCAGCGGCTTGGCTAACCTGATCGGTCTCCATGGGTGCGCGGACGATGTCCTGTTTCTCGTCGTAAGCGGCGCCGACAGTAACGTTTCTGTTGACGGCAAGGGTCCACTTGTCTTTGGCGGGGATCGGGTAAACGGTGTAGGCGCCGACGGGGATGGTGGAGCCTCCGAAGCTGAGCTGGACCTCGGTGAAAAGTGTCATGGCGGCGCCGCCGGGAGTCCAGGGCTTGCCGTTGGCAAGCTTGTCGTTCTTGGAGGAGACGGGATTGTAGCGGATGTAGATCTGGCGTCCATCGTCGAGGTTACAACTGGCGGTGGATGAGGGCTCAGACTGCTGGGCAAAACAGGCGGCAGCGAGCAGAAACAGAACAGCAACGACGAAGTAAGCGCGGAACATGGTAGCCCCCCTCTGGGCGAGAAGTGTAGCGCCGAAACGGGCTCAGGGGAAGGGATTTTGAGTTCTGATTGGGAGGGATCGGGCGTTCTACGCACGGCGGACCCTTCGGCTGCGCTCGGGCAACGTCCGACACACGAGTGAAATAGGCCCGTTCGTTGCTGGTCTTCGGTGACGTTCTCAGAAACCGGGGCGGTTGCTACCGTGGCTTTGCCAGTATGGAGTCGCTCGTACTGCGCAAGGATGGGAGCAATGTCGAAAGCAGCGAAGCTGAGAATTCTTTATGGTGAAGGGGATGCGGAGGCGCAGGTGGCTCCGGCAGCGGCGTTTGAGAAAGCCGGGCACACGGTTCATATGGCTTTAGGGCGCAAGGCTGTTGTGGAGGCGCTGCAAAAGGGGACGTTCGATCTGGTGGTGTTGGGTCCTAGCTTAACGCGCAATGACCGGCATCATCTGCCTTATATGGTGAAGAAGGCTCAGGCGGAGGCCGCGGTGCTGGTAATGCACGCGGATGGAAGCCGGCATCCGTATGTGGATGCGTGCACGGATACGGGCGCGAGCGTGGAGAATGTCCTGGCGCGGATCGAAGGGATGCAGATTGCGGGGATGATGGCAGCGGGAGCGGCGACGGGGCGGTAGGGCAGAAGCTAGTTCTCAGTTTTCAGTTTTCAGATTGGATGGCGGCCTTCGTGGGCCGCTTTTCTTTTTTGAGCGGCGGAGTTCATCCACAGACAGGTGCGCTCGAATCTCGCTGGGTAAGAATCTTGGAAGTTAATGGGTGGGAGAAAGTGAGTTGGGCGTTCTATGGTTTTATGTCAGCCGAGGCTGCGGGCGGTGAAAGTGGAATTTCTTTGCGGACTGATGTCGGAAACGGCGCGCGAACCGAGTTGGTAATAGTGGAACGGCAGATGGGCTCTGTGGATATGTTGTGAAAGCAAGAACAATATGCGGGTGCTACGGGCGATCATGAAGTGGGCGCGAGTGTGCGTTTTAGTGGACTTTTTCACAACAGACTCCTTCCCCAAGACTTAGAGAAGCGAAGTGGTGCGGCGGCACATCCAAACCAAGAGTAAGGCTGGGAGCTTCGCTCCGTGGACAGCCGAGGGCGCTGTTCCCACATGGCTCTTAAATCCTGCACATGGAAATATCAGGAGGGAGGAATGAAATGGGAGTAAGCGAAGGACTGCTTAAGGAACTCGATCTCGAGATGGCGAGCACGCGGAAGACGCTGGAGCGGATTCCGGAGGACAAGCTAACCTGGAAGCCGCACGAGAAATCGATGGGGCTGGGTAGGCTGGCGGGGCATTTGGCGGAGCTGCCGGGATTTGGAATGATGATGATCCAGGTGGACTCGTTCAACTTTGCGAACCGGCCGCCGGGGCAGAAGCCGCTGGTGGCGGAGTCGCAGAAGCATATAGTGGAAATATTCGATAAGAACGTGGCGCAGTTGCGGGCGGCGATTGCCGGCGTGAGCGATGCAGACTTGCAGAAGAACTGGTCGCTGGCGGTAGGCGAGAAGAAGATTTATGACGGACCGCGGATTGGCGCGCTGCGGCGAATGATGATGAATCACATGATCCATCATCGGGCGCAGTTGGGAGTTTATCTGCGGCTGAATGGAGTGCCGGTGCCTTCGGTGTACGGGCCGTCGGCGGATGAGGGCATCTAAGGACGCGTTGCTGGATGATCGAAAGGGCGGCCAAAATTGGCCGCCCTTGTTGCTGAGAGGTAGTTATGCGGCTCGTCCCAGGACCGGCTGCGTGCAGTGGGCACAGCGGCGGGCGTCGATGGGAATCTCGCTGAGGCACTCGGGACACTTCTTGGTGGTGGGGTCGGCGGGCTTCTCGCCTTTATTCATGCGGGCCACCAGAGCATTTACCGGAGTGACCACGAAGAAGTAAATCGTAGCGGCAATCAGGAAGAACGAGACACAGGCGTTAATGAACTCCCCGACAGGAAACGGCGTGCCATTAATGGTAAATGCGAGACTGGAAAAGTCACCGTGCTTGCCGACGAGTGCTCCGATTAGAGGTGTGAGCAAGTCCTTGGTAAGCGCCGCGACCACGCCGCCGAAGGCCGCGCCGATGACTACGCCGACCGCCATATCCACCACATTGCCCCGCAGGATGAACTTTTTAAAACCGTCGAGCATAGGAAACTCCTTCAAAACAGGGTTGCGCCAATTTATGACAGGAGAACTCTCAGGTCAAGCCCAACAGGACATTTGAATGTATTCAAGGAAGCGCAATTGGCGGGGATTGGAGTGGACGGCAGCGTTGCCGCTGCGAGCAGGTTGCATCGGTCCTTCGCGCAAACGAGGCGCTCAGGATGACAAAAGAGTCGCGGGCCTACGTCTTTCCCGGACATTTGCCTGGTATCAAATGCGCATGGGCATGACGATATAGCGGTACTTGTAATCGTCGCCTTCGGCAGGGCGAAGCTGGCCGGCGGATTGGGAATCTTTCAGCTCGAGGCGAACCTCGTCAGTGCCGGCGGCTTTGAGGAAGTCGACCAGGTAGACGGCGTTGAAACCAATGGTGAGGGTCTCGCCGTCGTAGGGCGCTTCGATGGAATCCTCGGACTCGCCGGCTTCGGTGGAGGATGCGGAAATTTTTACTTCGCCTTTTTCCAGCTTCATGCGAACCGCGCGGGAGCGTTCGTCGGCGAATTGGGCGACGCGGAGGATGGCGGAGTTCAGATCAGCGCTGTTCAGGGTGATGCTCTTGTTATTGTCCTTGGGCAGGACGGCTTCGAAGTTGGGGAACTGTCCGGTGAGTTGGCGCGAGGTAAGCAGACGCGAACCGATGCGGAAGAAAAGAGTGGAGTCGTCTTTGGCGAACTCGACGGTTTCGGCGTCAGTCGAATCGAGCAGGGACTTGAGTTCGTCCATTGCTTTTTTGGGGACTAGAGTCTTCATCTCACCGGAGATGCCTTCGAATTTTTCTCCGCTGCGCTCGCAGTGAGCCAGTCGGTGACCGTCGGTGGCGACCATGGTGATCGACTCGGGCTTTAACAGCATTAATGCGCCGTTCAGCGTGTAGCGCGATTCTTCGCTGGAGATGGCAAATCCGGTGCGGGCAATCAGACCACGCAATACCTGGCCAGGAATCTTCACCACGCCGGCTGTCGGAAATACTGGCAAGCTTGGGAAGTTGGACTTTGCCATGCCGACCATCTTGGTGTTGGAGCGGCCACAGCGGATGCTCACCCAGTGATTATCGAGCAACTTGATGGTTATGTCGGCGTCGGGCAGGAGCTTTACGTAGTCATACAACTTGCGGGCGGGAATTGTACAGGAGCCTTCTTTCTTAACTTTAGCGTTACATGACGTGCGCAGGCTGAGATCGAGGTCGGTCGCAGTGAGCGACAGTTTGCCCTCGGCCGCTTCGAATAAATAGTTGGATAGAATGGGAATGGTGGTCTTGCGCTCGACCACGCCCTGCGTGGCGGTCAACTCCCGCAGTAATTCGACTTTGCTGACCGTGATCTCCATCGTTCCCACCGCAACGGCCGCTTCAACCGGCATAGACTTTGTCTCCCCTGCCGCTTGCTACTTTTATTACTTCCCTTATATCAAATGCAAAACCTATAAAACCAGCAGTAACAGTAGGCAGGTCGGAGAAGTGGAAAACTTTATCAACCGGCCTGTTGTCACCGCTTTGGGAACCAGCCCTTTGTGTGAGAAATCGGTCCTGAACCTGGCGGAGACCCTACAACAAGATTTCCACTTTTCTGGTTTCGCCTGGGCCTTGCACCGTTTCCACATCGCATTCACAGACTTGGAAAAGGAAGACTGCGCTGCACAGTGGAAAACGTAAAAATCACCGCGTTTATCCGCCTAAATGCTCAGTCAATTTATTGAGCAGCCTGTTTAAATCTTTGTCGTTCTTGCGGACCTCTTCAATTTTTTCGACGGAGTGCAGAACGGTGGTGTGATGTTTTCCGCCGAACTGGCGTCCGATTTCCGGCAGCGACGCTTCGGTCATATGCTTGGCCAGGTACATCGCAATCTGGCGGGGATAAACGATCGCGCGCGAATTATCTTTGGCTTTGATCTCAACCAGACGCAGACCAAACTGCTCGGCAACCATTTTCTGAATGGACTCGATGGTGACCTTGCGGGCCTGCGAGTCGATGAAATTTTTGAGAACCTGCTGCGCGTAGGGTAACGTGATCTCGGCGCCAATCAGAGATGAATGGGCGACGAGACGGATGAGCGCGCCTTCCAACTCGCGCACGTTCGAGCGAATATTCTGCGCGACGTAGAGGGCTACATCCGTGGGGAGCGTTACTTTTTCCTGCTCGGCTTTCTTTTGCAGGATGGCAACTTTTGTTTCGAGGTCGGGAGGCTGAATGTCGGCAATCAATCCCCATTCGAAGCGGCTGCGCAGACGGTCTTCGATCTCGGCGAGCTCTTTTGGCGAGCGATCGCTGGCGATCACGATCTGCTTCATGGTGTCGTGCAGAGCGTTGAAGGTGTGGAAGAACTCTTCCTGCGTGCGCTCTTTGCCGGCGAGGAACTGGATGTCGTCGACGAGCAGAACGTCGACGCCGCGGAACTTGTCGCGGAAGCTGGTCATCTTGTCGTAGCGCAGCGAGTTGATCATGTCGTTGGTGAACTTCTCGCTGGATACGTAGCAGATGGCGGCCTGAGGCTGGCGCCGCTTGACTTCGTGTCCGATGGCTTGCATCAGATGGGTCTTGCCCATGCCGACGCCGCCGTATAGGAAGAGCGGATTGTAGGCTTTGGAAGGACGCTCGGCGACAGCCTGGCATGCCGCATGCGCGAACTGGTTGCCGGAGCCGATGACAAAAGCGTCGAAGGTGTAGCGCGGGTTCAGCTGCGCAGCACCATCCCAGTCAAAACGAGCCTGCGCCGGAGCGGTCGCGGCCGGAAGTGCGGAGAGCCCGCCGTTGTGGCGCAGGGTGGTCGCGGCAGGGTCGTCCTCGGGGGTGACGAACTTTACGTCACTGAACTCGAGGCCGAGGTTGTCGATGGCTTCCTGGATGAGGTCGGCGTACTTGTCGCCGGCGTGGCGAAACTCCGCTGTGGGCACGCGCACGAATAAAATTCCGCCACTGGAGTGGCTGTAGCGTGTGGGCTTCAGCCACGTGTCATAGGAGTGCCGGTTGATCTTTTTTTCCAGCGCATCGAGAATGCGCATCCACGGATTGGGGGAAAGTGTTGTGCTTGTAACTGACATAGATATGAAATACCCGCCGCGGCGTCCCGGCGGCTGGCTGAGGGCGCCTGTTAAAAAATGCCTTTTACCGACAAGCTGCTGGAACTCTTAGTGTACTGCGGAATGCGCCTGTTGTAGTGTGCGCGGTTGTCATGGTGAATGAGATTTTCTTAAACTTGAACAGTGCCGCATGGTAGCACGAAATTTTTTTCGTCGCACGGAAATCTTGAACGAAAATTTTGGCTCATGCTCATTCAGAACGCGAAGCGGGGCGCGTGTCAAGTGTCGAGGATGTAACTGCAACGAGCGCGGTGCAAAATTTCTCGCGCGATCCAGTTGGCTCTGACTTCGTGGTGTTCGCGGTTTACGATGTGGATGAGGCTGACGAGGGGCAAAAATCCTAAGTCGCGGAATCGCGGAGAACGGCTGCGGAGAATGCAGAGAGAACAGCACAGGGCAGACTGAGACTTTCCCATCGGCTCTCCCTTTGCCCTTGTGGCACGTGGTCATTTATACTCATCGTTTGCCCTAACACTGTCGACGGAATCAGGAGCAGCTACTTTTCATGCCCAAGCGTACATTCCAACCTAACCGGCGCAAGCGAAGCAAGAAGCACGGATTTCGCACGCGCATGAAGACCCAGGGCGGCAAGAAGGTGATATCCCGCCGCCGCGCCAAAGGGCGGAAGCGGGTATCCGTGAAACCCGGATTCCGCGAGTAGCTTTTCTGGTGCCGCTCCCAACTACAGTCGAGATACTCGGCCGCAGGTTGCAGTACGAGGGCATGATGGCGGATGCCGCGCTGGGAACTCGACCGGATACCATGCCAGCAAAGAAGGCAGCACGATTTCCGCGCACAGCTCGGCTTTTGCGCCATGCGGATTTCGAGCGCGTCTACAAACAGGGACGGCGGCATTTTTCCGCGTCCATGACGGTCTTCTACTGGCCACGTCCGAAGGCGGATGCGAAGACGCAAACGGGAGTGCCAGCGCCACAAGGGATCCGGGTGGGATTTACGGTTGGACGTGTGCTGGGCGGCGCGGTGCAACGCAACCGCATCAGGAGGCGCTTACGCGAGACGGTTCGCATGTCGCGTCCAGTGGGCGGGGTTGCGGCGGATGTGGTGATCAATCCCAAGAAATCGTCGTTGACCGCGGATTTTGCCGATGTGCTGAGCGAAGTGAGACGCGCCTTCGCGGTGATTGAGCAGAAGTTGTCAGGGAAGGTGGCGCCGGCGGCTGAGTTAAAGAGCGCCAGGCCGGAGGCCGAAAACTAATCTTGAGGCAGTGCGCCAAATTCGTCACGCTGCAATTGCTGCGGGCTTACAAGTGGGCGATCTCGCCCATGCTTCCCCCGGCCTGCCGCTACGTGCCGACCTGCTCGGAATATGCCATGGAAGCCGTGGAGCGCTATGGCGCCCTGCGTGGCGGATTGATGGCTTTAGGACGCGTGCTGCGCTGTCACCCGTTTGCCCGGGCCGGTTACGACCCGGTAGTGCGAGCGGGGAGGGGAGATGAGTCCCTGGAGAAGTGCGGCGCATGCGCACCAAGAATTTGAGGCGATAATCAAACTTTGGCCGACTTTAAGAATCCTCAACAAGAACCCGGCGCCGAGAAGCGACTGCTTCTCGTCTTTCTACTGACGTTCGTTGTCCTCATTATTTTCCAGCCACTGCTGAAGAAGTACATGCCGCAGGCGCCGGTGGCGCCGCAGCAGAAAGAATCTGCACCACAGCAAACTGCGGCGAGCTCGGCTGCTGCGGCTGCATCCGATCTGGCCGCGCCGTCTGTTCCATCCAGGAGTGCGCCGGCCATCACGGCAAACAAGCAAGCAGCGTCCGAAGCTGAAACTGTGATTGAGAACGACCTCTACAAAATCACTTTCACGAATCGCGGCGCGCAGGTGAAATCCTGGATTCTGAAAAAGTTCGATAATGACGCGCAGAACGGGCCGCTGGATCTGGTAAATGCTGCCGCGGCGCAGAAGTGTGGCTATCCGCTTTCGCTGTGGACCTACCCTTCCTCATCCGGTGATGAGACGCTGCGCAACAAGCTGAACTCGGTGCTCTACGTGGCTTCGAATGAGGGCCAGCTCTCCGCGCCAGCCGTGATTACCTTCGAGTACGCCGATCAGGATGTGGTGGTTCGGAAGACTTTCCGTTTCGACCACACGTACGTCTTGAACGCCGAAACTTCAGTCGTCTATAAGGGTGCTGAAATCTTTGCCGCGCCTGCGTGGCCCGCGGGGTTCGGCGACCAGGCGACGCCGGCTTCCTATGCCGCCGCCCGCATCGACTATCACAACGATGCTTCCGTCGACCGCACCGCATTGGTCTTTCCAAATTTCGTCTTGCGTCTGGCGGGCAAGAGCATTAGCGGCGGCAATACGATTCGAGGGCCTTTCGAATGGGCTGGCGCGGGCGATCAATACTTCACTGCCATCTTTATCCCCGACGATCCGAACACCGCGGCCATGGTCACGCTGCGCAACTCGCTGCAAGTGCCGCGCGATCCGCAGAAAGCAGACTCCAAAGAAATCATCAATGTTGATGTGCTGGGTGCGGCCGTGGGGGACGTTCGCGGCGCAACCAGCGAGCGTGTGTATGTAGGGCCGAAAGAATTGTCCTCGCTCGAAGCCGTGAGCGTGCCAACCATCAAGAATGGCGATCCCGATCTGCGCGGCACGGTGGACTTCGGTTGGTGGGGCCTGATCTCGCGCCCGCTTTTCCTGTGGCTGAAGTGGACTTACAAACATGTCTATCCCAACTGGGGATGGGCTATCGTCATTCAGACTCTTATCATCACAGTTGCGCTGCTGCCGCTGCGGATCACGCAGATGAAGTCGATGCTGAAAATGCAGCGCATCGCGCCGCAGATCAAATCGATCCAGGAAAAATACAAGAAGTACAGCCTGCGCGACCCGCGCAAGGCGGCGATGAATGAAGAGATCAGCGCGCTGTACAAGAAGGAAGGGGTGAACCCCGCGGGCGGCTGCCTGCCACTGCTCATTCAGTTTCCGTTTCTGATCGCGTACTACCGGATGTTGGGGATCGCTCTGGATCTCCGCCATGCGCACTGGCTCTGGATCAGCGATCTTTCGGCGCGGGATCCTTACTTTATTCTGCCGATCATCATGGTAGTCAGCATGTTCGCCATGCAGCGCATGACTCCGCAAGCGGGAATGGATCCAGCACAGCAAAGAATGATGACGGTGATGATGCCCTTGATGATGGGCTTCATTTTTTTCAATCTGGCTGCGGGTTTGAACTTGTATTACACCGAGAGCAACTTGATCTCGATTGCGCAGCAGGCCATTATGAATCGCACCAAGGTGGGCCGCGAGATGCGCGAGATGATGGAAAAGCGGGCGAGGAAGAAGGAGAAGTAGCTGTCAGCCGTCAGCTATCAGCTTTCAGCTGGCGCGTGCATCCGGCAAACTGAGAGCTGACGGCTGATAGCTGAGAGCTGATCTTATGGATAAAGTTGCTGCTGCTAATAGAATCAACGAATTTCTGCAAGCTGTCGTTACTCACGGCGGCCTTCATCTTAAATACCGCATTGTTGTGGACCCTCCAGCGCTGAGCGACTGGGAGAAACCTGAGATCTTCGTTGACTTCTCGGGGCCCGATTCGACGCTGCTGTTGGATCGCGGCGGCGAGCTTCTTCACGCCCTGGAACTGCTGGCGTTCGAGATTTTGCGGCTGCCTTCGGGAGAGCACGAGAAGGTGGCCTTCGACTGCAAGAATCAGCGATCTCTGCGGTTGCAGGAACTGCGCATGGCCGCGAGCGTTGCCGCCGAGAAGGTTCGGCAGACGGGTACGCCCTTCCATTTCGCTCCCATGTCGTCGCGCGAGCGACGCATGGTGCACCTGGCGCTGCGCGATGAAGCCGATCTTCGCACCGAGAGCGACGGCGAAGGCCGGGACCGCTGCGTGGTGCTCTATCCCGCGGACTACAAAAGTACCGGTGGGAAGCCCGCGCGGCGAACGCTGCCGTAACGCCTTGCCGAGCCCTCCAGCCGCAACGCGCTCCTGTAACATTGGAGAGATGAATTCCCGCCTTAACTTCGTCCTTCTCGTTGCAACGGTTGTGATGCTTCTGCTGGTTCCGGCAGGCGGGGCCCAGCAGGCGGCGCAGGGGCAATCGACTTCTTCCAGTAGCTCATCTTCCGCACAGCATGCCCGGAAACCCGCGTCCGCGGCCGGTTTGGACGCAGGATCGGCGAGTAACGGGGTTTACAGAAACCAGAGTTTCGGCTTTGCGTGCAAGATACCGGCGGGATGGGTGTTGCGGACGGTGGAGATGAATGCGCGGGAAGATGGCCAGGCAAAATCAGATGGAGACAAATCAGCGGCGGACGCGGGCAAAGCGGGAGGCGTGCTGCTCGCGGCATTTTCGCGGCCGCCGCAGGCGCGGGGCGAGGATGTGAACTCGTCGATCCTGATTGCGGCGGAGAGTGCGGAGGCGTATCCGGGGCTGAAAGAGGCGGCGCAGTATCTTGGGCCGGTGACCGAGGTCGCGCAGGCGCAGGGTCTCGAGGTGGTAAACGAGCCCTATGAATTTGTGCTGGGAGGGAAGACGGTGGTGCGCGGGGATTTTCAGAAAGATGTAGGGAAGCGAGTGATGCGGCAGTCCACGCTGGTGGTGCTGGCTCGCGGGTATGTGGTGTCGTTTACGTTCATCGGTGGAACCGAGGATGAGGTGGAGGAGTTGATTGACGGGCTGGGCTTTGGGGCGAGCAGAACTCCAGGGCGATGAGAGTGATGCGGCGTTCCTCTCACGGCGATGACTCCCACTCACGGGCCGTACCGGCACGGGATGCGTGATTTCGACCACCGTGCTCGGCGGATGCAGAAGCGTGTTGTGAATCAAGCAATGATGCACGGCGTTCTCGACTCCGGCCCGATACGAACGTCCACGAGCAAGGTGGGAGTGGATGGGCAACTTCGTACTTGAGAAACCGTTACGGTGGGGCTCAAGATTCCTCCTACATAAGGGAAGAGCGGGAGTTTAGGGAAAAGGATTCAGGGCGCCGGCTAGGAAAAGTAGATTCCTCGGCTAGCCGTCGCGTTCACTCCGGGCTGCGCTCGGAATGACAAGTCTTTGTGAATCAGTCCAAGGGTTCGGGTTCGAGCGCTATGTTGGTTTCGCCGGCGGCTTTTTTGGCGGCGTATTTTTTCATCCAGGTTTCCCAGCTCTTGCCGGCGGCGGTGTCACGTCCGGTGAAGGCGAGGGCGGCGATATCGGCGTAGGAGATCGAGATTTTTTCGTGGGCGGTTTTCGGGAAGAGGCGAACGACGGAATCTTGCAGCGTGGCGGCGGTGCGCCGGTCGAAAAGATAGCCTTCGATTTTGGCGCCGTCTTTGCGGGTGATGGTGACGTCGCCGCGATAGTCGAAGGCTTTCTCGAGAGCAGCGCGGATTTCTTCGTCGCTGGCGAGTTGAGGAATCCAGCCTTCGAGATGTTCGTGGGCGGTGCCGGGTGCGACTTCGAGAGCGTCCGGATTTGCGGCCGCGTGGGGCACGGCTTGCGCGGCTTCGTGATCGATGTGACCGGATTCTTTGCCTGTCATAACTTACGCGCGGGTTTCCTGCAGAGATTCGTTCGCGGTTGTGATGTGCACGAGCGGATGAACCGGAGCTTGCGGTTCGTCCAGCAAGCGGAGCGCTTCTTCGTCGCGATAGCGCGTGAACAAGGTAGCTTTTACCGTGGCTAGGAATCCGCCGAGTGAGCTGAATGTGGCGTTTACCGCGGAGGCTTCGTAGCCGCTGTGGACCATGCAATTGGCGCAGGCGGGGTTGCCGGACTCGGTACCGTAGTTGCTCCACTCGGTAGTCGCCAGAAGCTCGGCAAAGGTTTCGGCGTAGCCATCCTGAAGCAGATAGCAGGGCTTCTGCCACCCGAAAACGTTGTAAGTGGGCATGCCCCAGGGGGTGCAAGGGTAAGTGCGCTTGCCCATCAGAAATTCTAAAAACAGCGGCGACAGATTGAAGCGCCAGTTCTTCTTGCGGTTGGAAAGGATTGCGCGGAACATGCGGCGGGTGCGGGCGCGGCCGAGGAAGTGTTTCTGGTCAGGAGCCTTGTCGTAGGAGTAGCCGGGCGAGAGCATCATGCCTTCGAGGCCGAGTTCCATCATGTCATCGAAGAAGGCGCGGACAGACTTGGGATCGGCTCCATCGAACAGCGTGGTATTCGTTGTCACGCGGAAGCCATGGCTTAGGGCCTCGCCGATTGCGTCGACAGCGATGTCGTAGCCGCCTTCGCGGCAGACTGCGAGATCGTGCTCTTCGCGCTGGCCATCGAGGTGAACGCTGAAGGTCAGGTACTTGCTTGGCTTGAACAGATGAATTTTTTCTTTTAGCAGCAGAGCATTAGTGCACAGATAGATATATTTCTTGCGCGCGACCAGACCTTCAACGAGCTCGCCGATCTGCGGGTGCATGAGCGGCTCGCCGCCGGGGATGGAGACCATGGGTGCGCCACATTCGTCAACGGCGCGGAAACATTCTTCAGGAGTGAGATCCTTTTTCAGAATGTGGGCGGGATATTGGATCTTGCCGCATCCGGCGCAGGCGAGGTTGCAGCGGAACAATGGCTCAAGCATGAGCACGAGCGGATATTGCTTGCGGCCGGCGAGCTTCTGGCGAAGAACATAGCTCGATACGGTCCACATCTGGGATACGGGGACAGCCATTATAGGTCGGTAACTCCTGTGGGTTTATCTTATCAGGGTCAGCTGGTTAGATGGTGGCGAAGCGATGAGAGGTGCCGGAAATGAAACCGTGCCAGCAAGAGATTCTCGGCTTTCTTCGCGATATCGGAATCCGGCTGAAATCAGCGGCAGAATTCGTTGCAAACGCAGCATTTACCGAGGGGATGCGGGGTGCACGGAGGGTCGATGCAGGGCCGATTCCGTGGTATAATTTGATAGTCGTTAAACGAACCTAAGTACACGAAATTTCAATCACTTGAGGTCGGTTTCGCAGGTTCAGATTGGGCCTGCGGCAACGCGATCCTCGCGAGTCAGTTTGGTCTCGCTCAACTGAAGTTTTGCGTGACAAATCGGCATGCTCGACGGAGCTGAATGGCTACCAAAGAGATCAATACTCCCATCGTAGAAAGCAAAACAAAAAACGGAATTGTTACTCCGATCGTTGCCAACAATGGCGGAGGCAAGAGCGACTACACTGCCGACTCGATCAAAGTGCTGGGCGGTATGGAAGCGGTGCGCAAGCGCCCAGCGATGTACATCGGATCGACCGGCGACCTGGGGCTGCATCACCTCGTATATGAGGTGGTGGACAACTCGGTGGACGAAGCGCTGGCGGGTTTCGCGACCAAGATTGAAGTCACGATTCACATCGACAACTCGATCACGGTGATCGACGACGGGCGCGGCATTCCCGTGGACGATATGGACATCGACGGCGAAAAAGTTTCCGCGGCGCAGGTGGTGATGACGACGCTGCACGCCGGAGGAAAGTTCGATTCGTCCACGTACAAAGTGTCGGGAGGATTGCACGGGGTGGGTGTGTCGTGCGTGAACGCGCTGAGCGAGGAACTCGAACTGGAAATCTGGCGCGATGGCGCGACCTGGGAACAGACTTACTCCAAGGGTGAGCCCACCAGCAAGATGAAGAAAGTGGGCGCAGCCAAGCGGCGCGGAACGAAAGTTCACTTCCTGCCGGACCGAAGTATTTTCACCGGGACGGTGGAGTACAACTACGACACGCTGGCGCAGCGGCTGCGCGAACTGGCTTTCTTGAATAAGGGATTGCTGATCACGCTGACCGATGAGCGCTCGACCGATGCGAAAACGGGCGAGGCCAAGCACGCGGACTTCAAGTACAACGGCGGCATCGCGGAATTCATCAAGCATTTGAACCGCGGCAAGCAGGTGCTGCACGAGAAGCCGATCTACATGGAAGCGGAGCGCAGTGGCGTGGCCATGGAGATTGGGCTGCAGTACAACGACGGATATTCGGAGTCGGTGTTCAGCTTCGCAAACAACATCAATACGGTGGACGGAGGTACACATCTTTCGGGCTTCCGCATGGCGCTGACCCGTACGATTAATTATGCTGGCCAGCAGATGGGTTTGTTCAAAGACGTCAAAGAAAATCTGACTGGCGACGATGTGCGCGAAGGCTTGGTTGCCGTGATCAGCGTGAAGCTCTCACAGCCACAGTTCGAAGGGCAGACTAAGGGCAAGCTGAATTCTGATATTGCCGGCATCGTGCAGGCGTTCATCAACGAGAGGCTGGGAGCATTCTTCGAACAGAATGCGCCGGTGGCGCGGAAGATTATCAACAAGGCAGTGGACGCGGCGCGGGCGCGCGAGGCGGCTCGGAAAGCCCGCGATTTAACGCGGCGCAAGGGCGCGCTGGATTCCGGAGGTTTGCCGGGCAAGCTGGCGGATTGCTCGGAACGCGATCCGAACCGGTGCGAATTGTTTTTGGTGGAAGGCGAATCGGCAGGTGGGACAGCCAAGCAGGGGCGCGACCGGCGCTTTCAGGCGATTCTGCCGCTGAAGGGCAAGATTCTCAACGTGGAAAAAGCCCGCTACGACAAGATGCTGGCGCACGAAGAAATTCGCGCCATGATTACGGCGCTGGGCACCGGCATTGCCAAGGACGATTTCGATCCGACAAAAGTTCGGTATGGAAAAATTATTCTGATGACCGACGCAGATGTGGACGGGTCGCATATCCGCACGCTGCTGCTGACGTTCTTCTTCCGGCACATGCAGGAGCTGATCAAGCGGAACAACATCTATATTGCGCAGCCGCCGCTGTATTCGATCAAGAAGGGCAAGTCGATGCAGTACATCAAAGACGACGATGCCTTCGACAAAGTGATGCTGAAACGCGCGGCGGATGGGCTTATTGTGCGTTACGGCGAGGGTGCGGCCAAGCTGGAAGGCGCGAACCTGACGCGCTTTATGAGCGTGCTGAAGGAATATCTCAACTTCTTCGACAAGGTGAACAAGCGTCTGCGGGATGAGAGCGTCACCGAACTGCTGCCCAGGATGGACTTCTCGAAGCACGCGGATTTCGAGGGCGACAAGAAGACGCAGCCGAAGAAAATCGAGAAGCTGGAAAAAGAACTAAAGCGGTTGCAGAAGGAACGGAAGTTCAAGAGTGTGGAGTCGGTCTTTGACGAAGAGCACAATTTGTGGGAAGTGCGGTTCGTGAACTCGCAGGGGTCGGAACACGTGATCAGCTGGGAACTGGCGTCCAGCGCGGAGTGCCGGCAGTTGATCTCGAAGTTCAAACAGATTGAACCGTATCTGGAGCCGCCATTCGTAGTGGAGGCGGTGACGAAAACCGGCGCAGCCGCCAAGGAAGACGATGCTGCGGAGGATGAAGCGGCGGATGATTCGGCTGAGTCGGATGGAAAGTCCGGAAAGAAAACCGCCAAGCCTGCACCCAAGCACAAGGCCGTAATCGAGCCGGTGGAGAAGGCGACGGTGCGCGAGCTGTTCGAATATGTGAAGAAAGAAGGCAGCCGCGGCTACGATGTGCAGCGCTACAAAGGTCTGGGTGAGATGACGGCTCCGCAGTTGTGGGAAACAACCATGGATCCGGAGCGGCGGACGCTGCTCTCGGTGAAGCTGGAAGACATTGCCGAGTGCGAGACCATCTTTACCACGCTGATGGGCGAAGACGTGGAAGCACGGCGGAAGTTTATTGAAGAGAACGCGCTGGATGTGAAGAATTTGGATATCTAGCAGGGTTGTCAGCTGAGGTACTTCAGGGGCTGAAGCCCTCATCAATTAGGGCTTGCTTTATCGTAGCGCTGAAGCGCTGCGCCACCCAAAAAGCATCAAGGGAAATATCGAGGGCGGCCTTCCCGGCAGCCCTTTTTTTATTTGAGCCCTTCGACCAGGTACAGATCGGCCAGCATGCGGTGGTAGCCGAAGATGCAGGTTTGGGCGTCGGGGGTCATGAGGATGGGGCCGATGGTTTCAACGCCGGCGGGATCGGAGGGGATTAACTGCTTCCACAGGGTGCGCTTCCCGGTTTGCAAATCCAGGCGGTCAACCCTAGCGGGCAACTCACCGGGTTGGTAAAGGTACAGCGAACGGCTGTCAGTGCTGAACGTGATGGGCTGTTCACCGGAGTTGAAGCCCGGAATGGCGCGCGGTTCGCCCCCGGCGGCGGGATACAAATATCCTTTCTGATCAGGACCGATTCCAGCCACCCACTGCGAGTCGGGAGAAATGACGAACGAAGTGCCATTCACGCCTTCAACGGAGATCGGCTGACTCTTGCCGGAAGTGACATCAAACACATAGAGCCTCACGCCCTTGCCGGGTTCATTCCCCGAGAATATCAGACGCTTGCCATCAGGGAACCAATGGGCCCAGGAATGGTTGATATTGTCGTTGGTCAGTGCCTTCGGCTCACCGGCGCCGGTGGTCAGTAGTCTAAGCTGCGAGGGCGAAGCCTGGGTTTGGGCCACCACCCACTTCCCGTCGGGAGACAGAGAGACGGCACCGCCTTCGCCCAGCAGGACCGCGGGTGAGCCGTCGGTCTTGCGAATGTAGACCGCATAGGACAAGCCGCCGGACTTCGAGTAATCCAGAGATCCGCCGCCGCCCTCTTCATCGAACAGCAAAGTCTTGCCATCCGCCGATATATCCGCCGGATAGGTATAGTCCAACCAGGAGAGGTCGTGCTGCTTGGCATCGTCGGCGGTCATGCCGACAAGCTCGCGCCGCCAACTGGCGCGCATCAGCAAAACTCTTCCGTCCTTGAAGATGTCAAAGATCATGACCGCGCCGGGCAACCGCAATACCATGCGCTCCTTGCCGTCGAGCGTGATGGCATAGAGGGTCCGGTCGACACCGGACTTGCTGGCTGTAAACCAGATCTCCTGTCCATCGGGGGACCACGCCACCCCTTGAATGGTGAACCATTCCCCGGACAACGTCTTCTTGTTTCCCGCCAGATCGATGACGGCGAGGGAACCGCTGTCATCGCCCTGTACCGGGTGGTCGATGAACGCGATGAGATTTCCCTTGGGAGAAAAACGGGGATGGCCGATCCATCCGCCGGTCTCGTAGAGCGGTTTGCCAACGGGATATTCCAGTCGGTTGCGCCCGCCGAAATCACGCACGACAACGAGATTGCTGCCGTCTGCGGACCAGTCGGCCCATTGCACGTGTTCGAGGACTTCCCGCGGTGCGCCGCCGACTAGGGGCGCCCGCGCCAACGTGCCCATGTTCACCCACGTACCGATGGCTTTGCTATTCAGCAGTACAGCCATCTCCGACGCGGAAGACACGGATACGAGCTGGGTCCGGCTCAGGCCCATCGACCGTGCCTCAGGTGCTTCCGGGCGTGCGGTAAATACATCCACCGGACTGCCCTGCCACGCAGCGCTGTAGAGAATGGTTTGTCCATCCGGAGCGAAGCGTGCCGAGCGAATGCTGCCGCGGCGAAACGTAAGCTGACGGTAGGTTGGAGGCGGCAGAGGCGCGGACGAGAACAACTGTTTGCCGGCATACACGCCCGCTGCCAGGGCAAGCAGCACGCAAACGGCGAGTAGCAGCCAGACCGAGCTTCTGCGTGTCACGACCGGTGGCGCGGCCTTTGTGCTCGAAGTCGCGACCGGAGCTGACTCCTCGATGATCGCTCCAGTGCGCGAGGAATCGATGGAACGCTTGAGGCGTTTTAGATCGGCGCGCAGCTCGGCCGCCGTCTGGCAGCGCATGTCGCGGTCTTTTTCGAGAGCCTTGCTGATGATCTCTTCGAGCTTGGCAGGAAGTTGTGGGACAAGGCGGACCGCGGATGTGGGATGGCGATTAAGAATGGCCTCGGTGATTACTGCGGAAGTTTCTCCGCGGAAGGGCAGGATGCCGGTGGCCATCTCGTAGAGCACGACGCCGAAGGAGAAGAGATCGGTGCGTCCGTCGAGTTCCTTGCCGCGCAACTGCTCCGGCGACATGTAGGCCACGGTGCCGACGGCGGTGCCGGGACTGGTGAGCTCCAGGCTGGCATCTGCCAGGGTTTGCGAATCACCGCTGGTGGGGCGGGCGGCGCGCGAGATTTTCGCCAGCCCGAAATCGAGAATCTTGGCGTGGCCGCGATCCGTGACGAAGATGTTGGCAGGCTTGATGTCGCGGTGGACGATTCCCTTGCTGTGGGCAGCATCGAGCGCGTCAGCTACTTCGATCGCCAGGGTGAGCAGGCGTTCGAACTCCATCGGCTTTCCATTAATCAGATGTTTCAGGGTTTGACCGCTGAGACACTCCATCACGATGAACAGATGTCCGTCGTGCTGGCCGATTTCGTGGATGGTGCAGATGTTGGGATGATTCAGCGAAGACGCGGCTCGCGCCTCGCGGCGGAAGCGTTCAAGAGCCTGTGGATCCTGCGAAGAATCGTCGGGAAGAAATTTCAAAGCGACGAAGCGGCCGAGCTGAGTGTCTTCCGCTTTGTAGACAACACCCATCCCTCCACCGCCAAGAAGTTCGAGGATGCGGTAATGAGAGACAGTTTGGCCGATCATGCACGAGTGAACGCCGGGCTAGGGTCACGGTCGAGCCGGAATCCGAGATATCTTAGGCGAATCGCGGGGGTTCGTCAACGCGAGGTCAGGGCACGCGAGGTCAGGGCAAGCCCGGGCAGAGATGAAGGCGAAGTCTGGGTCAAGAATTAGACGGGGCTGATGACCTGCAAAATAGCGAGGCGACCGCGGTTCCTAACGCCAGCAAGGTGATGAGCGAGATGTCGCCGAGGGAGATGACGCAGTAGATGCACCACACCCCAAGAACATGCGCCTCGATGAGGGCCAGGTAGAGAGAGAAGGCCAATCCAACGAGGGCTGCTGCCAGCAGCCAGCGGTAGGCGCGGCGCGCGGCCAGCGCTCCCATGAGGAGATATCCGGCGATGCCGAGGACTGCAACGGGAATTCCAGCCAGCATCGCGTAAGGGCTGTGATTGACGATACCGCAGTCCCAGCGCTCGTTGATGCTGCATGGGGAAGTATCGGTGCGGTAATGTTCACGCAGTGCCAGCGCCGAGACGACAATCCCCAGAGCCGCCAACAGAATCAGAACGTACCTCATGTTCTTTTTCCCTTTCTTGTCTCCGAGACTTTTTCCGGCAAGTCAACTGGCGGAGTGCGCGGCGGCGATGTCTTGCAGCAAATCGGAGGCCTGCCAGTCGGCTCCGTGATACCACTTGAAAATCTTTCCATCGGGAGAAATGACCGCGGTGCTGAGGGAGTGGGTGATCAATCCACCTTCTTCTTTGTAGGTCAGTGAGAAATAGTCGGCGAACTCGGTTAACTCGGCTTGAGGAATCGCAGAGAACTCCCAATGCGCGAAGAGCGCGGGGTCTTTGCTTCCCGCGCAAGAAAAACCATAAGCGCGCAGAACCTTGGGCGTGTCGTGTGCGGGATCGAAGCTGATGCTGAGCAAGTGCGTTTTGCCGTAGCGGGCTGGATCAGCACGGATCTCGTGGTCGATCGCTGAGAACTGATGGCTGACGCGCGGGCAGAAGTCGGGAAACGGACAGCGCGTGTAGATGAGCGTGAGAAGCAGAGTCTGGCCGCGATATTGGTGCAGGGAGATAGACTTTCCATTTTGATTCACCAGCTTGAAGTCCGGCACCTGATCCCCGGGAGCGGGAATGTGCACGGTCGCGGCGGGCTTGTCGGCGGCCGGTTTCGAGTGCCCCGTGACCTGAACGTTCTCCAGCCAGTACTTGTCTGAGTCGACGACGACGTCGGCCGTGATGGAATCGCCCGGCTGCAGTTGATCGATCTGGGCGGACGGCTTAAACGTGTAGGGCATGATCATCGCGTCCATAAAGCCGGCGATGGGTTCGTTGTCGATGTTGGCGGTGCCAGCATTCTTGTCCACCGACATAACTTTTCCCTTCAGGGCATAGCGTTTGGCAGAGGACTGAGGCGCCGTCCCGGGCCGCGACTGCCCGTGATTGCAAGCGGCGGAAAACGCCAGCATAGCGCAGAGCCAGAGCAGTAACAAGCGTTGCGACGATGAATGAAATGGGCTGGTCATATTCAGTCTTCATTATCTCCGATCATGGGTGCAAGTTGCGTTGCTTGCAGCTTCAGTAGTGGAACCGGTAGCGAAACTCCATATAAATTTGCCGTGGATCGTTCCAGTGAAATCCGCCAAACGTCAGGCTGTTATCCAATTGCACGCGGCGGTTGACCGCGTTCAGCGCATCCACGGAAACGGTGTATTTTTCGGCGAAGGTTTTTCCGAGAGCAAGATCAACCGTGGTGTGTCCAGGCAGATAGTTCCCGGGATACTGCAAGCCGGGTTGCCCGTTCGTGAATCCCGAACCGTAATACACGTTCGTTGAGGCATAGGCCTGCCAAGGCAGATTTGCATTGAGGCCCACGTTCAATGTGTTTCTCTGATCATGGTCCACGGGCGAAAATCCCGCCGGAATATCCAGTCCGCATGCCGATGTGACGGGAGTGGGGCAGATCAATCCGCCGGTGATTGGCGAGGTCGCCTGTGCGATTTGATTCGCATAGGCAAGGTGAAACTGGCTGCGATGCCAAAAGCTGGGGGAGCGCAGTGTGAGTTCCCAACCTTGAATCAAGGCTGCATCCCAGGTGATCGGCCAGAAGAGGTTCGATTCTCCGATGTTGTTGTGGTCCAGCCAATTCGTCGCTTTGGTCTGATAATTATCGGCGCTAAGGTTCCAGCCGCGATACGGAATAGTGACGCCAAACTGCCATTCGATATCCCGCTCACCGTGCAAAGGAGCGAAAGTAAAATTCTGGCTGTTTGCCAAATCGAGAAGGGCGCCAGTTGCCGTCACGAGTGGCGGGGCTTGGTAGAAGTAGCCGTAGAAGCCGCGAAAGACCCAATTCAGGCGCGGAATTCTCAAAGCGATGCCAAAGCGGGGGTCGGTCGCGCTTTCCGAGATGGAAGAATCAAATTCCGTCTGGCGAAGCCCGGCAATCAACGTCAACCACGGTGTTACTTTGAATTTGTCGTTGATAAATAGAGCAGTGACCCCTCCATTTACGCCAATGGAAGACGCAGGGAAGTTTTGACTGCCGTCCGTGAACACGTTTTCGAAGTAGTTGTACTGGTGCTGGCCAAATCCGTACACTCCGGCTTGAAGATCGTTTTTCCAGAAGGTTGCGTTGAAGGCCACCTGCGCGCCGCCGTAATTGGCGTTCTGATTCACGGTTGAGATGACGGGATAATCGTTCGGGCCTCCTTTATAGTCGGCGCCGTTGTAGTGATAAAAAGGAGAAACCGTGAGCAGCATATTTGGATTGAACGTGTGCACCCATGAGAAAGTGGCGTAGCCATCGGGCTCACGCTCGGCATCCCGCAGGCCGTAGCTGGGATAGACCGAATTTCCGATTGAGTTGGGATCGGGATCGATGGGAATCTGGTAATAGTCCTGCCGCAAGGAACCGACCAGCCGAAATTGGTTTTTGGAATCGGGATTGAAGATGAACGAGGCGAATCCGCCGTAGCCATTTGCCGCGTCGTGAACCACCTGAGAAATCGGAGTCTGAAGTCCGTAATTGCTCCGATTTCCGTTCAGACTGGCGTAGTAGGCAAATCGCTGGGTATGTCCTCCGCAACTGATCTGGTCGTTGGTTTGATAGAAATTCCCGGCGCTGATCATGAGGTCGCATTCCCGGTCGCGTTCAAAGCCGGTGCGCGGCGCGACGTTGAAGATTCCGTAGGTGCGGTCTCCGTAATCGGCATCATAGCTGCCTCGCTGAACTTCGAGGTAGTCGATGTCCTTCGGGTCAATCTGCGGCCCCAAATTGGTGGCAATGTTCGTGTTGGGGATGGGGACGCCGTCAATCAGCCACTCGACCTGGTGGCCTCCGCGCATGTGCAGCATATCGTGCGTCACATAGGCAGCCGGCACGTAGTCGGTGATCATCTGCATGCCGTTGGTGCGGTCCGCTCCAGGGGTTTCCTGGATGTCCTCACGGTTCAGCATCGTCGTCGGCGTGACACTGTCTGTCGTCGCTTCCACGGGAGTTCCCGAGACGGCGACGGTTTCCTTCTCGCCTGCGACAGCCAACGGGAAATGCAGCACCGGACTGGTGTCAGACTGAACAACCGCGCTTTGTCGCGCTTGCTGGAAGCCCGGCGACGAGACTGTGATCGTGTAATTCCCGATGGGTACGGAACGAAATTCAAATTCTCCCCTGTCGTTGGAGTCTTGGGACTGTGTCCAGTCCGAGTTTTGAGCCTTCAGCATGACCATGGCCCCTTGGACGGGACGATGCTGCGGATCGTGAACAACGCCGCGAACCGAACCGAAAATCGTGGCAAATGCCGTGACGCCCAGGAACAAAACAACCGCTGCAAAGCTAGCAACTCGTCTCATAAACTTTCTCCATTCTCCACGGGCCTTCACTTGGCCGGGCCGGCTGTCCACAAGAGGGACGGAAGTGGCGCCGTCAGAGTGTGGCGCCGATCTTGAATACGGCGACACGTACAGGTGCTAAACGCACGCGTGCTTTAGCACGAAATCGAATCAGGCTGGAGACAGCTCAGCGGGCAGGCGGAGCGCGGGTGGATTGGAATTCGGCGCAAGCAGTAGCTGGCGAGTCGGGATGGGGACAGCGCAGGCGTACATTGTCGACTTGCAAGAAAAAGGCCGCGAGTTTCGGTTGCGGATGGGCCCATTGAGCAGTCGTGACGGCACGGCAGCAATCACCGTGGCAGCAACTGGCGTCTTGGATTACGGGCTGCCCAGACTCTGAAGCCAGCGAATCGTGGCAGTGGTGAATCCCTTTCCGGAGGCAGCAGGCATGCTGCGGCGGGGCTGTAACGGCTAGCACCAGTGGCGCAACGCTCCCCACGAGTGCGAAGAACAACAGCAATCTAGCGGTCAGGCGATGCATGCTTGTGTGAATCGGAACCCCAAGTGGGGCTAGCATAGAACAGAATCCCAAACGGGCGCAAGCGAAGGGCGGGCAAGACGGTTATCGTATCAGCACGTAAGCACCACCGTCAGTGAAAGCGATGACCAAGTTCATCAGGATGAAGATCAGGTCGTAGTGCCAGCCGGAGGCTTTCTCGCCCCAGAAGCCGGTGTGCCAGGCGAAAATCTTTTTCTGGATGGCGCCGAACATGATGAGGATTAGACCGAAGGCGGCAAGCTGGGTCAAAACTCCGAAGGCCACGCCGAGGCCTCCTGCAACCTCGGCGACTCCGAGAAAAATGGTGAAGCCTTTGCTCATCTCAATACTCTTGGCGCGCGCAGTGGGGTCTTTGAGATGGCTGTAGCCGCTGGTGACGAAGACGAAACCGACCATAAGGCGCAGAAGCAGCAAGGCGAAATCTGTAAAGCGCGCGAGTTGAGGGAACATGGCGGATTTCTCGACGATGTGGACTTGAGTAAGGTTGGCGGTTGCACGTCCTCCCGACAGACTTAGGGCGATCAAGCTTTGCCGTGAATCTTGGCCCACCACCAGCGTACGCCGACGAACAGGAATCGCCAGTCGCTGAAAAACTCAGGCGGCTTACCTTCGAAGGCATGACCGATGAATTGGAAAATCCATCCGATGACAAACAGGGCGAGCGCATAAGGCCACAGGCGATGGACGAAGATGCTGGCCAGAAAAAGTGGCACCGACAGCAAGATGGTCGGGATGCCCAGCGTGTGGCAGGCCCGGTTCATGGGATGCTGGTGGCTGGTGGCATATTGCGCGATCCACTGCTCGTTGGTGCGATGGCCCAGCATGGCGAAGGGATCATACAACGGCGGGCGGTTCTTTGCACGGATTGCCTCAGTTGAGGCGTCTGCTTCCCGCGTGGTAGCATCCTAGGTTTTGGCGGGTGATGTTGGGCTGGCCTGTCTACTGCACTTATCCTCTACGGGGCCGTCTCTCTTTCCACGCCTGCGAAGGAGCCTACTCGTGAAAGTTTATACCGGAGAAAACATTCGTAATGTTGCGATTGTGGGGCACGGGCATGCGGGGAAAACCTCGTTGCTCTCAGCCATGCTTTATACCGCGGGGGCAACGCCGCGGCTGGGCCGGGTGGATGACGGGTCGTCGACCACCGATTACGACGAAGAAGAAATCGCGCGCAAGATGTCGATTGCAGCCTCTGCGGCATACGTGGAGTGGGGCAAAACAAAGATCAACGTGATCGATACGCCCGGGTTCAATATGTTCGTCCACGAGGCCCGGATGGTGCTGCCCGTGGTGGATGCGGCGATCGTGGTCGTGGACGGGGTAGCGGGAGTGGAGGTGGTGACCCAGCGGGTGTGGAACGATTGCGAGGAGTACAAGACGCCACGGCTGATTGTGGTGAACCGCATGGACCGGGACCGAGCGAATGCGGAGCGCGTGCTGGAGTCGCTGATTAACGCGTTCGGACGGAATGTGATTCCGATCGAACTGCCCATCGGGAGCGAAAAGAATCTGACCGGCGTGATCGACCTGGTGCGCATGAAGGCCTACACCTACGAGTTGGGCGGAAATGGCAAAGGAAAAGAGACTGATATCCCGGCCCACATGAGGGCGCAGGTTCAGGAATCGCACGAGCAACTGGTCGAACTGGTGGCGGAGGGAGACGACAAGTTAATGGAGCAGTTTTTCGAAGCGGGGACGCTTGGGGAGGAAGATCTGATCCCAGCGCTGCACAACGCGATTCGCGAGGACAGACTTTTCCCGGTGATCTTCGCTTCGGGGCTGGGCAACATCGGCGCAGACCGGGTGATGGATTTCATCGTGGACTATACTCCGGCGCCTTCCGAGCATGAGTGGGTGCAGGGTGAACCGGCGCCCTCGGGCAACGGAGACGCGCCGAAGCGGCATGAGACGGATGCGGAACCGGTTTCGCTCTATGTGTTCAAAACGATATCGGATGCGTTTGCGGGAAGGATTTCCTACTTCAAGGTTTTCTCCGGCGTGCTGAAAAACGAAGCCACGGTGCAGAATTTCTCGCGCGGATCGGCAGAGAAGCTGTCGCATATTTCCATCATGCAGGGGAAGACGGCCGTGCCAGTGACGGAGCTGCACGCCGGAGATATTGGCGCGGTGGCAAAACTAAAAGACACGCTCACCGGCGACACGCTGGGAGACAAGGCCGCGCCGATTCTGTATCCGCGAGTGAAGCTGCCGGAGCCGGCAATTACGTTTGCCATCGAGCCGAAAAGCCGTGCGGATGAAGACAAGCTGGGGCCGGGCATCCACAAATTGATGGAAGAGGATGCCATGCTGCGTTTCTTCCGCGATGCGCAGACGCAGGAATTTCTGATCGCGGGGACTGGGCAGCAGCATATTGAAGTGATCGTGTCCAAGCTAAAGAAGCGCTATCACACGGAAGTAGTTCTGAAAGCGCCTAAAGTGCCCTACCGCGAGACGATTCGCGCCAAGGCCGACGTGCAGGGACGGCACAAGAAGCAGACCGGCGGCCACGGGCAGTACGGCGATTGCAAAATCAAGATGGAGCCGATGCCGCGCGGCGGACAGTTCGAATTTGTCAACGACATTTTCGGCGGCGCGATTCCAAAGAACTATATTCCCGCCATCGAAAAAGGAATCAAGGATGCGGCGGCGCGCGGTTACTTGGCGGGATATCCGGTCGTGGATTTCCGAGTGATTCTTTATGACGGTTCGTATCACGATGTGGATTCGAATGACATGTCGTTCCAGATGGCGGGGCGCATCGCATTCAGAAAAGCGATGGAGCAGGCCAAGCCCACGTTGCTCGAACCGGTCATGACCGTCGAGATCACGGTGCCTGACGATTTTGCGGGCTCGATCATGGGCGACCTGAACAGCCGGCGGGGACGCATCCAGGGCATGGACAATAAGGGCGGCAATACAGTAGTGAAAGCCGAAGTGCCCATGGCCGAGATGCTGACCTACGGCGTCGATCTCACCTCAATGACGCAAGGCCGCGGCAGCTTCAACATGGAAATGCACCACTACGACACCGTGCCGGGACAACTGCAGGAAAAGATTATTGAGAAGGCCAAGGCGGAACGGGGCGAGGTGAAGGAAGAAGAAGAGTGAAGGGACCCGCTGCAAGGGAAGAACGCTTTGAAGCCACTGGAGGTGGTGGCCTTAGGGATCCTTCGACTGCGCTTGACCGTCCTTCGGGCGATCAAGCTTCGCTCAGGATGACACGCAGAAAAATATTAGGAGCATTTGCGCGAGGTTAATCATGAAAGTAATCCTGATTGCTGTCTGCTCTCTTATTGCGATAGCGACCCTGGTGCGCTCCCCCGAGACGCAGGTGTTTCCTACATCGGCGGGGCCGGTCGAGATCACTCCCCTGTACCACGCGAGCACCCTGATCGAGGCGGGAGGAAAAACTATCTATCTGGACCCTGCCAAGCCGGCGAAGTTTACGGGCCTTCCGAAAGCGGACCTCATTCTTATTACCGACATTCACGGCGACCACATGGATCCTGATTCGATCCAGGAAGTAAGCAAGGCGGGCACGGACATTCTGGCAGCGCCAGCAGTCATTGCAACTGTCACCAGCGCCAAGCCGATTGCCAATGGAGAAACGAAAAACTGGCAGGGATGGACGATTGAGGCTATTCCCGCCTACAATCTGAAGCGCGGCCCCGCCCCGGGAAAGTTCTTTCACGACAAAGGACGCGGCAATGGCTACGTCCTCACCTACGGCGGCAAGCGGTTCTACTTCTCAGGCGATACCGAAGGCATCCCGGAGATGCGTGCGCTGAAGAACATCGATGTGGCGTTCGTGTGCATGAATCTGCCCTATACCATGCCTCCCGAAGAGGCTGCTGACGCGGTGAAAGCTTTTCATCCGAAGATTGTCATCCCTTACCACTATCGCGGATCCGATCTCACCGTATTTCAGAAAGCATTGGAAGGGACCGGCATTGAAGTGCGGTTGCTCGACTGGTATCCGAAGTAAGAGGCGAGGCTATCCTGCATAGTTCGTGTTAACATCCGGCCAGTGGCCACCGCCAAGAACAATCTGAATTACAGTCCGGAGCGTCTGGTCTCGGCCGCCCCGGTGGAAGACGATTCGTCGTTTGAGCTGAAGCTGCGGCCGCAACGGCTGGGCGAGTTCATCGGGCAGGCCAAGGTTAAAGAGAATCTGGCGGTGGCGATTGAGGCGGCGCGGTCGCGCGGCGAGGCCATGGATCACGTTCTGCTATATGGGCCGCCGGGGCTGGGAAAGACGACGCTGGCTAACATTATCGCCAACGAGCTGGGAGTGCACTTCCAGCCGACGGCAGCGCCGCTGCTGCAAATCAAGGGCGATCTGACAGCGATCATCACTAACATGCAGGATAAGCAAGTCCTGTTCATCGATGAGATTCATCGGCTGCAGCCTGTGCTTGAGGAATTGCTGTACTCGGCACTGGAAGATTACAAGTTGGACATTATTATTGGGCAAGGGCCTTCGGCGCGCACACACACGCTGGAAGTGAAGCCATTCACGTTTGTCGGCGCGACTACGCGGGCAGGATTGATTTCGGCGCCGCTGCGGTCGCGCTTCGGGATCGTGCTGCGTCTCGAGTTTTACACTCCAGAAGATTTGCGGGTGATCGTGGAGCGGTCGGCGGAAATCCTGGGAGTGCAAGTCGATGACCCGGGTGCGATTGAGATCGCCAGCCGGTCGCGCGGGACGCCGCGAATCGCGAACCGCTTGCTGCGTCGAGTACGAGACTATGCGCAGGTACGTGGCGCGGGCAAAATCGATTTACCGACCGCGCAAGCCGCGCTGCAGATGCTGGAAGTGGACAAATACGGCTTCGACGAGGTCGACCGCAAGCTACTGCTTACGATCATCGAAAAATATCAGGGTGGGCCGGTGGGCTTGAATACACTGGCCGCAGTCCTCGCCGAAGAACCAGACGCGATTGAAGAGGTCTACGAACCCTTCCTCATGCAGATTGGATTTCTGAACCGCACTCCGCGCGGGCGAGTGGCAACCCAACTGGCATACGAGCACTTCAACATCACGCCGAGCCGCAGGCAGAGTTCGTTGTTCTAGAACTCATCGTTTATAAGCCCTCGCCCGATCAGCTGACCCACCATTCGCCTTCACGACATCGCTCCTTTGTTTCGGGGTTCGTTACAAACATTTGTTTTTTGCTTAGCCAGGCCGAATATAGTGTATCTTCCTCAATTCCCCTTTGTGAGCGGCGAGGATTGAGTCTGGGTTTAGGGCGGCGTCCAGCGATCATGCATTCTGTGAAGTTTGCGATATTGGCGATCTGGCTGACGTCTGGGCTTGCATCGGATTCCTTGGCTGCTTCCTGGGGGCAGGCCCCAGCAACTCAAAACGCGGTCTCTGCCGCACAAGCGGTCGCCTCGTCTGGGCAGAATTCCACTTCACAGAATACACAGACCACGCCGCAGAATCCTCCGCCTCCTCGGGAAGCGAATCCTGCCCCACCGGGAGAGAAACCTGCGCCGACCCTGCAAAATCCTCCGCCGTCGGCCCAGTTGCCAGAGCCGGCCATCAAGAATCCCGAGGTTCGGCCTGCGCCAAAGCCGGAACTCGCTCCACCGCTTCTCACCATTCCGCGTTTGACCCGAGCTCCCGTACTCGAAGATTTTCTTAGTATGAAGCCACGGGGCGAGGCGGCACTGCAGATGGCGAAGGTTACCGGCTTTGTGCAGCGCAATCCGCATGACGGCGAGAAAGTTTCGGAAGCGACCGCCGCCTATCTTGGCTACGACCAGAAAAATCTGTACGCCGTATTCGTGTGTTTCGACGATCCCAAGAAAGTGCGGGCACGCATGTCACGGCGTGAAGATATTTACGACGACGACAATGTCGAAGTCATGCTCGATACGTTTCACGACCGTCGGCGCGCCTACGCCTTCCAGACCACTCCGCTCGGCGTGCAGTGGGACGCGATCTGGAGCGAGGCCACGCGGGAAGAGATCCTCGGAAATTTTGACACCTCGTTCGACACGGTCTGGAATTCCGAGGGCAAAGTCACCAGCCGTGGCTTCGTGGTATGGATGGCTATTCCGTTCAAAAGCTTGCGTTTTCCTTCGACGAAAGAACAGCAGTGGGGAATCATTCTGTACCGCGGAATCGTTCGTAAGAACGAAGATGCGTTCTGGCCGCAGGTTTCTTATAAGGTAGAGGGCAGGCTGGGACAAGCCGCTACGCTGTACGGCCTGGAAGGAATCTCGCCCGGCCACAGCATCGAACTCATCCCTTACGGAATCATGCGTGGCTTCCGCGCGCTCGACCAGCGCGATCCCTACAATCCGTATTTTCAAAATGCGGTAGAGCAGGGCCAGACTGGCATGGATGCGAAGTTCGTCATCCACGATCATTTCGTACTAGATACGACCGCGAATCCAGACTTCAGCCAGGTGGAGTCTGAGGATCCGCAGATCACGGTCAACCAGCGCTTCGAAGTCTATTTTCCCGAGAAGCGTCCATTCTTTCTGGAGAACGAAGATTACTTCCGCACGCCGTTCGATTTATTCTTTACCCGCAATATTCAAGACCCTTCCGCGGGGATCCGCCTCACGGGAAAAGAAGGACCGTATTCCGTCGGCCTGATGGCCACCGATGATCGTGCCCCAGGACTGGCGGTGCCCAGTTACTGCCCTGCCACCTCCCTTATTTGTTCGAGCGATCTCTCTGGCATTCGTTCTTACTTCACCATCGCCCGGGTGAGTCGCGACATCTTCAAGCAGTCGAGTGTGGGCGCGGTTTACACCGATTGGGAGTGTCCCACAACCGGCGAATTTAACCGCGTCGGTGGAATGGACACGCGGCTGAAGTTCAATGCCAACTGGACCGTCGACGGGCAGGCCGTAGTGAGTTCGAGCAACCTGCAGGGCATGAGCACTGGCAATTTGGAGACCACCTGCGAGTACAACCTGTATCCCTTCAGCTCAGGGAATGCCGGCAACAACAACAACTACGCCGGCCCTGCCGACAAACTCGACCTGAAGCGCGACGGGCTGCACTTCTCCTACGAGGGAATTTACGACGACATCAGCCCAGGATTCATAACCGTCCCAGGCTTCGTGAATCGCGTGGATATTCGCGAACTCTATCAGACCGCCGACTACCGCTTCCGTCCGAAGAAAGGTTGGATCGTCGACTGGGGCCCTTCGCTGAACCAGCGCTACGTCTTCGACCACGAAGGCAACCGCCTCGATACGGATTACCAGCCCTACCTTGCCATCCAGGGGCGCGGTCAAACTTTCATCTACTTGTTTCCCTATGAAGAATTAAGAGAGCGCCTGCGGCCGCAGGATTTCTGTTTCCTGGGCTTCACTTGTCAACCTCCCATCCCGAACCAGGATTACCACGAACACAGCAGTGGCGGCTCGGTCCAAACCAGTGTCTTGCCCAAGGTCACTGTCGGTGCGAGTTATCACTGGGGAGATGGGGCGAACTTCGTGGCATCTCCCAGCGCTCCGGCACCTCTCAACGAACCATTCCTCGCGCGCCAGGATACGGCCACCGGCACGTTGACGCTCCGTCCCATGAAGCCCTTGAAGATTGAGAATACTTATCTCTTCGAGCGCCTGCGAGCCACGCAGAACGAATATTTCCTTGCCCTATCACAGATGCCCGGCGCCCGCATCGGACAAGGCATTTTCAACGACCACATCGTGCGCAGCAAATGGAACTGGCAGTTTACCCCGCAACTCTCGCTGCGCGTGATCCTGCAGTACAACTCATTGCTGGGCAATACGCCGGGCAACACGGTTTACCCATACACCTCTCTGCCGACGGAGAAGGAGTTCAATGCCGATTTCTTGCTGACCTATCTCGTCCATCCGGGCACGGCGATTTACATCGGCTACAACAGCGACCTGCAGAACCTGGATCATGGCCTGACCCAAGATCCCGCGGGCTTGGCTGGACTGTATACGGCCAAGGGCTACATCAACGACAGCCGCCAGTTATTCGTGAAAGTGTCTTATCAGTTCCGCTTCTGAAGAAGCCGTCACCCATCAGCTTTTAGCCGAAATGGATCCGTGATCTGACAGCTCGCGATTGCTGAATCCTGGGCGATTCCGGTAGAATCTAAAGATTCGTATCGAGGTCTGAAGCCATATGAAAGCAGCCATTCATCCCGCTTATAACGAAGTGCGCGTGCATTGCGCGTGCGGCAACGCCTTTGTGACCCGATCCACCCATAAGGGCGATATCAGCGTAGAAATTTGCTCCGCCTGCCATCCCTTCTTCACCGGCAAGCAGAAGTTGATGGATACCGCCGGCCGCGTCGAGCGCTTCCGCCGCAAGTACGCNNCGCGTCGAGCGCTTCCGCCGCAAATACGCCAAGAACGCGGCCGCTCCCACAAAGCCCGAGCCTTCGAAGAACTAAGTCTGTTGCCACGGATTAGTGCGGATTGGCACGGAAGTCTGAAAATTCAGCCCTCGCCCACTTGGCGGGGGCTTTGATTTTGTGCAGCCAAGTAGAATAGAGCCGTGAAGAAGTTCTGGGACAACCCGGGTGGGGCGGACACTCCCTTCGACAAGCTCAGGGCAGGCTTTGTCCGCCAGGCAGTGCCTCCGCAGCCAGTCCCCGCGAGCCTTTCCATCGGCAGCGTCACCATTGCCCCCGCCACGGTCCTCGCTCCCATGGCCGGAGTCACCGACACGGTCTTCCGCCGCTTCATCCGCAACCTCGGCGGCTGCGGTCTCATCATGACCGAGTTCACTTCGGCCGACGGTGTGCTCCGCAAGAAGGACCAGAAGGCCAAGCGCTACCTTCATTTCTACGAAGACGAGCATCCCATCTCCGCACAGCTTTTCGGCAGCGATCCGCAAGTGATGGCCGAGGCGGCGAGCATGGTCGAAGGCCTCGGCTTCGACCTCGTGGATTTGAATCTCGGCTGTCCCGCAAAGAAAGTCGTGAAGTGCAACGGAGGCTCGGGTCTTTTGCGCGATCTTCCGGCAATCGGACGCATCTTTGAAGCCGTGCGCGCGGCCGTGAAAATTCCCTTTACCGTAAAGTTCCGCGCGGGATGGAACGACGACGAAATCGTCTGTGTGGAATTGGCTCGCATGGCCGAATCCTGCGGCCTCGCGGCAGTCGCACTGCACGCCCGAACCCGCGAGCAGGGCTACAGCGGCCAAGCCCGCTGGGAGTGGATCGCCGCAGTGAAGGCCGCGGTGACGATTCCCGTGATCGGCAACGGCGACATCCGCACTCCCGAAGATGCGTGCGCTATGGTGACGCAAACTGGCTGCGATGCGGTCATGATCGGCCGCACCGCGCCCTCGAATCCCTGGATCTTCCGCCAGATCCAGCAGTATTGCGCGGGGATGGAGTATGACGCGCCCACCGAAGCCGACCGCTACCAGATGATCCGCACCTACTTCCAGATGTTGATCGAAGAAGAACTTCCCGACGCCGTAGGCAAGATGAAGCAATTTGCCTCCTGGTTCACCCACGGCGTTCCGGGCGGAGCGGCCCTGCGCAAGGCAATCTACGAGTCGAAGAGCGCGGTGGAGATTCTGGGACGCGTAGAGGAATTCTTCGAAGCAAGGTTGTGTGGCGCGGGCGCCCTCGCCCGCGAAACCGTCTAAAGCGGCTTCGCTACCATTTTCCCCGTCTCGTCCTTCTCCAAATAGGCCCATGGCGCTTTCGCATCATGCGTGAAGACGGTCAGCCATTTCTCCGGAATCGCCTTTGCGTAGTACTGCTTCTTGCTCTCGATGGTCTGCAGCGGATAGAGGTCGAAACCCATGCCCCAGGTGACGTCGATGTGCGCGGCGGTGGGGATCAGGTCGGAGATGTAGCAGGCAGTGCGGCCTCCACTCTCGACGATCACAGCTTGCATGTGCGCGGTGTGGCCGGGGAAAGTTTTTACCGAGATCCCGGGGACGATTTCCTCGTCGCCCTTGAGCAGCGTCATCTGGCCGCTTTGGACTAGCGGGTCGTAGTTAGCGGGGATGTAACTGATGGAGTCACGCTCGCTGGGACGGCGCGCGTATTGCCATTCACCTTCCGGTGCGTAATATTTCGCGCGCGGAAATGTTGGGACAATCTTTCCATCGTTATCGCGCACCGTATTCCAGCCGCAGTGGTCGAAATGAAGATGAGTATTGATGACGATATCGATGTCCTCGGGCGCGACTCCGCCAGCCGCGAGATTTGCAAACAACCGCGCCGGCTGCCCGTAGAACTTGACCATGCGTTCCGACAGCTTGTTGCCCATGCCAGTTTCAACAACGATGTTTTGCTTGCCGGTGCGAATGAGGAGCGAATTGAGCCCCGCCTGGACGTAATTTCTTTCATCGGCCTCCACCTTGCGCGACCACATGATCTTGGGAATCACGCCGAAAAATGCGCCGCCGTCGAGCGGGTACGTACCGTCGGAGAAAATGCTGAGTTCGAAATCGCCAAGAGTGAGGCTGGGCATGCGACTAGTGTGCCACAGACCGAGGCGGCGTCTCCTCTGCGAAACTGCGATACTCTCATCCGTATGGCACGCCCGGCCAGCGTTACGGTGATCGCAGCTCTGTTTTTCCTGGTCGCGGCATATCTGGTCACGATCGGGATCGTGGAGTTCGTGGCGCCGGGCACGCTTTCAATGACGCTGGGAACGGGGATTACGTACGGGAGAGAACTAACCGGAGCGCAGGCGGCTTTATCAGTCGGCGCAGGATGGGCGCTGGTCGCCTGGGGACTTTACCGGCTGCACAATTGGGCGCGCTGGTGCGCGGTAGTCCTCATGGTGATCGGAGTTGCAGGATCGGTGCCCGCAGTTTCCGCGGCGGCGAGGGATCTGACTTGGTGCTTCTTCTGGTACGGCGCGCAAATCATGGTGCGAGTCGTGATCGCGTGGTACCTGGTTGCGTCACCCGAGCTGATCGAAGTTTTCAGACGAAAGTAGGGCGAGCGGGCAGAGGTCAGCGACGACGCGTGTTGCAGAAGTCCTTCGGCGCCAAAGAACGGCGCTTCAGGATGACAAGCTCAATTTGTTCAACGTTTCGCCTTCGCAGGTTCCTTTTCTCCGACGCGCTGGCTGACTTCGAATTTCATCTTGCCGGCCTTTTTATCAGCGTCCACCACGATGTGATCGCCGTGCAAAATTTCTCCATCCAGAATCTTCAGCGCCAGCGGATCCTGCACCAGCTTCTGAATGGCACGCTTCAGCGGACGCGCGCCGAAGTTGGCGTCGTAACCCTGAGTGAAGAGCAATTCTTTCGCAGCGTCAGTGAGTTCGATCGAGATCTTGCGATCGGCGAGCAAACGCCGCACATCTTCCAAACGGAGCTCGATAATCTTGACCAACTGCTCTTTGCCGAGCGGACCGAAGACGATGATGTCATCGACGCGGTTGAGGAACTCCGGCCTGAAGTGCCCGTGCAGCGCGTTCATCACCAGTTCCGTCGCCTTCTCAAACTCTTCAGGCGTCCGCAGGTTTTCGGCTTGCAAGTAAGTTGAGCCGAGATTCGACGTCATGATGATGATCGTGTTCTTGAAGTCCACGACGCGGCCCTTGCCGTCGGTGAGCCGACCATCGTCCATGATCTGCAGCAGGATGTTGAACACATCGGGATGAGCCTTCTCAATCTCGTCGAAGAGCACGACTGCATAAGGCCGCCGGCGAACTTGCTCGGTGAGCTGACCGCCTTCTTCGTAGCCGACGTATCCAGGAGGCGCGCCGATGAGGCGCGCGACCGAATGCTTCTCCATATATTCCGACATGTCGATGCGAAGCAACGCGCGTTCGTCGTCGAACAAAAATTCGGCGAGGGCGCGAGCCAGTTCTGTCTTGCCGACACCGGTTGGACCAAGAAAAATGAATGACCCAATCGGGCGCTTGGGATCGCTGAGCCCGGCGCGAGAGCGGCGGATGGCGTTGGCGACACGCTCGAGAGCTTGGTCCTGGCCGACGACGCGCTGGCGCAGGCGCTCTTCCATGGTGACCAGTTTTTTCACTTCGCCTTCCAGCATTTTCGAGACGGGAATGCCAGTCCATTTGGAGACGATGCGTGCGATATCTTCTTCGTCCACTTCTTCTTTGAGCATGCGTGGGGCGCCGGTGCTTTTGCCGTCAATCTTGGCGGACAGCTGGCTTAATTCTTCTTCGGCTTGCCGTAACAATCCGTAACGGATTTCTGCGACGCGCTGCAGGTTGCCTTTGCGCTCTTCGGTCTGCTCTTCGATTTTGAGCTTCTCGATTCTTTCTTTCAGCTCGCGGGAACGGGCGATCAGATCTTTTTCTTTTTTCCAATTGGCTTTGAGAGCATTGGATTTCTCGCGGATTCCGGCGAGTTCTTTTTCGATGACGGCCAGACGCTCCCGAGAGTTGGCGTCTTCTTCTTTCTTCAGCGCCTGTTTTTCGATTTCGAGTTGCGTGGCGCGGCGTTCGAGTTGATCGATATCCGTGGGAAGCGAATCGATCTGGATGCGAATCGAGGCGGCAGCTTCGTCGACGAGGTCGATCGCCTTGTCGGGCAGGAAGCGGTCGGAGATATAGCGATGCGAGAGCGTGGCTGCGGCGACGATCGCGGAATCTTTGATGCGGACGCCGTGGTGCACTTCGTACTTCTCTTTCAGACCGCGAAGGATGGCGATGGTGTCCTCGACATTGGGCTCGCCCACGAAAACAATCTGGAAGCGGCGTTCGAGGGCGGCATCTTTTTCGATGTACTTGCGGTACTCGTTCAGCGTGGTGGCGCCAATGGCGCGCAGTTCGCCGCGAGCGAGCGCGGGCTTGAGCATGTTGGAGGCGTCAATGGCGCCTTCCGCGGCTCCGGCGCCAACAAGAGTGTGAAGCTCGTCGATGAACAGAATTACCTGCCCCGAAGAGTCTTCAATTTCCTTTAGGACGGCTTTGAGGCGATCTTCAAACTCGCCGCGATATTTTGCTCCGGCTAACATCGCGCCGAGATCGAGCGCGACCACGCGCTTGTTCTTGAGAACTTCAGGGACGTCTCCGGAAATGATGCGCTGAGCGAGGCCTTCGACGATGGCGGTCTTGCCGACGCCGGGCTCGCCGATGAGCACGGGATTATTTTTCGTACGTCGAGAAAGAACCTGCACTACGCGGCGGATTTCTTCGTCACGGCCGATGACCGGATCGAGTTTGCCGCGGCGGGCTTGCTCGGTGAGGTCGCGAGCATAACGTTCGAGAGCCTGGTACTTGGCTTCGGGATTCTGGTCGGTAACTTTTTGCGAGCCGCGGACGGAGGTCAGGGCTTTCAGAATCGCGTCGTACGTTGCGCCGTGACGGGCGAGGATCTGCTGGGCCGAGTCCTGCTTGAGATGCGTGATAGCCAGTAGCAAGTGCTCGGTGGAGACGTATTCGTCCTTGAAATTGGAGGCTTCTTTGAAGGCTTGCTCCAGCAGTTTATTGGCAGCGTTCGAGAGCGTGGCCTGCGTCGCTTCTCCGGAAACTTTGGGAAGCTTTTCGATATCGCGATAGAGATCGCTGAGAACGGCTTGCGGGCCGATGCCGATTTTTTCGAGCACGGGCGGAACGATCCCCTCTTTGTCTTCCAGCAAAGCCGCTAGCAGGTGTACCGGCATCAGCTCGGGGTTGCCGTGCTCAGAAGCAAGGTTGTTCGCGCGCTGGACGGCTTCCTGCGCTTTTACGGTGAATTTTTCCCAACGTATGGGCATGATGAACTCCAGTTTCCAGTTTCCAGTTATAAGTGTGCCGGCGAGGTCGCCGCCACGACAGCCGACGGGACGCCGGGGCTACAACAAAACGGGAGGCAGCCAGTTCTGCCGCCTCCCGTCGATTGTAGACTGTCGAGCTGCGCTCGACTGGGCAGCCGAGGGCGGCTGTCCTCACATGAGCAGTGCCCGCTTACGCGGCCTTGCTGGGACCCTTGGCTTCCAGAGTCTTATCACCGGCCTTGTCGCTGCCGACGTTGACCTTGATTTGCTTGGGCTTGGCCTCGGCCTTTTTGGGCAGGGCGATCTTCAACACGCCTTTGTCATAGTTTGCCGAAACTTTCTCGGAATCCACGGTGGCGGGCAGAGTGAAGGTGCGGGTGAAGCTGCCATACTGGCGCTCTACACGGCGATAGTTCTCTTCCTTCTCTTCCTTCTCGATCTTGCGCTCGCCGTGCACGGTGAGGGTGTTGTTCTCGATGCGGACATCAATATCTTTCTCTTCGATGCCCGGGACTTCGATCTTCAAAGTAACTTTGTGCTCGTCCTCATAGACGTCGACGGCGGGGGCAAAGCTCGATGCGGTCAGGGACTCATCCCGGCCGGTGTCGTCAAAGGACTCACGGAACAACCGGTTCATCCGGTCCTGCAGGGTGGAAAACTCACGGAAAGGCTCCCAACGGGTTAGTACAGTCATGGTGAAAATCCTCCTTCATGAATCTGGGCTTGAAATTTGATAAGAAGCCCATCTGCTCACATTGATGGGCCTCAATCACTAGATTGGATGCCTTAGCTACTGTAAAGGGAGCATAAAATATGAGTGTATCATTGTCAAGTACTGTTTATATTGTATTTTCATTGACTTACATGAGATATGATGCACTTTAGATAGGCAGTTTCGGGGATGTTGAGCAGGATTGGGTGGTCATTAGACTGTCCTCGAACCTCGATCAGACGGAGTACGCGGTGAGCATCACAGGCAGCGCCGGCAAGCATTTCCAGGAAGTTGGCCTGGCTAACGTGGTAGGAGCAAGAGCAGGTGACGAGAATTCCACCTGGGCGGAGCATCTTGAGGGCGCGGAGGTTGAGTTCCTTGTAGCCGCGGAGGGCGGCATCGAGGTCGCGCTTGGATTTGGCGAAGGCGGGAGGGTCGAGAACGATGGTGTCATAGCGCTGGCCGGAGGCGGCGTAGTCCTTGAGCAGATCGAAGGCGTTGGCTTCGATCCATTCGATTTCGCGCCGATTGAGCGCGGCGTTCTGGTCGGCAACTTCGAGCGCAGGCCGGGAGCTGTCGATGCCGGCGACGTGTGAGCAGTGGGTGGCCAGATGAAGGGCAAATCCGCCCTGGTAGCAGAAAACGTCGAGGGCCTTGCCGTGGGCGTATTGGGCGGCGGCGGCGTAGTTCTTGCGCTGGTCGAGGAAGGCTCCGGTCTTCTGCCCTTCGAGCGCGTCGAAATTGAACTGCACGCCGTTCATGGTGAAAGTTGTGGAACTCTTTTCGCCGCTAAGCAGGCTGGATGGGCGCGGCGGTAGTTCCTCAAGCTGGCGAACGCGAGGGTCTACACGCTCGACGATCGCAGCGGGGTGCAGCCTCTCAGTCAACTCTGCAATCAAAGTGGCGCGTACGATTTCGGTATCCATGGCTTGGGTGAGAATCTGCACGGAGAGAATGTCGCTGTAGCGGTCGACAATGAGACCGGGGAGGAAATCGGCCTCGCTGAAGATGACGCGATAGGCATTCGTGTCGCGGATAATCGGCTCACGATACGCGATTGAGTCGGCGATGCGCTGACCAAGTAGCTCCGGGAAATCGGCCACGGACTCGCGCGAAATGAGTCGGATGGCGATTTGCGACGAGCTCGAGTAGAGCGCGCTGCCGAGAAACTGACCACGATGATCGATAACCCCAACCATCGACCCGGGTGGAACTCCGCCGGCAGAGACTATGTCGGAGCGATAGACCCAGACGTGGCCCTCCTTCAGACGGGTTGCGCCGCGGGGAGAAACCTTTACTGCTGGAACGGGAAAGATTGCGGACGTCTTGGACATGAAGCAATCTTAAACGCACCAGTTCTCGTATGCTGCCCAGGAAGTCGAGCTCCGCACGCCCGCACAGCCGAGGGCGGCTCCCCACACGGACTTTGCTAGCTGGCGACCTGTCCCGTCGGGACGGTGGAAGGTATGTCGGACTTCGCAGAGGTGCGGGAACTCATTTCGAAGCGGGCGGCTTCGAGATCGGTATGAAGGGAATCGAGGGCCGTCATGGGCATCTCGGTGCCCCAGTTTTCCATTTCAGTTTCCGACCAGCTTCCGTTGAGGCGGATGGCGCCGGCGATGTCTTCCGGGAAGGCATGACGGTAATCGCCTTCACGGATGAGGATGTCGCCTATGAGACGCCCGGTACCCATGTCGAACACGCGGCGGGTGGCTTGGCCGGCGACATTACTAAGGCACAGGAAAACTTCGCCGGCATCGGCAAACTCGGCGCGGTAATACCAGGCCTGGGACGCGTCAATTTTGGGATGATGGCGGCGAGAGCGTTTGTGTTCCGGCTCGAGAGCCTGCATTTCGTTGGCGGGATTGAAGTACAGAATGCGCTGGCAGGAATCGCAGACCACAGTCTGCTGTCCGGTGCGGACATCGTTGTAGGTCTGCGGACGCAGCATGACCTGGCAGGCCATGCATTTGTGATCACGCACTTCGGAGATGCCGCTGCCACGAAATTTTGACACGCGTTCGTAGTGCCGCAGAAGATCTTCATTCACGCCCGCCCTCATTTGGTCGCGTTTGGCGCGCCATTCGGTTAGCTGCTTTTCGTCCTCGGCAGTGCGCTGGCGGGCTTCTTCTTTTTCTTTTTCGATCTCGGCGGCTTCTGATTTCAAGTCGGCTTGTGCGGCTTTGACTTCTTTGTCACGCGTGTCCGCATTGACCATCAACTCGAGAATCTTGTCCTCGTTCTCGGCGATTTCTTTCTCCGCAAACTGGATCTCCTGCAACAAGGCTTTATATTGTTCGTTGGTTTTTACGGCGAGAGACTGATCGCGATACTTGGAAATCTTGCCCCGGGCGTCGGTGATGGCGGTCTCGTACTTGCGGCGGGCGGCTTCGTCAGCTTTGACAGCGGCTTGAGCCTTTTCCAGTTGGAGTTTGGTGTCCGCGAGCTTGTGTTCGATGGCAGCGACGCGTTTGGGAAGTTCGGCGATTTCGTCCTGCAGGCGGCGGATTGATTTGTCCGCATCTTGCAGGTGCAACAGGTTTTCTATTTCTGGAAGCATCCTGAGACGACTCAGGTTTGATTCTAACACGCGGAAATGCAGGTTTCGCATGGAGGGGCGAGTGAAAGCGCCCACGGGAAGCCGTTTCGGGTGTAAACTCTTTCATTCCGCGTTGCCTTCACTTCCGCTTTCTGGGGTTTTATCGTGAAAAGCTTTTTTTCTGTCTCTACGCTGGTTGCTGTCACTCTTCTGTTTTGGCGGGTGACGCCGTGTTGGGCGCAATCGTCCTCGCCGGTGAAGCCGCTGACCATTGAGGCGATTTACGCGCCCGGCGGCCTGAGTGGACGGGGCCCGGAGACCTTCGAATGGAGTCCGGATGGGACCAAGCTCTCGTACCTGCAGCGCGACGATGAAGGGGAGCACGGTGAATTGTGGTATGTGGACGTGGCCACGGGCGAGAAGAAGGTGTTGGTCAGCGCGGCCAAGCTGGCCTCGCTTGCGCCCGACTACAACAAAGTGAAAGATGAACGAGAGAAGGAGCGGCTCACGCGGTATCACGTCGCGGCGTATTTGTGGGCCCCGGATTCGAAGCATCTGATTTTCGATTCGCAGGGACAGCTTTGGCTGTTCGATTTGGCGACCAGCACGGCCGTGCAGTTTACTTCGGCGGCTGATCCCAGTGGCGCCCCGAAGTTTTCTCCTGATGGCAGCCATGTTTCGTACGTGCGCAAGCACAATCTTTACGTTCGGCCCGTGAACGGAAAGGACGAAAAACAACTTACGAAAGATACGAAAGACGATCTGTTCAACGGAGATATCGATTGGGTGTATGCCGAAGAGCTAGCGGTGCGCAGCAATTATTTCTGGTCGCCCGACAGCAAAGAGATTGTCTTTTTGCACATGGATGAGACCAAGGTTTCAACTTATCCCATCACCAACTTGATCCCGACGCATCCGACGGTGGATAACGAAAAATATCCGAAAGTCGGGGGCGCGAATCCTGGGGTGAAGCTGGGGGTGGTCGATGCCGACAAAGGCAAGGTGCGCTGGATTTCATTGACTGACGACGCGGAGGCTTACATTCCGCGCTTTGGCTGGGTGCGCGATGGAGTGGTGTGGGCGGAGGTTTTGAATCGCAATCAGGACAAGATGGATTTGTACTTTGTCGATGCGAAATCGGGTAAGTCACGAATCGTTCTGACAGAGACCACGCCCGGCGCCTGGATCGACTTCGATCATGTGGAGGTTCGTTTCCTGAAGTCCAGCGACGCGTTCCTGTGGCCGAATTGGCGTGACGGGCACATGCATCTCTACCTCTACAGCTTCGATAGGCAGAACCCAACAGGGGCGGACGCAAAACTGGAACGACAGCTTACACACGGTGACTTTGAGGTGCTGGGAATCGAGGGAGTGGACGAAACGGCGGGCACGGTATTTTTCCTGGCCAACCCGGGTGATCCGCGGCAGCAGCACATCTGTTCTGTAAAGCTGGATGGAACTGCCTTGCAACAGCTCACGCACGATGAGGGAATGTATTCCGGAGAGTTCTCCGAGGATGGCAAACATTTTGAGCAGACATTCAAGGGGCCGCTGACCGCCCCGCGCATCTCTCTGTGTTCAGTGGGCGCGTCGTGTGCACCGGTGTGGGAGGCGCGCGATGAAGTGGCGGAGTACGGACTGCGAGTTCCAAAGTTTCTGGAGTTCAAGGCGGAAGATGGGAGCAGGCTTTACGGGCGTCTATTACTGCCGCCAGACCCGCCAGCTAGCGGCAAGATTCCGCTCATCGTTAACATTTACGGAGGGCCAGCGGCGCAGATGGTCCTGAAAGAACCGACGAATCCGTTTGATGAGATCCTGGCGCGGAAGGGGTTTGCGATCTTTGCAGTGGACAATCGCGGCACACCGGGACGCGACCGCAAATTCCAGACGGCGATTCGCCACGAGTTTGGCGCGATCGAGTTGAAAGATCAGCTCACTGCGCTGGATCAGCTTTTCGCGCAGTACCCTCAACTCGATCAAGATCGCGTGGCAATCTGGGGATGGTCGAATGGCGGCTCGATGACGCTTTATGCAATGACCCACTCAGAACGTTTCCGCGCCGGAGTTGCGGTGGCTCCCGTGACCGACCAGATCAACTACGACACCATCTACACCGAGCGTTACATGGGGCAACTCAAGGACGACGCGGCGGGTTACCGCGAATCCGATGTGACGAGTGCGGCGACGAATCTCCACGGGGCGCTGTTGATTGCACACGGGACCGGCGATGACAACGTGCATTTTCAGAACAGCGTGCAGATGGTCAACGCGCTGATCAATGCGGGTAAACAATTCCGGCTGATGATCTATCCCAATAAAACCCACAGCATCGCGGGAAGCGAGTCGCGGGATCACCTGTTCCACATGATTGAAGACCACTTTGAACAGGAGCTGAAGTAGGAAGCCAGCAGAGCCCGAAAACTCGCCGGCATTTGCTATCTTTTCTTGTCAGGCTTGCGAGAGGAACTTACTCTGTTCGAGCTTGTCTTTCTGGAATCTTCTTTCGAAGAGTTACCTTTGGATGACGTCTCCTTGGCGGAGCTTTCCTTTGAAGAATCGGTCTTGGATGAATCTTCCGACTTGGACTTCTCTTCCTTCTTCGCGTCTGAACCTCCGCCATCGGACGCCGTGGCGTGAGATTTGTTGGCGTAGTCGGTGACGTACCAGCCCGATCCCTTGAACTGCACGGCGGGCGCGGAGATCATCTGCTCTACGCGGCCTCCGCATTCCGGGCACTTCTTCACCATCTTGTCGGAAAACTTCTGGATTTTCTCGAAGCGGTGACCGCACTTCTCGCATTCATATTCGTAGAGAGGCATGGGCTCTGAAACAATTGTGAGGAAAGCTTTCCTTCGAGATGATTCTAGGGGCGCAGGTTCGATTGCGTCAATTCAGGACAAACTGGAAGCGGCTTACTCAAAAGCTTGTGCCAACCCGTGAACCGAAGCAACTTCGTAATGCGTTGCCTTGGCATCGTGGCAGCACAAGTACTTGCGGCGCTCTTCGGGAATCACAGAAGTTTCGTAATCCGGTCCTACGAAGTCTCGAATAGCATCAGTCGAGTCCCAAAGCATAATGGTGATGAAGTCGATTTCGTCTCTATGGTTTTTCCGGAGGAGAAAGCTGCCTTTGTAACCTTTTACCTTGGCAACACCGGGCAACCGTTCAGGCTTCAGCATTGCTTCATAAGCGTCGGCGTGCTCAGGCTTGGTCGATCCGTGCCAAATTCGTGCGATCACGTTAACCTCCTTACCATTTTCTTGGTTCACTTTGACAGCGTCGCGCGGGGAATCGGAAGGGACTCGACTAAGATGTTGCGCCTACCCGATATCCTCCGCTAATTGCTCCGCGAGACGCTTGGGAGCAGTATTGCGCCAGGCGCTGCGGATTGCTTTCACAAGAGTCTTTTTGCTTGCGGCCTTGAGATTCACACTGGTTGCGCCGCGGCGTCCCCAGGCGCCTTTTACGGGCACGAAGACATCCGGCTCGGCTTTCGAAAAGTAATGCTGCTGCTCGGGGGTCAGTTTAACCATCCCCCAGCCCTTCTCGGGATAGCCGAGGGTAGCGAAGATCTTCCCGAGTACGCGAAAATCCGGATGGTCCATATGAGCGCTTTCGATGGCTGCGGGCAGGGCCAGGGCCAGGCGGCGAAAATCGTTGGCGGTCACTCACAATCTCCGTAAACAAAATATTGCCTATAAATAGCATAACCGCTGCAGGACCCAAGAAGTTACGGCTCTGCGGTGGTAGACTCCGGCCATGAAGGATGCAGGCCGGAAACTGGACGAGCCCAAGGGCGCCAAGTCCAAAATCGTTCAACCAAAGAACAAGCTGTCTGCGCTGGCGCCGCGTCCGGCACTCTATCTTGTCGGTACGCCCATCGGCAATCTGGAAGACATCACGCTGCGCGCGTTGCGCGTGCTCAAGGAAGTGGATGTGATCGCCTGCGAAGACACGCGGCAGACGCAGAAGTTACTCACCCATTACGGCATCACGACCCGCACCGTCAGTTACCACGAGCACAACGAGATGACCCGAGCGGCGGAACTGGTGAAAGATTTGCAGGAAGGCACGAGCGTCGCGCTGGTGACGGACGCGGGCATGCCGGGAATTTCTGACCCAGGATTCCGGCTGATTTCGCTGGCTATTCGGCATCACGTGCCGGTGGTGCCGATTCCGGGAGCGTCGGCGTTCTTGGCGGCGCTGGTTGCAAGCGGACTGCCGACCGATTCGTTCCGCTTCAGTGGATTTCTTCCGGCAAAACGCGGAGAGCGGCGGGCGGCGCTGGAAGCGATCAGGACTTCGCCGCGGACGCTGGTATTTTACGAAGCTCCGCACCGGATTGCGGAGGCGCTTTCCGATGTGGTCGAGGTACTGGGAAAAGACCGGCATGTGGTGATCGCGCGCGAAGTGACCAAGCTGCACGAAGAGTTTCTGCGCGGACGTGCGTGCGAGGTGCTGGAGACGCTGAAGTCGCGCGACGGAGTGAAGGGCGAGATCACGTTGCTAATCGGGAAGGCAGAGGAAGTAGAAGCTCGTGCTGGGACGGGCGACCCCGCCCGTCCTTCGATTCGCCAACGGGTTGAGCAGATCATGGCGGAAGAGAAGGTCGACGAGAAAGACGCGCTAAAGAAAGTGGCGAAGGAGCGTGGCATTTCGAAGAGCGAGGCGTATCGGGAAATGCAGAGAAGCAAAGGGACCCGATAGTAACATTGGAGCGCCGGCTGAACTGTTCTAGGATTCGCGCTATGCAAAGGTTGGCGATGGGCCTCACTGTGGGTGTATGGCTCGCCGGGACTCTCTGCCACACCCAGGACGACGGCAAGATTGCCTGCTACAACTACCCACGAACGACTGAGTCGTACAAGAAAAAGCTCTGGGACGGATACCAGATCTCACTCGGTCCTGCGCGCAACGCCCAGGGCGGGGGCGATGATCAATGCACAGCTGCGATCTACAATGCCGCGGGAAGAGTAGTGTTCCGAACAACGGGATTCGGGGTGATCTTCGACGAAGACCACACCGGAGAAGACTTCGATGGCGATGGCAAGCCCGAAGTTGTGTTCATGACGGATGAAGCAGGTGGTGCCCATTGCTGCTGGATCTACAACGTTATTTCTCTGTGGCCAAAACCGCACAAGCTTTTTGACGTCGGCGCAGGTGCCGCAGTCAACTTCGCAAAAGATAAAGACGGAAAGACGATTATCTGGGAGCGCGTTGGAGGGACAACCGAATACACCGGCGGCGTCGATGCACCCTTTGCGGAGCGGGTCTATCGCGTGCAGGGAGGCAAATTGGTGGACGCGACGCCTGACTTCTGTGGCAAGATTCTAAGCCCCGGCAGCGAAGATTACGACGTTTGGACTCGCGTGCTGACGCCGTTGAACATTGCAAACCTAAAGTCGACGAAGAAGGTCGCTATCGGCGAAGACCCAAAGGTTGAAGAGACCGTCAGCGCGCTTCTTTCACGCGCTCAGCAACACGTTCTATGTCATCAGTACGACGACGCCATGGCCGACCTTAACCTTTGGCCAGAGGCAACGCGTGACGAAATGAAACATAACTTTGCGGACTCAATCAAGTCCTACAGCCCCGAATTTGCCGCCCGGCTCGCAGGACCCTCCGTAGCGAAGTAGGCCTGGGCGCGTTGTCTACTTCCCCGCCAACTCCCGCTTCACAATCTCGCTGACCATTCTCCCATCGACGCGCATGCCTGAGCCGGAGAAGCGCGCCATGGCATTCTTCATCACCGCGCCCATATCTTTCAGCGTGGGAGAGCCCATCTCGGCGATCACGACTTTCACTCCAGCGACCACTTCGCCCTCGCCGGCGGCTTTGGGCAGGTAGCTTTCAATCAGGACAATTTCGGCGGCTTCCTTGTCGGCCATCTCCTGGCGTCCACCCTTGATGAACTGTTCGACGGACTCTTTGCGCTGCTTGATCAGCGTCGTGAGGACGGCCTGGGATTCCTTCTCATCGAGCGGCGCCATTTTCTCGATCTCACGGTTCTTGAGCGCGGTCTTGACCATACGCAGGGTGGAGAGGCGCTGCTCCGCGCGTGCCTTCATGGCGGCGGTGATGTCTTGCTGGATTTGTTCGATCAGGCTCATGAGGGGATTATAGACGGTGCGGCAGAGGGACTTTGAATGGACCATGGGCGTGTGACTGACATCACGGCGGCGGAGAGGCAAGCAACGTAATCTGCGTTGGTGGGCCGGGCGCGCGGGGCAAGGAAGCTTTCGGTCCTGACTCGAGACCACGATACATCGTGGGAGGTGATGAACATGCGAGTCCTGATTGTCCATGCAAGCCGTTACGGGGCCACGGAAGGAATCGCGGAGCGCATCGGTGCGATCCTTTGCCAGCACGGGCTGGAAGCCACGGTGAAGCCGGTACAGGATGCCGGTGATCCAACGGACTTCGACGCCTGCGTGATCGGAAGCGCTGCCTATTACTTCCACTGGATGAAGAAAGCTACGAATTTCGTGCGGCGAAACTACGCCGTTCTCGCCGAGCGGCCGGTCTGGCTGTTCAGCAGCGGCCCGCTGGGCACGGAGGCCAAAGATGCTCAGGGCAGGGACCTACTCACAGTTACGGAACCTAAGGAGATCGCGGAGTTTAGAGAAGCCATTCACCCTCGGGACCATCGGGTCTTCTTCGGCGCGCTGGACCGTAACAAGCTGGGGTTCACACATGGACTGGTCTTCAAGTTATTTGCTAAGCCTGGCGATGCGCTTCTTCCCGATGGCGACTTCCGCGACTGGAACGACATTGCGGCTTGGGCCTGCAACATTGCCCTGGCGCTGAAAGCCTCTGCGGATGGTGCTGCTTCTTCCCACGCAGATGTCCGCGGAGTTTTGACCAGTCAATGAGGAAAGTCAAGCTCTGGTGAAATGCCATGCCTGCGCGCGTGCGTCAAGGGGCGCGGGTCCGGTAAACTAATAGACTATCCCTTTGATAAGGACTCCCAGTATGCTGCGCAAAAATCGTCTCTTTACTCCCGGGCCAACGCCGCTGCTGCCGGCGGCCCAAACGGCCATGGCGTCGTTTACGGCGCACCACCGCACCGCCGACTTCCGCGCACTGTTCCAGCGCGTGCTCGCGGACATGAAGGAATTCATCGGCACCAAGAACGACGTGCTGGTGCTGGCTTGTTCGGGCACGGGCGTGATGGAGGCGTCGGTGTCGAATCTGACTTCGGCAGGCGATAAAGTTCTAGTGCTTACGGCCGGGAAGTTCGGGGAGCGCTGGACGGGGCTGGCCAAAGCCTTCGGCTGCAATGTGGAAGTGTTGACCGCGCCTTACGGCACAACGTTCTCGCTAAATGACGTTCGAGAGAAGCTGACTTCCGAAGTGCGCGCAGTGTTTGTGCAAGCGACAGAGAGTTCGACTGGCGCGCGGCATGACGTGCGAGGCATCGCAAAAGTCGTGCGCGAACAGGATGACACGTTGCTCATCGTCGATGCCATCACCGGCCTGGGCACGACCCATCTCGACGTGGATGGCTGGGGGGTGGATGTGATTATCGGCGGGTCGCAGAAGGCGCTAATGATGCCGCCAGGACTTGCATATTGCGCGGTGAGTGAGCTTGCGTGGAAGCGAATGGATGCGACTACCTCTCCGCGCTACTACTTCGATTTGCGCAAGGAGCGCAAGTCGGCGGCGAAGGGCGAATCGGCCTACACGCCGGCGACCTCGCTGTTCGCGGCGATGGGAGCGGCGTTGGAGTTCATCCGCGAAATGGGAAATGGAGACCTGGCCAAGGGGCGCGAAGCACTTGTCGATAATGCCGAACTCTGTGCGGAGATGACGCGCGCAGGAGCGCAGGCCCTAGGATTAAAGCTTTACGCAGCTTCACCTGCGGCTGCTCTGACGGCAATCTGCTCGCCGAACGGAATTGATTCCGGAAAGATCGTCAAAGAATTCCGCGAGTCTTTCGATGCAGTTGTCGCCAACGGCCAAGGCGAGATGAAGGGCCAACTGTTCCGCATCGCGCACATCGGCTACTACGATTATCTGGACACGATCGGTATTCTGGGCGCACTCGAACATGTTCTCGCCCGCGTGACCGGAAAAGCTGTCGACTATGGCACAGCGTTGCGAGCGGCTCAGGAAGTGTACGCCCGTGGGCTGTCCAGAAATCCGCAACTGGTAGAAGCTTGAGGACCGCGGGAAACGGTCCTCATTCTAGTTGACGGTAAAGTTCATAGCACTGGAAGTCTCCGCCAGTGTGCCACCGCTGCCGTATGCGCCCGTACCGGCCGTGCCCGGATTTGTTACGGTGACTGGGACGCTCGCGGGGGTTTCGATATCCGAGGCCGCGATGGTTGCAGTCAGTTGGTTTGCACTCACGTGAGTTGTGGTTTGGGCCGTGCCGTTCCAGTTGATGGTCGCGTTCGTCGAGAAGTTACTGCCGTTGACGGTCAGGATGAACGCAGGTTCCCCTGAATTGGTACTGTCAGGGGCGAGTGCGACAATGCTTGGCATCGTTCCGGCCACTGCAGGAGTGGTGGCTTTCGAGCTGTAGCCGCACGCCAGCGTGAACGCCGTCAATGCGGCTAGCAATACTGCTGAAAATCTTTTCATGTTGTTCCTCCATTGGGCGTTGGCCCATTCGTGGAGTCTATGAACGAAGAGAGGTCAGTGTGTCAGCGGTGCGTCAAATGTGTGTCAAGGTTTCGTCGCCCGTATTTCGCGTTAAAACTCTCCGGTGAGGTCTCAAGAAAGCGATGAGTGCATCTGTGAAAATCGTCATAGCGGAAAAGATTTCGGTTTCCGCGATCGAGCAGCTTAAAGAACCTGGATGGATTGTTTTAACCGCGGATCAGCTCGCGGGCAAACTGGAGGCGGAATTGGAGTCTGCCGACGCGTTGATCGTGCGTTCGGCGGTGCAGGCGGATGCGGCACTGTTGGCGCATGCTAAGAAACTCCGCGTCATCGGCCGCGCAGGCGTGGGCGTGGACAACATCGATCTGGATGCGGCCACGCGCCAAGGTATCGCAGTAATGAACACGCCCGGCGCGAATGCCGTAGCCGTGGCCGAACAGACGCTGGGCATGATGCTGGCGATGGCTCGACATCTTTGCCGCGCGGATGCGCTCATGCATGCTGGCAAATGGGAGAAGAAATCGCTGCAAGGCACGGAGTTGCGAGGCAAGACGCTGGGCATTGCTGGGCTCGGCCGCATCGGCATGGAGGTAGCGCGGCGGGCGCGAGCTTTCGGAATGGAAATCGTCGGGCATGATCCGTTCGTTTCCGTTGGAGTGGCCAAGGAACAGGGCATCCGTTTGGTGAGCCTGGACGAGCTCTACGCTGCGGCGGATTACATCACGCTGCACGTTGGCCTTACGCCACAGACTGCGGGCATGATCAACGAAAGCGCCATCAAGAAAATGAAGAAGGGCGTGCGGCTGGTGAACTGCGCGCGAGGGGAACTGGTGAACGAGGGCGATTTGGCGCAGGCGCTGAAACAAGGTCACGTTGCGGCCGCTGCGCTCGACGTTTTCAACGAAGAGCCTTTGAAGAACTCGCCGCTGCAGGCAGTGGAAAATCTTATCCTCACTCCCCACATCGGCGGTTCCACTTATGAGGCGCAGGAAGCCGTGGGCGTGCAGATTGCGCAACAGGTTCGCGAATACCTGAAGCATGGAGTTATTCAGAATGCGGTGAATGTGCCCTCAGTTTCTGCCGAAGAGTACGCCGAGATGCAGCCCTACATCGTTCTTGCGGAACGTATGGGAGCGTTTCTCGCGCAGATTTCCGATGGGTCGATGGAAGAGATTTCGCTGCGCTACAGTGGCCACATCGCGGAATGGAAGACGGAGCTGATTCGCAACGCGGCGGTCAAGGGCATCCTGAACCAGGCGCTGGAGGAAAAAGCCAACCTGGTGAATGCTGCGTCCCTGGCTGATCTCCGCGGGCTTCGGATCCATGAGGCACATAAGGCGAAGGCCTCAACCGGCGGCGCGGGGAGCGTGCTCTCCGTCTTTCTCAAGAGTTCAACGGAAGAGCACATGGTGAAAGGCGCGGTGCTGCACGGGACGGCGCCCCGGCTGCTGCACATCGATGGTATCGACGTGGAGGCGCCGCTGGAACGCAACTTGATCTACCTACGGAACCGCGACGTGCCGGGCGTGATCGGCAAGGTGGGTACAATACTGGGCGAAGGCGAAATCAACATCGCGGACTTTTCGTTGGGGCGCCGTGGCGTGGACCCATCTTCAGAGCTGCGCGAGGCCATCGCTGTAGTCCACGTGGATGGCAGCGTACCGGACGATGTGCTGAGGAAGCTGGAGAAAATTCCCGCGGTCCGGCAGGCTAAAGCGGTGCGGCTATTCTAGATTGCCGATTGCCATGTTCCGATTGCCGATTTCAATCCTTTACGCGACTCAATCGGCAATTGGAAATCGCAAATCGGAAGTAGCTGAATCAGGTGCTCCCGCTTGCTTCTACGAGTTCGACTCGTCCCGTCGCAGCTTGCGGCTCTCCGCCAGCAGGGCCATCGAGTGCATTAAATTCTGCAACGTGACAATTCCCACCAGTCGGTCTTCCTCGACGACTGGAATAATGCTGAGATTGCGCGCCGTGAGTTTGCGGAAGGCAGACGCCAGCGACTCCTGGCGGATTGACACTTCAAAAAGCTTGTTCATTACGGCCTGAACGTAGCCGTTGCCCTCCACGCGCAGCGCTTCCAGAATACGTTGGCGGGAAATCACTCCTACCATGTCGCTGCCCCGGACGACCGGGAAATCATCTTGCAGGGAATGGACAGCCTTATCCAATGCGTCTTCGAGCGTATCTGCCGGAGAAAGAGTTGCGAAGTCGGTCAGCATCACTTCTTCCAGACGCACATTGTCTAATACTGACTGGAAAATCACTGCCCGCTCTTCCAGTTGCGCAGCCGAAAAGATAATGACTCCGACCATGGTCAGCCAAGTGTTGCTAAAAAGCCCTGCGACCATCAAGAGCATTGCCATGGCGTGACTGATGGAGACCGCCCGGCGGGTGGCCGCTGCGGGATCAATGCTGCGCGCAAAGAAGGCGCGTAGAATGCGGCCTCCATCGAGAGGGTATGCGGGCAGAAGATTTAAACCAGCGAGGTAAAGGTTGGCCCATACCAGGCTGCGCGGGAGGTTGGCGGACTGCAGGAAAGGCCATTCCCAAAGGTGTGCTCCAGGAACAGTAGCGTAGATTACGCCAGCCGCAATCGCGGCAAAACCGAGATTCACCAGTGGTCCGGTGAGAGCGATGCGGACGTCACGCTTCCAGGCTGCCGTAGCGGATTCCGCAGGCTGTGCGTGCGATTCGTCAAACACAGTTACGCCGCTCAGCGGAAGAAGAATGACCGCTTTGGGAATCAAACCAGCGCGCCAGGCTACAAGCATGTGTCCGATTTCATGAGCCATGACGCAGGCCAGCACGATGCCCACGAGTGCCAGGTCGCGCGGGCCGTTGGCTGAGGGATGCACGCTGTATTCCGTCCAGAAGACAAACAACGGCAGGATCAAAAAGGTCAGGTGGATGCGAACCTCGACTCCGAACAGGCGCCCGACGTGAACAGAGAAACTTCTCATAAGGTTGTTGGCTACTATAGTTATTTTACATGGTCGGATATATTGGCCTCGGTACCCGAAGGTACAGAGCCATGCGCGTGATCGCCGGCAAATACCGGGGGCGTCCTCTGCGTTCCTTAGCTGGCTCAGATATTCGCCCGACTTCCGACCGGTTACGCGAGACGCTTTTCAATGTGCTCACCGCAGGCAATCCGGAGGCACTGGAAGGCACCGTGTGGATGGATCTATTTGCAGGCACTGGCGCAGTAGGAATCGAAGCACTTAGCCGCGGAGCCAAGGAAGTCTTCTTCGTGGAGACCGCCGCTCGTGCGGCACACCTGATCGAGAAAAACCTGCAAAGCCTGGAAATCACGAAAGGATACAGAATTTTGCGAGAGGATCTTTCTGGAGTCCTTTGGCGCCTGCAGCGGGAACATGTTGCCGCCGACGTCGTATTTCTCGATCCGCCTTATCGGATGCAAGAAGCTTACCAACAGACCCTTGTGGCTCTGGCTGACTCATCGCTGGTGTGGGCAATGTCGCTGGTAATTGCGGAACATGAAAAGAAATTTGATCCGGGCGGGGAGTTCGGATCACTGCGAAAAACCCGCACGCTGGTCCAGGGAAACGCAGCCCTCAGTTTTTACCGGATCGGCGGGTGTCCCGACCTGACCAAGTAAAAGTCAAGCGAGTTACGGCGGCGCAACCTACATGAGCAGTTCTTTGTCCCGCCGTGCGATGGGATGCTGCATCTCCTGCAGATCGTTCTTCACCATGTTGAGTCCGTAAACGCAGCCCTCGAATTCGCGCGAAAGATGTGCGAACAAGGGCGCTACTTTAGCGTATTCGAAGTGCTCGAACTTTGACACGATGTAATAGCTTTCTTTCCCGGCCTTCATCCATTCCACAAAATTCTCGAGCCGATGGCGGCGCAGCCTGATGCGGTTGATGCTCTCAGGAAACATCCCGGCAAAAAACAACGCGTAATCTCCGATGTGCTTGCGCACCTGGCGTTCACGATCGAACGAGGGCGCGGGACCGTAGATGGGATCGGACTCGAGAAGCATCTCGCCCAAGTCGGTCAAGGGACGGTCGGCAACGTCGTGAATCTTGAACAATTGATCTTCCTCGCAGAACTCGGTCAGCAAATGCGACACATAGGAGACGACTTGCGGGTCGCGAATGCCGATTTCCTCGGCATAGTGGCGACCAACCAATTCCTGGAAAAGCTGCCGCAGTGGATGCGATTCGGGAATCATCTATTGGGGCCCCCTGAAATCCGTGTTGCACACGGACTTCCAACGTTGCTGGGTAACTGTTACCCCAGCCACTCGACAAAAGCAAGTGACTTTTGTTTATCGAGTGCATCATTTTTGCTGATGATTCGAGGACTTGATCCCCAGCTAGGTTTGCCGTCGAATTTTTGTTGGCACACTCGCTTCATGGCTGCTAATGCCATTGCGTTAGCAGCGAATAAAATGAAGTTGATAGGAAAGGATTAACAAATGGGACGAACAAACATCTCGAGCGGCACAAGTTGGGAACCGATTGTGGGTTACTCCCGCGCGGTAAAGATAGGCCCCTACGTGCACGTGTCAGGGACCACGGCAACTGGGCCGGATGGCAAGATTGTGGGCGTGGGAGACGTCTACGCCCAGGCGGTGCAGACGCTGAAGAATATTGAGAGCGCTTTGAAGAAGGCTGGAGCCACCACGAAGGATGTGGTGCGCACCCGAATCTATGTGACGAATATTGCGCAGTGGGAGAAGGTCGGCAAGGCGCATGGGGAATTCTTCCGCGAGATTCGGCCTGCAACTTCGATGGTCCAGGTGAGCGCGTTGATCTCTCCCGAGATTCTGGTGGAGATCGAGGCCGATGCTTATCTCGGATGAAGGAGGAGTAGAATTTCACAATTCGTAAAACTCTTTGGCAACTTCAGGGGACAAAATTGAAGAACTGTGGGTGGGTGCTACTTCTTGTCGTTGCCGTTTCTGCGGCCGCGCAAGACAAAGACAATCGAGCCTCTGAATCGTGGACCGCCATTCGCGCAGGCTCGCTCATCGACGGCAAATCCGACAAGCCGCGGAACGATCAGGTGATTGTTGTCCACGGCAATCGAATCGAGAGTGTTACAGATTCGGCAACCGCCAAGATTCCCTCCGCCGCGACTGTAATCGATTTGTCGAAAGCCACGGTCCTGCCGGGTCTCATCGATTGTCACACCCACATCTTCTTACAGGGAGAAGATCCCGCTCAGGGTGGATACGACGCCAACATCCTGAATGCGCCCCTCGCCCTGCGCGCGGCGCGGGCCACCGTGGCGGCGCGGCGGGCGCTGGAACAAGGCTTCACTACGCTGCGCGACGTAGAAACCGAAGGCGCCGGTTATGGCGATGTGGGTATCAAGCAGGCCATCGAGCAAGGCTATATTCCGGGACCGCGCCTTTTTATTTCGACCCGCGCCATCTCGACCACGGGCGGCTATCCGCTGGAGGGCTATGCACCCGAGCTCGACATGCCCAAAGGCGCACAGATTGTCGACGGTCCGGTAGAAGCCCGCAAGGCAGCACGCGAGCAACTCGACCACGGCGCCGACTGGATCAAAGTCTACATGACGCACCGTTCCTGGGTGGGCAAGAATGGCGAGCTAGTCTCACAGCCCACGCTCACGGTCGACGAGTTGCGGGCGATCGTGGACGAGACTCACGGCTGGGGCAAGAAGGTCGCGTGTCACGCGTATGGCGGCATTGGCCTGCATCGGGCGCTGGATGGCGGGTGCGATTCCATCGAGCATGGCCTCGATCTCGATGACGCGGCGATTTCCCAAATGCTGAAACAAGGCACATGGTACGTCCCGACGATCAGCGCCTACTACCACGATTGGGCTCCGGCGGACACTCCTGCCGGACGGCGCGATCGCTTGCGGGTGTCCTTGCACGAACCGTCGTTCAAGAAGGCACTGAAGGCTGGAGTAAAGATAGCTTTTGGAACGGATATGGGCGGAATTCCCTGGAGCGAGCCAATCGCCCAGGAGTTCCCGCGCATGGTTGAGCTGGGCATGCCGCCGATGGAAGCCATTCAGAGCGCAACCTCACGCGCAGCTATTATGTTGGACATGGATGGGAAACTCGGCATTGTTGCGCCCGGAGCCTTTGCCGACATCATCGCGGTGAGCGGCGATCCGCTGCAGGATATCAAAGCCCTGGGAAGCGTGCAGTTCGTGATGAAAGACGGCAAGGTCTTCAAGAGCGAAGGCAGCCAGGAAACGAAGCGGTGAGTTCAGCGAGAAGAGGCCGCAATTCCCGCTCTCGGTTGGGGCGAAGCAAGGATTTCTCGAATTTCGTTTCAATTCCCTTGACATCAGCTCCGCCGTGAGCATAATTCATCAATCCCGAATTCTGGTTTAGGTTGGGCCCACGCTCGAGATGTTAGGCAGAGCCGGGAGGGGGTATTTATGAGTGTGCTGGAACTTTGTGACCGGGAAATTGCGGCGGTTCCGCTGGAAGCGACCGTAGCCGACGCCATCAATAAAATGCTGGATCACCACGTCGGAGCTGTAGCCGTGGTCGACTCCGAGTATCGCGTTGCCGGAATTTTCACGGAACGCGATGTCCTCCGCAAGATGGCACTCAGCCGAACGGACCCGCAGACCACATCGGTCCGCGAGCTGATGACCACTCCAGTGGAAATGGCGACGCGGAGTACGGGGGCAGGCGAGGCGCTCACTACCATGTTGGAGCGCCATTTCCGCCATCTGCCGGTAGCCGATGACAACGGCAAGCTGCTGGGGATTCTTTCTATTCGCAATCTGCTGGAGTGGCGCGTCGACGACCTTAGCCGCGAACTGGAAGCGCTCGAGCAATACGTCTCCAACGACGGGCCCGGAGGCTAACGCCTTTAGCAGCCACCAACGAAGAGCGGCGCGTCGTGAGCTGCGAGCAACGGACCGAGCACATCCCTAATCGCTTATCCGTGGACTAAGAACAGCTCTTCGTCCTGCGATTCTTCATGAACCTGCGTGGTTTGCTCTGCGGTGGGTGGCGGGTCCTGTAGCTGAGGTTTCGGTCTGGGATTTCGCAATAGCAGGACAAACGGCAGCATGATGAGAAATAGGACTCCCATAACCCAGAACGCTTCTACGAACGACAGCATGGAAGCATGGCGTTGGACCATCCCGTAGAGTGCGGCCCAAGCCCTGCGGGATGCCACGTATTGATCAACACCATTCGTGTGGAACCACCCCTGCATGCCCTGCAGCATTTCCGCGGTTTTCAAATTGCCCGCCGTAATCTTGCCGATCAGCACGTTCTGGTGCATCTGGGTACGGCGAGCGAGGAAGGTGGTCATGATGGCAATGCCAACGCTGCCTCCGATATTGCGCATCAAATTGAAAATGCTGGTGGCATTTCCCATCTTTTCCTTTGGAATACCGGCCATGCTGAGCGCCATGAGTGGGATAAATAGGAAACTCAAAGCCACGCCCTGAAATACCTGCGGCCACAAGATATCCCAATAGCCGGCATTCAAGTTAAGGCCGGAAAGACTGAACATGGTAAGCGAGCCCAGCACGAGGCCAATTGCCAGAAGCTTGCGTGGGTCCATTTTGCTGGTCAAGTACCCCGCCAGCGGAGTCGTGGCTAGAGAGCCCAGGCCGCGAGGAGAGAGTGCCAGGCCCGCGTTGTATGCCGGATATCCCAGCAGCGTTTGCAGGTAGATGGGCAACAACACCAGGCTGGAGTAAAGAATGAAGCCCAACAGGCTGATGAGAAATACTCCGGCACTGAAGGAGCGATTCACCAGCGCGCGAAGGTCCACTACTGGATTCGCGGTTTTCAGCTCTCGAATTACCAACGAGACCAACCCGATAACACAGAACGTGGCAAAAAAACGAATGTAGTTGGAAGAGAACCAGTCTTTCCGCTGACCGGTATCGAGGACCACCTGCAGCGCGCCCAAGCCAAGGGCGAGAAAGCCGATACCCCACAGGTCAACCCGTCCCTGCGTGCGCCTGATGTAGGGCGGATCGAATACAAATCGGTTCATCATCAGCAGAGACAAGACACCAACCGGAAGGTTGAGATAGAAAATCCAGCGCCAGCTGTAGTTGTCGGTAATCCAACCGCCCAACGTCGGCCCCAGAATGGGCGCCAGCAGAATGCCGATGCCGAATGCGGCCATGGCTTGACCATGTTTTTGCTCAGGAAATGTTTCCAGCAGAATAGCCTGTGCCAGAGGCTGCAATCCGCCGCCCGTAAGGCCCTGGAGCACGCGGAAGAAGATCAGGGCCGGAAGGCTGGTTGCCAATCCGCAGAACAAAGACGTCAACGTGAACCCCGCCACACAAGTCAGGAGCAGCTTCTTTCTGCCGATATAGTTCGCCAGCCATCCGGACATCGGCAAGATGATCGCATTGGACACCAAATACGATGTGACCACCCACGTGCCTTCTTCGATGGTTGCGGCGAGGTTCCCGGCGATGTGAGGGATGGAAACGTTGACGACTGTGGTGTCGAGTATCTCCATGAAGGTCGCCAGCATCACAGAAAATGTGACGACCCAGGGATTCACACCGGCGTGGGCTTCTCCATCCATGTGTGCTCACGTGAGCCGACAGGATGTTGAATCAGCCTTACGGCCCCCGTGGAAACTACTCTCCGTTAGCTTATAGGCTGGAATCGAGCTATCGGCGGTGACCAGCGTCACAAGGCTGGTGGGACGAGAAGGGACTGTTTCCAGAACTCATCCCTTATGCCTTTAGGAACGCTTGCCCGGGCACGACGGTTGTCAAAAGCAATGCGGGGATTGAGCGCCGTTATTCAACGCCACTTCGCCGCGACTGCTCGATGACCCAGTCTGTCCAGTAAGCCGACGCTCCGCTGGCCAGCAGGGGGGCTTTGCCGAGAACGGCATCCACAAAGTTCTCGATCATGGGACCATGCACGTTGGCGTGATTCGGGATGTTCTCGCGGCCGCCGGGATAGATTAGCTCCGGGCCATTCAGCGGAGTCAAATCCATTTCGCCATCGGTGCCCCGGATGCGGCATTCATCCCGCCTGACCTTCGAATGCCAGCGAACATCCACGATGCCGCGCATGCCGTCCACATAGTCGATCACCACAGTTGCATTGTCTTCCACTCCATACTGATGAACTGCATTCGACAGGTGGCCACAGGCACGTGACGGTTGGCCGAACAAGAAGTTCAGCACGTCGATGCGGTGTGAGGCGATGTCGTAGAGCGGGCCGCCGCCGGCTTGGGCTGGATCGAGTAACCAACTGCGATGACCCGGCTTCTCTCCACGCCATTCGTGGCAGGTGAGTTCGGCGAGGACGGCCTTGCCGATAATGCCGGCGTCGAGCAACTGTTTTGCGCGCTGAACTTTCGGATAAGCTCTGCGATAGTAAGCCACACCGAAAGTGCGTCCCGTCCCTTCTGCTGTTTGCACCATCGAGCGCGCCTCAGCCTCGTTCATGGCCATTGGCTTCTCGCACAGCACATGCTTTCCCGCGCGCAGAGATTGGATGGTCTGCGGCGCGTGTAGGAAAACGGGAGTCGCAACATAAACCGCGTGCGCGGCGGGATCGGAGACAGCTTCGTCGAGCGTGGGCCAAACGCGAGCTTCGTATGGCGCTGCTTTTGCCGGATCGCGCGTGACCAGACCATAAAGCCGACTTCTGGGCTCGGACTGAATCGCGGGGATGACGCGACGGGTAGCGATATCGCCGATTCCGATCACGATCCAGTTCAGCATAAGTGCGCGAAAATTCAATTCTTGCAGAAAACTAAAGGCCGGCCTAAGCCGGCCTTCGGAATCAATCTCAACACAAACGCTACGGCTTCTTGGGGGCGATCGCGTCCTTGGCAGCCTTGGCGACGCGGAACTTCACCACGGTCTTTGCCTTGATCTGGATGGGCTCGCCAGTCTGCGGATTACGTCCGACGCGGGCTTTGCGGTGGGCTTTCACCAGCCGGCCTAGGCCGGGCACAACAAACACGCCGTTCTTCTTGGTTTCTTTTACAGCGACGTCGGCTAGTTGCTCCAAAAACGCCGCAGCAGTCTTATTGGGGATTTCAACTTTCTCGGCCAGATGACGGACGAGTTGAGTTTTGGTCAAACCTGAAGCCATATTTCCTCCTCGGAAAAACATCAAATTTTAATTCCAGCGGGCTCGATCTTATACCACTGCCCTGTGGAAAACACCCTTATTCTACGCGGGTCGCATACATATAACACTCAAAAAGGGCCATTTTTACATGCATATTTGCAGATGGGCATCCCGGAACGGCCCAAACATGGGTTCCAACGCAGTCAAGGGTGGGAGGGAGCAAGGCTGGATTGTCTTCACCAACCGCAACTCTCGTCAGGTTCACGGCCCAAGTCTGCCGCTTCCGATGCCATAATGCTGAACAGGAGAACGACGATTTGAGTTGCGCGATCTGTGAGATTCGCAAGGAGAAACGCTTCTGCCCCGCCATCCACGGACGCATTTGCCCGCAGTGCTGCGGGGAACAGCGCGAGGTGATGTTGGATTGTCCCAGCGATTGCCCTTATCTGCAGCAGGCGAGAGAGCACGAGAAGCCGCGTTCCGCAGACGAGTTTGATGCGGCTTCGTTATTTCTGCAAGTCGAGATTTCGGATCAGTTCACCTACGAGCGCGAACACCTTCTCATGGGGTTGAGCTACGCGCTGGCTAAAGCTGCTCGCGCGGACCGCAGCCTCAATGACCGCGACCTGATCGCCGCACTCTCAGCGATGTGTACAAGTTATGAGCGGCTCGTGAACTCCGGATTGCACTACGAGCAGCCGTTGACCAGCGCAGCCCAGCATTCCGCCGCGGCACAGGTTGAAGAAATGGTGAAGCAGTACCGCGAGGCCGAGCAGAAGCAGCTGGGTTACTCCAACTTGCGCGATGGCGACGTGCTCAAGGCTCTGGTGTTCTTGGTTCGACTGGGCCACGGACGCAGCTCGGGACGGCCCAAGTCACGCGCCTTCATTGATTTTCTCTTCGCACAATTTCCCGAGAAGGAGTCGGCGGTCGTCGGGCCGCAAGAAGCGGGCAGCCGAATCATTGTGCCATAGAGCTAACGCCCTGCCTTGCTGAGCTTTCGGACCACAGGTCCTAGCGGCAGCGCATCGCGCAGTGCGAGGATTGTTTTGTGTAGGACTGGGTGTCGCACCTCCGGCGCAATTTCTGCCAACGGCTCCAAGACGAAGCGGCGCTCATGCAGGGCGGGATGCGGAATCGTAATTTCCGGAGAACTTACGACGGCGCCGTCGAAGAGTAGGAGGTCGATGTCGATCATACGGGGTCCTTTTTTCTGTACGCGTCGCCTGCCCATCTCTTGCTCGATGCGAAGGATCGAGGTCATCAGTTGCCGCGGCGTTTGGCTGGTCTCGAGCACGACGGCACAATTCAGAAACCATGGTTGCTGGGTGAACTCTACAGGTTCGGTTTCGTAAAAGGACGAAACGGCCGCCACTCGGCCAGTTGTGCCCAACCGCGCCACAGCGTTTCGCAGTTGGGTCTCGCGGTCGCCGACATTTGAGCCGAGAGAAAGATAGACAAGCGATGGCATCGTGGATCGGCTAATCCTGGCCTCCGTTCTCTCGCTTTCACTACGATCTTGCTTCCCCTGCCAATTTTGGATGGGCGCACATTTCATCCGATACCTTGGTCACTTTCGGCGACTTCAGCTTAATTCTAAAATTAGAGCATGTTGGAGTCGCTGCTTCTAAGTCGGGATGCCGAAGTGTTCCGTGTGCTCCGCCCGACGCTGGAAAAATTTTCGATTGAGGTCGAAATCTGCCAGGAAGCGAAGAAAGCCAGCGAGATCCTCATCTCCGAAAAGTTCGACGCGATCATTGTAGACTGCGACGACCTGCCGGGCGGAGTGGAAGTTCTGGAGGGGCTACGCACCACGTCCAGCAACAAGAACTCGGTAACATTCGCCATCGTCAACGGCAAGAAAACGACGACGCAGGAAGCCTTCGGCATGGGGGTAAATTTCGTTCTCCATAAGCCGCTATCTGTTCTGAATACATCGCGCTGCCTCAACGCTGCTTTGAACTTCATGTTGCGCGAGCGGCGCCGCTACTTCCGCCACCCGATCAAGATGCCGGCCCGTCTGGTACTTGACGGAAAAGAACTGCAAGGTACCAGCACCAACATCAGTGAGGGGGGAATCGCTCTCCTGTTGCACCATGCGCTTCCCAAGAATGCTACACCTCAACTGCAATTCACTCTTCCGGGAACCAGCGTCGCTTTGGAACTGGAAACGGAAGTGGCCTGGGCTGACCTCAAAGGTTACGTGGGACTGCGTTTCCTCAATGTACCTCCAGGTTCCCGGGAACTCTTGGAACGCTGGCTCAACGATCAGATGGAGCAACAAATTCCCGGATCCAAAGGCAAGCTGGCAGGGCCAGGCTCGGCCGCCGTCCAATAGACGGTATTCAATTGGTAACTCACGCCCGCGCATTCCCATGGCAACCTGTAGAGATACCGGAGGGCTGTTGCCATGTTGCCCAGTACTTATCGGGTCACCCGTGTCCAAAAAACTTTGCGCTGGTTTGAAGGAGATATTCCTTTTCTGAATCTTCGGGTCAAGGATTTGTCTCCTGAAGGCCAGCAGTCCGCGCGTCAATTTGCCGCAGCGCTTATCAATCAAACCCGTGCGGAATTACACCGCTTGCTCGAAGAACAGCCAGAACCTGTTCATGAAACCGGGGAAGCGCCTTGCGAGCCCGCGGACTAAGTCGGCCTGTGGCTTTGGTCCTAAGTCTTAGCGTGTCATACCGAAGAGCCGGCCGCAGCTTGAGCACTATAAGGTCTCGCCTCGGCTGCCGGCTCCTTTGGCAGCGTGACTTCCTCCCACAAGGTTTGGTCGCGGAGGATGCGGGAGACCAGGGCCGTGTGCATGGCATGGCCGGCGCGATCAGCGACGATCTTGCCTAAGATCGGCTTACCCAGCAGCGCGAGGTCGCCTACCAAATCCAGAACTTTGTGGCGGACGAATTCGTCAGAGAAGCGGAGCGGTCCATTTTCCACTCCATCGCGAGTCAGCACGATGCAATTTTCCCGGGATGCGCCGCGGATCAGTCCCATATTGCGCATCGCTTTCTCGTCTGCCCGCGAGCCGAAGGTGCGGGCCGCGGCGATATTCCGCAGGTAGCTGCCGTTGGAAAGTTCGACCTGAAAAGTCTCTTTCCCGATGAGCGGGTGAGGAAAATTGATTGAATAAGAAACGGAGTAGCTGTCAGCGGGATAGACCGAGATAAACTTGTTGCCCTCGCGCATCTCCACTTCGCGAAGAATCTTCATATAACGGCGCGGCCGCCGCTGCTTGCGGATACCAACCTTTTGGATTAGATCCACAAACGGGAGAGCACTGCCGTCGAGAATTGGCAGTTCAAGGTTATCCAGTTCGACGATGGCGTTGTCAACGCCGAGGCCGGTGAAGGCGGAGAGCAGGTGCTCGGTGGTGGAGATTAAAACGCCCTTTTTCATCAGGCTGGTAGCGTAGCTGACGCGGGCTACGTTGCGGCTGTTGGCCTCGACCTCGAAGTCGTCCAGGTCGACGCGGCGAAATACAATTCCCGTACCCGGAGGAGCGGGAAGAATTCGCATACTGACAGGCGCACCGCTGTGCAGGCCAATCCCACTGCATTCCACGGTCGAGCGGATTGTCTGCTCCTGAATCAAATGGGGTTTGGTATGTCCCAGTGAATGAATAGATTACAGCGGCGAGTGATTTCATGACTGTGGTAAAAAAGCCACAGTGTGCCGCTTAGAGTCGGGGTGGAATCTGATTGATTATCGGATCATGCCAGTCGCTAAATGCAGGTTTCTCAGGGAGTTAAGCCTCGACCGGCCGGTTCGGGAGGGGTGCTGTTGCCGGAAATTCTTTAATGTTTGCCAGGGGTTTTATTTGGATTGTAGCCTGAATTGGCGTCAAACATTGCCGGATTGAGCGCCTGATTGTAACTGGCAGAAGTCACGAAACGCTCGGTTTGCATATCTCCGTTGAAGTAGCGAGTGAATCCAAAGGGCGTCATCACACCTTGCACGAGTCGGTATCCGTTGTAGGTTTCTTCTTCCAGATTGCGCTCTTTGTCAACGGGGTCCCGCCAGGAATAAGTCTTCTTGATGGGTAGATGCGAATCAATATCGAAGTAGACGCTCACGGACTCATTCTTCGAATTGATCAGCGTAACGCGCTGCGCAGCGAGGCTGCCAGCTAGCGCGGTGCCATCGAAGAATAGCGCCACGGTGGGATCGTTCACCCAAGATCGCAATATCGTTTCCAGGGAGAACCTGCGGTGCCGCAGGTAGTCTTCGAGATCTTTTTTTTCAACGGCGCGGGGGCCCTTGTAGGTGACCTCGTAACCCTTGTCGCCGGTGTAGATGTATGCGATGTCGCGCTGCGGGGTGAGTTCGATCCGCTCCTTGTCAGGGAACTCCAGGAATCGCCAGAAGAAGACACCGTTGCTCGAAGGACGTCCGTGATAAAAGCTGTAGGTGCGGCCCTGCTCCTGCATATCGTGAACGCTTAAGTAGGCTTGTCCGCCCAAGGCCTGAATGGCTTGATCGAGCAGTTCGCGAGCCTTCTGAGCGTTTTCCTGATCGGGGGGGATTGATGCATTGGTTGCGGCACCAGAGTTCGCAGGAGCCTTCGCGTCCGCTTGGGCTGAAGCGAAAGGCACGCTAGGGACGCACGCAGCCAACACGAAGGCGAGCGCAGCGATAAGAAGCAGATGTCTCATGCAACCGGCCAGTGGTGAAACTCCGAACAGGAATTGTAGCTGCTTGCGGCGGAATTGCGGAGTGCGGCGCACAGTGCGTACTTCCGCGTATTGGTTTCGACAACGGGTTGGATGCAGGAAAAACTGTTGGAGTCACTTCCCGGGGCAAGATCGGCGGCGGGAGCCCGATGAGCCGCTATCCGACGAGAACGGCGCCTCCATTTACGTTGAAGACCTCGCCGGTGATGAAGCTGGCATATTCGGTGCAGAGAAACAGGACCGGGGCTGCAATCTCCTCCGGCGTGCCGACGCGTCCCAGAGGGATGGTGCGGCGGATTTCTTCACCGCTTTTCGGGTCATCAATGGCGGGCCTTGACATATCCGTATCGACCCAACCGGGGGCAACGGAGTTCACGTAGATTCCCGATGAAGCTAATTCCGTCGATAGTCCTTTCACCATGCTGATAAGGGCACCCTTGGTGGCGGAGTAATCGCAGTGGAAAGCCTCACCGCGCTGGCCGCTGGTGGAACTGATGAGCACGATGTGGCCGGCGACAGAGCCGTTGCGGGGCTGCGCCTTCATTTGCGCTACGGTGTGCTTCACCAGACCAAACACTGCATCGAGGTTGATGGAGATGGTGGAGCGCCATTGCTCATCGGTCATCTTCTCGATGGCAACATCTTCCGCTGGCCAAACGCCGTGATTGGCGACGAGAATGTCGATCCTACCGAAGTGCTTGATCGCTTCCGCCACCAACGCACGAGCGGAATCCGGATCGTTCAGGCTGCTGGCGACCGCATGGCAATTTGCCTCGCCGCACTCTTTCGCTAGAGTTTCCGCTTGCGAACGTGCCTTCTGGTAACTGAATGCAACCTTCGCGCCCGACGCAGTGAAAAGACGCACCGTGGCTGCGCCGATGCCGCGCGACCCACCCGTAACCAAAGCAACTTTGCCGGAGAGAGAAAGAGAAATGGACATGGGAAAGTAGTTTGTAATTTCCTGTTCCTAGTTTCCTGTTGCAAGTCGGTGGGAATCAGCTTCCCATGCTCGACGAGGATGTTCGTTCCGACTTCAGTTCGCGCAACAACAAACGGACGAGCATACCATCGAAACCTGTGCCGCTCATTTTGGCGAGTTCGTCGAGGGCCTGTTCGGGAGTGCGTGCCGCGGCGATCGATTGCTCGGTCAGCATGTTGGCGTAGGCGTCGGCGAGGGCAATGATGCGCGCCCACAAGGGAATCTGCTCACCTTTGGCGCCGTCTGGATAGCCGGTGCCATCGAAGCGCTGGTGATGATGTTCGATCGCCTGGCGGATCATGGCGCTATTCGGCAGGATGCCGGCGATTTCGGCTCCCACACGGGCGTGCATTCGGACCAGGAAAAATTCGTCGTCGGTAAGTGGGCCGGGCTTGTTCAGAATGCGCTCAGGTACGAAGATTTTTCCGACGTCGTGGATACGGGCGGCGTAAACCAGATCGGTAATTTCCTCCGGGGGTAAGTGGAGGGCCTTGGCAAGAATTTCAGTGTAGCGCGCTACAAGATCGCCGTGGCCCGCGGTTCGCAGCTCGCGAGATTCCGCCGCGCGGCTGAGAACTTCAATCGATTCTTTCAGCAGCGGCACATTGCAGTCTTCTTCGCCGCCACAGAATTTAATCAACATCGAACCCAGTTCTTCCAGATGTTCCGGCCCGTTGTGCTCACGCTGCAGAAAGCCTTCGATATAGGTGGAGATCTGTTGGCGTTGCGAAGCGAACTCTTCGCCACCGGCGAACTCTTCAGCTGCGGAGACACGGTTGCCGCCCGAACGCTTGGAAACATACATGCCAGCGTCGGCCACGCGGATGATGTCCTCAATGGAGAAACCGTGCATTGGGAAGCTGGCCACGCCGAAGCTGCCGGTGATGTGGTGTTCGCTGAGCATGGGGTCCGTGGTAATCCACTGGCGCAAGCGTTCGGCCAGAACCTCAGCCTGCTCCGGACCGGTTTCCGGCATGAGGATAATGAACTCGTCCCCACCGTAGCGAGCGACCACGTTGGACTGGCGCGACTTTTGTTCCAACAGCCGTCCTACACGAGCCAGGACGAGATCGCCTTCGAAGTGCCCCATGGTGTCGTTCACTTCCTTGAACTTGTCGAGGTCGATCAGAACCACGGAGAACGGCCTTCCCGAGCGGGAAGCGCGCTTCCACTCGGCCGACAGCGCTTCCCAGAAGAAACGCCGGGTTTTGATTCCAGTCAGGCCATCGGTGATCGATTGCTGTTGCAGCTTCTGGAAGACAAAGGCATTGTGGAGAGCGGTGGCCAGCAGGTCCGCCAGCGTGTTGAGGATTAGGACGTCCTGCGGAAAGAATGGGCTCTCATTACGGCTTTCGATGTTCAGCGCGCCCAAAAGCGTTTCGCCGTAAGTGATGGGAATGCACAGCACAGAACGCGATTCGGGCAAGATCGCGCCAATCTGTCCTTCGACGCCGTTTTGCACCAGAGCCCGTTCACCAGTCCGCGCGACGCGTCCGAGGATGCCGATCCCGAGCGGAATTCGTCTGCCCATGGCGTGCGCCGTTGCGCCGGCTTCGGCCTTAATTTCAATCTCCTTCGTACCGTAATCGAGCAAGCCGATGCCAATATGATCGAAGCTGAAATTCTTTTGGATTTCTCCGACAATCTGGCCCAGCATGTGCACCGGATCGTCGCTCGAGATAGCCATCCGGGAAATATTATTGAGAAACGCCAATTGCCGCGAGCGACGTTGTTCTTCCGCGAACAAGCGCGCATTCTCCACCGCAACCGATACCTGTCCGGCAGCGGTCATGAGGACGTCCACGTCACGCTGTTCGAAGACGAACTCCCGCGCCGTGCTCATGGCGACCATCACGCCCGCCGGCTTGCTGCCCAGGAGGATGGGCGCGGCGCACAGGCACTTGGCAGGCTGCTCCGGGCGGAATGCGATACCCAAGCGGGCCCGCGTTTTCTCCAAGTCGGAACGTATCAGCAGTGGCTGTCCGGTCCGAATCACATATTCGGTGAAGGCATTCTCAAGTTTGCGTCGCCGCTTAGGCAGGATACGATCATCCTCCACTTCCAACTCGAAGCAGATTTCGTCGCCTATCTGGAATGCGATGTAGAAATTGCTGTTGTTGAAAATCTGTCCCAACTCCGCGTGGATGGTGCGCAAGACTTCGTCCTGATCCAGCCGGGAGCTGATGGCCTGCCCGATCTCGGTGAGCAGTTCGTACTCTTGCGTGCGACGATGTGCGTCGTGCGCGATCAGATAGTTCTCGACGGTGAGTCCAAGCTGCAACGCCAAACCCACCATAAGACGCGGGCCCGACGTACCAAATGCCTTACGCTGGGCATGAGGAAACAGAATCACGCCGAATGCGTGTTCGCGAGTCTGCAGGCTCACGGCGGTCAGATTGCGGATCTCCGCCTTTTCGAGTACCTCCTTGAAGCCGGCGAAGGTCCCGACAGATCCCACCGGCAACGGCTCCGTCATCTGGCCTATACTGTGGACGGTGAAAAGCCCCCCCTGCCGGAATGCCAATTCGCAGATGTATTCTCCCGCGCCACTCTTGGTCAAGACGTCCAGGAATTCCGGAGAGAACCCTCGCTGCACTGAAGGCAGCAAACCGCGCCAGCGCTCCGCGACATAGATGACGGCTCGCTCGGCGGCCAAGGCGCCGGCCAGGCGCTCCAACGCCGACTGCATGCTGGGGAGCAAATCATCCGCCGAGAGCAGGCTTCGCGGATCCGCGCCCAACGTGGATAGAGCCAGCGTATTCTCCTGTACTGCGTTGCGTTCATTCTCAAACAGCACCATCACCATCGCGATGCCCAGTAGCATCTGCGGTATGGGGCCCAGGACGTGGCCAACGCTGCCAAACATTTCCATCACCGGGCTCCCGGACTGAATAGCGCCCATCAGTACTGCCCACAGCGCCAGGGAAAGAGCCAGAATTTTGAAGGCGGCTGAGCCCTTCCGGTGAGCGTGCAGGTAGAAAACGGCCGAACAATACAAAAGCACCGCACTCAGGAAAAGCACGGTCAGGCTGAGCCGGCGCTGGTCAATCGGGAGTTCGCCTGACAATAGATGGGTCCGCAAGTCGACGCAGGCCAACGCAGTTCCGGTCAAAGCCAACGCCCAGTCATACCAACGAAAGTGGAAAAACGAGCGCGTGAGGCGCGTCGAAACAAAGATGCTCACCGCCATCGCCACTGAAAACAACGAACTGGCAAAGAACGCAGCCTGCGCCGGCGGCCGGTAATAGCGGAATGCGTCCAGCGCATAGTGGATGGAATAGCAGGCCCACGCTATCTGCCAGGCACGGAAGTAAACCTGCCGGCTCTGCTGGTAGAGGTAGCTGAACAACAGGCACAGCAACAGGGCGACGACACCTGGAATAATCACGATGCTCGTAGAGATGCTATTCATGAGGCTCGGCTAAGATTCCTGGGTATCGCTGCGCTGGCGATTCTGGAGAAGAATAATAGCTTATGTTTTCACAGCCAAGGGTGTGAACACAACAGGATTTAAGTACAATGCCGGTCGACGAATAACCGGTTACCTAAGGTCGGCCAGCACGTTCGCTTGACGATACTTTTCATACCCCCATACCATCAGACTCTAGCCGCCTATGTCCCTTCCGCCTGATCCCACGACATCAAAGCCGCGCGTCCGGTTTGCGCCCTCGCCCACCGGTTTCCTCCATGTGGGCAGCGCCCGGACCTTTATCTTCAACTGGCTCTATGCCCGCCACCACGGCGGCCGCATGATTCTCCGTCTGGACGACACTGACGTTGAGCGCAATACGCAAGCTTCGGTGGATTCTATTTTTGATGGATTGAAGTGGCTGAACTTGGGATGGGACGAGGAATACAAACAATCTGAGCGGCTGGACCTGCACCGCAAAATCGCGCGGACGATCTTCGAGAAAGGGCTCGCCTACCGCGACTTCACGCCGGCCCATACGGGGGACGCCGAGAAATCCGGCGCGCAGGGAACGTGGCTGTTCAATCCGGGCGGGCGCGAACTCTCACAAGCGGAAAGCGATCGACGCGCCGCTGCAGGAGAGTCGTTCGCCTTGCGTTTTCGCGTGCCGCGCGAGGGCGGGCAACGGGTGAGATTTGCCGATGCGGTTTATGGCGAGCAGGTCAAGGCGGCGGCTGATATCGAAGACTTTGCGCTGCTTCGTTCCGACGGCATGCCGACGTACCATCTCGCTTCCTGCGCGGATGACGCGGACTTGCGCATCTCCCACATCATCCGCGGCCAGGACCATCTGTCGAACACTTTCAAGCACGTGCTCATCTTCGAAGCTGCGGGTTTTACGCCGCCGCAGTTTGCGCATCTGCCGCTGCTGGTCGCGCCCGACGGTACCAAACTTTCCAAGCGCCGCCACGGTCCCGTGGTCAGCGTCACCACCTATCGCGACGCCGGATTTCTGCCGGAAGCCTTTATCAATTTCCTCTGCCTGCTCGGCTGGTCGCCTAAGAACGACCGGGAACACATGTCGCTGCTGGAACTTATCGACGTGTTTTCGCTCGAGGGCATCAATCGCTCCAATGCGGTGGTGAACTTCAAGGAACCGGCTAACACTCCAGAAGAAACGTTCGACCCGAAAGCAGTCTGGCTGAATGCCGAGCAGATTCGTGCCTTACCGGTGGAGGACTTGAGCGCGCGGCTGTTGCCCATCGTGCACGCCGCCGGATTCAACATCACAACGGAGAAGATGCTGCGGATCGCGCCACTGATTCGTGAGCGCATTAAGCTGCTTCGGGATGTGCTCACTGCCGCCGACTTTTTCTTCGTCGACCGGTTGCCGCCTTACGACCCTGCCGAACTCATCCCGCAAAAGGGAGACGCGGCTATGGCGCTGAAGGTTCTCACGCGAGCGAGCGAGGTGCTGGCGAATACCGAGTTCAAACACGATCCGTTGGATCAAGCTCTGCGCACCGCCGCTCAGGGACTCGGAGTGAAGGCGGGACAGATGTTTCAGCCCATCCGCGTGGCCGTCTGTGGGCGAAAGAATGCCCCGCCGCTGTTTGAGACGCTGGAGGTGCTGGGGCGGGAAACAACGCTCAAGCGAATCGAGCAAGCAATTCAGAAGGCTGGTCCTGGAGGAGTCTGAAACACCCCGGGATACGTGGCCTGCGGTAAGATCAAAGGGTAATGAATCCATCGCATGCGCTTACCGAAGCTGGAGAAAAAGCTGTGGCTGCCTCGCCGTCTTCCGCGCCATCAAACTTCGTCCGCGACATCATCGTCGAAGACCTCAAGACCAACAAGCACAATGGCCGCGTGCAGACGCGCTTTCCTCCCGAGCCCAATGGCTATCTGCATATTGGACATGCCAAAGCGATCTGCATCGACTTCGGTCTGGCCGATGAATTCGGCGGACATACCAATCTTCGTTTCGACGATACCAATCCCGAGAAGGAAGAAACCGAATACGTCGAGTCGATCAAGGCTGACGTCAACTGGCTCGGGTTTCAGTGGGACGGGCTGTTCTACGCGTCCGATTATTTTGACCAGCTCTACGAATGGGCGGTCAAGCTCATCAAGGATGGCAAGGCTTACGTTGACGATCTGACTGCCGAGGAGATTCGCCGGCATCGGGGCACGCTGACCGAACCCGGAAAGGACAGTCCTTATCGCAGTCGTTCTGTGGAAGAGAATCTGGATTTGTTTGAGCGCATGCGGGCGGGAGAATTTCCCGATGGCTCGCGCGTTCTGCGGGCGAAGATCGATATGGCTTCGCCTAACCTCAACCTGCGCGATCCGGTGATGTACCGCATCCTGCATGCCGAGCATCACCGCACCGGCGACAAGTGGTGTATCTACCCGATGTACGACTACGCCCACGGGCAATCCGACTCCATCGAGCGGGTTACGCATTCCATGTGTACGCTGGAATTCGAAGACCATCGGCCGCTGTACAACTGGTTCATTCGGCAGTTGGGAATTTTCCCATCGCAGCAGACCGAGTTCGACCGCCTGAATCTTACCTACACGCTGTTGAGCAAACGCAGGCTGCTGCAACTGGTGCAGGAAGGCCACGTGAAAGCCTGGGATGATCCCCGCATGCCGACCTTGTCGGCCATCCGGCGGCGCGGCTACACGCNNCCGGTGATGTACCGCATCCTGCACGCCGAGCATCACCGTACCGGCGACAAGTGGTGCATCTACCCGATGTACGACTACGCGCACGGTCAGTCGGATTCCATCGAGCGGGTCACGCATTCCATCTGCACGCTTGAGTTTGAAGATCATCGGCCGCTTTACAACTGGTTCATTCAGCAACTTGGAATATTTCCGTCGCGGCAGATTGAGTTTGACCGCCTAAACCTGACTTACACACTGTTGAGCAAGCGCAAGCTGCTGCAGTTGGTGCAGGAAGGGCGCGTGAGCGGATGGGATGATCCGCGCATGCCTACGCTTGGCGGGATTCGACGGCGGGGATATACGCCCGAAGCCGTGCGAAACTTCTGCGGAGCGATTGGCGTGTCCAAGACCAATGGCTCCATCGAGCTGGCGATGCTCGAACACTTTGTCCGCGAAGACCTGAACAAACGCGCGCCGCGAGTGATGGCGGTGCTGCGTCCTTTGAAAATTGTGATCGACAACTATCCGGAAAGTCAGGTTGAAGAGATGGACGCGGTGAACAATCCCGAAGACGCGAGCGCGGGCATGCGGAAAGTGCCATTCTCGCGTGTGCTCTATATCGAGCAGGATGACTTCCGCGAAGACCCTCCGAAAGGCTACTTTCGCCTCGCGCCGGGGCGCGAGGTGCGTCTGCGCTACGGGTACTTTGTCAGGTGCACTGGTGTGGTGAAGAACGAAAAAGGCGAACTGGTGGAAGTGCACTGCACCTACGATCCGGCGACGCATGGCGGAAATGCTCCTGACGGACGGAAAGTAAAGTCCACCATTCACTGGGTGTCGGCCGCGCATGCGGTTGATGCCGAAGTGCGGATTTACGAGAACCTGTTCACCAAAGAAAACCCCGGCGAAGTGGGGGAGGGACAGGACTTTACTGCGAATCTCAATCCGCAATCGCTAGAAGTAATCGCGCCGGCGAAGCTCGAACCTTCGCTTGGGAATGCGGCAATCGGCAGCCGGTATCAGTTTGAACGTTTAGGATATTTCTGCGTGGATCAGGATTCAAAACCCGGCAAGCCAGTGTTCAACCGCACGGTCGCGCTGAAGGATACTTGGGCGAAAGTAGAGAAGCGGAAGACGAAAGGCTAAAGGAGCGTGACTGAGACTCACGCCTTCAGAATGATGCCACCAAAATGACAAGCCCCGAGCGAGATTCAACTCGGGGCGTAACCTGTCCAGCTACCAAAATAATTATCGGCGGTTAAAGATTTGCAGGCTAAGGTTACTTGAGGAGCCTTCCGGTCCTGAAACTCCCCATCAGATTCCCTACCAAAGCCAGGGAACGCTGTGGACCCGGCGGGACTCGAACCCGCACCTTGTAGCTGGACAGCTAACAGGCTTCCATTACACCTCGGGCCTTAGGACTAGGTTATGGCCCAAGGCCGAGCCGGACAGAATTGTCGGGAAAATACTTTGAATGCTGATTCCAAATCGGGAGCCAGCTAATTGTGTACATGCGGGCTCTGCGCCGGGTTGGCGTGGTGCGCGGGCGGCTCCTTCACGACTTTCACCTCAAAACTTACGGGCAAGGTTTTCGGAGGGTAACAGGCGGCATTGTCGCAGGCCTGGTAGCGCAGAACACCGTGCATCACGTACTTTCCAGGCACGACGGAGTGCAGCGGATGCACGGCCACAGCGATCGTGAAATCGCCGCTATACACACTCAGTTTTTCGTCTGGCGAGAAGGGAAAACTCGCGTCCTCTCCCGCAGGGTATTCGATCTTTCCCAGGATGATATCGGTGGGCAGGTCCATCTTTAAGGCAGTCGCAATGAGGAACTCCGACTTGGGCGTGTTCGAATTGATGTGGTAGCCGGGAGGGACGCGAAAATTCAGGTCCACCATCGTCGCTTGAGCGCGTTGTGCGGTGGTGAGTGGCACTGCGGCCATCGAAAGCGACGGAGCTTTTCCAGGAGTTTGCGCGGAGGCGAGACCTGCAGTGGCCAGCAGAATCAGTGTGAGCATACCGACCAGCTTCGCATCGCTGTGAGACTTTGGATTCTTCGGTGTGGGCTGGTCCATCGTCATTGTGAAATCGCATTCTTCTCTGCAGCGAATGCCTGGCTCGCGGCTGCCTTCGTGTCGAGCGCCTTCTTGATCGAGTCTTCTATTTCGGCCTTGCCTCTGAGTCCAATGATCTTATCCACGATCTTGCCGTCGCGTCCGATCAAGAAACTTTCGGGCAACGCGGGGACGCCGCCGTACTGGTCGCCGACCGATTCCTTTCCGATCAGAATGGGATAGTTCACTCCCATGTCCTGGGCGAACTTGCCGATGTCTTCCTTGCTGGCGTCATCCATGGCGACGCCGACGATCTGCAGTCCCTGCGAGGCGTACTGATTCTGCAACTCGACGAACCAAGGCATTTCGATTTTGCAGGGACCGCACCAGGTCGCCCAGAAATTAAGCAGCACGGCCTTGCCGCGAAGATCGGAAAGGCGCACGGTTTTGCCGTCGAGCGACTCGAGAGAGAAATCCGGAGCGAGGCTGGATTGTGTGAGATGTGGAGCAAAAGATGGACCGGACCGGCGCGCCGTGTGGAAGCCGACATACAACATCAGCGCGACAGCAAAGGCTACGACTACAAGCGTAAGAGGACTGCGTTTCACAAAGAACACTCCATTCACGATCCCGAACCAAGCGACCGTCTTACCAGCGATCTTACAAAGCAAACCGGTTCAGGACCGAGAGCCAATTCGAAATCAGAGTGAAGCGGCCCAGCACCAGCAGCACTCCCAGCGCGATCAGCAATCCCCCTGAAGCCACTTCGACGGCATGCATGTGCGAGCGGAAGCGGCTATAAAACTTTAGAAATCGCTCCACTCCCAGAGCGGTGAGCAGGAACGGCACGGCCAGCCCCAGAGAATAAATCGCGAGCAAAAACATCCCTTTCGACAATGTATCCTGCGCGGCAGCCAGCGTAAGAATACCAGCGAGAATGGGGCCGATGCACGGAGTCCAGCCGAAGGCGAACGCGAAACCGATGACAAAAGCGCCGATGGGCGTGCTGCCGCCCTTCAACTCGTGCAAGCGGGTATCGGAGTACAGCGCCTTGATTTTCAGAATGCCTGTTAGGTGCAGGCCAAACAAAATAATGACTACGCCGGCCACAATCGCGAGGGTATGTTTGTATTGCGCCGCGATCTGCCCGATCTCAGTAGAGATGGCGCCCAGGGTGATGAACACTACACTGAAGCCGAGGATGAACCCTACGGAATTTGTCATGACCCGGCGCATCAGGCGCCCTTGCGACGACTTCAGTTCATCCACTCCCGCACCCGAGATGAGAGAAACGTATCCCGGAACCAGCGGCAGCACGCAGGGCGAGAGAAATGAGATGAGCCCGGCGAAAAAGGCGGCAATCGGAAGTGGTAGGCTAGACATGCGTCTTTATTGTACCTGCCGGAGTCTACTCCGTAGTCATCACTCCTCAATCATCAGACGATTGGCGTGGCATTTAGTTGCACGCGGTTTCTGCACTTCGATTACCGTGACGTCGCGGGCGCTTGCGGCGAAGAAGTTTCGGGTTCAGTCAACTCCGGACCGGATCCCGCCAACATCTTTCGCAGAAAACCATAGGGCACGGCGGCGTTCAGCACAGCGCGGTCGCCCTCTTGCTTTGCCTGGATGCTTTCGAAAAAAGCCTTCACGTCAGGATCGGTTCCGTGCATTCCTACCGAGGTTTCGGCGGTGTGAGTCAAGGCCACGAATACGTTTACTTTATCGATGAGGGCCCGTGCCTGGTCAGGGTTTTCGGTGAAAGCTTCTGCACGGAGGTGAACCGCGTCCGCTCTCAAATTCAAATGAAGAGGGCTGAGGTAACTTCCGGAGAGCACTAGGGTTGTGGGTGCGGTGAAAAGAGAACTCCAAGCTTCGCCTCCGAGGGAGGACGGCTCAACGCGCGCAACGGCCCATGCCAGACTGGCGAACTGGACGTGCTTGTAGTACTGGCGCAACATCGCCGGACCTCCGAATGGGGACGCCAGGCGCTTGGATCGGTCGACGATTCCGCGAATGACTGCTGGGTCGTCGTGATTGGATGCCGCGACGGAATCGGCGCCCAGCACCGCGACACGTAACGATCTTCCTTCCACGCGAATGGTGAAAATATCGACCGATTGATGGTTCTCAACCGATTGAGCGATCTGTCGCAAATAGGCGGTGAGGCGCTCGCCGTGAAACTTCCCTACCAGCACCTCAGAAAATCGTGGCTCCGGAGCGGAGCCGCCTGTTCCGCCACCAAGCCAATTGGCGGGGTAGTGAATGGCAAAGGCAGCTTCATCGAGATCGCGTTCGAACTGAAAGCCGGTCTCGCGAATGAAGCGCTCGTATTCCGGATCATGGCTGACGGCGGGCAGTTCTTTGCCCGAGTTAGCCCTCCGTATCCAGCCCAGATTTACATAAACAAACGCGTCCCCTCCGGGCAACAAACGCGCGGCCTCGGGCGGAGCATGTTTGCGTAGTTGTACGGCGAGGATCACCGCCGCGACGATCGCCAGGACCGCCAGGACGATGGGGAGAGTGCGCCTAATTCGCATGGAATGCGGTCAGGGCTGACATCATACCATTGTCGCCGCAGACAAATGGGGCCGGGTTACA
>PLHQ01000044.1 GCA_003138975.1 Acidobacteriaceae bacterium | reverse complement strand
TAGCTAGCTGTCACCCAGGCCAGCTTGGAACCGTCCTCTGGCGTGTTCATTATCTCAGACAGCATTCTCACAATTCCCACAGGCGCTAGTAAGAGCACTCGCTTACTATTGAATCATGGTGTTTGCGCGTCGCACTATCCCCTCGAGGTTACTTTAGGGGCGCGCGCACAGGGCGTCCAATCGAAATTACCGATACAGGACATCAGGGCCGGCGGGCACCATGCGCCCCAGTTTAGCGGAACTTCGCTCTTACCGGAACTGATAGCCGGGTTTGAGTTCACAGCGATAGTTCTTGGATTGATCGCGATCGACCACCATGTGACAGTCCGCCCAGCGCAACAAGAGGTCGGGCCCGAGAGGAAAGACGATGGGATCGCCGGCTACTTCTGCTTCAATGCTAGGGCCTTCCGCAGAGGCGGGCAGGCTGAAGTTCAAGGCACGGCCGAAAATTACAGGGTAGGTCTCACGTACCATGTCGCTGGTCATGGGATGAACCACCTCAGCCTCAAGCAGGAACGTAACTGTATCTGACCAATTGAGAACCGAAACGTTGAAGCGACGCCGGTCCTGCGGAAGGTTTTCCGATTCGATTTTGGTGAAAGAGCACGGCCCCGCAATACAAGAAACTCTGGCATTGCGAAACTCATTCCCCTCCCCTGCATCCAGAGAAAGAGAGCCAAGCGTTGCTTTCCACTTGCCACCTGGGGCGCACGGAAGGTGGTTGTTACACGGCGTGTTTCCCGTGTTGACGACCTGGAAAGTCCGTACGGCGCTGCCGATGTTCGCCTCGGTGGTGGCCTTGACGGAATATCTTATTCGCGTATTCGAGACTGCGGATCCGGTGTGGGATTCGGCGTTCGTGTCCTGGTGAATGGGAATCATGCGAACCACATAAATTTTGTCGCCGATGAAATCGTTCGCATCCAATGGTTGATAATCTTGGTGGCGAAATTTGAGGAGGACGGACTGTCGCCGCCGCAATCCTTTGGGCAGCGTTAAAGTGAAGAAGCCCGAAGAATCGGATTTGGAGGTTCCACTTCCCAAAGCATTGATCGCGGTGATCTGGACATCGGCCAGCGGCAATTGCCGGTTTGGATCGTAGTCTTGACGTAAGACTGCGCCTCTCAGCGTCACGGGCTGCCGGCGCTTCAGGTAGGCAATTGCCGATATTGCTGCCAATAGGGCAACGCTCAGGATTGTCCAGGTTGCGATGGTCTTGCCTTTAGTCATTGCGACCCCTTATGTTTAACATTCTAGGACGCATTTTGCGGATGGCAAGTTTGCCCGGTAGTGATCCGCGATTTTGATGGCTGTCCGCGATGGATGTGAAGCATCTAAGTCTAGTTGACGCGCATGAGAAAAAAAAACTCCTTCACAGACCATCTGACGCGGAGAGATCTCCTTTTTCAAATAGGCGGGTTAAGCCTGTGTGGAGTGCTTGGTCAAGGAAAGATATTTTCCCTGGCTGATGCAGGAGGGCTATCGACAGCTCCGCAGCCCTCGGCAGCTCCGGGCGTTCTGTCGCCAGATGACGATGCATTTCTGGACGAGCTGGAGAAGCGAAATTTCCAATACTTTTGGGAGCAGGCAACTCCGCAAACTGGGTTGGTAAGAGATCGATGCAATGTGTTGAAGAACGACAATTCCGTGGTGGCAAGCATTGCGGCAACCGGTTTCGGGCTGACAGCTCTTTGCATCGCAGACAAACGCAATTTCATTCCTGCGGCCGACGCTCGAGACCGGGTTCTGGCCACGCTGCGATTCCTATGGAAAAAGATGCCCACGCATCGTGGGTTCTTCTACCATTTCGCCGACATTAACTCCGGCGAGCGAGTTTGGGATTCTGAAGTCTCTTCCGTTGACACGGCCATCCTGCTCTGCGGACTTCTCACTTGCCGACGACACTTTGAAGGACATTCTGAAATCAGTCTGCTGGCTTTCGAGATATTCAACCGAGTCGATTGGAGCTGGCTGTCCGAGGATACCTCGCTTTTGCCGCACGGCTGGACTCCGGAAGTTGGTTTCCTACCTTATCGATGGGACTACTACAGCGAGATGATGATGATCTATCTGCTGGGCTTGGGATCACTCCCGCATCCCTTGCCAGCGGATGCGTGGAATGCCTGGAAACGTACGAAGTTTGAGTATGACGGCATTCGCTATATCGGTTCGTTCGCCCCTTTGTTTGTGCATCAATACTCGCAGGCCTGGTTTGACTTCCGAGGCAAACGTGATCAGTATGCCGATTACTTTAGAAATTCGATTTTGGCGACGGACGCACACCGGCTTTTTTGTTTGGAACTGGGCAAGCAATTTCCTAATTACAGTGATGATCTGTGGGGCATTTCGGCCTCAGATTCGCAGAAGGGTTATGTGATTTGGGGTGGTCCGCCGATGATGGGGCCCATCGATGGGACTGTGGTTCCCAGTGCATCGGCCGGTTCCTTGCCATTTATAACGCAGCCCGTGATGCGCGTGCTCAGGAATATAAAAGATCGTTACGGACGGGCGTGGTGCAGGTATGGATTTGTAAACGCGTTTAACCCGCTGAAGGATTGGTACGACACCGACACAATTGGCATTGATGTTGGAATCACGATGTTGATGGCGGAGAATGTCCGGACTGGTTTTGTTTGGAATACTTTCATGAAGAACCAGGAGGCGCAGCGTGGGATGGATCGTGCTGGCTTCAAGAGATATCAACCGTAGGATCGAAATAAATGCTGGCTTTGGAACGCTGGCGGGTGTCGGGGGCTTTTACTTTATTTCGATTACTGCCAGTCCATGACTGGGCAAAGTTAACGTGAACTGTTCACTTTCTAGATGACGGGCTTCCGGTGCGGGAAGATCCGCGGCTTGTTGAAGTTGCTGAATTTGTGTCTGGGTGGGATAGCGGGGGCCACCCATCTTTTCGTAGGCAGCGTGGATATCTCCGTGGCTGACGTCGACTCGCGAGATTAAAACGTGCTTTGCGTTCGTACCCTTGAGTTGCAAGGTGATTTGCTTCGGAGAGCCGGAGTCTTCAGGTGAAACGTAGTTCCATACTACCAGCACTAACGCGCCATCTTTCCTGCGGGTAAGCAGGGCCGACTCAGAATCGAGCTGTATCCGTTCGTCTCCCAGCTTGTGCAGGAGTTTGAAGGCGTTGAAAGCTGGCTTGGGAATGTCATCCTCGGCGATCAGTCCGTAGCCACCATAGAAGGGTGTTTTCACCACGCCTTGTTCTTCGAAAACATCGGAGAAACTCCAGTAGGACATCGAGTCGACCAAGCCATCGCACCGGCGGATGGTATCGGCGAGCCACGGGCCCATATAAATCGCGTCGGTGACGTCAGGCTCGTTCTTGTAGCTGGCATTGAACTCGCTCCAGATCAGAGGCAGGTTCGGCATGGGCGACGACTTTATCTGGCTGTGCACTTTATCCACCGCGCGGCAGACCATTCGATCACGGGGAATGTCTTCTTGCGTGCCGAAAACGTCTTGTGCGGTGTCGTTGGCGTAGACGTGGGTTGAAACATAATCCACTGGGATCTGTTTCTGCGCGCAGTGGCGGATGAAGGCATCGACCCACGCAGCCTGTGCGGTCGCAGGTCCACCGACGCGCAGTCTCGGGTTCACTTTCTTCAGTGCCCGAGCGGTGTGATCGTACAGCTCCCAATAGGTCTCCTGCTTCGGCTGTCCCGCCCAAAAATCAAGATTGGGCTCATTCCACACTTCGAAATACCATTGCGCTACTTCATCCGCACCGTACCGATCGATAAGGTGTTGAGCGAAGGCAGCCACAAGGTCATCCCAGCGCCTCCAATCCTTCGGAGGGGCAACATTCGGCCGGTACCAGAACGGATGAAGAGTGTGGCTGGCCGCCAGTTGATTGGGCATGAAACCGATTTCCACGAAAGGGCGCACTCCCGTGGCGAGCAATCCGTCGTAGATTTGATCAATGTAGGAAAAGTTGTAAACCGGACGCCCTTGACTATCTTCGGTGTAGATGCCGACTTCGTCGTCAAGAATGCCATGAAAGCGTACGTAGTTGAAGTCAGTGATCTGCTTTACCGCGCGCAAGTCGCTGCGATAACTTTCACGCAGGCTCAGGATTGCGCGTCCCGAGCCGAACATTTGTTCCCAGAAGTGGGGAAAGGGATGCGAAGCCGCCTTGGCATCGACGACGATTATTTCTGACTTGGAATCCGGCTGAGCACTGACTAAGGCGACGCTCGACGAAAGCGCTAAGAGAACCGCGAGAGCAAGACTGTGCAGACGTCGCATTAGGGTGTCCGTGTCAAATGAAACTCTTGTTGAGTACTTCCGCAGTTCCCTCGGAGTCAGAGGAACTTCACGCCACTTTCGCGTGCGATCCGTTCGAACTCATGCGCCCAGCCGGCTTCTCCTGCAACAACAGCGCTGTGGCCTGCACTTGTGGATTGCGGTGAAACCAGCGTTGCACGATCTCATCGTCAAGGAAATTTGCAGTTGAGAGCAGGCTCATACCCTGGTGATGAGCCATCCAGCAACGGACGACTTCGAAAGAGCGAGACTGGGCGCGACTAAAGTCCAAAGCTTCGTAAAATCCGTAGGCTCCTAACCACCGTTTACGTTGCATCTTGCGCAAATTGCGCGTAGCAGCGACGGGATCAATATCCAGTGCCAGAAAGGTTGAATAGGGAGAAATCACGAGGCCGTCCTGCTCCGGCTTGTGAATCGCCAACTGAGGGACGCCAAAAGCGAAGTAGTGGTAGTTGCCGGAGGCGTCCAATTTGCTGGAAGATGATTCGGAAATGCCCCAGCAAGGAGCCCTTTTGGAGGCAGCGTAGGCTCGTTGGGCACGAACCGCCGTTTCCGCCGCACGCTGGAGCAGAGTGTTTGGATACAGGCGCATCCAGAGTGCCGGCATCAAGTATTCGAACATTGTGCCGGTCCAGGAAAGCAGACCCGTCATCCCCTGTTCTTGCATAGGCGGACGGCCAAGCTGAAACCAGCTTTCCTGCGGGATATCGTCTTTGGCGATGGCAACAAAGTAGGCGATGCGCGCTTCACTCGCCAGAAGGTCGTAACACGCGGGGTGGTTCTGCTGTTTTTCGAGCTCAAAGGCGACGGAGAGCAGGCTCCTGCCACGGTTGAGCAGAAATCCAAAATCCATTTCGTCCGCCAGCGCGAATGACAGGTCCGCAATTTTCTTGAGATCTTCTATGAGACGTACGGCCCGGGAATGCGCATCAGGCAGCAGGTCGAGCAATTCAAGACAAAGCTTGGCCGACTCTTCCGACGCCGTCGAATCAAGTTCTGCGCGCAATTGGATGGCAAGACTATCGATAAATTTTGGCATGTGCTCGAGCAGCGGACCTTCGATGGGCAGGCCGCCTAGGGGGGTCGGCAGATAACTTCTCACATTGGCATACTCTGGCAGCAGCCAGGGTGAATAAAGTTGCACGGCGCGGCCGATCTGCCGAATCCGATCCTCGGCTTGCTGGAGGAACCAACTGCTGTCGGCTTCATTGGAAGAGGGAGACGGTTGGTGAATGTCTTTGAGGACCGAGTCAGGAATATCGAGAACGTACTGTAACCAATCTTGTCGCCGCAGCGCTTTTTCGATCAGAGAACACTTCCGGCGTGGGATTGCGCCCAGGCTGGAAAGCAAGGAGAGATGATCAAGGAGGCCATCGGCCAACTCGCGGGAGAAAAGAGGTTGCTTGAGGAGATCTAAAGAGCCTTGCTGCAAAGTCCAAAGTGACGCAACCAGGTTGCCGCTGTCGACGCTTGAAACGATGGCCGGAGTAGACACAGTTAAGGTTCGAGTGTCATACCAGTTGAGAAGATGGCCCCGGTGTTTTTTTAGCAGCGAGGTAGTTGCCAGAGTGCGCAGGGTCTGCTGAGAAAATTCTGGCACCGTAAGATAGCCGAATTGGCAAGCGACCTGGCGTGCGTTGAGAAGCAAGCCAAGATTCGTCGGAGAAACCCGAGGCGCAACCTTCGTGTTCTCTTCCTGTACGTTGTCGGGAATCAGCCAGTGGTGTTCTTCCGTGCTGAACTCAGCAAAATACCGCCAAGTGCGAAGCGCAGATACGCGAAGCAACCATCGATCGCGCTCCGAAGCTTCCTTGCGCGGACTTCGAGGGGGGCGGTTCAGCCAAAGTGAAACCGGTTGGCTGCATGCCCACAGCAGAAGAACAGGCAGCGCCGCCACCAGAGCGCCGGGACGTACCAGCCATATCAAGAGAAATAATCCGATCGCGAGAGCAGGGGTCCAGTTGAGGTAAATGTCGAGGGTGCTGCGCTTGTCGCCCGCGAGTTCCGCTTCCGCGGCGGTTTCCCATTGCAAGAGTCTCTGGCGCGTAATCATGCGACGGACCATGGTTCTCACCACGGCATCGATAGACAACAGCGCCTGGTGCGCGAGGAATGTAACGGTCAACCAATTTGCAATGCTGGCGTTGAGAAAAGCATTGAATGCGTCGAGGACGACTAACCGTTTCCCTGATGTCGTGGAGTGCACTAGATCGAATCCCAACTGGCAAAGTGCAGGCAGGAAGAGAATGGCAACGGTTGCGAGAGTCCAGGCCCCCGGTCCTCCGGGCAGGCACAGCCATCCCAGCATGAACAAAAGAAAAATGGCAGGTTCCACCAGGCTGCGCCGCAGGTTATCGAGGATCTTCCATCTCGAAACCACAGAAAGAGGATTGGGAACTCGCTGCCCTGACTCCTCGGGGACCAACGGAAGCAGCCATCCCGCGATCTGCCAGTCGCCCCTCATCCAACGATGCTTACGCCGGTTGTGAGCGCTGTAGTGAGAAGGGTAGTCCTCGATTACTTCGATATCGCTGACCAGCCCAGCTCGGGCGTAAGCGCCTTCTACCAGGTCATGACTCAGCAAGGCGTTGCGTGGAAATCGGCGATCGAGAACGCGGTGCAATGTTTCCACCTCGTAGATCCCTTTTCCTACAAAAATGCCTTCGCCGTAGAGGTCCTGGTAAACATCGGAGGTAGCGTGAGTGTAGATGTCGAACCCAGTCTGTCCTGAGTAGATGCTGGCAAGCCTGGACCGTGTAGAACTCTGAACACTTACGCCGACCCGGGGCTGCAAGATCCCGTAACCCGCGACGACGATGCCTTTCTCCGGATCAATGATCGCCTGATTCAGAGGATGCGCCAAGGTTCCCGCCATGCGACTGGCCGAGCCTCGAGGCAGCTCAGTGTCGGAATCAAGGGTGATGACGAAGCGAACGCCAGAGAGCAGGGACAGATTGCCGACCTTAACGGGAAAGCCGTCAGATTTGCCGCGCAGCAGGTTATTCAGATCCATCAGTTTGCCGCGCTTGCGCTCCCAGCCCATCCAGAGGCGTTCGCGCGGATTGTAGATGCGATGGCGATGGAATAGAAAGAACGACCCCATTCCCTGTCCGCCATATTTATCGTTAAGCTTGCGGATAAGATCGGAAGCTAAGTTCACTAAGGTGTTATCTTCCCGTGGTTCCGATGGAGAATCGGGAAGGTCCGAAAGCAGCGCGAAATGGATGTTGGGATCCTGATTGCCGAGATAGCGAACTTCGAGGTCGTCTGCAAGTTTGCGGACTTGTTTCTCATTCATGAACACGGCGGGGATCGCCACCATGGTTATGCAATCACTGGGAACGCCCTCGGAAAAATCGAGCTTGGGCAAAGTCTGAGCCGGAAGCAACAGAGTGGCCAAGTAGTTCATGATCTGGACAGCACTCTGCGAGCTTGGCAATAACACAGCCAAAATCGAGAGCAAGACCAAACCCAGAGAGGTGCTTGGCGGCGTCACTTGAAATACGACCGCCGAGACGATGGCGAAGGTGAGGGCGGCAATGCCGGGTAGGTAAAACTCATCCGGATGGTGAAGCAGAAAAGTGCGCAAGCGCTGGACAATCGGAGGATGGAAACGCACCCTCTGCTGCAGAACAGCGGTCCCCTCGGCCAGCAAATAGGATCCAACGTGCGAATGCCGCAGAGTCACACGCGGATCCTCATTCCGATGTGCCAGCGCCGCACGAGCCAACGCGAGCACTTCGGTTGCAACCCTCGTCTCCGAACAGTCGCAGCGATCGGCAATCCTTACCAGCCGCTTGCGGTAGAGCTCACGCGTCTCATAGTCCATCCGGGAATAAGCTCCCGCGGGGTCTTGCCGCAGTGCTTGTTCAAACAGGATCAGCGGCTCGATGATCACTTTCCAAGAGGTTTGTTTTATATCCTGGAGGCTGCGGACCAGTTCCTGGATGCCATACGATCGCGAGGGATCCTCAAGCAACCGACAGCCACGCTGCGCAATGTGCTCAAGCAGCACAACCTTCATGACAGGAATCAGCATCCACAACTCTGCCAGTTTGAGAACTGTGACCCGCTGGAACGCTTGAATGTAAGAAGTGAAGCTCACTTCGCTGAACTGGAAAGAACTCGCCGCGAGAAAACCGTCGGCCAAAGCGGCTATTCTTGGAATGATGGTCCCGTCTGGAGTGCGAACCTGGGGAAGTTTGTGAGCGGCGTTAAAGGTTCCGCAGGTCTCTTGTAGCTCCCCTCCGAGCAGGAAAATGTTCTCCTGCAGGCGTCGAAAATCATCAGAAACAGTATTTGCGGCGCCAGATTCCAGTGATATCAACAACGGTTGAAACGCACGGGTGAGAGCTTCGCAACGATCGCGGAAATGGCGCGATTCTTGTTGTCCCGGCATCCATGCCAGAGATCGAGCGAGCTCTGCAGCGCTCGAGGATAACGTGTCGAGGTCAGGTCCCATATCCGGAAGTGTACGCAGGCCTTTCGGTTCCGCATTGACGAGTTCCAGATGACCGCTCTGTGGTGTCATTCTGTACGTCTCCTAGCGATAGCTCGAAGCCTGCATCTCGAACATCTCCGCATAACGACCACCAAGGCTTGCCAGTTGGTCGTGAGTCCCTTCCTCGGCAATCCTGCCGTTTTCCAGAACTAGGATGCGGTCAGCCGAACGGACGGTTGAGAACCGGTGCGAAATAAAAAGCGCCATTTTTCCAGCGGTGAGTTCGGCAAAGCGGTGAAATACTTCGAACTCGCTGCGCGCGTCGAGCGCGGCAGTGGGCTCGTCGAGAATCAGGAGTTGCGCATCGCGCAGATAAGCTCGCGCCAATGCGACTTTTTGCCACTCGCCGCCGGAAAGATCCACTCCTCGATCAAACCGCCGTCCCAGCATTTGGTCGTAACCCCCGGACAGTCGTCCGATCGTATCATCCGCCATGCTTTTCTCTGCCGCGCTCTTCAGAAGCTCCAGATTGTCGATTTCCTCGATGCGGCCAATGGCAATGTTTTCCCGGGCAGTCATTTCATAACGCATAAAGTCCTGAAAGATGACGCCTATTTCGCGATGGAAATCCTCGAGGTCATACTCGCGAAGGTCGACCCCATCCAGCAGGATTTGTCCTTCCGTAGGGTCGTACAGACGGGTAATTAATTTTACGATGGTCGTCTTGCCCTGCCCGTTTTCGCCAATCAGAGCCAGCCGCTCGTTTGTATGCAGCTGAAAATTAATGTGATCAAGGACCCGGCGTGAATTCCCTGGGTAACAAAAGGAAACGTTCCTGAATTCGACTCCCCGCACAATCGGCCTGGGGGCCGGCAGGGCATTGGGCTTGGACTGAATCGTGGGCTTCATTTCAAAGAATGCCAGCAGATCGGTGAGGAACAATGCCTGGTCGCCGATGCCAGCGAAGGTGGAGAAGATTTGCTCGATGTTGCTGCTGGCCTGCTGAATTGCTCCCGCCAGAAAGGTCAATGAGCCAATGGTAAGCGCGCCAGCGAGGGTGCGCCAGATCACGAATACATATGCCGAGTAGTAGCCGGCGGTGCCGATCATCGAAAGCAGTGCACCCGCGAACAGCTTGCGTCGAGATAAGGCGACGTTCTCTCCATAGATCTCATCGGACAAACGCGTAAATCGCTCCCGCAGGAAATCCTTTAGTCCGAAGAGCTTTAGTTCCTTCGCGGCTTCTTTGCTTCCACCGAGAATTCGCAGGTAATCCAATTGCCGCCGCATCGGCGTCTGCCGGAAATTCTTGGCGTATCCCAGGAAGGCGAAATGGCTCTCGCCGAGGAATGCGGGAACCACACCGGCGATCAGCAGCAGCATCAGCCACGGAGAGAACAACATGATCGAAACTGAGAGGGTAATCGTTGTGATAGCCTGCTGCACTAGCCGTCCAATCTGCTGGATCATCACCAGACGATCCGTTGCCTGCACTCGGGCCCGCTCGAGACGGTCATAGAAGACCGGATCTTCATAGGCGATCAGATCCAGCCCTGCCGCGTGACTCATGACTCGAATGCTGACGTGCCGGGTGTACTTATCGCCCAGCAGCGAGTCGGAGTAGTCGATCGTGCGGAGGAGAATACTGTTCAGGACGGCCAGCGAAAATTCCGCCACGACCAACCACCAAAACCCGGGTCTCACCGCCTGGTGAGCATGGACGGCATTATTGATGCCATCAATTATCAGCTTCGTAATCCAGAGAAGCCCAACCGGCATGAGGGATGCGAATACCCGCGCGACCAATCCAAAGACCACGACGCCGGGGCCAGAGTCCCATACGATCTTGAGCACGGCTGGGACATTGCGGAGCGCTGAGATGCGTTCCTTCCATCCGGACCAGAAGTTTTGCCGTTCCGTCATGCCTGATTTCTACCGTCTCCAAGCGGATTCTGTTGCCGGACGGACGAAGCCCCGAAAAGAGTGTCTAGAAGTATGACAGTCCCGCCCTTATGAATGCAACGGCCTCACACACGATGCCGAAACTGAGGGCAAGGTTTGTCAGGGGACGAATTCGCGCCGGGGTTGTGACCGATCTCCCCCTCTGCCAACCTCTGGGCCACCATCATCAACCAATAGACGTGCAGCATTCAAGTAATTCGAAGCTTCGAAAGGTCAAGAATGCACTCCTGGGCTTCCTTCCTGACGATATTCTGTGCCAAACGGCATGCTATGACGGCGCTTCATTCGACTCTTCGTTCAACTCTTCCTTTTTGCCGTTTCCTCGACGTTCCATCAGCACGACTAAGGAGCGTGCCTGCAAGGGATACGCTGTACCAGAATCATGTGTGTCGGCCGCACGTAAGCCATCTTCGCGGGAGGTGTCCATCCATGCCATCCACCGATAGGCCGGGCGGAATGCCGGCAAGATGAATGCCACATCCTCGTGGTGTGGGTTCAGAAGCACGAGGAAGTCCGTGTCACTAAGTTTCCGTCCGCGTTCATCGGTTTCGTCAAGCCCTTGGCCAGATAGAAACATTCCAAGGCTGTGAACGGAAGAATTACGCCACTCGTCTTCCGTCATCTCATTGCCGCCAGGGCTCAGCCATAAGACATCCTTCACATCAGCGCCTTTAATGGGACGGCCTTGGAAGAATCGCCGGCGGCGAAACACGGGATGCCTCTTGCGAAGGTTGATCATGCGCTGCACAAACGTCAGAAGTTCACGATCCTGGTGCTGCAAATTCCAGTTCAGCCAACTCGTCTCATTATCCTGGCAGTAGGCGTTGTTATTCCCCATCTGCGTATGACCGATCTCATCTCCCCCCGACATCATGGGTACTCCCTGAGACAGAAGCAACGTTGCTAGCAGGTTCCGCTTCTGTTTGGCACGCAAAGCCTGAATGCCAGGATCGCCCGTTGGACCCTCGACCCCACAGTTCCAACTCCGGTTATCGTTATTGCCGTCCCGATTGTTTTCGCCATTGGCTTGGTTATGCTTGTCGTTGTAGCTAACCAGATCCTGCAGCGTGAAGCCGTCGTGTGCGGTGACGAAGTTCACGCTGGCGTAAGGACGGCGTCCGCTGTGCGCATAAAGATCGCTGGAACCTGTGATGCGGTACGCCAGGTCACCAAAAACTCCTCCGTCACCCTTCCAAAAAGATCGCACCGTGTCGCGGTAGCGATCGTTCCATTCCGCCCAACCCACCGGGAAGTTCCCGACCTGATAGCCGCCTTCTCCCAAGTCCCAAGGCTCGGCAATGAGTTTGACCTGGGAGAGCACCGGATCCTGATGGATGATGTCGAGAAATGCGCCGAGTCGATCGACTTCATGTAGTTCACGGGCAAGTGTGGCGGCTAGGTCGAAGCGGAAGCCGTCCACATGCATCTCCAGAACCCAGTAGCGCAGGCTGTCCATGATTAGCTGCAGGACTCGAGGATGCCGCATGTTCAGCGTATTTCCCGTTCCTGTGTAGTCCATGTAATAGCGTGCATTGTCGGCTACGAGCCGGTAGTAGGAGCTGTTGTCGATGCCCTTGAGCGAGAGGGTAGGCCCCATATGATTGCCCTCCGCCGTGTGGTTGTAGACAACATCGAGAATTACTTCCAGCCCGGCTGAGTGCAGGGTCTTAACCATGGTCTTGAATTCGCGGATCGAGTTCGTCGCCAGATAACGAGGCTCGAGCGCAAAGAAGCCGATGGAGTTATAGCCCCAATAGTTGCGCAGACCGCGTTCCATAAGTTGGCGGTCGTCCACGAAACTGTGCACGGGCATGAGTTCGATCGACGTCACCCCCAGCCGTGTCAGATATTCGATTACCGGCGCTGTTGACAGACCCGCGTATGTCCCGCGCAAATGGGCCGGAACATCCGGATGACACTTGGTGAACCCTCTTACATGCATTTCGTAAATCAGGGTTTTGTGCCACGGAATATTCGGGGGCGCGTCGGTCCCCCAGGTAAAAGCGGAGTCGATGACGCGGTTCTTCGGCATTCCGGCGGCATTGTCACGTCGGTCAAAAGACAGGTCTTCTTGCTTGTGTCCGACCCGATATCCAAAGTGTGAGTCATTCCACTGAATGGTTCCTTGGATTTGCTTGCCGTAAGGGTCGAGAAGAAGTTTGTGGGGATTAAACCTAAGGCCTTGCGCCGGAGCGTAGGGACCATATGCGCGGTAGCCATAAAGTTGTCCGGGACGCACTTCCGGCAGGTAACCATGCCAGACCATGTCAGTTTGCTCGGGAAGAGGCAGGCGGACAGTTTCGCGTCTGCCCAATATGTCAAAGAGGCAAAGCTCGACCTTCTCGGCATGCTCCGAATAAAGCGCAAAGTTCACACCTTCGCCGTCCCAGGTTGCGCCCAACGGGTAGGGACAGCCAGGCCAGATGATGGGCTGGGGTAGGTTAGCCATTCAACTCCTTAGGCCTACAACCACAGAGGCCCTTCGAAGCGCAAATGCACTCGTGTCCGACGCAAGCTGCATGGATGCTCTTCAAATGTGCGGATAAAATTCGTCGAAAACCTGTAGTAACCGCTCGCGGAGTTAGTGAGTGATCTCGGGAAGGGAATATCATCGAAATCCTCGGACGGATTGGGCATCAAAGGGATCCGTGAAAGGCTACGTCAACTCGGCGGAGCTCTTTAGTATTCACTCGAACGGCCGTGGCACGCTGGTCACCGCCGACCTACCGCTCGGATAGGTTCAGGCCGGCACTCGAATCATCGCGCTCTCGACACGCCCGAAGCCACCCAGCCAGTAGTTCGAGGAGTTCCTCAGGCGGTCTAAGCCAAATCTGTGCAGCCGTCGGCCTCCATTCCGGACGCGCCAATATGCTCAGCCCTCGACCATTAATCGCCTTGAACGCATCCTCATCGGTGTTGTCGTCTCCCAAGTAGGCAGACGGCACCTCCGGATCCATCTCACTGAGAATGGTGCGCACGGCTGTTCCTTTGTTGGCCTTCGGGCTGCGAATCTCGACCCCGCCGTCGAAATCCATCAGACCCAAGCCGAAGCGCTGCGCAATGTCCGTCCAGCCTAGCATCACGCGGTCCCGCATTGCTTGCGCTTCAGACTCAGCCAGACCACGCCAGTGCACCGCAATGCTTCCCGATTTGAGTTCGACCGCGTGCAGCAGGTTCTGCGAGCGCAGCCAATCTTCTGCCGCCGCTAGGCCTTCCACCGTGGAGTCGTCCAATTCCCAAAGTTCGATGCTCCCGTCGGCCTTCAGACGCTGCAATCCATGAAGACCCCACACCTCCGGATGCGGCTTGATCGACAGAAGTGGAACAGTCTCTCTAACATCCCTCCCGGAAATGATTACAACTCGCGTCTTTCCGATACCGAGGATGTTCTGCAAAGTTGAGACAACACCGGGATACGGAACAGCCTTCTTGCGATCCTTCCGGAACGGGGCGAGGGTTCCGTCGAAATCGAGCATGAGCAGCGATCGAGGTGCTCGCGCCACCAGCCTTAAAAACGATTCAAGCTGAGGCTTTGCCCTGGAATCCAACTCTGTATCAATTCTGTCGCTGGGGTGCGTCACGCGGCCGTCACACCTCCCCGAGACTTCCCTTGAGTTCGATCGCTCCCATCCAGCCTGAGTTCGCACAGTTCCGTTACCAGACTTCCGGCCCAGCGGTAGATGTTGCGTTCTCTTATGATTTTGCGCATCCGACGCACTCGCATTTGTCTTTCCTCCGGCTCCATCTCCAACGCGGCGCGGATGGCTTCGGCTGTCTGGTCGATGTCGTAAGGATTCACCAGTAGCGCGTCCCTCAGTTCGCGAGCGGCTCCGGTGAACTGGCTCAAAATCAGCACGCCACGCTCGTCGCGGCGTGCGGCGAGAAATTCCTTCGCTACCAGATTCATGCCGTCATGCAACGACGTCACCAGGCAAAGATCGGCAGCGCGATAGTAGCCTTCGATTTCCTTATGGCTATGGTGCCGCTTAAGAAATAAAATGGGCTTCCACTTGCCCGACTGAAATCGCCAGTTGATTCGTTCCGCTTCCGCTTCCAACTCCGCCATCAAATCGTGGTAGCGCTTGATGTGAGTACGGCTGGGCGCGCCGATTTGTACGAAGGTGAATTGGCCCTGATATTTGGGGTACTTCTCGAGGAATCTCTCAATCGCACGGAAACGCTCATGGATTCCTTTGGTGTAATCCACCCGATCGACTCCGACTCCCACGAATGCCGCTTCAACGCCCAAGCTGCGCATCAAGACGGAGCGATCAAGATAGTTGATTCCGTACTGATCGGGCTCGACGGATTCATCGTCCGTCAAGTCCACACTGATGGGGAAAGGGCGAACGATTGTCCGGTGGTTCTGTCGCGATACCGCAAAGTGTTCCCAGTCCACACGTGATTCCACTACGCGGTCCACTGTCTGCAAGAAATTATTGCAGTGCGACTGAATGTGAAATCCGATCAGATCTGCTCCCAGCAGTCCATCCACGAGTTGCCGCTGCCATGGGCAGATACCAAAAGCTTCGGGATTGGGCCACGGGATGTGCCAGAAGATAGCCACGCGCGCATCCGGCCTTTTTTCCTTGATGAATCGGGGCAACAATGCGAAGTGATAATCCTGGACCAGCACTACGGGGTGTTGTGTATCGGCGATCTCCTCGAGCACCGCAGCAGCAAACTTGCGATTGACCTCTTGATAGAATTGCCAGTCCAGCGCGCGAAAGATTGGCCGGGTGTGAGCAATATGGCAAAGCGGCCAAAGCCCTTCGTTGGAAAACCCGTAATAGTATCCCTCCTCTTCCTCCTTGCTCAACCACACCCGGCGCAGTGTGTAGCGAGGTTCGTCCGGAGGTACGCGAAGCCGATCATGCGCGTCTACTACCTCGGTATCCGCGTCTCCGCTGCCATGAGCAATCCAGGTGCCGTCGCAGGCCTCGAGCACTGGCTCCAGCGCCGTGACCAATCCGCTGGGCGGAACAACCGCCTCAATTTCTTTGCCATTTCTCTGATGGATGTAGGGCTCGCGATTCGACACGATAAACAGCCGACCGCCCTCGAGACGAGTCTGAATCTGCACTGCCAGCCGGTCCGCCGTCCACATGGATTCTCCGGCCTCCCGCAAGCGAGCTTCATTTTCCGCGGCCGTCCGGGCCTGACTAAGGCTTTCCGCCAGCGTAGCCACTTCCCAAGCCAGCGGCTTGAATAGATCCAAATCCGGCATCTGCTGACGAGATGAAATTCTGCCCATGCGAAGAGCGCGCATCCATTGCGCGGCTCGCGCGATTGGCCCGGCTATGCTCCACCGCACAATCAGCACCGTGATGAAAACGATGAGAAAAACTTGGGCAAGGATTCTGAGGAATGCTTCGCGCCAGGTGTGAAGATTTTGGACACGAATGTAATCAACGTCGTGCACCACTGCGAGTCCGCCCAGCACCTCATCGTCCCGGTGGAGGGGCAATGCAAAGATGTGTACTCGATACTTGTCCAGCCGGCCAAATGAGCTCTCTGCGTGGTTTTCGGCCATGGCCCGGGTTACGTCAGTCGGAGCTGTTCCCAGTATCGGCTGCAAATCGGAGGTGATCGCCACCAGTTTGCCCTGCCGGTCATAAACAGCGACCCCAAGCATGTGTTCACGGTTGCCGAAGTGCTGTACTGTTCGCTGTAATCCTCGTACGGATTCCCAGGATTTTTCTACGTTGAGTGCAAAGCTCTCACCGAGCTCTCCGGAACTTCGTTCCAGCTGACTCCGAAGCGCGCGTTTCTCTCGCAGAACTTCGTAGTAAGAAAAAGCTAAAGAGACCAAGGTTATGCCGACAATGAGAGAGAGAATGAGTCGCACACTCAGCAGCCGCATGTTGGGTCCTCCTGCCACGAATCTGAAAGGTCCCTGTTGCCGAGCCACGGGAAAAAGGGGATCCGCCGGCTAGCCAGAAAGCCTCGACAAGACTGGACGCACACTTCAGGTGGTTTCGATCCCGTCTCGTCGGCTGTGTGTTTTCCCATCCCCCACCCATCGTAATAATCAGAACGCCATACTGATATACAGAAATCGCCGTAGGTCTTAGGAAAAAAGCGCAATTCGGCAAGTCTCAAATTCTGTGGAATCATGGCGATTTAGGATTGCTCGCACGCCGCTGCGCCGAGCACTCCCCGACTCCAGCAAAAACCTGACTACAGTAAAAACCCTAGAGCCACACTACAGTTTGTCGTGATACGAATCAACATCGGATAAGTACATCCCCCTAGGTCGTATTCAAGAGACATGTTTCAGGCTGCCATATGTCGCTGGCATCTTCGCCTGTTGCAACCACCATGGATCTCGTGGAGAGCATAATCATATGAAGAGAAACAGCCGAGAAGCGGCCACTGCCGTCGCCAATGGCGCATTTGAAGACGGCGAGAACAATCAGCACAATGGGACTTCACTCGTTGAGCCCGCTTCGGGTGACCGCAGCGTAATTCTCTCCGTCCTGCAAACCATGCGGGATGGGGATTTTCCGTGCGCCTTCCCGGTTCCTGGATCGGATTGCCCGGCAAGATTGCCGATACTTTCAATTCCATCGTTGCCGCCAACCAACAGATGGCGCAGGAATTGAAGCGCGTTGGGCCTCTCTGGACGTCCAGCCTCCTGATTTTCCAAGACTTTCCATTGAAGTAGAGACTGCTGTCTTCCGAATCGTTCAGGAGGCTTTGACCAGCGTCTTCCGCCATTCAGAAGCACACAAAGTCTCGATTACTCTGAGTCAGAGCAACGGAATGATAACGGTCTCGGTAAAAGACGACGACGGAGGAATTGGCGAGAACATTGCCGAAATGCCACCGGATAGTGTGGGCTTCCGATGCTTTTCAAATGTGTGCGGTATAGCACATACGGACGGCACCAAAAGGGCATAGCCTTAACTTGTCTCTTCTAGCACATTCCGCCGAGGCCTTATTGGCTTAACGGTTCCTGCGAAATCAGATGGCGTTTTCCGCTGTGTGATACGAAAGGAGCCAATCTATGACTAGCCGAACTGTCCGGGGCGCGGCTAACCGATTTGGTAAACGAGACAACGACCGGAGCGGGATCGGCAATATCATTCTGCGCGGACTTCCGGCAGCGGAATGGACTCAAATCTTTGCCTCGCTCGAGTTTGTACGGCTGAAATTTCATCAGGTGCTGCACGAAGCGGACGAAGCAATCAAATCAGGATATTTTCTGAACGAGGGAATGAGTTCTGTGCTGACGGTTCAGCCCGATGGAGAGAGTGTTGAGGTGGGACTCATCGGTAGAGAGGGCTTCGTCGGCCTGCCGGCAATCTTTGGTTTTAAGACCAGTGCCTTGAGAATCATCACCCAGGGCGATGGTACGGCTTACCGCGTGGATGTTGGGACCCTTCGAAATCTTCTGCCGCATTGCCCCACACTCGAGCGTCAGCTGCAGCGTTATTCCATGATCCTGGGTATCCAGTCAACCCAGCTTGCCGCTTGCAACCGCTTGCATGACGTTGAGGAGAGATTGGCGAGATGGTTGCTCATGAGTCACGATCGAATTGGCGGCAAGACTCTTCTCTTAACTCAGGAATTCCTGGCGCAGATGCTCGGAACCCGCCGGTCCACCGTCAGCGTGGCCGCCAGCGTTTTGCAGAAAGCAGGACTGATTTCTTACACGCGCGGCAACGTAACCATTCTGAACAAATCCAAGCTGGAAGATGCCGCTTGTGACTGCTATGAGATTATTCGACAGCAGAAGAATCGATGGCAGGCTGAAACCTCCTAAGCCTTCTGCTGTGCCTGCTCAAAGCCATGCCAAGCCTGGGGATTCCTTCGGCGGTGCGCACGTTCCACTCCTCCCTTCGAATGGAACAGGTCTGTGCGCCGGCATTGGCTCCGGTTCGGGAGGTGGCGTTGGCCACGGTTGGATTCCGCCTTTACCAATCGAAATTCAACGCTTTCTGGAGTGCTACTTGCGGCAGGCTCGCATTAAGAACAGTACAGCAAATCTCACATTCAATTACAGGAGCGCCCTGATGGGACCCGCGGCAGGGGTCCGCTTCTCTCTTTCTCGACACTGGCCACGTGCGTGATTTCCGCGACAGCAGCAGATCTAATCCAGCGAGAATTGGAACTCAGCGAGATCATTCCAAACGCAGCCTCGTTCAACACGCGCAGCGGGGCGATCAGGAAGCTTTCGCCACGCTCTTCCAATTGCATAAGAAGCGGGTTTACTCTGCATGCTTGCAGATGACCAAGGATGTGGCCGACGCCGAAGACCTGACTCAGGAAGCCTTCCTCCAGGTGTTTCGCAATATCAAGTCGTTCCGCGGCGACTCCGCCTTTTCCACTTGGCTCTAGAGGATCGCGATGAACACCGTGCTGATGAAGTTGCGGCAGCCGTAAGTCGTCCCCTGTGCTCTCGCTGGATGAGCCGTTATCGGCTGAGTCTCCGTCGCTCAGGCGCGATGTTGGCACAGCCGACCTGAACCTCTCTGGAGCAATCGACCGACTTGCACTGCGCCGCGCCATCGAAGAGCTTCCGGAAGGATGCCGTCAGATTCTTGATTTGCACGAAGTTCAGGGATTCGAGCACCACGAAATCGCGCGACAGCTCCAGTGCTCGATCGGAAACTCAAAGTCACAACTGCACAAAGCCAAGATGAAGATGCGCGACCTGCTTTTCCCGAAGTCTTTACTCAAGTGCGGATGGTTCCGACGTCGTAGCGGCTATGGTAGAGCGCTTACAGGTGTGCCTCGACGAGCGGACGTGGGGTGACTGCCTGGTTTGGCTGCGGCCGCCGGCACTCGAATTAAAGCTTACGGGCAGCGGCAAGGGAATTTGGTGACTTAGCCCGACTGTAGGGAGTTCCCCGTATTGCGATTGCATTCCAACCCACCTATCGTGAAACAGCACGAGGGTGAAGCGAAGATTACCGCAAGGATATCAAGTAGCCAGGAACCAGTCCCTGCCCGAATCTGGCGAATGTCGAAGCCATACGTATGCTTAACATGGAAGGACGGCCTGCTTGGTTCGTATTTTGGTAGTAGACGATAACACGGCGGTCAGGAATTATCTCCGCGCTCTCCTCGAGCAACAGAGTAGTTGGCAGGTCTGCGATGAAGCTCGAACCGGGAGAGAGGCCCTGCAAACGGTAAAGAAGAATCCGCCTTTCCGCATCAGGAACATTCTTCTTTTGACGCTGAGCCTGAGCCGCGGCAATCACGTCGACCAGATCGGAGCATAAAAGGGCGCGCCGTTGCGTATCTATGGGGTGTTAGCTGTAATTACCGGGTAGACCGTAGTGTAGGTCCTTAGCTCGCTTAGCGGGATTTCCTTAAGAAGATGGAGCCAATTCAG
>PLHQ01000148.1 GCA_003138975.1 Acidobacteriaceae bacterium | reverse complement strand
GCCTTGCTCTCCGCGGCCTTATCTTCAGTCGCCTTGCTCTCAGCGGCCTTATTCTCGGTCGCCTTACTCTCGGCGGCCTTGCTCTCAGTCGCCTTGCTCTCAGCGGCCTTATTCTCAGTCGCCTTGCTCTCAGCGGCCTTGCTCTCCGCGGCCTTGCTCTCAGCGGCCTTGTCCTCGGTGGCAGAAGCCTTGTAAGGTGCTCCCGCTTGCTTGGCCGCTACCACCCCTTGACCGCTAAACTCGCCAGGCTTCGCCGTTGCAGCGATTGCCGGCCGCCCCTGGTTCACAGACGCCAAGAGCGCGTGGTTGGTGCTGGCAGCGTGCACATGCTGGGTTTGCATCGCGGTTGGCGGCGTGTGTTGTTCGTGTGCCGCAGTCTCTTCCGCGGCGGTTGGACGAGCGGTAATTCCGCCGGCGCCGCCGTTATAGCTGACATAGTTTACCGCGGTCGTGTTGACTACAGTCTTGTTGTAAACATTGTGGATGTTTGTGACGTTCACGTTATTCACGGTGGTGTTGTAGTTGAAGGCTCCGTTGTTCCAGTATCCACCTCCATAGCCGACGCCACCATAGCCGAAGCCGTAGTTGACGCCACCGTAGAAGCCGACCTGCGCACCCCAGTAGCCTTCATTCCAAGCGAAAGCGTTGCCGCCCCAACCCCAATAACCAGGAGTCCAGAGCAAGCCAACGGTGGGCGGCTCGACCCACGTACCCGGCACCCAGAAGTAACCTTCATCCCCGTAGAACCAGTAGCCGGGCGTCCACAAATAACCGTTGGCGGGGACCATGGGTTGCTCGTATACAGGTAGCGCGGGCGGAGCGAACGTGATGGACACGCCGAACTGCGCGAACGAGGCGGCCGGTATGGCCAGTATCAGAAAAGCTAGCAATAGCAAACGGATTTTGCACATTTTGAATCACCTTGCCCATCATCCTTCGATTGCCCGGTTGTACCTTGCTCCTGCGGGCTGCGTGGATTGAAGGGCGCCGTGCCGATGCCAGCATTCCACCGATGCACTGCCAAGTCTGTGCACTTTGGATCACTTCCGGGAATGTCACAATTAGCAATTAAGCTGCTGAATCGCTGAAGCGATTGCTGGGACTAGCGGCCTGTCGCAGTGAGTTCGTTACTGCGGACGCGGCGGGTGGGGTCGGAGTATTTCCACTGGATGGGCCGAGCATTGGCGGAGTAGGCGTTGATGTAGCGGCGGAGTTTGCGAGCCAAGTCGGGACCCGAGGTGAAGATGTCCCGTGCGATGACCTCGCGTTCGATCTTGGCGAACCAGAGTTCGACCTGGTTGAGCCAGGACGAGTAAGTGGGCGTGAAGTCGCTGGGAGAGCATCCATTCGACACGCGAGTGTCGAGAGTTCCTGTCCCTGGGAGTAGCTTTGCGACGCAGCCCGTTCATCTCACGCAGACAAGAGGTTTCAGGGCATTTCTCCTCGCCAAAAAAACGGGGTCAGCAGCCCGCATTGCCTGTGCCCGATCTATGCCCGTTTCGTCGAATGAATTGCTCTCGTGAGACCTGGGAACTGATTCTAAGATGTTGAAATTGCGTTCTGGATATTAGGGAGAGGGAGTCAAAATCCGCCGGTACTTAGTAGCTTGGGGGTTCGATTCCCCCTCCCGGCACCAATCATTAGTCCTTGCGATCGATGCGATTAGGAGACAGGAACGACTTCGCTGGTTCTTGCTTCCGTACTGCCACTATGCCCGACGCTATGCCCGTGCTTTTCGTATTGTTCTCTGGCCCCAAACTTGGGTCGTACGATGGAGGCTTGAGTGTAACCGCGGAACGGGAGCGCCGAACTAGAGAGAACTCGGGTACATTTCGAGACACTTCTTCAAGAATTCATCGTTAAGAATTGGGGATGTGTGGCGGGTCACGGTTTCTCGACGTCGGGCCGGAGTACAATCCAGGCCTGGTCAGCCTGATCCCAAGGCTGATCTGTGCGGGAGGCTCTTTGTCGGGTCAACTCTTCCAAGCGATGCGCCAAAGCATCATTGACGGCGCGTCTGATACAGCCGCGGAATTGGCACAGCAGGCGTTGGCCATCGGCGTCGATCCGCTGGAGGCGGTGAACCAGGGGTTTGCCGCGGGGATCACGTTCGCTGGCGACCAATTCGGCTGCGGCCAAATGTTTCTGCCCGATCTGCTCGCGTCGGCCGAGGCCATGAAAGCCGCCATCAACATTCTTGAACCGGAGATGCTGAAGCGAGGCTCGCAGCGTGAGGCTCTGGGCAAGATCATCCTCGGCACTGCCCGAGGTGATATTCACGACATCGGCAAGAATCTCGTCGCCACGATCCTTTCCGCCAGCGGATTCCAGATCTTTGATCTAGGCACGAGTGTGACTCCCGAGGAGTTCGTTGCCAAGGCCAAAGAGGTCGATGCCGACATCGTCGGCATCTCTGCGTTGCTGACCACAACCATGGCCGGGCAGAAAGCCGTGATCGAAGCGCTCGATCGAAACGGTTTGCGGCCGCGAGTCAAAGCAATCATTGGCGGCGCCGCAGTCACCCAGAAGTGGGCGGCTGAAATCGGCGCTGACGGCTACTCCCGCAATGCCATCGATGCCCTCGAACTGGCCAAGAATCTCATGAGCAAAGTGATGAACAAAGGAACGGCCCAGGCATGAGACCCAGAATTCAACTGCTCACTCCTGAGCTCATCGGGCGCATTCTGTGCGAAGCTTTCGAGCTGCTCATGAGCCCTGGAGTTCGCGTGGGCTCGGCGCCGGTGGTCGAGCTGTTGCGGTCGGCGGGCGTTGAGGTCAATGACGGTGTGGCGCGTGTTCCTGAGCAACTGGTGCGAAATTGCATGGCATCGGCCCCACGGGACTTCAACCTGTACAACCGCTCGGGAGAGAAAGCCGTTCATTACGGCGGCGACGACGTGCATTTCGACCCTGGCTCCTGCTGCGTGCAGATGCTCGATCCCGACACGCTGGAAGCGCGGCCGTCCGAGACTCGCGACCTGGTGCGCCTCATCCAAGTCACGGAGAGCTTGCCGCAGTTCGCAGCGCAGTCCACTGCCGTCGTGTGCAACGATGCGCCCAGCGCGATCGGCGATCTTTACCGGTTGCTTGTGGTCCTGCAGCATTCTCACAAGCCGGTGGTAACCGGATCGTTCTCAGCGGCCGGATTGCAAGGCATGATCGACTTGCTCGCCGCTGACAGCGGCAGTCAAGACAATTTGCGCAAGAAACCGCGGGCGGTTTTTGATGTGTGTCCCTCCCCACCGTTGAACTGGTCGGAGTTCGGGTCGCACAACCTGCTCGAACTGGCCCGCGCCGGCGTGCCCGCGGAAATCGTCTCTATGCCACTGGCGGGCGGGACCGCTCCCGTAACGTTGGTGGGTTCTGTGACGCAGCACGCTGCCGAAGTGCTTGCCGGCATCACGCTGCATCAACTCGCAGGACCAGGTTCACCCGTAGTCTGGGGCGGCGCTCCGGCCATCTTCGACATGCGTACCGGAGGCGCGCCGATGGGTGCAGTGGAAACTGCCATGCTGAACATGGCGTGCGCGGAAGTGGGTAAGCATCTGGGCCTGCCGACTCACGGTTATCTGGTCGCGACCGACTCGAAGTTTGTGGATGCCCAGGCCGGTGCGGAGAGCGCCCGCTCGGCGATGCTGGGAGCGCTCACAGGTATCAACATGATCTCGGGAGCGGGTATGCTGGAATCTCTTGCCTGCCACAGCGTGGAAAAGCTGGTCATTGATGCCGAATCGATTGCCTCGGCGTACCGCTTGGTGCGAGGCGTTGAAACGCGCGGAGCGACCCTGGCCACCGCCATGTTCGCACAAACCGGGCTCTCCGGAGAATTTCTCAAGCTGAAAGAAACGCGCGCGCATTTTCGGCAGGAGCAGCATCTTCCCTCTCCTGTCATCGATAGGAGCGCGCGAGGCTCGGAGCCACCGAGCGACGCCTTCACACGGGCCCGCGCCCGGGTCAACGAACTGGTGAGCCAGTACCAGAAGCCATCTTTTCCTGAAGACGTGCTGCGGAAGTATCAGTCAATCGTCGAGCGCGAAGCAGATAGAGCAGGCGTGGCCTCCGCCCTTTCCGGAGACTGAGAAATTTTGAAGATGAGACCGCGGTCGATTTCGCAGGCGGAGCGAGTCCATAGATCATCTGAGTGAAGACCAGCAGAACAAGCTTGCCGCTGTCCGGATGCGGTGCTTCCGGTGCGTGAGGCGTTTAAAGACGCGCCGACCGCACACCAGCGGTTGCCGACAGCCGCCCGGTTCGGCACATGGTTGTGCAATCAAATCCGTAGGTTGCCCCACAAACGAGACAGACTTGGTAGTCCTGGCCTTGGGCCCCAGTATGTGGCCACGAAAATTGGTGACGGCAAAACAGCTGCAGGAGTCGCGTTAACAATGATGGAGTCATGCTGTTCTGGTCCCCTGAATTGATGAGGTGATCTCCAGAGTAACTCAAGAATTCGCTGTCTCGCCCAAGTTTCTGGTTCATTCGGCGCAGGCGGATGGACAATGCCTGGTCTCATTACCCGGTGCATCGGTTGCCTTTAAGTGGTGGGCCAGCGAGTATCAATGCCACAGTAAGTCGCTGGGAAATCCTGCATCGACGATCAATCCTTAATGTGAGTGCCGGGAAGCCTGCCGGAGAGGGCGGGGGGCGGGAGCGGCCCTGAGATCAGCGCGCCACTTCGTGTTCTCTTCGCGTCACGTCGGCAGTCCGAGTCCCTCGAAACTGTGAGACGGACAGAGGCGCAGCGAGCCCATTCTCAATCCAGTCCGCGTTCTCGGCGAGCAAGGGAATCACAAAGTGGAGCGCCTTGATCTCTCTCCGCACGCGCTCTACATCCATCTCTTTTTGGCTCAGAACCTGATATAGGTCGTTCATGCTCAGCTCACGTTCATAGATTACGGGACCAGAACCCCACCTGAGACGCTGCCGAAACTGGCGCACTTCCGTAGCGAAGGCAGTCTGGCCGGATTTTCGTCCTAGGAAAGATGGAAGTCAAGGAAAATGGAAAGCCCCGAATTCTTCTTGGGCTTTGGCGTCTTGCGATTCGAGTTCGGGCTTCGCGCGAAGGGAGGCCTGCGCGGGTGTCCACGGCGTAGGATTCGGATTCAACCGAAGTTCGCTGCAGGCCCCGGGTTGGCAGCCGGACAAGCCGGAGAAAAATCAAGCTGCGGCCGCAGACCAAGAAAATAGGAAAACGGGGTAATGTCCCCCTTACATGTCCCTTTGCCCCAAGAGGCAACGGCTGATGCAACGGACGCCCGGTGACGTTCGTGACCTGACAGCCGGGCCCGGCCTTGGTCTAAGATCGGCGCATTATGCACAAGCAGGCAGACCGGATTCCTTCCGTGACCCCGGAGGACAGGAATGCCGCCAATGAGATGGATCGATGGCTCACCTGCAGGGTTGCAGAACATGAGGCCGACGGCATGAGCAAGGCGGAGGCAGTTGCCATGGCGATGAAGGAAATTCTTTCCGATGATGAGATCGAAGACGTGCAGGACTGGTTACAGTCACAAATGAGCGAGCACTAATATTGACGCCGCCCCAACGGCAAACATGTCAGGGATAGTCCAGCAGTTGAAAAGAGAGAGCGAACGAGTGCGAGAGGAAGCCCAACGTGGGTGTTGCCTTTGTGGATGAACGCCGGCGAATGCCGAGCCACGAACCATGGGAACTGACGTTTTTTTCGTTGCTTCGCGGAATTGCCGATCGCAGACAGGCGTTTACGTAAGCTGAGAATTGGCTGACCATGGTCAATGAATGCAATGGCGATTTTGGAACAGCTATCTTCCGATGGGGCCCAAAAAACGCTTTGCTCATAATCCACCGACTGCATTTGTTGCTGTCTGAAACAGACTGCTGCCCCAAGCATTCGCGGTAACCGCTGGAATGACAGCGATAGCATAGCCCGACGCGAAGCTAGTTAGGAAGCCGGCGACTCCCTGCCCGATGGCCGCATGGAGAAAGCCGTTGAACAAGGCAAATCCCCACACCCCCGGAGCCAGCCATCCGTTACCGACGTGCCCCAGAACTTGATTGAGTTTCTTCGCGACGAACACGCCAAAGAATGCCTCAAAGAAGCCCCAAGTGGCGATCACGACTACCAGGCCAACAAGGCTTAGGGGGAAGCCAGCCGCGAAGGAAATCCGAAGCGCATTGTGACGGCGCAGGGGTACCCATATCCATCTTGCAGCGTGCAATGACAGCGCCAGATCGTAAGCGACCACGAGACACACTGCGAGCGCGATGGACTTGCCAAGGTTTCGCCAGTTGAAACCGTAATCCGAGAAGCGTTCACCACGGATTGCCATAAGAATCAGCGGAACGAGCCCTTCTGACGCAAACTGAAATGCCGCTAGTATGAGCACTGCAGCTAAGGCGCTCAGATGTCGAAATACCGCAGTCAAAGCTGGTATGCAGAGAAGGCTCACAAGCACAACTCCGAGCGCAACTCCAAAATCGATTGCTGCCTCGCGACGGTTTGTCGTTAGTGTTCCCATAGTGCCGTAACCGTATCGCGGACGGCGCACTCATCTTTCTCGGGCAGAAGCATCGCTAGGCGCCGGGAGCGGCGCCGGCGCTTACAGGACCTATCTATCTCGCCTCGGCAAGCAGCGCTTGGCGTGTAGCCTCGAGGGTATTGATCAGCGACTCCTTAGGGAGCTTCTGGATGATCGGTTCGATGATCCATCCCAGCCCCAAGGGCACGTCACGCGTCAGCGAGATGGCACGACACTCAACGTAGGCACCCCCTTCCCGCTGCTGGAATCGCCAGTAGGAATGCAGGCGCCATAGAAATCCGGACCCGGTATCGGGCGGCAGCACTTTCTCCTTCGGGCTTCCGGCGTGCTCCACTTCAGAAATCCGGGTCGTGTACGAGCGACAAACCCAGCGCACTCGATCCAGCGAACGATAATGCACGTCATGATCGGTATCAAGGACCACCGTCACAATTTTCTTCTTGAGAAGTCGTAAGTAGATTTGGAAATCGTTGCCGCGATGGCTTATTACCCTTGAGGCAATCACCTCTGGCCTGTAGATGTTCTTGTGGTGATCGTAGTCCTGCACCAGCGCCAGCACGCCTTCGACGGTCGTACCAGGAATAAATGAGGCGCCGATCCAATCATGGATCAAACCATTCGGCACTTTGACCGGCCCGTGACCTGAGCAGAATTGCGCTACAACCTGGCCTCCTCGGACCTGCTGCGCCCTCTCCGTATTGACATCGGACCACAGGAATGGGCTGCCGTCGCCCAGAGTCTGTTCCATGGCCGCTTCGGCGTCACGAATGTAAGCACTGAAACTCGACAGTGTTTGCTGCTTCAACTGTACTGGGGTTGCAGTTTGCGCCATAGCGTCGGACCTAATGCGAATCGTGAGCCGGCCATATTTGCTTGTCAAGTCGGCCCGCGAAGTGACCGCATGCGTGACTCTGTCCGTTACAAGCTCTTATTGTGCAACTTCGTACCCTCGCGTACATTAAGACGGCAGCCTAATGAGAAAAACGCCCGTTCGATTGGAGAATCGCGACCCCAATATTCTTACTCGGGATTATCAGGAAGCTAATGTTCCCATCTGGAGTGAAGTGCTGTTTGCCGTCGAGTTGGTTCTGCTGCATGCCGCGCCCGTCTATTACGGTATAGGGACACCTCACGGCGACGGTTCAGGAGTAGTTCTCATCCCCGCGTTCCTGTGTCCGGATCATTACTTGTTCCCCCTGCATAGATGGCTGGGACGAATAGGATACCAAGCCTTTTTTTCAGGCATGAATTTCAACTCAGAGTGTCCGAACCTCCTGATCAAACGCTGCCTGAATGAAACCATTGAAAAGGCGCTTGCCAAGACCGGCCGCAGGATTCATCTGATCGGCCACAGTTTGGGAGGCATTATCGCCCGTTCGATCGCAGGGCAGCGGCCACAGGACATTGCTTCCGTCATCACGCTGGCCGCACCGTTCCGCGGTACAGCAGCACATTCCAGCATCCTGCGCGCAGCCGAAATGGTTCGGGCCCGCATCCTGAAGACGCACGGCAGTGGGGTGCTTCCCGCTTGCTATACGGGGCACTGCACCTGCGAGTTTGTGGATTCCCTGCAGCGCCGTGTGCCCCCGTCGGTGGTCGAAACTGCGATTTACACGCGCGACGACGGGGTGGTTGACTGGCAGTATTGCAAAACCGGTAACGCGGAAACCGATTTTCCAGTTTCAGGCACGCACATCGGCCTGGCTTTTAATCCCTCTGTATATACCATCATTGCCAATCGTCTGGCCCAGACTCATTGCGCGCAAAGTGAGCGAAGGCCGAGGGGCGTCCGTGTCCGTTCAGGCGGCAAATGATGCTCCCCTTCCTGATTCCCGGAGGGACGCTGCTGGAAGCCATGCAAATTGGCGGGCGCATCCCTCCGACGCTGACCAATCATCGGTGGTGGGAGGCGTTGGTGATGCCACATCAGGTTTGGATGCTGTTGGTTCTGAGCATTCTATTGCTCCGGGAAATGGTGCTTCATCAGCGTTCCGTGTTGGTCAAGACCGCCCAGTTGTAGCGCGGCGGTCAGGTCAAGGTGCATTCTCCACCCCGTTTCCGATAAAGTAATGGGTTCCCATGCTCGATCTGAACTTTGTCCGCGACCATCTGCCTCGAGTGAAAGAAATGCTGCGCCAGCGTGGCGCGGATCCGGCTGCCGTATTGAAAGATTTCCGCGACGTCGATACGCAGCGCCGCCAGGCCATCACCGAGGCCGAGACCATGAAAGCGCGGCGGAACAAGGCTTCGGAAGATATCGCCAAGCTGAGAAAAGCTGGCCACGATGCCACGGCCGCCATCGCCGAGACGAAGGATCTGCGCGAGCAGATCCAGACGCGTGAAAAAACCGCCACCGACCTCGACGCGCGCCTGCAGGATATTCTCTCTGGCATTCCCAACGTGCCGCACGAAAGCGTCCCGGTCGGGCATAGCGCGGAAGAAAATGTGGAAGTCCGCCGCTGGGGCGCGCCGCCGAAGTTTGACTTCACCCCCAAGCCGCATTGGGATCTGGGCGCAGAACTCGGCGTGCTCGACCTGGAACGCGCGGTCAAGCTTACGGGCGCGCGCTTTGCCGTGTACTGGGATCTGGGCGCGAAGCTGGAACGGGCGCTGGCAAACTTTATGCTCGACCTGCATACGCGCGAACATGGGTACACCGAAGTGCTGCCACCGTTCCTCGTCAATTCCGAATCCATGTATGGCACGGGGCAACTGCCTAAGTTCGCCGCCGACTCGTTTCGGGTCCCGCATGGAGAAAAAGATCTCTGGCTCATTCCCACTGCCGAAGTGCCGGTCACCAATCTCTATCGCGATGAAATTCTCGACGCGGCGCGTTTACCCATCTCGCTCACGGCATACACGCCATGTTTTCGCAGCGAGGCGGGATCGTACGGGAAAGACGTGCGCGGCATTATCCGCCAGCACCAGTTCCAGAAGGTGGAACTGGTGAAGTTTTCCCGGCCAGAGGACTCGTATGAAGAGCACGAGAAGCTGACGCGGAATGCCGAGACGGTTCTGCAAAAGCTTGGCCTGCACTATCGCACGGTGACTTTGTGCACAGGTGACATGGGGCCATCTTCGGCGAAGACATATGACATTGAAGTCTGGCTGCCCGGGCAGCAGCTGTTCCGGGAGATTTCTTCGTGCTCGAATATTGAGTCGTATCAGGCTCGTCGCGCGAATATCCGGTACCGTCCCGAAGGCAAAAACAAGACGGAGTTCGTGCATACCCTCAATGGAAGCGGCCTCGCGGTTGGCCGTACGTGGGTGGCGATTGTCGAGAACTACCAGCAAGCCGATGGGAGCGTGATCATTCCCGAGGTGCTGCGGCCCTACATTGGGGCAGAGCGCATTACGGCGAAGAACTTCTAGCTTCTGGCTTCTCGCTTGAACCGGAGCCCTCAGCAGAAAGTCCAAAGCTTAGGAGCAGCTAGAAGCTGCACCATTGCCAAGAAAGGACGCGGTCACTAGACTTGCAAGGTGTGGAAATTAGCACGACCGCCGCAGGCGCTCCATCTCTACCGATGAACGCCGCCTGGCGCACAATTCGCAGCTACATCCTGTGGCAGCATGAGCGTGGCACCTTGCACTACGACATCATGGTCACGCTGATCCTGATCTTTATCTTCGCCTCGCCCTACTGGATCAACTTCAACGACAAACCCGTGCCGCGCAATCCGCATCTGACGGATGTAGTTGTCACGCCCGATACGCAAGGTGGCCTGCTCTACGAGATTTCGGCAGCCGCAGTTTCGCCTGGGGACGATGGATCGGTCCGCGATCAACTGTTGCGCATCATCGAGCCGATTTCGGGCGCGGTGTCCATCATCAAGTATGATCCTGTATTTGATGGTAAGGGGAAGGTACAGAGCTACCGAGTTTGGGTAAAACGAGAAGAGTGAGGAAAACCCAAATGATCTCCATCGGCTTCCTCTGGCTGGCGGTATTGAGCTTGTCCTCAGCTGCGCAGAACAGGGCGCCCGCAACCCTGGACAGCGTCCTGCAGACGATGGACGCGGCCGCGGCTCACTTCCAAACCGCGCAAGCCGATTTCGTCTGGGAGCAGTATCAGAAAGTTGTGGATGAAACCGATACCCAAAAAGGCACGGTTTACTACCGCCGGTCGGGCAAAGAAATCGAAATGATGGCCGACATCAAGGAACCCGATCGCAAATTTGTGCTCTACAAAGACGGCAAGCTTCAAGTGTACCAACCAAAGATTGAGCAGGTGATGGAGTATTCGGCGGGCGCAAACCACGAAGAGATCGAAAGCTTCCTGGTTCTGGGCTTCGGAGGCAGCGGGCAGGATCTGAAGAAGGCTTTCGACGTGAGCTATCAGGGCGAGGAGACCGTTGCCAACATCCCGACGGCGAAGCTGCAACTAATTCCGAAGAGCGAGAAGATTCGCAGCAACTTTCCGCAGATTATTTTGTGGATTGACTTGAGCCGCGGTATCTCCATCCAACAGAAGTTCATGCAGGGCCAGGGCGATGATCGCTTGGCCAAGTACTCTGCGGTGAACCTACATGCGAAGATCAGCAACGATGTGTTTCGCCTGAAAACCACGGGCAAGACAAAATTTGTCTCCCCGCGCGGCTAAGTAGTTGAATTTGAAGCACAAGAATGTGTTCGGAAAAACGGACTCAGGGCGCTATACTGCCTTGAGAAACCTCATTTGAGTCCACGCATGGCCAAAGTGTTCACCATTACGGTTCCTCCGAAGTTGGGTCGTTCCACAAAAAGAGAACGCGCGTCCGATCCTCGCTACGTCGATGGGCAGCGGCTGCTGGTGGAGGCTATGCGATATTTGGCCCAGAGTGACCCCGTGACGAATCGCTCGGCGATCGAGTTGATCTCGGAGCACGTGCGTACCCGCTTCCGCATGAGCGACTCGCCGCTGTCGTAAAGCATTCTTTCGAATACTCTCCCTAGAACGAGAATCGGAGGGAGTACTGCATCACACGCGGCGAGGTTAGCTCCGTGTTGAAGATGCCGAAGCCGGTAATATTCACGAGAGTTTGTCCTATCAGAGAACCCGCCGCGTCGAAGCGCACGGAGTTGGTAACGTTAAACACTTCCCACGCGAACCTTACGGCCTTTTGTTCACCCACGTTCCACATTTTGGAGAGGCCGGCATCGATTCCGAAATAGCCCGGGCCCCGGAAGTTGTTGCGCTGCCCGGCCTCACCGGCGTAGGTTGGCCGGAATGTGTTCACTCCTACGGCGCTACCCGGTGAGCAGGAGCAGGTGATGGTCTGTTCAGGATTTTGGAAGACCGTGGGACTGCCGTTGGCCTCGATAAATACGCCAGTCTTCGGCTTAGGACCAGTCAGAATGGAAGACCCTTCGAGCTCGAAATCGGTGGACCATCCGTTGCCGGCTTCGACAGAAAAGGGGAATCCGCTGGTCCAGCGATATATGCCGTTGAAACCCCATCCGCCAAAGATTCCGTTCATGAGACCTCTGGCGCTGCTTCCCCAATGGCGGCTGCGTCCGTAGGGCAAATCCCACACCCAATTTGCATTCAGCTGATGGGTGGTGTCGAAATCGGAGGGCGCACGCCACATATCGGGCGAGAACGCATTGATCACCTGACTGTTATAGGCCAATCCGTTGGATTCGAATCCATTCACGCGCTCGGCGTTGGAGCCAACATCGATCGACTTCGAGTAAACGTAGTTGAAATCAAACTGAAGACCAGCTGCCATAGCGTGCCGCAAAGAGATTTGCAGGCCGTTGTAGTTGCTGTTGCCGCGGCTTTGCCAGCCGTAGAGTGAGGAGAACTGAGGCTGGTAGAACGAGAATGGCGTGCCGTTGGGTCCGACGAAGCCGCCGATGGTATTGGAGCCGGTTCCGGCGCACGCCGGATAACAGAACGCATCCAGATCTTCCAGGGATAGAGTCTCGTTGCCCAAGTTGGAATAGTAGAGGTCGTAGATATTCTGCGTAGCCGTGGGATTGGCTGGAGCGCCGGGAGCAGCACCGATGATATTCGCTGCCCCAGCAGCTTGCGGGAACAAATTTTCCCAGTACGGAATGGCTGCCATGGAGCTTTCGGGTGTTCCGGCGTACGCGTTCTTTGATAACATCTGCGCCGCCGTAAAGTAATCCATGTGGCTTTGCGGATCGACCAGGTCAAGCGGCTGAGAGAGGTCGATTTCCTGAAGCAGGTGACGGGCGAATCGTCCGGTGTAGGTCGCCTCGATGACGAAGCTGTGGGGCAGTTCGCGAGTCAGGGAAAGGTCAACCACGTGTGAATAGGGAGTCTTCAGGTTGTCATCAATCCCCCAGGCGATGGCCAGACCGTAGGTATTCTGGTCGGTCGAGGGCGTGTAGGGAAATCCGTGAGGGGATGGAACTCCTGGACTTGGAGGAAGATTGGCCGCACCCAACAAGCCGGTAAAACGTGGCGTGGTATCTACGCCAAGAACACCAGCGGGGTTGCTGATGGTGGTGGTAAGCCCCCACGAACCTTGCCGATCGAAAGTATTGACGACTCCTTCGCCGAAGTGGTCATAGTACATGCCGTAACCGATTCGAATCGAACTCTTTCCCTTGTCGCCCAAAACGCTGTGCCAGAAGCCGCTATCCGCGTGGGGCGCATAAGCGACGGCGAAGCGGGGAGCGACGTCATTGTACTTCCAGGCCCAATAAGGCTTCTTGCCGTTGGCCTGTCCGGAAAGACCAAAACTGAGCAACGGCTGGTCGACCACACCTTGATACATGTTGTTGATGCGATTCTCGAACCACTGTTGCATGTCTACAGTGGGCGATACCTGGTTCCCATCGGCCTCGTAAGGAGGTTGCAAGAGCGAATAGCGCAGACCGTAGGTGAGCGTCAAGTTTGGAGTCACATTCCATTTATCCTGGAGGTACATCTCACCTTCAAAATTGTGGAAGTTGCGAGGAACGAGTGCTCCGTTGGGGATTTGGTTGGCGTTCTTGTCCTGATTGGTGACGGTGTACACCTGGCTCATCAGGCCTGCAACCTGGACGGCCGCGAAATCGTAAGACGCCCCGAAGGATGGATCAACGGAAGGATAAGATCCTCCGGCGGCGGCGCCCATGAGCCCGGGATCCAGGCTCACTCCTTCGTTTGAGATAAACGATGGGCTCATCCAATACAGATTCGCGTAACCTGACGAGAGGTTCTGTGCGTTCGACTGGCGGTTATTGTGAATCAGGCGCCAGTTGGTGCCGACCTGAATGGTATGTCGGCCTTTGGTCCACGAGAGATCGTCAATGAAGTTGTGCACCGGTACGTTGGTAAGAATGGTCGGGGTATCAGTGGGGCTAAGCGCCTGGGTATCGTCAAGGCCCCGGATAGTGTTGTAATCCTGATTGTTAAGCCCACTCTTCCCCAACCCTTGCCGGATAAATGCATAGCGGAAATTGTTGATCAGGTTGTTGCGAATGATATAGGTGTAGCCGCCGGCAATTCCTTTGCTGTTATTGGTGACAAAGTCGTCAGCCGGAAGCCCTGGAAACTGAGGGGGCTTCGACTCGCGATCGTTCTGCAGATTGCCGCGCACGAACAGCGACTGGTTCCCGTCAGCGGTAATTTTGTAATCCAGCTTGATGATGTAGGTGTCGAGCGTTATCGGGTCATTGCCGGGGAAAGTGAAACCTGCAGAGTTCAGGCCGTCTCCGCTACCATTGACGGCGTTGCCGCAAGCCGTGCAGTTGGGCAGAGGATAGTGCGAGAATAGTGCATTGGGGTTGGCGCCGCCGATGTTGGCGATTAGGCCATTGGGACCGCCGCCAATAGGATTCCCGGGCGTAGGGGGACAGGTTCCGTTAGCCACGCATCCTTGATCGAGGGGGGTGATGCCCGCCGGGTACAAAGTGGCGACCAAATCCGGCGCGTAGGTAGGGTTACTGGCAACAGAGAAGAGTTCGGTAGAACCGTTATACCCGGTATTACCGGCGAAGCAATTAGGATCGCCGTTGGGGTAGACGGAATCGCTGACCGGATTGCACAGATACGTGATAATGCCTTCTCTTAAACTCGCCGTGGGCACGATCCTTGTGGTCTGTTCCTGCTCAGCAGTGCGCTGGCCTTCATACGCCGCGAAGAAAAACAAACGGTCCTTCTTGATGGGTCCGCCGATGGTACCCCCAAATGTATTGCGAACCTTGTGCTGTGGGATGTTGGGTAGTCCGGCCTGCAACTCGGAACTCTTGTTGAACCAATCGTTGGCCACGTCGAAGGTCGGCCGGTTATATTCGTAGACGGAGCCGTGGATGAAATTGGTTCCACTCTTGGTGACCAGATTCATCTGCGCGCCTGAAGAGCGGCCGGACGCAGCGTCGTAGTTGCTGGTGGTCACGCGGAATTCCTGTAGCGAGTCCAACGTGGCGCGCATGGCGCCCTGGAAGGCATAGCCTTCCAACTGGTCGTTATCGTCTAAACCATCAAGTGTAATGTTGCTTTGATCGCTGCGAGCGCCGTTGACAGCGCCACCGCGGCTGTCGTTGTCTTGCTGGTCAGTGGTCACATTGCCGATGAAGACGACACCCGGCTGCAGGCTAAGAATCGATGCAGGATCTCGACCCTCGGAAGGTAGATCCGTCAACTGGCGGGCGTTGAAGTTATTCCCCAGCGTTGCATCCGTGGTGTTGACCATGGGGGCTTCGCCGCTGACATCAACTACTACCGAACTGCCTTGCACCTGCAAGGCGACGTTCAGCGTCGCGGGACTGCTGACTTGCAGCACGACGTTTTCCCGTTTCACCTTGGCGAAGCCTGGGGCCCCGATAGTCAGGACGTAGTTGGCTGGAGGAAGCTCAAGAAATTGGTAAGCACCCTGGCCGTCGGTTGTGGTGCTGCGCGAGAATCCGGTGGCGGCGTTGCTCAAGGTGACGTTGGCGCCGGCGACCACCAAACCTTTGGCGTCAGAAACGGTGCCACGCAGCGATGTGGTCGCCGACTGGGCGAAAGTCAGGGTTTGGAAGGCAAAGAGAGACACAGCCAACAAAGTAACTACACGTGAGCCAGAACGCATAGCGATCTCCTCCACCCACGGGGGCGTTAGATTCGATTGTGCTTGCCCAGGATGTTAGGCGCGGACGTGAGACCCTGGGGACCTGATGGGGCGCTATTGTGCAACTGCGGGGCCACAGACTGCAAGCTGAATCTTCAATCGTTCCGGCGCTGTAAAACGTTTGAATACGGGTTTTCACATACCGCGTTCCAGATTTGGAAGCTGTTCATGAGGAGTTTCGATCAGTGCGATGCGATTTATCGATGAAAAGCGCTGCCGCTGCAACTATGACCAAGGGATAGCATTCCAGCGTGTAACGCGGTTCCGGATTCTCTAGCGTTCCGAGAAACAGCGAGCGGAG
>PLHQ01000125.1 GCA_003138975.1 Acidobacteriaceae bacterium | reverse complement strand
CTCGTAGCACATCATCCGCCTCGATTCCCTCGACCGCAGCGGAATTTAATGCCAGTGCCGTCGGGTGAGCGAACTTGGAAAATAGCTTATTGAGCGATGAAAAGTTCTTGCCTTGACCCACCTCCACCGCCGCTTCTGAAACGCGCTTGAAGTCATCATTAAGGCCCGTCACGTCAAAAGGGAAATAGCTCTGAGTAGTTGCCAATAAAGTTTAGCTGATGGGGCTCGGAAGAGGTGATTCTTTGGCACGCCAACTCCGAAACTCGGATGCCTCGGGAAAACCTCCATTCAGTCCGTTTAACCTAGCGATACAGGGCTCAAAGCTGTTCAGTCAAGAATTGTCACTGAACCGGTACCAATGTCGTAATAACCGGCAACGACCTTGACCTTGCCTTGCTTCACCATGCCTGAGATCACAGTCGAGGACTCCCGCAACAGAGCCGCCTGGATCTTAGCGTTCGCTTTGGTAGTCGCTTCAAGATTCGGTCCCGCCTGATCGACCGCCGGTTGAATGTGCGGAAAAAGCGCGCTGATTTGTCCGGCGGCCTCCTTGCCCTGGATCGTCGCCTTGACCGCGCCACAGTTAGCGTGCCCCATGACCAGAATCACCTCAGTACCCAGCACCGCGACACCATATTCAAGGCTGGCAATGATTTCCGGGGTAACGAAATTTCCCGCAATCCGTGTAACAAATAGATGGCCTATGGTCTGATCGAAGATGAGTTCGACGGGCACTCGAGAATCGGCGCACGACAGCAAGGCGGCAAACGGCTCCTGCTTATCAATCGTCTTTTCCTTAAGAATCGCAAGATCGTGCTCATTAGAAGTCATGCGACCTGTAACGAATCGCTTGTTGCCCGCCATCAACTCAGCCAACGCCCCATCCGGAGTGAGCGTACTCTGCGCCCGCACCTCCGGAGGGAGCGCAAGTTCAAGGCCGCCCGTCAGCAAGCCGACAACCGCCCCTGTTACGCCCATATGCAAGAATCGCCGCCTGGACTCTGCCTGATTCGAAAAAGATGTACTCATGTCTTTCCTCTCTTCTCTCGGCCAACGAGCGTGCTGCTGTCCACATCTGGTCTCTTGCGTTTTCGGATAGGCCAGCATTGTAGATCGATGTTCACCGGGTGCTCAAGTTTCCCGATTCACGGGCAAACCGCAAGTGACAGTTGACGTAACCAGGCGATGTCACAAGCTTGCGCCGTCTGTTCGCCCGTCAGCTGGGGTTTTGAGCGTAATGGCGATGTTTCAACACTTTCAACACCTATCAGGGAGGAACTAGCCGTGTTGGTTTCTGGCCCGAAGTTCCATACAATTGCGGACTCTTACTGGGCTTTCATTTGTGCTTCAAGAAAGGCCAGCACATCAGCTCCCCACACGTCTGTTGCCGAGGAACAGAATCCCCAATGTCCATCCTGATGGCTCCTGCCGAAGGCCGGGTAGATCTTTGATTGAAAGTCTTTGTGCTTCTTATTTGCTTCCTTGCTCAAGACATGGCTGGGATCAAGACTGTAATCGTTCTCTGCCTGAATCAGAAACACGGGCGCTGTGGCACGATCGACCGCGCGAATTAGGAGGTCTTGGAGCAACTGGTTTTGCCCCCACGACATCGCACCCGGAGCGAACGGCACGAGCGCCTTTACGCCCAGGTCGCGCTCACCAGCGAGCAAGGTTTGGATGCCACCGTAGGAGCACCCCGAAATGGCGATCCGAGCAGGATCAACGAAGGTCCGAGACCTCAGATAGTTTAGGCCAGCAATTACATCGTCAACCTCGGCCTGCTGAAGCTCGACCACGCGTAGGGCGCGCTCGCTTGGAGGCGTCTGCGCGACCTGATCTTGGATGTAGTCACCCGGAGAGCGACCTTGCCCTCGGCGATGCGGAACAAAGAACACGTAGGAATGCGCGGTGTAGAAATTGGCCAACGCCGGTTGAGAACCCGGCAGCTTCTCGCTGCCATGATTCCACACGATTGCCCGAAAAGGGCCACTGCCCTCAGGCTTCCAAAGAAACCCGTGCAACTGCCGTCCACCGCTAGAAAAGACAACTTCTTCAGGCTTGGATTGGGCAACGGCTCCCCCGGCTGCGGGGAGAGCGATGAAAGCAAACAACATTAGTGCCCGGATTTTCATGCAAACGCTATTGTAGCTATGGATTTGAAGGGGGTGTTGTGATCAGCCGATTCGCTCAGAACCCGGTCAATGAGTAGTATCGCGATGTTATGCCAGTTATTGAATGTACAACACACGGCAGCTATCATCTGAACGGCAGCCCGGATTGTCTCAGATATAATCACGCGTGCGCGCTCACGCAACGCCTCGAACCTTTCATACGGCCTTCCGACTGATCGAGAAGTATTTGCTGTTGGGACTGATGGTCGCGATCGCGCTCAGAGCACAACAAAGTTCGCCGTTTGCGTCGGCCTGGGCTGGCGTGGTACGCACGGCTGCCGGAGAACCTGTGGCCGGCGCGAAGGTAACTGTATTCGCACCCGCCGCTAAAGAGAACCTAACCGCAGTTACACGGACCGATGGAAGGTTCGCGATCGCGGACATTCGACTCGGGCCACATAGCGTGAGCGTGCAACTTCCCGGGCAAGGTCCGACAGCGCCAGTGTCGGTGAATATTATTGGCGTAACAGTTGTGCTGACGGTATCCGATCAAAACGTGCTGTCAATTGCAGCCAATCCGCAGACTCCTGCAGCAGGGGTGTCGAATGGAAACCCGAACACGACTTCGAATGCCGCTAGCGGAACAAGCGGGGAGAAACTCTCCAGCCAAAAGGTAAATGAGTTGCCGTTGAATGGACGCGACTTCAGCACGCTGTTGTTGTTAGCAGCGGGCACTATGACCGACGTGAATGGGCAGACAAATTTCACTCAGCAGTTTGCCATCAACGGACAACGCGGCGTAGAAGCCGTGTTCGCTATGGACGCCGCGGATGTTAGCGATCCCGAAATGGGTGGGAGCACATTCACGAATTTCAACGTGGATGCGATTCAGGAGCTGCAGTCAAGCTCGGGGTGGATGCCGGCCGACATCGGGCGAGGCGCGGCAGGTTTCACGAACATCGTGACACGATCTGGGAAAGGCGGATTTCACGGGTCCTTCTTCGAGTTCTTAAGAAACTCTGCTCTCGATGCGCGGAATTATTTCGATCATCCGTCGATTGCCGAGCCAGGCCGGATACCCCCGTTCCGGAGGAACGAGTTCGGATTTACGAACGGTGGCCCGATTGTGTTGCCGAATGTTTATGACGGGCGGGACCGGACCTTTTATTTTGTGCAGTATCAGGGATTCAGGCAGGTGTTGGGAACGACCCAGGTGCTGGCCGTGCCTACGGCGGCAGAGAGGGAGGGCCAGGACGTGGTGACGTACCTGGACGGCAGCACGGACACGCTGCAAATAGCGGGGAATCCGAATAGCCCGGGAGTAAACCCGGCGATTGGTGCTGTACTTGCGCACTATCCACTGCCCAATAATCCCACAGGCGCGTATGGTGCGCGTACGTACGCTGCACCATCGAATGTGGTGACGAATGCAGATCAATTCTCTGTTCGCATCGATCAGAAATTGGGGACAAAAGGACAACTATTTGGTCGATTCAATTACGACAATCTGACGGGACCGACCACAAATCCGGATCAGACACTGCTTGATCCGAGCTTCGGCGTAACGTATGTGGATCGCCAGCGGAACGGAGTGATCAAATACACGCGCACCGTTTCTCCACGGTTTCTCTGGTCGGCATCGCTGAGTCTCACGCGGACAACGCCTTCCTTTGTGACGCCGAACCACACCGATCCGGCTCTCAAGTTCAATGACGGTCTTTACGAGGCGTACAACAGTGCGGCGGGTTCGGTGATCTCATCGTTTGGGAATCTGTTCCAGGGACAATTGAATTTTGCGTGGACGACCGCGCGACACGCAGTGAAATGGGGTGTGGAGGGCCGGCTGAATCGGGACACGACATACTTTGGGATCAGCCCGAACGGAGAATATGATTTCGGCGGCGGGACGGTTTATTCCCTAGCGTTCATCCCTTCTGCGAGTGGACAGCACGACGTGCAGGTGGGTCAGCCTCTACCAGACACGCTGAGCAGTCTGTTGCTCGGGTATCCGTATGGATACACGATCGCAGTCGCGCCGCCTCACGCATCGAACGGCGCGCATATTGGACCGGCAGCGATCAATCGAAACGATGTGAACGCCTACCTCGAGGACACGTGGAAGATCACTCTGCACTGGACGCTCGACTATGGACTGCGGTACGAGGTCTACACGCCGATTTCGGAGCGGGCGAACCGGACGTCGAGTTTTCTGAATCCGTTTCCGCCCGCGGGTGTTGGGCAAGAGTACTTGATCAATCCTCAGCCCACCTATCAGACAAGCTGGAACGGCTGGGGTCCCCGTGTGCAGCTGGACTGGAATGCGCCACGAGCCGTGCATCTGCACATGGGCGGGGCGATTACAGTGATCCCTCCGAATATCTGGCAAGACAATCTTCTGACAGGGTCAACGCCGTACGTTGTGTATCCGCGCGTGAATGCGGCACAGAACGGGGAGATTGCCTACGGATTCCAAATCACACCGGACGAATTGCCGCAGGTCTACAACACAGCGGGCGTAAACGTACTGGCCAGCGGCGATCCGAAAAAAGTGCCGGCGAACACGGTTATGGACGTGGATCGATACCAGCAAGATTTGGCAGCACTGTCGCCGAGCCATCAGCTTTCGCTGCTGAGTCTGGCCGGCATCGACCGGCGCTTTGGCAATGCATATTTGCAGACTTGGACGTTAGGGCTGGAGCGCGCCTTCGGCGGCCTGACGGCCGATGTCGCGTATGTTGGAACATCGGCGTTTCGACTTCCCAGAATGTCATATCCCAACGCCTATCCCGGAGCGGATTCGGAATTTTCGCGGTTTACAAACTTCGACACCAGCGGAGCGGTGATGGGAGGATTCGGCTTCGAGTCGGTGATGACGGCAACATCGCACTCGTCGTACAACGCATTGCAGACCTCATTCTCGGGAAATGTTGGGCACAATGGTCCGTCGTTGCAAGCGGGCTACACCTGGGGCAAATCTCTCGATGATGTCAGCGGCATCCTCGGAGGGACGGGGTCCACTGGCGCCGTGACATTGTTCAGCCCGCAAGACCCGTTCGATACGCAAGCAGAGCGAGGGCCATCGAGCTTTGACGTGACGCACGCCTTCACGTTGAGTGCGGCGCAGGATTTGCATCTGCAGCATTTCGGATTCCAGTCGGATCGAGCCCGCCTCTTGACCAAGGGCTGGGAGTTGTTGAGCATCTCGACGATCACAGGTGGCTCACCGTTTACGGTGTACTCGGGGATTCAGCAGACGGGGGCGGGGACGATTGGCGCAGACCGGCCGGACCAGACCGGGAAGCCGGACCTCTCGACCGCCGGCAGTTCTACGCGCCCGCGGGACGATTATTTTGGGCTTGGTGCGAACAACGCAAGTTTCTTTTCTATTCCCATCGGCATAGCGGGGGGAACCGGACCAAACTCGGGGCGCTTTGGAACGCTCGGTCGTAATACATTTCGCGGCCCTGCATATTACGATTTTGATTTTGCGATCATCAAGACAACTCCGATTGGCCACCGAGAAAGCGGTCTGGAGCGCGCAGACTTGCAGTTTCGTGGGGAGTTTTTCAATCTGTGCAACATCGTGAATATGGGGCTGCCCGCGAACATCATCAAGGGTACAGGGTTTGGCATGATCAGCAAGACCGCGGGAACTTCGCGGCAAATTCAGTTTTCGCTAAAGCTCATCTATTGAGCCTGTCCTGCAGTGAGTCAGGTTTACGGAAGGACAGAAACATGCCTTTTCCGGTCACTCAGTAGCAATGAAGCACTCCTGTGACGGCATCTCTTAACGGCCAGGGCTGTATCTTCTGTGCATCTAGGTCGTGATAACCCGACAGTTCAAAATGCGGCGCGGACTTGAGTTCGAAACATCCGTTCGATAACCCCCAGGTCACGGGCAAACGGGGGTCAATTGGCGAAACCAGGCGATAACGCTCAAAACCCCCTCAGTGAGCGTAATCGGGATATTTCGCCAATTGACAGTCTGCGAATTGAGTGTCCAGTATAAGGATTATGGCCTGCGTCATCCGCAAGGGTCATTTTTCCGTGATGGCTGGTGTTCTGGTGTGTCTGCTAATGCGCTGCGTTTCGACAGCCCAAGTTTTCAAGCTAGATTCCACAAAGGGATTGCAGCCCCACGATGTGACAGTTGAAGCGGTGGCTTACCACGGTCACAAAGCGGTCCGAGTCTTGCCCGCGGCGGCTGCGGAGGCAGAATTGGTGGCCCCGAAAAACGGCGAAGGCGGTGGGATCGTTGTGCTCCCGGGAACAGCGTTCCATAGCGGCACGATTGAGCTGGATGTCGCAGGTAGGACGAGGGCCGGAGCGCTGCCCGATCCCCGCGGGTTCATTGGTGTGGCCTTCCGGGTGGCCCCTGAGCCGTCAAAGTACGAATGTATTTATATTCGCCCTACCAACGGTCGTGCCGACGACCAAGTGCGGAGGAATCACTCGACGCAATACATCTCCATGCCTGAGTACGAATGGTCGAGGCTTCGGAAGGAATCACCGGGACAGTACGAGTCGTATGTGGATTTGGTACCCGGCGAGTGGACGAAAATCAAGATCGAAGTGAGCGGAGTGAAGGCGCGATTATTCGTCAACGATTCAACACAGCCCGTGCTGATAGTGAACGATTTAAAACATGGTGACAGCGAAGGTGCCGTGGCGTTGTGGATCGGCCTAGGAACCGAAGGGTACTTCGCCAATTTGCGCCTTTCGAAGTAACTGGCGTCTTTCAACTGCTGTTTTATAGATCAGGCGATTACACGTTTTGACCGCTGGTCATTAAGTGCAATAGAGATGTTACAACAACTACCCCTGGGTGGGCGATGGAATGGGAGCGGTCAAAGTGCACGCAGAGTACGAAGAATACGATCATCAGGACCCAAGTAGCTAAGTGTACCCATGGAAGGTAGCTCTCGGGGAAGAAGTGCCGATGCAGTCGCCAAACTTTGATCTCGTTAATCGGTGAGCGAACTGACCTCGGCGAAAATGCCCAGATCTTAGCGACATATTGTTCGCCGTATGGGAGGTGTTGGTTAACCTGGTTGGTAATTCGTTTCAGAACCATCCACTGGGCTAGACCAGCCAAATAGAATGTTCCGAAATAAAAGAGAATGCCCATAATGTACGGAGCCGCAACTGCGATTTGCTCCCCATTTTCAAGCCTAGTGCGCCGTTCCAAACCCGTCTACATTACTTTGGACTGCAAATGCTGGCTCGCTCATGAGCTGCATTTCTCAACTGTCGCTAACAGGCGTCTCTTACAATCGTTGAGACTGCACCTCTACCGTGTCAATTTTGAGGTCATTGACCTAAAACCCTTTCCCCATCTAGCTTTTCCGCATCGAAGGGGTCCAAAAATACCCTCTAAATTGCCCAGTTTTGATGGCGAGTTGATGGCAAGTTTTCAGACCTCGCCTGGTCGATGAGCGTTAT
>PLHQ01000170.1 GCA_003138975.1 Acidobacteriaceae bacterium | reverse complement strand
ACGGCCACGACCGGACGCTTACCCTGAGAGTGTTGTAAACGCAGTTGCTTCGTATTCCCGGTGCTCCGCTAGTTCTGCTCTGCGTCGGATCGCCGTTGAGCGTCTGGAAGCGCCGCTAGTAGCCCCGGCGAGCACCGCGATCAGACAATCCGCTTGGTATCGCAGTCCCACCCCGAACGAGGCTGACATCCCTCAAGACGGCCCTTCCGAGGGGAAGGCAATGGCGGGTGCGCTCATCCAGTTTCTTATTTGGTTTTTGGTCGTGGTGGCTTGGTTTTTCTTTACTTCGCGTAAGAAGAAGGGAGTTAAAGGAGCATGACAAACATGACGCTAAGACTGCGCGTTGCTGGGAGTGCCTGGTTTCGCGGCATTCTAGAGGATGCAAGTCAGCTAGTTTTTGCTAACCGTCACGGCCAGATTAGCGGATGTGCTAAATGACTGCTTCTGCACAATACCATTCGCCTCGATATAACAAGCTCAAGAGACATGCTTTGGAAATATTCGAGCGTCATGGAGGTTGGCTTACGCCACCCCACTGGGCGGTCTTGGCGAAGTTCTTCCCAACTCGTGCGGCCTATTCCTACCTCAATCGACTCCATCGTTTCGGTCTCCTCGAACGCGGAGCGGGTGCCAGTGGCTTGGTTTGCTACCGGATTTCAGAAAAGGGAAAGCAGCGCTTGGAGTGGCTAGCTGTCAAAGGTAACCGCTCCCGTTCAGTGCGTTGACTTCCGACGAGGCTTAGTTTTCCGCGGCTGTCCGCGCTCCAGAGTGACGGCATCGCTGATTCACAGCCCTTGATGAGTGTAATCGCGATGTTTCACTAGTTGGTTGCGTGCTACGCTTGCAAGCAGCGCTGAGAGGAGTGTTTATGATTTCGCACAGGCTCACGGTCGCTTCGGTTTTTGTGTTTCTGACCGCTTGCGTTGGCCAAACAGGAGGCGTTGGTCATTCCGTGATAGACCTGCTGCAGATTGATCGTGTTCTACGCGCAGCGCATGTCTCTGGATCGCTCGCATATTCGAGTTGTGGCTTCCACAAAACGGTCCCCGACGCTGTGCCCCCGATGCGAGTTCTGCCAGACTATTCGGGCCAACCGACAGAAGTTCTAACGAAGATGTTTGCTGACGATCCTCTCATGTGGGTGACGCAAGATAAAGGTGGCCTGATTCGGATGATGGAGAGGGACATTCCGACGGATCTTCTGAATTTTAAGATTCACTACTTGTCATTCTTTCCTTCCGACGCCTCCGCGTCCGAACCAGTTCACGGCCCGCAGATGGCCGTGCTTGCCATTTTGGAGAATCCCGAAGTGAAGGCTTTTAAGAAGGCTCACAAGATTGGACCCTTCGCCGATAGGTTCATGTTGCCGGGAAATTGCTGTGGTGGTGGACGCGTTATGCACGGGGAATTGGACGACGTAACCGTCTCTCAGGCTCTGGATTATGTGCTGCAGACCTTCCCCGGATTGTGGATCTATGAGAACTGCGTTAGCGAAGAAGGAGAGCGGACTGTCTACTTCAACTTGTTTGACGCTCTCTAATGTCACGCCTAGTTGGTGAATTCAGGCGATTACACAATGTTGCGCCGTTTGTTCGCCCTGGCAGCCATTACGGCTCAAAACCCTGTTACGGCCTGACAGTAGCGACCCCATCCGACAGCGTGGTGTGCAAGGTCAAGTCTTGGCTATCACAAATGAAAATCCCCAAATCCCCTCACACTACTTCTTTGCTGCCCGAATCTTTGCCATCTCGCTTTCTGTGCTGCTGCGATTCTCCCCCGACCAGCAGCGGACATCTGGTGCCGCGCCTTTTTACCTGCTTGCGATGGCGCAGGATTTTCGCTTTTGTGATTCGTCCCGATGCTCCTCACTGGGTCTGCTTCGTTTCAAGGCAGTCCGCCTTGCAAGCGAGGAAATGTACTAGACTCTATGACAGGAAGATCGACAGGTATGCTGAGATTTCCTGCCTCCATTTCGTTTCTGTGTGTTTTGGGCGCTTCACTACTGGCTCAGCAGAGTCAGACGGCGACGCTCCAGGAGAAGCTGACTACTTCCGATTCCGTCCAAGCAACTGTGACACAGGTCTCGGGCGACATAAGAGCTGGAGAGATGTTTGAGTTTACCGTCAAGCTCGACCCGGCCCCGAACTTCGCAGGTGGGGGCGTCGCCTATGTGGTGGTTGGCCCCAACCCAAGCGACAGCATTGCAACTGGATGCGAGGAAACTCAGGAATCGCCTCGCGGCCGCCTGTACCGCTGTAGGCTCCGAATACCTGCGACCGCCCCAGGTGGAATCTGGAAGGTGAAGGATCTATCCTTCTACGAAGGTACAGTAAAGTCAAAGCTCAGCTTTGAGCCGATCACGTTCAGGGTGATTCCGAATACGGGTCTGGTACTTCCGACAAGCGCGGAAATAACTGTCAATCTCAATCAGATTCAGTTGTTGAGAAGCGAAGCGACGCACCTTCAAGAACGCATTCAGCAGCTTAAATCGGCAGTTTCGGAGTATGTGCGAGCCGACCACGAAGGGGCCGTTCCGTCTCTTCTTCGGCAAAACCTAAGTGAGTCGGTGAATGCGCTGACGAACACTCAAGCCGAGTTCTCGAAGTTAACTACAAATGGAGCGGAGGGGGCTAACGCTAAGATATTTTTCGACGATCTGCGCAAGAGTTATGAGAACGCGATCTCTCACCTTGCTCGTGCCACAGCCGTCTTGAAAGGTGAAGGGCACTTAGTGCGTGTTTCGGGGGACAAGAAGGCCACCGCTGAACCCTTCCTCTCTCTAGCGCTGCGCCCCATGGAACAAAACGAACTCGCATATAAGGTGGTGGCGGACCAGGGTTCATTGACGTTTGATCTTGAGGTCGACAGCACCCCGGAGGGTGCTGCTGTCACCTATAATCGGAAAGGTGATCCGCCGCGCGGTAATCCCGACCCGACACGATCGACAATTCCTTCCCTGGCGTATGCGATTTGGATCGTCCATTTCGAAAAGCCTGGATACAAAACGGAAGAACGCGAACACGATCCGTTCCGCGAGCCAAATCACATAGTTCACGTAGACCTGCAAAAGTGAATGCGGAGCTACATCCACGTGTAAGCCTAAAACAGTACTACCTGTCCGCTCGTGGTCTGTCCACAGCAGTGGCTGCGGTCGCGCTTCCGTTTGCATCGAAGATTGTCAGTTCGGAGTCTAGTGCGTACCTTTTTCCGCCCCTCGGAAACATGGATGGAATTGCTCGCGTTGGTCTCCTGGCTTTGTGCCTCGGCGTCAGCGTAGGGGTCTACTTCTTAGTCGCTGCACGGCCGCCGAAATCGCCGTCAAGAATCGTCTGGGGTGCGCTATTCTTGGCAGCCATTTGCCTGCTTGCATACCTTTCAGCCTACCAACGTTTTGTCCGCCGGATCGACATCCCAACGCGAGAAACTTCCCTATATGTCTCGGTTGGTTATCAGCGAACTGCATTTGCGGATCAAACGTTTCCCTCGGCCTCGGATGGAGAGATGCTTCGGGCTCGTGGCGCCAGCGAGGAGGAGATAGGACGCCTCTGGACGGAGAAATCTCTTATCATTGCGCGCCTTCTGTTGTACCTCTCGTGCTCCCTGGCAACATTGGCCCTCCTGTTCCTCTTCAGCTTTGGCGTGGCGTATGACATCTCTCACCAAGATTTTACGAAGACAAAAGAAAGTTGATCTGGTCTCGTCGTGTCACGGACGCAGCCTCGATATTGGAGTAAACTCTCAGCTTGTTTACCAGATGCCTCAAACACTGACGCTCCCCGAATTCGTAGCACGTTGGCAGCGCTCCAAGCTTTCAGAGCGCGCCGCAGCGCAGTCACATTTCAATCAGCTTTGCGAACTCCTTGGCGAGCAAACCCCGACGGAAGCTGATCAGGACGGAAGCACCTACACTTTCGAGAAAGGTGCCAAGAAGGCTGCCGGGGGTGATGGCTTCGCTGACGTGTGGAAGCGCGGATATTTCGCATGGGAGTACAAAAGGAAACACAAAGACCTCGACGAGGCGTATCAACAACTGCTTCAATATCGCGAAGACTTGGAAAACCCGCCGTTGCTGGTCGTATGTGACCTTGATCGCTTCCAAGTCCATACCAATTATACCAACACTCTGAAGCAGGTGTTCGCATTCGACTTGGCCGATCTTGTTAAGAACCAGCCGACCGCGACTTGTAACCTTCCACCGTTCGAGGTGCTGCGCGCGGTTTTCACCAATCCGGGAAGGTTGAAACCCGGACAGACTACCGCACAAGTGACCGAAGCTGCAGCCGCGCAATTCTCCAGACTGGCCGAGAGCTTGCGGTCGCGCGGTGTCCCCTCCGAGCGCGCAGCACATTTCCTGATGCGAGTGCTGTTCTGCCTCTTTTCGGAAGACATCGGTCTTCTGCCCAACAAGCTTTTCTCTCGCCTAGTGACATCGAACATTGACCGGCCAGCCGACTTCACGAAACGTCTGAAGCAATTATTCGGTGCTATGGCTGGTGAGGGAGGTTCTTTCGGCGAACACGACATTCCATACTTTGACGGCGGATTGTTTTCTGATGACGAAGCTTACGACTTGACGAGAGACGATCTGGGTGTACTTGCGCTTTCCTCGTTGTTGGACTGGTCCAGTATCGAGCCCGCGATCTTCGGAACGCTGTTTGAACGGGGCCTCGATCCCGATAAACGGTCGCAGTTGGGAGCCCACTACACGAGCGAGGCCGATATCCGGCTGATCGTGGAACCGGTTTTGATGGAGCCTTTGCGCCGCCGCTGGGCTGAGGTAGAGCGACAAGCCATCGCAATCATTGAGAAGTCAAAGACCCAGCAGAAAGCGGGCCAGACCAAGTTGCGCAAGGCACTCTCCGATTTGCTGATGGGCTTTGCTGCGGAGTTGTCGAAAGTGCGGGTGCTCGACCCCGCGTCTGGCAGCGGCAACTTCCTCTATGTGGCCCTTAAGCAGATTCTCGACCTTGAGAAAAAAATCAGTGTATTCGCCGCTAGCAACGGCCTCTCGGGCCTGTTACCGCGCACCAGTCCGGAGCAGCTCTATGGCATCGAGACGAACGTCTACGCCCACGAACTCGCGTCCGTTGTCGTCTGGATCGGCTACATCCAATGGCAGCACGATAACGGCTTCCATTTCGGGTCGCACCCAATCTTGAAACCGCTGACAAATATAAAACACATGGATGCAATTCTTACGCACGATGAAAAAGGCCGCCCTGTGGAACCGGCATGGCCGGACGCCGACGTAATTATCGGCAACCCACCATTCCTCGGTGACAAGAAAATGCGCGAAGGACTGGGCGACATTTACGTGGACGATTTGCGAAAGCTCTATGAGGGGCGCGTACCTGGCGGCGCTGATCTGGTTACGTTTTGGTATGAACGTGCCCGCGAACAGATTTACACGAGGAAAGCAAAACGCGCAGGATTGCTGGCGACGAACTCGATCACAATGATGGGGAATCGTCCTGTGCTGGAGCGTATCAAGGAAACCGGCGATATATTCATGGCATGGTCTGATCGGCCTTGGGTACTAGATGGTGCGGCGGTGCGCGTCTCAATGATTGGTTTCGATGACGGCAGCCAGAAAGAACGCCAGCTAGATGGAGTATCAGTTGCGAGCATAAATACCGATTTAACCAGTACTGTCGATGTGACCCAAGCGAAGGTGTTGGCCGAGGACGAACACCTGTGCTTCTTGGGAGTGATGAAGGCTGGCCCCTTTGATATATCTGCCGAAGCAGCCGAGAACATGCTGCATACGCCAGAAAATCCAAATGCTCGCCCGAACTCGGACGTGGTAAAGCAGCGGTTGGGCGCAAAGGACATTACCGCACGGCCAAGCAATTCCTGGATCATCGACTTCGGTGTGAAGATGCGTGAGCAAGATGCTGCCCTGTATGAACTACCGTTTGAATACGTCCGTGCGAATGTGAAGCCTATCAGAGACAAGACTCGCAGGAAGCGCACACGTGAGCGGTGGTGGATACACGGTGAAGCAAGGCCGGGATTAAGAAGGGCAATTAGAAACCTGAAACGTTGCATCGTTACACCTGAAGTTGCGAAGCACCGCGTGTTCGTCTGGATGGATACCAATGTGGTCCCGGACCACACCTGTCACGTGGTTGCGCGAGACGATGACTATATGATCGGCGTTCTTCAGTCACGGGTCCACCAAGCGTGGACGCTGGCCCAGTGTTCATGGATGGGAGTGGGCAATGATCCACGTTACTCGTCGTCCCGTACCTTCGAAACGTTCCCCTTCCCGTGGCTGCCGGGGAAGGAACCAAAGGGAGATTCGCTTGTCGAAGCAATCGCAGCGGCTGCGCGTGAACTCGTAAAGAAGCGCGATGCTTGGCTCAATCCACCCGATGCCTCCGCAGCGGAATTGAAGAAGCGCACTCTGACGAACCTGTACAACGAAAATCCGACTTGGCTACAAGATGCGCACCGGGCATTAAATGAAGCGGTGTGTGCCGCTTATGAGTGGCCCAACGATATATCCGACCAAGAAATCTTGACGAAACTTCTTCAGCTCAATACCGAACGTTCGGAAGCGTAGGTAGGGCCGAAAAAGCGTCATGGCGTCGTGGGCAACCTAGGCGGTAGAATCCCCCCCACCAAGAAAGGAGTGAAGAACATGCCAATTTCACTTATAGGCGATGCAGTCAGAGACCACTTCTTCCGTTCAGAGCCGCTCAAAAGGTAAGGCTAACGAGCCCGGTCCACTGTTCACTCTCAAAGAGAGACAATGGCAAGGGCTTTTTCCCTGATTTCGTAATTGGAATTGAAGGCCGTAAATGTGAGGACGGAGGCTTACTCGCCGATCCGAAATTTCAGTTTGAGATTACGCAAGAACTCCCCAAAACCTATTCAGTGCATCCGGTCTATGGCCGTGTGCTAATTCTTAGTCGCCAAGGGACCACACAGTGGATGACAGTACGCTATGACGAACAGCGCCAGAAAGCCGTGCTCGACCGCTCGACCGGGAATTTCTCTTGGCGAACGCGGCAGGCTATTGATTGTCACCCCCACTCAGAACTCATGGACTTAGACTGATTTGCGATCCTGTTGAGATCGAAGCCGATCAGCCCAAATCCTCTGAATTGTTCGGCGGCTTATTCCGTGCCTGATTGCCACGCGTTTCATTGCGTTACCAAGACTCACGGAACGCATCAGTACCAAAACCTCTTCGATCATCGCCTGTTTCTCTTCAGCAGCGGGAACGCTGTGTGGGCGCCCACCTCCGGGAATGCGCGGCATGTCCTTGACCATGTTGCGAAGGGCGGGCTTAAGCATTCGTAGTCCGTTGGCCTCTAGGTCTCGAACTAGCGCAGTCATTTTTTCGATACCTTCGGAGGATACTTTGGGATCATTGAGCACCGCCGATGCGAAGGTTTCTGGATTCGTCAGTTTGTCCACCATCTCATCGCTGAAGACTCCGAACTGTCGTAACCTCTCAGCCCCCTGCTTGATGAGTGCGGGTGAAACACTTCCATAAAACTTCGCCAGCTCAGGACGCAATTCGTTCTTCTCCTGCTCGCTGAGAGGTTTGGGCTCGTCTTTCTTTCTCATAGGGTGACTCTTGCCAAAACTCGCGCGGGAGTTCTGGCGCAAGTATGCCAAAAGAAAAACCTATTGTTAAGTCATTTCAACTGATCAAAACTCACGATAGTAACCACAACCAATTGGAGGTTGAGTGTATGGCAAAGCGACACGTCTTAACGACTGAGGAGCAGATACGTGGTGTGAGGGCCGCGATTGCTTCGCCTCGAACCCCCGAACGGCTTCGAGAGCCGCTTCGAGAGCGGCTTCTCGAATTACAGGGGAGACTCGGAACGGAGCAGAAACGAAGTAGAGCAAGGAGGCGACGCGGAAAATCCCGCGCGGGCCTGCTCGATTGGTTGGGATTGTAGGAAATTTTCTGTCGACATGGGTGGGATCAAAACCTCAGTGCGGGCAACGTGGCGAATAGCCAACCTCACGACCCGCGACTTATACGGGCATGACCCCACCCTCCAAATTTGAACCGGACCGAGAGATGCCCGGTAAGGACACAATGGGTTGGCTTGGGGAGGTCCAGGAGGGGTGAAACCCCTCTTGGGGGACCACGTAGTGGTCCCACTGCGGAACGAAGCGTAGCAGCAAAGGCGAGTGCGCGAATGAGGGGAACAGGACAACGGCCACGTAAAGCGAGTTGCAGGCTCCGTCTAATAGCCTGCAACCTGCGTCAGTATGACGAGCCTGCGAGTTTCTTCCTGTCATGGATGGAGGTGTGATTGACAAACTGGAGCTGCGTGTCCCGTCCTGTGCGATGTACACGACTGACTTTGGGACGCTGTATTCGGAATTGCGAAAGCCAGGAGGCAAAGACCCGTTTCATGCTACGCGGCACTATGTGGCTGTGGCGGATTTGAGGCCATTTGGATTTGACGTGGTTCTGCATGCCCACTGCAAGCACGGAAAGCTAGGTAATCACAAATTGGAATTACTTGAAACAGGACATAAATCCTTTACGCAGTTGGTTAGCGAAATAACTCGGATATTCGCGGTTGAGCCGATGCAGCTAGAGACGATGCGAGTAGATCTTACGGCTGATGTTGTGGGCGTTCCTGTTTCATTCTTCCAGGACACCCTTCGTGCTGCGTACAAGCAGGTTGTCAATGATATCGAGAAGGCGGATCAGTTTGCTCGCATGGGCCGTGGTGAGATCCAAACTCTCTACCTGGGAAGTCGCCCGAATTGTTTCCGCATTTACAACAAAATCGCGGAACTCAAGAGGCGGTATGCGGCGCTGAAGAGGAACGAAAGCGAAGAGCAACCGTTGCCCAGTTTCGAAGAGATGTATGGATACCCAAGTGAGGGATTTGTGCTCACGCGAGTTGAGCGGCAATACGGAGGGTGCAGAATTCCCACCGAGTTGTCCACCTTGAGGGCGCTGAAGGAAAACGCACTGGCCTTTGACCCGTTCGGCAGTCTCGAATTTGTTGCGGGCGGGCAACCAGAACCAAGTCCTGACGCCCATGACCTGATGAAATTTCTCGCGGGTCTTGGACTCCGCCAACTGATTCACGAACGGGGAATGCAGCGCACTCGCAGATTCGTCAACAAGAAATCACGCGGAAACGCGGCGAGGACTTTCCGCGAGCTTAGCGATTTCCTGCCGAGCAGCCATGAGGGTTTTGGGATTCCTGATTTGACAAGTCAGTACAGAAGATCAGTACAGCGTCAATTGGAAAACTAAAGCAAGCGATTATGGAACTTTTCGCCCAACCCGTCGTGCATGGTATCGTTGCGGTCAAGGCGAACCCGACAGGCCAGCTTTCGGAGGATACCGAAAAAATGGCCCGCCGGAGGTTTCAAGACCCCAAGCCAAAGCGCTCGGGGAAATGGTGGTATCTGCTTCTGTGGCAGGACGAGTTCCTGGCAGGGAAGAGGGTACGCAAACGTAAACGCATTCGGCTCGCTCCCGCCACAATGCCGGAGCGGGAGGTTAAGAAGATCGCGGCTGAGGTTTTGCGGCCGCTAAATCAGGGACTCGCGCCTATCGGAGCGGCAGTCGGTTTCGATGAGTATGTAGAAGCGATTTACAAATCGACCCTCCTGCCACTCATGGCGAAGAGCACTCAGGCACGTTACCTAAGCGTGATTAAGAATTATCTCAACCCGGCGTTTGGATCGAAATGCATGCGTGATCTGACGCCCCTAACCTTGCAGCAGTATTTCTCGGGCATCGCGAGTTCCAAATTGTCCTATGAATCGAGGGACAAGATTCGCGATGTCATGTCCAGTATTCTTTCCTCCGCCATCACATACGGGATTCTCATCAAGAACCCGATGGAGGGCGTGAGGCTGGCCCCTGCGAGAAAAGGGAACCGCATAAAACCCTACATCGACCCTCTGAAGTTCTATGCTCTGCTCGCCCTGATTCCTGAACCTTACGCGACTATGGTGTATGTAGCCGCGTTCACGGGTCTCAGAGCGAGCGAACTGATTGGGCTTCGATGGAAAAATGTGCATGCGGACTCCATCACAATTGAAGAGCGGTATTGTCGCGGCGAGTGGGGTGCTCCCAAGAGCAAAGCTAGCAATGCTACGATTCCGGTGAACTGCGGGGTGATCGACCGTATTCATCGGCTCAAGACCGTCACGGTCGAGATCAGGGCGGGTAACGCTGTCAGGCGCTACCCCGCTGTGAAATCGTGCGGTCCTGACGATCTGGTTTTTGCTTCGGTTGCAAAGGGTGCGCCCATGAGGGACAACACGATACTGACCCGGTTCATAAAGCCAGCAGCTCGGGCGCTGGGGATGGGCTGGGTTAACTGGCAGGTGCTCCGGCGTTCGCATGCGACCTGGCTGAAGATGGCCGGCGCGGACGTAAAGGATGCGCAAGCGCAAATGCGGCACTCGCGAGCGACTACAACGCTGGACATCTACCAGCAGTTCATTCCCGAGTCTCAGCGTCGGGTGGTGAACAAACTTGGTGAGTTGACTGGGGCAAGTTTTGTGAACTGATACTGTTCCAAAATCTTGTTCCAAAATGTTCCAATATTCGGACGGAAAATGATGAGAGAAACAATGGCAAGGGCTGGAGAATCAATGAGTTCAAAACGGCTGCGTTTGGCCCTGAAAAGGCTGGCGTCGGGGGTTCAACTCCCTCCCTGGCCACCAAGTTTTCTGAATGCAATCACTTGGCTTCCATTTTGAATCTGTTACATTAGGTCGACATCCTATATATCGATGGCTGTCGATATTCATAAATGTGTGCGTTTATTAGGTTTAGCGATTGGCAGAGCGCAGCCCATGGGGGCTTGGCGTCGTCCGTTGATGACAGAGTCGCGAGCTATGCGGCGTACCTGGGAGGAAATTTCAGCAGATCACAGACTGGTTCCTCAGAGAATCTGAGTGGATTAGGGCTGCCGGAATGATCCCCACATACAAACTGAGGGCGAGGGGAGAACACCGGTACGGCGGAGTAGGGGGGTCTCAGCGTGGGCGCTTACCAGATCGTCACGGCCGTTCATCGGAGGCCCGAAGGGATGGACTCGGCTATCTGAGGTAGGTTTTCACCATGTCGATCACCTCATCGGCCGCGTGCGTCTGCTCCGAATTCGGTCTCCGCTTCGGGTCAAGCACATGGTGCCGGATGTGGCCTTCCAAGAGTTCAGTCATCAGGCTGTTGACTGCCCCTCGTGCCGCGCTGATGATCTGCAACACCTCCGAGCAATCGCGTTCCTCGTCGAGGACCCGCTCCAGAGCCTCAAATTGCCCCCGGATGCGTTTGCTCCGCAAAATCAGCTTCTGTTTGTTCTTGATTGTATGACTCATTCGCAAACGAATGATATCATGCCGAGGCTTGCGCTATACCTATGGGGGTATGTATCATGAACCATTCGTTTGCGCGAGTTCATCATGTGGCAGCGCATGGCCTTCGTCATAACCGTTGTGCTTCTGGGGTTTAGTGGAGGCGTGCTCGCCCTTTTTGTTCGTGGCATGCACGCTGAACGGGGCGCAGTAGCAGGTTTCTGTTTTGTTTCTGCGCTGGCTGTCGTACAGGCTTGGATGGTTGCCTCTGAGATCGCCAAGGCCCGCAGGCTGTACGGCAACATTCGAAATGCATGTTATAGAGGAGTTCAAGCGAAATTTCGAGCTGTTTCCCTTGTTGGACTGTGTGCAATCGTGGGGGTCCTTTTCATGGCATTGATTGGGGCAAGTTCGGGAGCACAAGGCCGATTCGCCACTGTCATGTTGGGTGGCGCGGTGTTTTCCACTATCGCAGCGTTGACCGTGCTGCCGGTCCTCATTGGGCGGATCGCAGAGTGAGATCGGATTATTGTTCCGGTTCTGTTCTCGCGGCGCCGCTGGGCACAGTTTGTGTTAGGCGCTGATGAAGTTGTCTTGATGGTCGAGTTTTACCTGGAATATTGCTTTCGTACCACAGAGGGAATGTCTCTATGAGTTCGTCGCTCATCGTCGAAAAGTCCCCAGCCAATCCTTCGCACCTCAGCGAGACGCGGAAGTCCTCAGAACTGAAGGAACCTGACTCTGGCCCTGAACGTGAAGAACACGAGCACGGGGTAGAGTGGACCGAACTCATCCGTATCGCGTTTGTGGCCTTGGCTGCGGCGGCGGTCTGGTTTCGGCTTTGGGAGCCGTTTCCGCACATCAGCGCAATCGGCATCGCGGCTACCCTGATCGGCGGATATCCCATTTTCAAGGAAGCCTTCGAGAACATCGTTGAACGAAAGATGACGATGGAACTCTCGATGGCCATCGCGCTTCTCTCGGCTCTGGCGATTGGAGAGTTCTTCACTGCTCTGGTCATCACCGGCTTCGTCCTCGCCGCCGAGGTGTTGGAGGGGCTCACGGTTGGACGAGGCCGACGGGCTATCCAGAGTCTCCTCGATTTTCTCCCCAGAACCGTTGCGGTCCGCCGCAATGACGAGGTGGTGGAAATAGCGTCCGACCAGGTTCAAGTTGGTGACACAGTCATCGTGAAACCGGGCGGACACATCCCGGTGGATGGCGTTGTGCTTGGCGGCCGATCGTTTGTGGAACAAGCGGCAATCACCGGCGAAGCCATGCCGGTTGAGAAGGCACCGGGAGATGTTGTCTACGCCGGAACCATCAATCAATCGGGGGCTCTGGAAATCGGTTCCCAGAAACTCGGTCGCGACACGACATTCGGAAGAATCGTTGAAGCTGTCGAACGCGCCGAGAAATCACGGGCTCCCATTCAGAAAACTGCGGATCGCCTGGCGGGTTACTTGGTCTATTTTGCCCTGGGGGCAGCAGTTCTGACTTTCATCATTACTCAAAACGTCAGGTCAACCATCTCGGTGGTAATCGTTGCCGGAGCGTGCGGTATCGCGGCTGGAACTCCCCTTGCAATCCTCGGAGCAATAGGCCGAGCGGCACATCAGGGAGCCATCATTAAAGGGGGCCTATACCTGGAAGCACTAGCTGCCGTGGACACCGTCCTTTTGGACAAGACCGGCACGCTAACTTTCGGGACTCCACAGATTCGGGAAGTCGTTTCCGCCAATGGCTTCGGAGAGCAACAGATCATAGCGGCTGCCAGTATTGCGGAACGCAAGTCCGAACATCCTCTCGCCAAGGCAGTTGTGGCACGGGCAACGGAACTCGACGTTCCGCTCGTTGAGCCTGATGAATTCTCGTACACGCCAGGAAGAGGAGTCAGGGTGAGTTATGAAGGCGAGGAGATTCTCGTGGGGAGTCTGGCGCTGCTCCTGGAGCACGGCATGACGAGGGGTTTGCCCGTCAGTAGTGATGGTGCGGGCGGGGCATCGGAAGTCTACGTCGCTCGCGCAGGGCAGGTTCTTGGGAGCATCCGAATAGCGGATGTTTTGCGTCCGGAAGCCAAGAGTGCGGTCGCCGCAATGCGACACATGGGTTTGAAGACTGTCCTGTTGAGTGGAGACACACAAGCGGCAACTTCATCGGTTGGCCGTGATCTCGGAGTAGATGAAGCAGTGGGAGGACTCCTGCCCGAGCAGAAAGCAAAGTGGGTGACTGAGTTGCGGAGCAAAGGGCGTAATGTCGCGATGGTCGGTGACGGGATAAACGACGCTCCTGCCCTCGTGGAGGCCAACGTCGGCATCGCCATGGGATCGGGAACTGATGTTGCTCGGGAGAGCGCAGATGTGATCTTGATCGGAAGCGATCTCTCCAAACTAGTCGAAACTTTGCGGCTTGCTCGACGCTGCCGCGGGATCATCATGCAGAATTTTGTGGGCACGCTGGTCGTGGATAGCATAGGAGTGGGAATGGCAGCCCTTGGCTTCCTGAATCCGCTGCTCGCCGCCTTTATTCACGTGACCTCAGAGTTGGCATTCATTCTCAATTCCACGAGATTGTTGCCCCGTGGTGCTGAATCCGGGCGATGAGTCGGGGGTTGGAGCGGATTTGAGTTGAGGGTATGCACTTTGCTCATGTGATCCAGAGTCGGAAAGTCAGAGCTTGGGCAATCCTAATCGCCCTGGCGATCTTGGTGATTTTGATTGCGGCAGTTTTCTTGCAGTCTCGCAGATCACCAAGACCGTTTGAAATGGACGACCTATATGGCTTGTTGGATTAAGTGGCTTCCAGAAGTCGGGACGGATCACCCGCTGTGAACGAGGATCGAGACTGTCCATTGAAAACGAAGCGCCTCGTGGTCGGACAGATCACGATCTGTCGAGGCTGCTGTTGCGGCAATGTCGAGCGTGGTTTGCCCGAAGTTCCGGTGGAATGGCTGAAGAGTGAATGGCGGAAACGGGGACTGCTGAAGCGAGTTCAGCTGACTATCAGCGGCTGTGTTGGACCATGCGATGTGCCGAACGTGGTCGTGATTACGAGCTCATCGGGCACGGAATGGTTGGGAAATATTATTACGTTCGACCAGTACCAAACCCTAGTTGAGTGGGCTGTCCGGTGTCGGGATGCGGGCGAGATGCTAGCCCTGCCGCGCGAATTTCAAGAATGCAGGATCAGTCCATTTCGCTTATAGCGATTTTGGGAAATGCGTGAGGGACTGTCGAACCGCCTTCCATACAAGGGAGTGGCCTGAACGTGCAGAGAGCAACGCAACAAACGCTGCGGCATCCACACAGATCAAGGCTTCCGTGGATTCGAGCGTTCCTGTTGGAGGCGCGACGCAGTGACCTCATGGTATCAATCTTCAAAAAGGGTCAAAGCCGGAATAAGAGAGCGGGTGATAGGAAGGGGATAATTCAGCTGCTATGGATCATTCTGGGGGCAATAGTCGTCGTTGTACTGGGTCTTTATGGAGGCCTCGCCTCGTCACACCACCACTAGCTCTGGCAGTCAGGAAACACGAAATATAAGCAGGCTGTGCGTACATACCTGGATAGGTATTCTCTCGTTGCGTTTATTTGGCGTTTTGGTATAGATTCAAATGAAGTTTTCGTGGGGTTAGCTTTCATGCGGTCGATATCGAAGCGGATAGCGTGTCTATGCGTGTTGCTGACCTTCTGGTCAGCGATTGCATTCGCCACGCATCAACATTTGAGCCCCACCGAGTCGTCGACGTGTACCGTCTGTATCGCCGCCCATTCAGCTTCTCCGCAAACCGCTACCGTCTTACCAACGGTGATGTTCGTTTCGGTCTCTACCTTTCGGCCGGAACCCGTCTCTGCCAAGCAACGCCTGACAGTCTTTGTTCTGTGTGTCCGCCCGCCTCCTAGCGTCTAAAGATCAGCTTTCTGCCGTTTACAGGCCCGGTTCGTTTTCCGTGTGCCTTTGGCTTGATCTTTTTCGATGAATCTTCAGGAGGAATCATGCTGGCTTCTTACAGGAGGTCGCTTCCCGCGACTTTTGTGGTGGTTTTCCTTTTGGCCCTCGCTTTTCAGGCTTACGCGCAGTCGGGTGGAAACTCAACCTCGGTAACAGGTACGGTCCTTGATCCGACCGGTGCAGTGGTCGCGTTCGCAGCCGTGGAGATTCACAACCCAGTCAGCCATTTTGATCGAGCCACGGCTACCGACAGTTCGGGCAAATTTACCATCCCGAATGTGCCGTTTAATCCGTATCACCTCGCTGTGCTGGGACGCGGGTTTGCTCCTTATTCGCAGGACATTGATGTTCGGTCTGTTGTTCCCGTGAACCTCAACATCGCCCTCAAGGTGAGCGGTGCGTCCGAGAGCGTGACGGTCGAGGCTCAGGCGGCCGATTTGCTGGAGAATGATCCGACCTTCCACTCCGATATTGACAAGAGCTTGTTCGACAAACTTCCTCTGGAAAGCACGACATCGTCACTGAGTTCGCTGGTTACTCTCTCCACTCCTGGGATCGCTGCCGATTCCAATGGCCTCTTTCACGGCATCGGCGACCACGCCTCGAATTCGTTCAGCATCGACGGCCAGCCGATTACTGACCAGCAAAGTAAAGTCTTCTCCAACCAGCTTCCCGTCGATGCGATCGAATCCATGGAAGTGATCTCGGGTGCGCCGCCGGCGGAATACGGAGGCAAGACCAGCGTTGTGATTGTAGCGACCACGCGTTCAGGCCAGGGTGTGACAACGCCTCACGGTAGTGTGAGCACTTCCTATGGGACGTTCGGAACATCCAACGTGGCAGCCGAGCTTGCGTACGGCGGCAAGAACTGGGGGAACTTCATCTCCGCAAATGGTCTGAACACTGGTCGATTCCTCGATCCGCCAGAATTCGCGGTGTTCCACGACAAGGGCAATGAAGAAAACCTGTTCGACCGCGTGGATTATCAAATCACACCCGGTGACTCGATTCACCTGAACTTCGGCTACAGCCGGAGCTGGTTTCAGACGCCGAATAACCTCGATGCCGAAAACGCGACACCCTGGAGTGGACTCTTTGGGATTGAGCCACAGATGGCAGCGGCTTTCGGTGCACCCGGCATAGGCCCGGACGGAAATCCGGTGGGACCAACGGACCAGGTTTCCAAGATTGGAACATTCAACATCGCGCCTTCGTGGACGCATGTGCTCAATACGAACGCCGTCTACACGTTGGGAGCGTTCGTGCGCCGCGACGACTACAACTACTATGGCAGCAAAGATCCGTTCGCGGACCTCGGGCCACCAAGTCTTCAGAGACAGTCGGTTGGTCAGGACCGTTCGCTCACTAACGCGGGACTGCGGACGGATCTCTCCTATGTCAAGGGCATTCACCAAATTAAGGCTGGAGCCACCTACCAACAAACGTTTCTCAACGAGAACGAGCCCATCGGGATCGTCGATCCTACCTACAACGCACCCTGCATCACGAATGTTTACGGCACGAGTTCGGTGAACATATATCCGTGGGTCGCAGCTCCCGGGCTCACTCCCGCGGACTGCCCCGGCGTTACCGGCCCGTTGCAGGCGAACATCGCTTCCAATCCGAACGCGCCCGGCAATGCTCTTTATCCCTATTACAGTACGACCCTGGCTCCGTACGACTTGACCCGTGGCGGAGTCTCCTACGTTTTCAGTGGCCACACCGATATCAAGGAACTTGCCCTGTACGTGCGAGATAACATCACCGTAGATAACTGGTCTTTGAACCTCGGACTGCGCGGCGATCTCTACAATGGGATCACCAGCGGGAACCAAGTCGAGCCTCGGGTAGGGGTAGCTTACAACGTCAAAAAGACCAACACCATTCTGCGTGTTTCCTACGCGCGCACTCTGGAATCTCCCTTCAACGAGAACCTCATCCTCTCCAGCATCGGCTGCGGCATCGCTGTCCTAAACCCTCTGCTTCTCTGTTCTTCGTCGGCCACGAATCCTTTGAGCGTTGGCTTTCGCAACGAATTCCACGCTGGCCTGGAGCAGGCGTTCGGGAAGTACCTGGTCTTTTCCGGCGAGTGGATCTCGAAGTACACACACAACGGCTTCGACTTCAGTGTGCTCGGCAACACGCCGATCACTTACCCCATTGAGTGGCACAACTCGAAGATTCCGGGATATGCGGGCCGTGTGAGCGTGCCTGAAATCCACGGATTCTCGGCGCTGATGGTCTTCTCCAGCGTGGCGGCACGTTTCTTCCCGCCGCAGATTGCCGGCGCGGGCGCGACTGTGGGAGCGCCGGGCACTCCCTTCCGCATTGACCACGACGAACGTTTCAACCAGACGACCCACTTCCAATACCAGCCTTGGAAGCGCGGTCCCTGGATGGGCTTCAACTGGCGGTATGACACTGGACTGGTGGCAGGCGCAACTCCGTGCTACGGAATCGGCGCAAGCAACGATTGCCCACAATCAGTGTTAATCAACAACGTACCTAACGTGAGCATGATGGCTGCCAACGTGGGCCAGGTGCCGCTTTCAGCTGATCAAGAGGCTGAAGCCGGGTTCACTTGTAGTGGCGTCCGCGCAACCCCGACGAGTCCTCTACCTTACAACTGCCCCGCATCGGCGTTCGGCTCTGCGCTCATAAACGTACCTCCACCAGGTACTGAGAACGACGACCATAAGCCTCCGCGCATCGCACACCGGAGCCTCTTCGACATGTCGGTGGGCCATGACAACCTCTTTCACGGTGACAAGTACAAATGGAGCGCACAATTGACCGTCATCAACCTGGCGAACAACTATGCGCTCTACAACTTCCTTTCCACCTTCAGCGGCACGCACTATGTCACGCCGCGCTCGCTGACAGCTGAACTTGGGTTCCACTTTTGACTCATCGTGGGACAGGGCTCCGGTACACGCAGAACCGGAGTCCGCCACTGTTCGGTGTCAGAAGAGATGCGCATGTAATGGTGCGGTTTTTCGAGGTAACGAAAGAATCTGGTTCAAAGGAGGAACCCATGAAACGAAATGTTCTGACTGTGGTCGCAGTCCTTGCAGTGTTGAGCCTCGTCGCCAGCGCCGGAACCATCAGTGGCAAAGTTTCTGGCGTCTCCGGCGAGTCTGTGGTTTACGTTGACACGATTGCGGGCAAGACTTTCAACCGTACCTCCGAACATCCCTTAATGGACCAGAAAGGGCTGCAGTTCACGCCGCACATTCTGGTCGTGCAGCAAGGCACTACTGTGGACTTTCTAAACAGCGATAAGGTTGGTCACAACGTGTTCTGGCCCAGCGTCGGCGGAAATAAGAGTCTGGGACACAATCTTGGAACATGGCCGCAAGGCGAGAAGCGATCCTTCCGGTTCGACACTGCAGGCGCGGTGCCTCTCCTGTGCAATGTACACCCCGAGATGGCCGGCTACATCGTAGTTGCTCCGACTCCATTCTTCGCCAAGACCGACAAATCCGGCGAATATAAAATCGACAACGTTCCCGACGGCAGCTACACCGTCGTTGCCTGGCATGAAGGCACAAAGAACCAATCCAAACCGGTGACCGTCAGCGGCGATACAAAGGCGGATTTCGCGCTGAGTAAGTAAGGTCAGTAAAGCAAGGCAAACGTGTGAGAATGGCCCAACTGTCAGAGGGAGATGTGTAAGGGAACTGCGTGCGAAAGGCCGCAACGTCGCGATGGTTGGAGACGGGATCCCAACCAAAAAGCCGGGCTTTGGGGCATGAGTCCCAATGGAACGGGCGCCCGCGAATCTGGGGACGTTAAGGGGACGATAACAGATGCTCTCCGGTATCATTTTGTATCAAACGATATCCGCCGACACCGTTTGATATCAATCAGTTACATGTCATTGTTGCCCTGTCACGGCAGAGGCCGCAGTTCCACTAACCTTTTTCTCTTGTCTTCCAATCCTGAACATTTCTACACCGACTCTTAGGCGAACATCGGCGCTCGTCACAGAGTGGTCACAATAAAGGGGCCATATTTCTGGGAAGTCGCCGTGGAGGCTCCCTCGGTTCCGGCGTGACTTTCTAATCTCCTCCCGCACGGGTCGGACCACTCGGCCCGGCCGGCAATAGCTCCGGATGGAGGTTTCGCAGCCAAGCTAGGGTGTTGTTCTTGAGTTCCTCCGCGAGTTTCACCATCGCTTCCAATTCCTGATCTGACACGGCGCCTGCAACGTCATAAACCGATTTGTTCCTCTTACTGTTGAACGTCTTGAATCTTTCAATGACCTTCGGGTTGGCTTTTATGGTGAGTTCGAGAGATTCGATTGTTTTTACGTGGTGACCCGCTTGGGTAACGGTGCGAAGACCGGAGGCGCGGAGCGCTGTCGTCGCGACGCTGAGCGCCGCGTTGAAAGCAGCGATAAATCGAAGGTCCGTCGAAACAGCTTCGACCTTTGAATCCGCAAGGCTACGATCCACAATTCCCAGAAGATCCTTGATCTCACCTGTGCTGGTCGGCTCCCGCCTTAGCCAACCGTACTCCACCCACTTTTCTAAGCTCATCCTCGTCTCCTAGCAAAAATTCCTTTTGGCCTTTGAGCACGGCGGTCAAAAAATGATTCCCGCTCGCAAGTTTCGACTTGAATTCCTCGACGGAATACACGGTCGGGTTGATAGGGCGGCCGATGTTTTTCTCCACTGTAGAGAGCCGTGAAAGGATCTCGTCAAGTGTGGCCTTCCCAACAACCATTAGATCAACATCACTCTGTGCCTTTTCTTCCTCGCGTGCGACGGATCCGTACACAAATGCCACAAGGACTCGCTTCGCCAAAGGATGCAATGCCGATCGCAAGACGCTAAAGATGCCAATTGTCTTGTTCACCAGGGCCTGCATCTCTCGAAATATGGGGGCGTGTCGGTTCGCCTGATAGAAAACTTGGCTGCCGAGTGAACTGCGAATGATAAGACCCACTTTCGAGAGGTTTTCAAGCTCTCGTTGAACCGCGCCAACGCTGGCATCTACTTCGCGTGCAATTTGGCGTGTGTAGAATGATTGATCGGCCCTGCCATAGAGCAGGGCGAGGATAGCGCCCCGCGTGCGTCCGAACAGAAGGTCCCCGAGACCGTTGCGTGTACTCATTCCGAGAACAATTGTACTCAGGATGAGAACGCATTTCAAGGGTTAGCTTCGATTCGCTTATCCTCTTTAAGTGTTCTCGTTTAATGGTTCGGCCGACGCTTAGGCGAACATCGGCGCTGGTCACAGAATGGTCACAATAAATCGGCCATCTTGACGAATTAAGTTGTTGAATGAAAAGGGGTTTAGGCTCAAAGCTGAAAAGGCTGGCGTCGGCGGTTCAACTCCGTCCCTGGCCACCATATTTTCAACGACTTAGCTCGTCGTCCCACCTGGGTTTGGCTCCAATTGGCTCCAAAATAATTTTCAACTAGCTAATTCACCATCCGCGATTGCGGCGGCATGGAAATACTGCCTATCGCCGCGACCGGCTTTGACGTGCGCGACTCGACCATCGCAGACATCTTGGCCAGTGCGCGCCGCTGTGACTCCGGCACGATCTGCGCATAGATATCCATTGTGGTCGAAATGCGAGAATGCCGCATCTGGCCGTGCACGTCCTTGGGGTTGGCGCCTGCTTCGACCATCCAGGTTGCATGCGAGGTTCGCAAGCAACGCCAGTTGATCCAGGGCAGACCGAGTTTGCGCGCGGCCGGCTTGATGTGCCGCGACAGAATGTTGTTGTCTCGCATGGGCGCGCCCGTCTTAACGGACTGGAACACGAGATCCTCCGGCCGATCAGACTTCACCACCTTGTAATGCCTGACCGCCAGTCCGGCTTTGACGTCAACCGTGAGCTGCTTGAGATGGTGGATGCGCTCAATCACACAGGCTTCAACGCCGATGGTGGCATTGCTCGCCTCGCTCTTTGGTGCATCCCAGTCACCGCGGCAGCAGCGCTCATCTATCGTCAGCGAGTCTGCTCCTACATCCTCCCATTTCAGTCCGATCAGTTCACTGACGCGAAGCCCGGTCCAAACCGCCACGAATACCATGCTGGCGTAAGGCTCGGGGATCAACTCAGCAACTGTTCGAATTGCTCTGGAGTGACGTGCGGTTTGGTCTTTCGCTTTCCGCGTCTTTCCGCGGGGAGGCGAATTCCTTCGACCGGGTTCTTGACCAGCAATCCGTACTGGACTGCTGAGCCGAGAATGCTTGATAGCACATCCTTTATTTTGTCTTTTGATTCATGTGCTAGGGGCGAGGCCGCCATCCCGCTCGGACTTTTTAATGGCGACCTGGCACACATTCGCGATGGGCAGACTGTCATCCATTCCTTCAAGCATCCCCAAGGCACTGTGATCCAGCAGCTTCTGCCGGATGCTGACGGCTCTGTTTTCTCCGCCACCAACTATGGTCTGCTTGGTTGGCGGAACGACAAGGCATTGACGCTGACCCGAAAGAACGGCCTTCCGTGCGAGCAGGTCTATGCCATCGCCTTCGACCGTAGCAATGACTTGTGGCTGTACATGAACTGCGCACTGGGCCTGGTGACGAGCGCCGACTTTCAGGCTTGGAAGCAGAATCCTGATATCACGGTTCCGGTACGAACCTTCGACGCACTCGACGGCGTGCGACCCAATTATGCTTCGTTCGTCGCCGGGGCCCGATCGGCTGACGGCCGCTTGTGGTTCGCCAACGGTCTGTCCTTGCAGGTCATCGACCCGGAGCATCTCAGTCGAAACATCGTGCCGCCGCTGGTGCACATCGAACAGGTGATCGCGGATCGCGCTACTTATCCGGCTCAGGGTGTGTTGCAACTCCCTCCGCTCACTCGCAATCTGGAAATCGACTACGCCGGCCTTAGCTTTGTCGCGCCGCAGAAAGTACGCTTCCGCTACCGCCTGGGCGGTCGCGACAACGCATGGCAGGAGCCGGGCACGCGCCGTCAAGCGTTCTACAACGATCTCCGCCCAGGGCAGTATCGTTTCCGGGTAATCGCTTGTAATAATGACGGCGTCTGGAACGAGGCGGGAGCCTCTTTTTCCTTTTTTGTTACTCCCGCCTGGTACCAGACAAGGTCATTCATCATCGCCTGTTTTGCAGCTGGGGTTCTGCTCATCATGCTGCTTCACTGGCTCCGTATGCGCCAAGCCACCAATGCCCTGAGTGCCCGTTTCGACGAGCGGTTGGCCGAGCGCACTCGCATTGCCAGAGAGTTTTATGACACGCTCCTCCAGACGATCGAGGGTAGCAAGCTCGTTGCTGATGATGCACTGGATCAGCCGGCTGATCCAGCCCGAATGCGGCGGGCGGTTGAGCAATTGTCTGAGTGGCTTTCTCGAGCGATTCAGGAAGGACGGGCGGCGCTCCAGTCCCTGCGTACTTCGACGACGGAAACGAACGATCTTGCGGAAGGTCTGCATCGCGCTACGGAAGAGTGCCGGATGTTCAGCCCGATGAAAACTTCCTTGTCGGTGCAGGGTGAAACCAGGGAAATGCACCCTGTGGTTCGGGACGAAGTGTATCGAATCGCGTACGAGGCCATCCGCAATGCCTGCGTACATTCCAAGGCCAGCGAATTGGCAGTGGAGCTGAAATACTCTCAGGACCTTTCAATTCGCGTGAGCGACAACGGAGTTGGTATCCCTGCGCCGCTCATCAGCCACGGAAAAGACGGACACTATGGTTTGCGAGGAATGCGCGAGCGGGCCGAACGCATAGGGGGGAAGCTAAAGGTCATTAGCTCCGCAAATTCTGGAACAGAGATCACTGTTGTCATTCCTGGACGAGTTATCTTCCTTCGCCCCGATAAAAGCCCAATCGAGAAAATTATTTCCGTGTTTCGCGATACAAAATAAACCGCATTCCGGTGTCTTTACCAAACCCCAACCACTTCTCTCCATAGTTCCGAACCTGAAGAAAAATACAGGTCCGTCTCTGTAGATTCCGAGGTTTCTGAAAATCGGCGATCCGAATACCTTGGTTGCTGTCGACAAGAATCAATGCAGACGGCCAGACGATATGCGCCAGGCAAAAACATTTGCGACCGCATGAAGCGGAAGGAGATCCGATGAAGAACAACGCAACGGCAATGGGCGTCAGAACACGAATCATCTATTGTGTGCTGGCGATCATGACAATCATGTTAGGCATAGGAGAAAACACAATGGCACAAACGAATACAACGACAGTTGTGAAGAATATCGTTCTCGTCCACGGCGGCTTTGTGGATGGGTCCGGGTGGCAGCACGTCTACAACCTCTTGAAGAAGGACGGCTACACGGTCACCATCGTCCAGAATCCGACGATCACGCTGCCAGACGACGTAGCGGTCACCAAGCGTGCGATCGCGGCTCAGAACGGCCCCGTGATACTCGTGGGTCACTCGTATGGCGGCGCAGTCATCACCGAAGCCGGCAACAACCCGAAGGTGGCGGGGCTGGTGTATGTCGCCGCCTTTGCGCTCGACAAAGGTGAGTCTGTATCTACGTTGATCAAGAGTGCGCCTGCTGGCGCGCCCCAACCGCCGATCCTTCCGCCCGTGGACGGCTTTCTGATGCTCGACAAGGCGAAGTTTCCTGCATCGTTCGCCGGTGACGTGAGCCCGGAAGAGGCCGCATTCATGGCCGACTCACAAGTGCCGTGGGGTGTGGACGCCCTAGGGGGCACCATCAGCGAAGCGGCATGGAAGGCGAAACCCAGCTGGTACCTGCTTACGACCGAGGATCGGATGATTCCGCCCGATGCCCGGCGGCTGATGTCGAAACGCGCTGGTGCAACGGTGGTCGAGATCAAAGGCAGCCACGCCGTGTATGTGTCGCAACCACAAGCGGTGGCTCATATCATCGAAGCGGCAGCAAAAGGTGCCTTGGTGGCGGAGAAGGAAAAAGGCGGAACGAGTGCCGCCGCAGACTAGGCTTTAATTACCACAACTGGATTCGACGAGGCGGAGGTTTCGCAGCACTTGATTCATGCCTACGGAATTCTTCACCTCGTCGAATCCAGCGTCACACTCCCCGCGCTCGAGCCTCGCACACCCCAACGGAAAACCCACACATCTCCACTTAGTGCCCGCGCACGAAAACAAGTGGACTGGGTCCAGGCGCAAATGAGTTGGGTAAGATGACATGAGTTGATCTACGGAACGAGAGATTTGATCTGAGTACCCAGGCAAGCACGATTTTCAGTTAGGGGCAGGCTCTTGCTAGTCTTCGGCCGCAGTACTCAGCGTCCGCAACTGCTTCAGAGTTTCGGAAGGCTCGGATCGAATCGTGTAATCGGCATTGACGTCGGCGGCACGAATGATGCCCCCCTTATCGATTACGTATCGTGCAGGTATCGGCAACCGATATTCCGGTTCATCGTTGAATCTGTCTAGGGTGCTGCCGAATGATTTGTATAGCTCGCGCAAGTAGTCAGGCAGTGTGAAAACGAGCCGAAACTGCTCCGCGATTTTTAGGTAAAGATCCGTCAGAATATCGAACGACAGGTTCAGCTTTTTGTGCAGCGCCCGCGTATACCGTTCGAGCTCAGGAGTGACTACAACAATCTGTGCACCCAAGGCTCGCACCTCGGAGTGAATCTGCTGTAGAGCCTCCAGCTCCATATTGCAGTAGGGTCACCAGTGCCCTCGGAAGAAGCTGACCACCAGGGGCCCCTGGCGGAGGAGATCGGCGGAGTCCACCTGCACATGATCTTGATTGAATAAGGTGAAGCTCGGAGCACGGTCCCCGACCTTCAACGCTCGCCCCTCAATCCCCATAGCCTTGAGCTCGGCCGTGGCACGATGCATTGTTTCGATCACTTCGTGCGGCGCGTTGTATGGCGGAGCTCCGGATTCAAATGATTTCTTAAATTCATCCAGTCGTTCCTGAAGACTTGCCATTGCGTTTCCCTTTCTGCGGCTCGGAACTGAGGATTGAAGAAGTTAGAGAAGTGGACTTCGCAATTTTACTTCAGATCGAGGTGCGTCCTCCATCTACGGCGAGCTTTGCGCCGTAGATGAAACTGGCGTTGTAGCCGGATGGCCTGCCGGTCCCCGTTACGTTTTCGAGGCTTCGACTATCCAGGTGGGGTCGGAGGCTGACTGCCAATCAGTCGAAAACAGCGGTTTTCCCGGGCTTCTGGGCTATCCGGTGTGCCGGTTGTGGGCCAGAATGATGTCCGATTGCTCCTCGACGGCTTCTCGTCTCTCTGGCTGGCTGATAGTCCCGGAGTCGTTCGTCAGTGACCACGACCGCGTTTGGACTAAGCCGCTGGCGCGGCGGACGCTACCGCGTGGTCGGCCCCAGCATTGTTGCCGGTATAAGGTTTGGGTCACAAGGAGGTCACTGTGACCCATCTCAGGAAGCTGATGCTGGACGAGCTCCAGCGTCGCAACTACGCTCAGAACACGGTTCGTTCCTACATCCACGCCATAGAGGATTTCGCAAGGTACTTCCACCGTTCTCCCGATCGTCTCGGCCCAAAACATATTCGCGAGTACCAGGTTCACCTGTTTCGCGACTGCAAGCTCTCACCGGGGACGATCGAAGGTCGTACAGCCGCTCTGCGTTTTCTCTTCGTCAAGACACTCAGGCGACCGTATCTTCCCGATCACATTCCGTTCCCGAAGCGTCAGAGGCGAATGCCCACGGTACTGAGTCAGGAAGAGGTCGCGCGAGTCATTGATTCCGCTCAAAACCTAATGCACCGCACCATGCTGATGATGTTGTACGCAACCGGTCTGCGCCGAGCCGAACTGTGTCACCTCAAGGTCTCCGATATCGACAGCGAACGCATGGTCATTCATGTTCGTCAGGGCAAGGGCGGCCG
>PLHQ01000017.1 GCA_003138975.1 Acidobacteriaceae bacterium | reverse complement strand
GCCGCCCCTATGCCGATCTGACGAGCTACTCTTACCTAATCCGGTAAGGTAAGGTTTGCCGACCATCCGTCCGGAGCGCTGGCAAGCGCGGCCATGCGTTACTTGATCCGCCGACCCGTCTCCTTGTCGAAGACGGTGTTGCGCAGGAATTGGTCGGTAGACCAAGGTGGCGCGTCTCCTCCAAGATACTGATGGAACCATTCGAGGTGCGCGGTGTAGTACAGAGCCATTTCATACCAACTGGGCCAGTGGCCGGCGTCGGAATAGACGATCAGCCGGGAAGGGACATTCATTTCCTGAAGCGAGGTGAACATCTGCAGTGACTGAGTGTAGGGCACGCGATAGTCGCGCTCGCCGGAAATGACGAGGCAAGGCGTCTTGAAATTCTTCACGTAGTAGGACGGGGAGAACTTTTCGTACTGGTCAGAGTTCCACGGCTGACCTTTGTAGTCCCACTTGGGGAACCATAGTTCTTCGGTCGCTCCGTACATGGAGCGGAGATCGAAGATACCCATCATCGAAGCGATGGCCTTGAAACGGGTGGTGTGGCCCTCGAACCAGTCCATCATGTAGCCGCCGTAGGACCAGCCCATGGCGCCCATACGGTCGGGGTCGACGTAAGGAAGCTTGCTCAGTTCGTCGGTAACCTTCATCAGGTCTTCAAAAGCCTTGCCGCCATGATCTCCGGAAATTTCAGCCGTGAAATCCTGCCCATAGCCCGTCGATCCGTGCGGATTGGCAAACGCGACGACGTAGCCAGCGCCGGGATAAATCTGCCAATCGCCGCGAAAGGAATCCTGCCACTGCTGTTGCGGCCCACCATGCACATTGAGGATGAGCGGATATTTCTTTGACGGATCGAAGTTGTGAGGCTTGACGATGAAGACTTCGATCTTCGCTCCGTCGGCTCCCTTGACCCACATGCGCTCGGCCGGACGGATATCCACCTCATTGGCGACTTCGTTGTTGAATTGAGACAGGCGTTGCGGCGCCGAGGATTTCCCGTTAGCTATGTCCGCGGCAAAAATCTCGACTGGCTCGCCAACCGAACGTCGGGTGTAGATGATACGACGGTTGTCCGGGGAGAGCTCGAAATCGTCGATGGTCCGGTCCACCAACACTTGCTGAATAGAGCTGGTGTCGAGGGTCACGCGGAAGATGGGATTGTCGCCCTCGACAGGAGCGGTGAAGTAGAGGGATCTCGAGTCTGGGGCCCACTGGAAGGCGTCTACCCAATTGTGGAAGGACTCGGTGAGCACGCGTGATGCGCCGGTGGAGCGATCGTAGATGGCCAGTCGAAAGAGATCGGATTCATAGCCGGGTTGCTTTTGCAGTTGATAGGCGATGTATTTTCCGTCCGGTGAGTACTTCGGATGGCCGTCGAAGGCGGGATTCGAAGCGGTAATGTTGCGCGGTGGCTGATTGCCAGAGAGCGGGACGATCCACACATCGCTGTTGGTGGACGATGCGAGGTCGCGGTCATGATTGGAGTCGAAGGCGAGTTCCGCGCTATCCGGAGAAAAATCGTATCGCAAGGATCCGCCGAGTTGGAAGGGAGGAGAATCGAAGCCACCGGGCGTCAGGTCGCGCACCGCGCCGCTGGAAACATCGGTAAGAAGGACGTGCGTGCGCTTGCCGTCTTTCCATTGCGTCCAATGGCGGTAGAGCAGCGCATCGGCCGTGTGGGCGTGGAGCGGGCCCTTGCTCCAGCGCTGTTCGATCTTCTTGTTGCAAGCATCGTCGGCGCTGCATTCCGGATAGACGTCGCTCGAAAACGCGATCCATTTGTCATCCGGGGACCAGAGCGGGTCGGAAACTCCGGTGGAAATATTGCTGAGTTGCCGGGCTTCGCCACCGCTGGCGGAGATCACGTAGAGATTGTCATCGCCATCCCGGGCACTGATGAAGGCGATCCACTTGCTGTCCTGTGAGAAGACGGGCGCCGATTCACCCTTTTCGCCAAACGTAAACTGGCGCGCGTTCTTGCCATCGGCATCCATCAACCAGACATGCCCGATGCTCTTTGCTTTCGCCAAGTCGTTCGTGTGCAGGGTAAACAGGACGCTTTTACCGTCGGGAGACACGTGCAAGTCCTCTAGTCCGCGAACGCGGTAAAGGTCTTCGATGGTGAAGGCGCGTTTGGCGGCTGCGCCGGGGATGACCTGCAGCAGAAAGCAGAACACGAGCAACAACAATCTCCTATGCATGAAGCCCCTCGTCTTGAAATGAACTGTGCGGACGACTCCCGAATTCAAACACAGTCCGAGCACTTCGCGCCAGAGTTGCTGGCCGACTCGGTGACCGCAAGAGCGGTCAAGCAAACGGAGATGTGGCCTTTCCTGACACCTCGGCGATTCTTCCCGAGTCACGGACTAGCCGGAAGTTATGACCCGGCACAAACTTTCAACGAACCGGGCCAGAAGTCAGCTTCGAGGAGATCTATTGATCTCCCCGAAGCCCGTTTCCGTGTTGCGGACAACTCGCCCCGGTCAATTCTCAATGCGTGTAAACGCCTTCCATGAGAAAGCCGGTCAGTGTCAAGAACCGTTTTCGTTCCGTCCTTACTTTGCCGGAGCGGCCGCCTCTGCCGCCATCCTTCCATCCGCACTCTTTAGATGAGCGATTTTCGCTTGGTGCAAGTTGGGTGTTCTCGTTTCAGCCGGTGTTGCCACCTGATTGTCGACCTTGCTTTCCACCTACAGCGTGGAAAGTGGGCCAGGCGATTGACGCAGTCACCGGAACTCGGCTTTGGGCTGTGTTTGCTTCCTAACTAGATTCCTCGACTATGCCGCTGCGGGCATGGGTTGTTGTCTGCAATTGTGCAGTGGTTCGTAGACTTCTCCGCTGACCTACAACCGATGCAGCAAGGCTGTTAACTTTCGTGCTGTCGCAATCACGGCTCGTTTCTTCCCATTCTTTCCACCCCGCTCCGCCAGTTTCGATCCCCAACGCGACAAAAAATTGCGGGCTGTCGATGAGAGCAGCCCGCTAACTTTCAACCCTCCGGATGTTACCAGTTTTACGGCATCAGTGAGAAGCGGTTGCGGCCGCGGCCACTGCTTGGACGAAGGGCAATCCGATGGGAGTGCCCACGCCCGTTACGTTATCCCACCCCGGCCCGGTAGTCAGTGAGGTGTCGGTGCCAAACGTGAAAATGTCCCAGCGAGTCGACGAGGCGCTGTTGTACAGAGCGCTGATAAAGTTCTTGGTTTTTTCCAAGGGCTGCACCAGTGCATCCGCGGTTTCCAGTGCGGGAGGATTGGGAGGGTTGAAGATAACCCCGGTTACGTTGTCCGGAGAACTGACGTCGGTAACGTCATAGAGAGCACCGGCGGGCAGGGTGTAGACGTACGTGGCTGCCTGGCCAAGCGGCTTTCCGGCTGCCTGGTTCGCGATGGCCCATAGAGCCGAGAACATGGGGCAGGACAAACTGGTTCCGCCGTACACTTCAACGGCCTGCGGGTCACCGGGCACGGCATCGGGCGTTATGACGAGCTCGAACCCCGTCTCGGGATCGGCATCCATGGAGATGTCGGGCAGCTTGCGCCAACCTCCTGTCAAGCTTTTCTGGAAGGAAGGCTTGTGCCAGAGGACGCTGGTTCCGCCACCAGCTCCGAAGATGAAACCAAATTCCAGAGGGGGAACGACCGGTGGATTTGGAGTAGGATCGGCAATACGGGTTTCGTTGAGGCCCCAGCCCGTCTGGAAATTCATCGTCTTATTTTTGTTCAAGAACAAGCTGGTGCCGCCGACTGCCGTCGCATAGGGCGAACTTGCCGGCATGGAAACGCTGGTGAAACCGATGGCGTCGGAGAAATCCCCATCATCGCCAGTAGCAAAATCTGCCGAAATACCGAGGGCCGCCGCCAACTCATTGATTGTGTTTTCAGCCGCCGAATCGGTAGGGTCATTGTAGGGCGGAACTTCCGGTCCTCCGTAGCTATTCGAAATCACGTTGCCTAACAAATTCTCGGTTGCGTACAGAACGCCCTCGTCGAGATTAGTGTCGGTGTTGTCCGTGGTCTCAATTAGCACGATATCGGCTTGCGGCGCGACCGCATGGGCCGTCTCTACGTCGAGGGTCGTTTCCGGATACCAGTCTGGGGCATAGCAACCTTCCGCTGGTGTGCAGGTCGACGTGCCACCCGCGGTGTAGATTTGGAAGTTCTTTGAAGTGAGGGCGGGCAAGTGGTTGAGCGTCGAGTAGGTGTTAGCGTCATCCACGATCGTAGGCGAACCGTAAGCATCGACGATCACGATGGTCTGACCCTTTCCCCTCCATCCATTCTTGTAAACCTGCGGCAGCCCGTAAGCGGTCTGAATATCGGCGGCGTCGTAGCCGCAAGGGGGCAGATTTGGTGGACCGGAGGTGATGTCCGAACCAAAGCGATTACCGGCGTACGTCGCTGAGGGGAAGCCACCCCCCGTCGTAAACGTAACCGTTTCAGGGCTGCGGAAACATTGATCCGTGAAAAACAGACCATTCGGCCCGACTGAACTGAGTGGGACTCCCGCGAAAGGAGTGCCGGTATCAGGATCAATCGATTTCCTCGCGTACGATTTAAAGGTTCTGTCGGACAAACCCTGCACGGATGCTATAAGCGCACCGGCTGCTCCTTCCACCGTGGGCTTAGTGCTACTCACCCGGTGGATTTCTCCATTCACCTGATAGTGGTTGATCTGCACGTGGAAGGCATTCTGCACGTCGCCAATGCGGCCCTGGGCCCTGACGAAGTGATTATATTTGTCGGTCGACGAGATGCTTAAGTTGTGGCTTGCCAGGAAACTGCGCACGATCGCTGCATCCTGAGCTGTGGGTGCGAAGGCGGCCTTGTATTCCTCACGGGTGAGCCAGTGATGATAATTGGCGGAACTCGGCTCATACATCTGGCGAACCAACTCATCGAGAGCGGCTTTGTTGTGCTGATTGAGCCATACCGTCACGGTGATCAGCTTGGAAGGATCTTCCGGACCAAGATTCTGCGGAGAGGCGACTGCGCCCCTCGATTGAGAAAACATGGAACCTGCCAGCAAAGCCAGTAGGCAGACCGTTAGGGCCGGCTTGATACAAACCCACAGAGACTTCCTGAGAAACTTCATAACATCTCCTTTGGTACAGCGATGAAACAGCGTGTTAGTCATTACAGAAACTGGTGCCGGTAATTCGAAATCTGCTGGAACCCGATCTTCAGGACGGGGACAATCCGAACGCACTGACCGTCTTGCCCCTGCGCTCCACGTCGGACCAATGCATTTGAACTCTTTTTGTTTCCGGAATGGCGTCGATCGTGACTGCCCTCGCGAAGGCGCGCGGGAAGCCGTTTTCCGGGCGACAGAGAAAATGCTTCCCTCCCCCACCTGATGACAGCCAGTATCTTGCGCTCCAACGCGAGTGTCAAGTGCCACCGCGATAAAGTCGCTTTTAGAAGTGCAACAGATTGCATCTTTTGCGCAAATTACGCCGAATATCGGCGGCCCGACTGTCGCTCGCGATCAGTACTTTTCCACCCTGCGATCCTCGGCGCCGGCGGCGCGTGCAAACTGGACAAAGAGTCGGGGCACTGCGCCTTCCAAATGCCTTACAACTCGTCCTACACCTTCAACGAAGGCTTCAGCGTAAGTTCAATCCGACTGGCGGGCGATGGAATGTGATTGTATTGATCAGCGACGTGCGCGCTCGCACCAGTCCTGCCCGGGCTCGAATGACCGTCAGATCCGCCTGTGCTTTTCGACTGCGGTGTTGTATCGGCCCCAGCAGATCCGGGTCGATTCTCGCCAGCCGAGCCAGGGTGCGGGCATCGAAGCGATCGTCCTTTCGACGGCTCTCTCCGATCAAACGCACATTCCGCGCGTGGGCCACGATCACTTCGTGCTCCAACTCACTCAACAGCCGGCTCACCCACGGCGAATGCATTCCGGTTTCCAGCGCGATCCGACTGCGCGGCATCCCGCCGAAGACTCTGGGCGCATTCTTGCTTAAGCAGCCACGTGCGTGACCGGGCAGCCGCGTTCTGAGTGTAATCGCCTGCTTACGTCAGTTGTGCTGGGAACTCAGGGATCGTCGGTCGGGTCTAAACTAGTTCTGGTGATCGACAATCATTCACAAACCCGCCGTCGATTTCACGTCACTGTGCGCTTGGTGACGCGACTGGTCTTCGTGTTTATCGCTTGTAGCTGGCTACTCTTATACCTCGACTCGGTCTATCAGCGTCGGAGAGCAGAGTCCCTAGTTGCCGAACTAAAATCCCTTGACTTTGCGACGGCTGGCTTTCCTGATGTTCGGGACCTCACAATTCGCAATGGGGGTATGGCGATTCAGCGGGATTCACTACCACGGTTACCTGATTTCGGTACCCCGTTCCCACCGGACTTGCACGGAAACGTGAGTTTCAACAGGTCAGCGCCCAACTGCACACGGCAAGATTGCGCGTTTGAACTGTGGATCATGACTCCGCTGGCACGACTTCCGTTTCCGTTACAAGAGAGAACGGCAGAATTCTTTTACTCTGCTCTTCCTTATATCGGGGTGCGTTCGTGGGTTCTCTATGCGAGGTTTGAAGTTCGAAACGGAAAGCTGGACAGAAGCCTTACGGCGGTCTCGGAACTTAGGGTCGATAGGTTAGGTTCCCGTCAGCGGCTGGTCCCTCTCGGATATGAAGTCGAGACTACTGTGCGCGACTCGGCGAGTTTCGATCACGACTGTCACAATCAGGACTACCGCGTATACCTCGACCATGGTCACCCAGTAAAGCTCCCTCAAAATATGCTCATCACTTGTGTCTTGCAGGCTGCGGGGACACCCACGAAACGCGCATTTGATATAAATCTGCGTTGTCTCAGCGGGCTTTTTCTCAGTTGTAGGTTCGACGAACTCGCACCATCGGCATGGGCTGACTATTCCGCAAAGGACGGCGGCACAGGCACTCGCAATCCGTACAGATAACCGGGATTAGATTGCTAAGAGCCGCGTGCCTCAACAATCGTTGGTGAAACACCCCGATTACACTCAAAACGCCCGCAGCTACGGTTCCGGGCCAGAAGTCGGCTTCGAGGACATCATCTCTCAATCTCCCCGAAGCCCGTTTCTGGATCACTTCCGGTTTGACTATCCGCTCAGAAAGCGCCACCGAGCTTCTCTGGCAAAGATTTAGCCATCTCCAGCATGGCATGGTGATACTTTTCGTGCGCGAACTCACGCGCAATCTGCCACCCCTGACTGAGATAGAATTTCACGGCAACCGCATTCGACCGAACGACGCGAAGGCAGCACTTCTGGTGACCACGAGCAGCTATCTCAGCTTCGCCCTGCGCGAGTAATCTGCTTCCAACACCTTGTCTGCGGTGCTCGCGAAATACCCACAGGTCGCTAACCCACTCCTGATTCGTTATGATCACGCCCACAATCTTTTCATCAGAAACTGCCACCCATGCCAACGGCCAATCCTCATCTTCGAACTTAAGGGGGACGGGATTCGGAGCAAAAAGGTCCTTAAATGTTTCATTCGCCACTGTCTCTATCAGAGCCCGTACCGAGTTGTACTCGCTGGATTGCGGTCGCCGCATAACCACTTCAATGGTCATTCACGTATTTTAGTTGAGCGTCGGTGGCTTGCTCCCTGATTCGAGCAACTCTTCCCTAATGTTGTAAGGTAAGGTTTGCCGACCATCCGGCCAAAACCCCGCGGAGAGACAATACGCACAGTATTGGTGAAATGCGGCGCGCGATTACCAATTCATTTGGCGCATCCGCTCAAGGATGAGCACGCTGTAGTTATTCATGCGCTCGGGCCGTCGCTTCAGGGGAGCCGGTAGAATCGCGGCGAGCCGTGCCGCCTGTTCCCGGCCGATACTCCGAGCCGCCATTCCATCGTAGTAACGACACGCCGACTCTGCACCATAAATACCAGGGCCCCATTCAACCACGTTGAGATAGATCTCTAGAATGCGCCGCTTGCCGAGGACGAATTCGGCTACCGGTACGAGTGTGAACTCCGCACCCTTCCGTAGAACCGAGCGGCCCGTTCCGAAAAATAGGTTCTTTACAAGTTGCTGCGTAATGGTGGAAGCTCCGCGAGTGCGACCGCCTTCCAAATCGTCTTCGGCCGCGATTTGGACCTCGTGCCAATCGAACCCGTGGTGCTGGTAGAAGCGCGCGTCCTCCGCGGCGATTACAGCGTGCTGGAAATCGGGCGAGATTTGGCTGAGCGGAATGAACTTGTAGCGCTCGTGATACGGAGTGTGGTGAATCCAGGCCTGCAAGCGGCGCTGGATGTGCACTGCGGTTGTCGGTGGGTCGATCCACCGGGCGGCCACAAGGATCAGAGCGGCAAGCGACCAAAGAAGCGCCACGCCGATGACAAGCCATCGAATAAAGGACCGGAGAAAGCCCTTGCGAAGCGGCGTCTTGGGGTGTGTGTCTGGCTTTTCAGTCACATTTCAGAATAATAGCCTGGGCTGGGTTGCCGCTTATGGTTGATCTTACGCGCGAACACGGGGGCCGGCGTTCCGCTCAGGCCACTCGGGCCAAAGCTACTCGGTCCCCAATGACCGACCCCGCTACAAATACAAAGTGGGATTATTATCGAGACGTCGGCTTGGGAAAAGTGTGTTGCTGCTGAATTCCGCTCCCGCCTGATCTCCTCCAAGCCCGTTTCTGGATAACTTCCGGGTAGCGGACGATACGGCCAGTGACACCGGTTCGGATTTGAGTGCTTCGCCAGTACCGGAGTGAACACGCCACAAATGGCCAAGACGACGGATAACTGGCAAACCTGAAAGTCATCCGAACATATTGTCAGTTTCTTGTTGGCCGACAACCCACTCGCGATACGGAGTCACCTATGTCGGTCTTGCTTGGCGAACACGCGGACTACATTCCTTCTTTGGTTGACGCTTAGGAGCTGAGGGCTGCGTCCTCCGCCGGATAATTGAATTCATGAAACGTGGCCCCAGCGGGCGGATTGGCCTGTTCCCACACGATAGTGCGACGGATCGCCTCGTCTAGTGATACAAGCTCCGTAAACCCGAGCTCTGTGCGAATTCGTTCGGTATTGGCTACCAAATGCTGTGCAGCGTTTCCGGGCGCCAGCAAATGCTTTGGAGTGCGCTGGCTCGATAATAGAACGAATCTTCCGGACCAATTTGTCTGGGCCACGATCTTCTTCTGCCATTCAAGTTCCGTCACAGTGGATTCATCACATACATGATACGTACGCCCAAAGCCGCCCCGACCAGTGGCTGAGAGGGCGATTGCGTTTGCCACATTGTCGACATACCCTCGTGGTCCTCGCCAGGCGGCATGGCCCTCCGACAGGATGATGGCAGGCCTCTTGTCTATCACTCGCTTCACGACACCGTAAAGCCGGTGCAACGGATCACCGGGGCCATACACCATTGGCAGTCGAATAACCGTGTTGCGCGTGTCGGTGCACATGATCTCTCGTTCAACGGCGGCCTTGTTATAGCCAGGCGTCACCCACGTGAAGATGCTTTTCATTTTCTGGACTAGTTCAGGTGGGTACGTCTGGGGGACTGTGCGCAAGGGGGAATCCTCTGAGAGCGGCATCGGCTCCAACTCTCCTGGCTCGGTTCCGAGCATGACGCCCCACGCGCGGTAAACGTCCATACTGCTGATCGCAACTACGCGAGCACTCAAATCGCGCGCGACGACGATCAGTTGTTGCGCCTGCTCGCCAGAACTGAGGACCATATCGATAATGACGTCAGGGGAAAATGCTCGGAACTCCTCCAGAGATTCCGGCAAGCGATTGCGATCACCTTGGAGGTGCTCCGTCTGACGTGAACCGTCTTGGCGATTCCTATGAAATACTGCTACTCGGTGGCCACCTCCTATCAATTGACGAACCAACGGCTTTCCGATGAAGCCATTTCCGCCGATGACAAGAATGCGCATAATGAGTCCACCCCAAAAAAGTCGCTCGCCAGACAAGAATGCTGCAAATTCGCTTGACGCAGCAGAATTCTTTTCGTGGGCGGTTACTCGCCCGCGTTCACGTGCTGTTTTATAAGTTCCCTTCGGACCCGCAAACGCCCAAGAAGTCCTCTTCTAGGAAGCACCACGCCTCGGCGGGGCATGAGTCGGAAACCGGATGTTTCCTTTCTGCGGCTTACGGGCGCAATGTGAATGGAATGTCGATTAGATCGGTTCGGCCGGGCAAAGGCTCGGGCCGCCCTGTTGTCCGACCCCAGCGGGGCTCATAGGCTGCGGCGCCTTTTCGCGACACCTCTGAGGAAGAAGAATTTACGATTATAAGCAAAGTCGACTCTGAGAGATTGCCGGAGAGTGGTTTACAGGACGTGGTGATGTTGGCTTCTTCGTAAAAGACTACGGTGACGAAGTCGAGGTCTTGGCCGGCAACCGGATTGAGGGACATGAACGAAGCCACATGGGTTAGTTCAAAACGACTGAAGGAGAACGGGGTTTGCGCCGGCGCGGACTAAATTGAGGCGACGCAACTGAACGGTCAAACGTCGGTAAGGAGGCACACGGAATATGATCGGCCCAACGGCGGTATTCGCATTTCCTAATCTCTGGGATGTGGCATACAAGAATCATATTGATGTATATCGCGCTATTGACAAGGTTCAACTGGTTGGAAACGAATTGATCGCAGCCACGAAAGGCAGCACAGTGGAGCTAGTTCAACTGATGCGTGCTCTTACCAGCATCAACGTCACCTCTATGTCCGATGTGCTGATCCTTACTGGAAATGGGCGGGGAACAGGGGCGATGAAAGTCGCTCGTTCTATGTACGAGGTGTCAGTAACGGCTGAGTACCTTGAGAAGAATCCAAATGAAGCCGATCCCCTATTTGGACTTTGCTCATGTCATTGCCTGGCGGCAGTTGCTCCTCATCGAAAAGGATTCTCCCAGTAAGGTGACACCGGAGCTCAAGAGAGAAGGGGAAGCACAGTACAACCGCATCAAGGGAAAGTTCGAGAAGAATGGCCGTGTGCGTAATAGTTGGTCTGAGAAATCAGTTAAGAAGATGGCCGACGAGATCGGCAGGGCTGATGTATACGAACTGGTGTACGGTCTAGCCTCTATGCTGCACCACGTCAACGTCGGCGGCCTAATCGCCAAGAGAGTGAAGCCGGTACGGAACGACAACCAAGGCCCCGCGGCACGGGCAGCGTATACAGCATCAAGGGCAGTTCCGTGCTCTGGATCAAGTACTATCGCAATGGCGTCCCAGTCCGGGAGAGCAGCGGCTCGACCAAAGTCAAATCGGCCGAGAAGCTGCTGCGACAGCGAATCGGCGCGATCTCTTCGGGAACCTATATCCCGTTGCAGGTCACCAAGACCCGCGTCTCCGAACTCGGGGAGGATCTGCTCCGGGAATACAAAATAAACGGTCGTAAGTCAATCGATGATCTAACTGCGCGATGGGAGCTGCATCTAAAGCCGTTCTTTGCCCATCTGCGGGCCATCGAGGTCACGGGTCAGCTTGTAGCGCAGTACATCGACGCCAGGCAGCAGGAAGAGGCATCGAATGCGACCACCAACCGCGAGCTAGCGGCGTTGAAGCGACTCTTCTCGCTAGCCCGCCAGTCCAACAAAGTCACAGCAGTTCCTTACATCGCGATGTTGAAAGGGGACAACACACGGACGGGCTTTCTCGAAA
>PLHQ01000158.1 GCA_003138975.1 Acidobacteriaceae bacterium | reverse complement strand
AAAAAATCGATTTCCATCGTCTGCTGGCCGATTTTACGTTCCAGCTCACAGATCCGATCGGCATCCAGTTTGGTTTGGGGCTGCGCACCCTTGCCAGGAAACGCCAGTTCGCCCTTCGCTCGCCACTCGCTTCTCCACGTCTCCAACCGCTTCGGACTGAGCTGATACATGCGAGCCACCTCCGCCATACCTTTTCCGGAGTCGATCTCGCGCATCGCAGCCATCTTCAATTCACGGGAATATTCTTGTCGGGGCACCAGCACTGTTCTCTCCATTCAATGTAGCTGGCCCCTTAATAGCTTGTCTCATTTTTGGGGTGCACTCCAGTCACCACTGCCATCTACGACAGCCAGTTTTACGGCTTCCCTTTTCCGAACTGGATAATTGGGACGAACTATAGGCCTAAGTATTGAGACTATAGTGGGCAACTTAAAGCCCTATGGGAGATTCGACACCAGATGCTTTAACGTTTGACCTCGTTGACAGATTGGCCGCCATCTCCGTGAGCCGGGGACGTGTAAGTTATCTGCATGAGAATGACCTGTATGACATTACTAACACCAATTTTGGGAAGTTCTTGCTGGAGAGCCAGGGTTGGGAGCCGGCTCAACCCGCGCAGCGGTCGTCAGACCGACAAGCATTCCAGTGGCCGGAGATCGGTGGAACTATCCAGTGAGCTACGACCAGTCCTCAGCAATCGCTCGATTTGACGGTATTTGAACCTAAAGGAGCACCCTACAGTGAAGAAGCCACTCTACAAATCCACGATCGTAATCTGGACTGAATACGACCCTTCGGCACTCGAGGTCGAGCTGACGGGCTTGGCGCACCAATCTGAAAGTGGAGACGCTTATTGATCCAAAATGGAATGTGTCTGTGTCCCTGAGCCCGAAAAGGATCCGGCCTGGGACGGTACGGACTTCTTCGATTTATTGGACGACAAGAAAGATGACGAAACCCCGTCAGCAAGTCCTGATAACACTAGTCCAGAAGCGAAATTCGCTGTCACCGTAGGAGCACAACAGCAAGTTTGTGATCTAGCAGGCGATGGCCAACCGCTGCTCACGGAAGCACCGCACTTCTGCCCGCATTACATGACTGGATTCAGCTGCAAAGATGAACCCTGCATGGCAGCCTATGAGTTGACTTGCAAAACCTGCATAATAGGCGGCGTTGATTGCGCCGATGACACGGCGACTGGATGATTGGCTCTGGCAGGCATTTATACGCGCACTCAGTCTCGCGCCCAGGTTCCGATTCCATCGCTTGGTAGATCACTTAGTATTCTTCAGTTCTTAACGGAGAGGCGATGTGCGCAAGTCCATCGCTCTCTGAGCCAAGCCGCGGGCTACCGACGTAAATTCTCTCCCACTCCGAATTCCAGCTGGGGAAGAAGCGCACGCAACGACGGTGTTTCGCAAGCATCCCCAGCCTAGAGCGCGAAGGTTAGAAGGCGGAGCCTAAGTAACGATCAGTCCGAGCTGGTCAAGACGATTACACTCTTAAGTACGATGACTACGATCAGCCGACGCAGATTCCTTGCCTCAGCTGTACTATCTCTTGCTGCAACCCGTCTTCGTGCGCAGCGCGGGGCAGGAGCCCAAGTCACTCTGAAGGTTTCAACCGAAGCCACAGGGCCCCTTATGCCTGCCGACTTCGTGGGTCTTTCTTATGAGGTGCAGCAACTAACCTACCCGAGTTTCTTCTCGGAGAGCAATATCGGATTGATCCGCCAGTTCAAAGCTCTGGCGCCTCGCGGAGTGCTGCGACTGGGCGGCAATACCAGCGAGTTCACCTGGTGGAAGGCGACGCCCGGCTCTTCTGAACCTGAGCATCCGCAGACTCGCGTGGTCGAAGGCGAGCCCCAACGACAGTATTACGCCGTAACCCCGGAGGCGGTGCGGAATCTGGCAGGTTTTTTGAAAGCGACCGGCTGGACCTGCCTGTATGGCATCGGCATGGGAACCAATACGCCTGAGCGTGCGGCCGAGGAAGCTGCGTTCGTGGCACAGACTCTCGGTGCGAGCCTGCAATATTTCCAGATTGGCAACGAGGCCGATCTGTTCGGCCGCCACCTGCGCGATCCAAAAACGTGGTCCGCGAAAACTTACCTGCAAGAGTGGCTCGCTCTGGCTCGGGCCGTGAATTCCCGCGCGCCGGGCGCAAAGTTCGGGATGCCGGATGTTGCATCGGATGTCGCATGGTTAACGGAGATTGCGGATTTGTGGCCTGCGATCGAGAATCCACCGCACGTGACAACGCTTACACACCACTACTATTTCGGCGGGCCAGCAACAAATCCCGAGGTCAACATTCCGAACCTGCTGAAGCCAGCTACGATGGCCAAGGTTCAGAAGACGGCGGATACCGCGACCGCCGCGGCGAATAAGATGGGCGTCCGCGTGCGCATGACAGAAGGCAACACTTGCTATCGCGGCGGCAAGCCAGGTGTGTCCGAGGTTTTCGCTGCGGCACTGTGGTCTGCTGACTATTCGCTGTTGCTCGCCAGCAACAACTATTCCGGAATCAATTTGCACGGTGGCTCCGGCAAGTCCGTGGCAAACTCCGTTGGAGGTTTCCTCCCCGGCGATGTTCTTCTCAAAGAGAAAGGCGAAAGCCCGGATCAGATCGCGACTCATCCTCACCCCTTCTACACCCCCATTGCGACGTTCGGCTCAGAGTATGTGATGGAACCGGTGGCCTATGGGCTCAAGTTCGCCGGCGAGCTCAGCGGAGGCCGTTTTCTCCAGGGCGACTTCACCTCACTACTGCAGGCAACGGGAGTTGACGCGACCGCCTATGCCGCGACACTTCCCAGCGGGCACGTGGCTGTCATTATCCTGAACAAAGACGCGGAGCAGAATGTGGAAGTAAGTCTGGACTTTGGAACGGGAAGAACAGGAGCGGTGGAGACCAAGACGCTGCACGCCCCGGCGCTGGATAGCCGCGGAGTTCACATCACGCCGTCTCCTGAGCCTGACCGTCTCCGGGATGGCAGGTATGCCGTGACAGTTCGCCACGCGACGGGAGTCTGCCTAACCATCAGTTGATGATCCAAGAATCCTGCTCACCTGCCGCGGGATTGATGCTGCTGAACGTTAGAGATTTGAGGAATACTGCTGGACGGCTATCTTGCGCCTTTGCTCGTTTGGGAAGTTGGCGAACACATTCGGGGTCGCTTCAATTGGCGGTGTGGGGACTGCATCGAAGTGTGTGATGTTAAGCAATCCTAAACGGGAGATCTTACTTTCGGGGACGACCCTTTGACCAATAGAGTGTCAGCGCCTTGTCCTCGGCGGTTCGCAACCACTCCGCGACGTCTCCCTCTTGGAAAGGTCGGTTCCCTCGGTCCAGCTCACCATTGAGCAGCTCGGTGATTTCGCCGGCGGTGCTTGGTTTCCTAATTTTGTTCAACGCTCGCGAAATATGCTCGCTGAGATGACGATTCGAGTTTGGGGCCTTCTTCATTAGGGAAGGAGGGTTTTCCAGGAAGCCGCCATGACGGGGTCTAGAAGAGGAAACTACAAAAGGTAAAGGCTGTGACATTGGTTATGCTCTAGCCGCCAGCTCCTGCGAGGGAGCTAACAGCGTGGAGGCATGCACCGTCACAGCCCTTGATGCGATCACCGCTTTCGCGGTCCCAAACCCCAACTGCTCCTCGCAGAGCCGTCGGTTTTTTCAGGTCTGGCTGCTCTTCGGGTTGCCCCGCCGAGCTGATCACCCAGCTTACTTCGGACTGGCAAAGTTTTATTTAAGCCAACCCTTTCAGCCGTCGACGAACGCCACCTTAGAGATTTGCTTGAAGATTGTCAACGCCCGTTTTCAGTGCAAAGTCTGAAATTCACGAGCGTGCCCACCGAGGATGCAATCCGTTGAATTGTTGACGCTTAGTGACTAACGGATAAATTGTCCCCACTTCTTCACAGCTTAATTCACAGTACACGAAGAGCCCGCCACGACCACCAGGAACCAAGAAACTCTTAACCTGGACTGGCTCGTTACTCGCGGTTCTGATCTCAGTTGATTGAGACGGCAGCGGTCCTATAGGTTTGTGTTGGAGCTGCGCCCTGGACATCTATCTAGTCGACGGCACATACGAACTATTCCGGCACTACTACGCTCTGCCGTCCACGAAGGATTCGGACGGACGAGAGGTCGCCGCGGTCCGAGGTGTTCTCGCTTCGGTTCTGGGCATGATCAAAGGCGGCGCCACGCACATCGCGGTTGCGACCGATCACGTTATCGAATCGTTTCGCAACGAACTGTGGCCGGGCTACAAGACTGGTGAAGGCATCGAACCGGACTTGTGGGCACAATTCCCGCTGCTCGAAGACGTCCTCTTGGCAGCCGGCATTATCGTCTGGCCGATGGAGGAATTCGAGGCGGACGACGCGCTTGCTGCGGCAGCAGTTGCGGCCGCTCGAGATGCGCGTGTCGAACGCGTGATCATCTGCACTCCGGACAAGGATCTCGCCCAATGTGTGCGCGGCACGCGGATCGTCCAACTCAATCGCCGGACGCGCGTCACCTTAGACGAGCCCGGTGTGATCAAGAAGTTCGGCGTCCCGCCGGTATCGATTCCCGACTATCTGGCACTAGTGGGTGATGCGGCAGACGGCTATCCGGGACTTACAGGTTGGGGCGCGAAGTCGTCGGCTGCCGTCCTAGCCAAGTTTGTCCATCTCGAATCCATCCCTTTGGATAGTCGCGAATGGCGTGTGAACGCCGCCAACGCGAGTGCCCTCGCAGACACTCTCTCCCGCGAGCGGGAGCGTGCACTACTCTTTCGCACTCTTGCCACACTTCGGACCGACATCGCGCTCTTCGACGATGTGGATCAGTTGCATTGGAACGGTCCCACGCCTCCCTTTGCCGCGCTCGCGGCTCGATTGGACGCGGCGCGCACCGAAACGAGGCGGACAGTGCCACGCCGTTCCCGGGTCGCGCCGATTCTCGGATCCGCGACGAGGCGATAATCGGCCATGCCCTGGTCAACTAGAACTGTGGAGCCAATTGGTGCCACAACCAAGAGGGACGATGCCGCTAAGTTCTTTGAAATGTGGTGGCCAGGGACGGAGTTGAACCGCCGACGCTAGCCTTTTCAGAACTCATCTTTCCATTGTTTCCAACAACTTCAATGGTTGCCGTGGGCTGCTAAACACTGGGAAATACGGGCAACATGGATGGATCGTGGGTGATTGCCGTGGGTGATTGTGGGAATTTGGTCTTGACAAGGTCTGGTTGCGGGGGTGGATTTGTTCCCCAGTCGCTCACTGATTCCTTGGAACTTACTGATTCTACGATGGTCCGGAATGCCAAAAACGGCTACAAAGGCAACTTCTTCATTCAGTTTTCATTCAGCTTCCATCGTTTCATGGTTCCGATGAGGGTTTCTTGCTTACAACACGCCGGTTTTGCTCCATGGCTACCTGCAGAGGTATCGTCATAAAAGAACGGCCCATCCATCGCACAGAGATTTTGGCACGGATGGGGAAAACAATTTCCTCATAACCGACGATCCGCATGGAATCTTCCGGATCAACTCTGCCGGAATCATTTCCGGTTGGGCAAGTCACTGGTTGTACTTCTTCTTATAAAAATCGAGTTGTTGTTGAAGTTGCTCTTTGCTGAGGCCTTTTGTCCACTGGTGGTAAGGGCTGTTCATAACGTCTGCGGTCACGCCGGGAAGAAGCACCTCAGCTTCGGGAATGAATTCCGTGTAGAACGTTTTGGCGACCTCGTAGAAGCCGTGCCACTGCGTGTAGTCCGGGCCCATCATTGCCGTGCCCATCCGAGCCCGCCGCCCCTGGTGATGCCAGAGCTCATAGTAGGTCCATTCGATCTTTTCATCGAACGGTGTCTTCGTCAGCTTATTGGCGGCATACAGCTTATCCATGATCGCTTTGGCTGGCTTGGCAAACTTTTCGTTGTAAAGATCGACTGTGTTCTCGTATTGCTTGTAAAAGTTGTCTACCCAGCCGGTCGCGTGGCAATTCGAGCAGACGTCCTGCATGGCAGCCCGACGCTTTTCCCAGTTTTCCAGCTTGAAGCTAACGACTGGCCGGAGGGTGAAGCTGATACGGTCGCCTACATCGTGTGTCACTGCCTGATTGCTGGTCGCGCTCATGTGACATGTTGCACAGGTGGGCGCCGCCGAATAGTCCCTCCCAACCACCCAGGACTTTGCATCCAGGTTCATCTTCGCAATGTTGGCGCGGAACTGAATGCCGTGTTTCGATTCGGTGTAGATCTCCATTTGCGGATGATCGGGACCCAGGTGACACTTCCCACAGTTCTCAGGCTGGCGAGCCAGTGCTGAACTGAAGGAGTGCCGTCCGTGACAGGCAGCGCAGGAGCCGCGGCTGCCGTCAGGATTCACGCGCCCAATGCCACTATTCGGCCAAGTCTCCGCATCGAATTTGCCGTCTTTCAAGTACTTGACCTCGCTGCCGTGACACTGCCGGCATCCGTTTGCTGCAGCTGGACCGCCCTCAACTACCTCTCCCAACATGTTGTCCAGAGAGCCGATGAATTGTGCCGCCTGAGCATGACGACTTTCTTCGAACTGTTCTACTTCTTTGCCGTGACAGCGCCCGCAATAGTTGGGTGTGACAATCACAGCAATGCGATGGCCGTAGTGATCAAATGTTGCGGGATCTTTCTCACTGGCACGATGGCACGAGTAGCAGTCCACGTTCTTCTTGGCGTGGGCGCTTTCTCGCCACTGCTCCACAATGCCTGGCGTGCTACTGCTGTGGCAATCTAGACATGCTTGGCCTTCTGGGGAAACCTGGGCACGAGCAACTGTAATCAGCGGGAACAGGAGAAAACCGAGAAGAGCTGCAAAGCGCATGGAAACCTCCGCTCGACAACATTTTTACTGCAATCATATCCTCAGCTACCCTCGTGCCTATAGCCGAGGAACTGCACCAGCAACGTCATCATCCGCCACCCGGACTTTGTAGCGCGGTTCGTCCACTGCGCTCGCCTCAAATACACCAACCGCCAAACCGATGCGCAGAAGTTGCCACTGGCTGTGACCAAAGTCACAGTCAGACACATTTGGGCCGGCCAGCCTCTTTCTCAATGCGCGTCGCTAGTGTGGACATGGCTTCCAGCTTCGGTTAGTGCGCCTTTTTCCATTGCAATTGCTCGGGGGAAGAGGATGTTGTTCTCCAGGTGGATATGTTGATGGAGGTCGGCTTCAAAGTCTGCCAGGGCTTTGTACAAAGTCTGGAAGCTGATGCAGGCATCGCCCGGGGGAGTATAATCCGCGCTGCCCTTACGCATCGAGCGCAAGGCTTCGCCCGCCGAATCGTGTTCATGCATCATCATCGTCACCGGATTCTGCACGCTGCCGAAAGGCGGCGGCAACACCGGTTCCTTCTGGATGACTGACTCTTCCATCCTCACTATGTGGGGAAACAGGACCCTCTCTTCCTTCATCATGTGCATCGTCAGTTCCTGCGCCAGTCCCTGAAAACTGTCCCGAACCTGCAGCAGTTCAGGATGATTTTTCCCGTGCACGGAGCAGACCTTGTCGAACAACGGACCGAGGCGAGCCATCTCTTCGCGCGTGTACTTGTGATGCGTGCTGATGATGTGCGCAACCAGGTCAGCCAGCATCTCCGTTGTCCAGTTACGGTCCTTTTGGACGGCGCGTGCAGACTGCTCGGCCATTTCGAGCGAGTCCAGTACCTCGTCCATCGGGAGATTCGCCGTGCGGCACGCTTCTTCGAGGGATCTATTGCCGCCGCAGCAATAGTCGATGCCCAGCTTCTCAAAGATTCGAGTCGCAGCGGGATTTTCCAGGGCCACTTCCCGAACAGTTTTCTCAGTGGTAATGCTCATTACATCCTCCTCGTGGTCCGGCTCCATGCCGCATGGCCACTCTTCATCTTCAAAGGTAGNNATATGAATAAACGGAAAACACGGGCAGGCGGAGGACCCGATTGCCACTCCGGTTAATTCTCAGACTGCAGTACGGCTTCCAGGGCTTTCAAGTTACAGACAATCACGTTGCGGCCGTCGATCTTGATCATTCCCTCCGTTTGCAGCCGGGAGAGATTGCGGGATACAAGCTCGCGCACTGTGCCGATTTGCGATGCCAACTCCTGGTTGCTGACTGGCAGGATGATTTCCACGCCTTCGGGGGTGCGTTTGCCTTCCTTCTCGGCAAGACGCAAGAGAAAGGAAGCCAGACGGTGACGCACTGTGGTAAACGAAAGCTCTTCGATGATGCCCACTAACCGGCGCAGACGCCCGCCAATCACCTGCAAAACTTTCAGCGCGACATGCGGATGCTGCAGACAGAGAGACCGAAAATCCTGACGGCTGAAGAAGAGGAGCGTGCTATCGCTGACTGCCTGGGCAGAGGCTGGATAGTTCCCGCCATCGAAGACAGGTAGTTCAGCAATTGAGCTGCCGGGCCCGTCGATCGAAAGCACTTGCTCGCGCCCACCAGCCGAACTCTTGAAGATGCGCACATTGCCCGACTGAACAACGTACAGGCCGGCGCAAGGATCGCCTTCGCCGAAGATCAGTTCGCCGGCAGCGTATTTGCGCCGCAGAAGGTGCGAAGTCAGGAACGCGAATTCCTGTTCCGACAAACCGGAGAAGATAGATACACCTTTCAGTAGATCGAGCGAGGCAGATTCCTGCTCTGTCGGCATGGCGTCGATTTTACGCGATCACTGTGTGAAGGCGAAGAGGACGATTCAACTACGGCACAGAAACCATCGCTCAATGTAAATGTTGACTGGGCGAGTCTCTACAATCAGCTCTGCACATCGAGATCTTCTCTGACAACCTCCCGAAGGAAAGGCCCCCAAAGCGTTCAGCAGCTCCGCAGCCGCACCCTAGGCAGCCAAATACCTAGGAGAATGCGCTGCAGTGTGACAAAAGTCATGTGCTGGGCTCATTCGTATGCGTAACCTTGAAACATTGAGGAGCGTGTCATGAGCGAAGTGATCGACAACAAGGCGAACCGGATTCGAGTACTGAAAGACATCATTAAGCACCTGCACGCGGGGAATCCCCCCGAGCAAGTACAGCGACAAATGCGGGAAATCGTCAGGCAGACCGACTCTTCTGAAATCATGGCCATGGAACAAGAGCTGATGGCCGAAGGCATGCCCGTGGAAGAGGTCCGAGCCATTTGCGACCTCCACTCTCAGGTCACGCGCGACGTCCTGGTGCAACTTCCTATCCGCAAGGCTGTCGCTCCCGGCCATCCGGTGGATACCTTTCGTCGTGAAAACGAAGCATTACGCAATGCGATTGCGGCAATGACGCAGACTCTGGCTGAATTGCAGAGTACGAAGGAAGCTGCCGATGCTGCGGCAATTCTTCTGCGCTTTCGCCAGTCGTTCAACGACTTGATGGATATCGACAAGCACTACCAGCGCAAAGAACACGCATTGTTTTCTTGCTTGGAGCGGCACGGCATTACCGGCCCGTCAAAAGTGATGTGGGCCAAGGATGACGACGTGCGCAATTTGCTCACGCGCCTTGGGGAATGCATACACTCTGGCACGGACGACATCGAGAAATGGAAGGTGGGTCTGGTGGAGGCCGCGAACGCCGTTTTCAAAGCCGTGCAGGAGATGGTTTACAAGGAGGAGAACATATTGCTTCCGATGTCACTGGAGACGCTGTCGGAAGATGAGTGGGCCGAGATATGGTCGGTGTCTCCTA
>PLHQ01000036.1:9550-13042 GCA_003138975.1 Acidobacteriaceae bacterium | reverse complement strand
CGAGTGTCTCAAGTTAAGGGTTCGATCCAGGGCGGAACATGAGAGCTATCTAGGGCACACAGGACACTCAGCAGCGAAGTCATCTGATTGAAAAGACTCGGGCGCACAGTCAAACCAGATAATTAGAAATCCGGTGCTCTATCCATTTGAGCTACGCGCCCCTTAGCAAAATTTATCATAAGGCTCTCGGTGGGGTATCATGCGGTGTCGCATTGACATCCACCCCTCAATTCCGGCTGGCCTACATCGACTGGATGCGCGGCTTGGCCTGCCTCCTGATGTTCCAGACCCATTGCTACGACTCCTGGCTGATTCCCAGCGCACGCCAGAGCAAGTTTTTCATGTACTCGCAACTGGGAGGAACGTTCCCGGCTCCGTTGTTTCTGTTTTTGGCGGGCATTTCGTTTGCTTTGGTGACCGAAAAATTGTGGAAGAAGAATCTGCCGCCCGTGCAAATCGCCCGTGCCACGATCCGGCGCGGCGCGGAGATATTTGGCTTCGGTCTTCTCTTTCGCTTGCAGGAATACATCATCGCCTGGGGTTGGGCGCCGCTCAGCGATCTGTTGCGCGTCGATATACTCAACACCATCGGCCTCTCGATGATGCTCATGGGCCTGCTCTGCTGGGTCGTGCTCTTCATGCACCGTGGAGCACAGGCCAGGCTCGCCCTGGTTCTCACCTCAGCCGGGACGGCTCTCTTAATTTCTCTACTCACGCCGCTGATGTGGACGACATGGAGCCCGCGCTGGCTGCCGTGGCCGTTGGAATCCTACATCAACGGCGTCCACAATCTGGGCACGCCTCAGGCTTGGCTCTTCCCAATCTTTCCCTGGAGCGCCTTCGCCTTCGCCGGACTGACTGCAGGATTTATTTTGCAAAGTCAGTGGGCACGCAAGCGCGAGTCGATCATCTTTTTTTTTGCAGCTGCGACGGGCGTTCTACTCGTGAAACTCGCTCGCTGGCTCGATGCACAGCCGCGGCAGCTATACGCCGTATACGACTTTTGGCACACCAGCCCGAACTTTTTCTTGATTCGCGTAGGAATGTTGCTGGTAATTTTGGCGGCAAGCTATGGCTGGTGCCGATGGGGCGCGGGACAGTGGGGATTCAGTCCTCTCATTCAATTGGGACAGGCTTCCTTGCTGGTCTACTGGGTGCATATTGAATTCGTATATGGACGCTTGTCGATTTTGCCTAAGCACAGTGAGACCATACGGATCGCTTCTTTCGGATTGCTGATGATTTTTCTCGCGATGCTCACCCTGGCTTTCCTGCGGACACGGACGAAGGGGCGCGGCGCTGAACTTCTGGCTTGGTTTCGGCGTCCAGCAACCGCGCATTGAGGCGTGCGCCACGCAAGCGCGGTAGCGTAAGGCCGGCGTGCAGCGCAGCGACAGAATGCAAGGTGATGCTGGTCAATACTGAAACAGCCTGGCGAACTCGACGACTTCCCGCTCCGCCCACCGCCCATCGTAGGTCGAATCGCCGTCGCGCTCGCCCACAAACGCACAGTGACCACCATCCTCGGTTTCGACGTAGGTGATGTTGCGATTGGAAAGGAGCATTTGGCGAGTCTCCGGCAAAATTCTAATAAAGGGATCGTTGACGGCGTGGATTACAAGCGCCGGATGCGTGATGCGGTCGAGGAGATTGGCGGCGGCCGCGCGGGCGTAGTAATCGTCGGCCCCGGTGAAACCGCAATAGTACGCGGTTACGCGATCGTCGAAGTCTCTAAGAGTTCTCACTCCCCGCAAACGCGAGGGGTCGAAGACGTGGGGAAACAGCCGGGCCTTGCGGCGAAAGCGCCGGAACAATTGCAGCAGGAAATAGTATTCATAAATCCGGTTGGCGGGTTCATGCAGCGCGTCGGCCCCAGCCGCCAGATTTACGGCCGGACAAACCGCCGCGACTCCGCAAAATTCCGAAGGGCCGTCGCTGCCCCACTCCCCTGCCAGCTTCAGAACCAGATTGCCGCCCATGGAAAAACCAATGAGCACGAAACTAGAGATTCCATCGCGTTCGACGAGGTTACGCGCTACGGCAGCCACGTCCGCCGAACGGCTGGAGTTGTAAAGCGTGGGCGCGCAATGGTCCATGCCGCCGCAGTTGCGCTGGTTCATACGCACCACGTTCATACCCGCGGCTAATCCGCTCCGGGCTATTCCCAACATGTATTGCGATTCGCTCGATCCCTCCAACCCATGCACCACGATCAGCGTCAGTGCGTTTCTGTCCTTCTGCCAGTGACAGTGGCAGAGCACGGGAACGCCGGGTTCCACTTCGATTAGGCGCTTTTCGGCAGTTGGGAGATGGATGCGGCGCGAGAGGAAGAAGGCGGCAATGGTCTGAAGGTGTCCGCCTCGCAACCAGCGGTGTGGCCGAAAAATGCGCCGGGCGACTGCTGGCGGCTTCTCGATCAACCCATCCTCACACTTGTGAAGTTGGAGATGGCAAGCGTCATCGCTCCCGTTTGCGAAGTTCGCACAAATTGATTCTAATAGCAGAAGTCCGCTGCAAGGGAGTGATCGAGATGCCGATTTTTGAATATATCTGCCAAGAATGTAAGCACGAGTTTGAGGCCTTGGTGTTTGGCCGCGACAAAGCGAAGTGCCCCAAGTGCCAGAGTAAGAAACTAAGTCCGCAGCTGAGTGTTTTTGCTGTATCCGCGAAAGGCTCGGCGAGCGCGGCGACTCCCAGCGGTGGTTGCGGATCCTGCGGCGATCCTCGCGGGCCGGGGGCATGCTCGCTCGGAGACCTCGACTAACTGACTGAAAATACGTCAGACTGGCTAACGGCAAACTTTCGGTACTCTTCCCGGGGTGACTGTTGTTACCTTTGCTTCGCTTCGCTGCCCGCCTACGATCCCTTGAACTCGCAATCAGGCCGAGGAGAGTCGAGATGGATAGGCGCCGGCAGTCGCGTGTGTTCGTTGACCTTCCCGTACAAATCTGGGGCATGGACAGCTATTCCCGTCCGTTTATGCAGCCCGCCAGCCTGCGCACCATTAGCGGCCGTGGCGCCACTCTGCAGTGCGTGGACGCTCGATTGAAGCCAGGCGACGTGGTGGACGTTTTGTACGAAGGAACGAAAGCTCAATTTCGCATCGTGTGGTGTGGCAAACCGGGAACAGAAATGGCTGGCGAAGTTGGAGTAGAGAACCTGTCCAGCGAAGTCGCGCTTTGGGATGTCGATCCACAGCGTTGCGCGGCGGCTGCGGGACAGGGGTAAAAACTGGCTTCCGGCTTTTAGCTGCACCGAGACTACGACTTGCCCACCTTAGCGCGACCCAACTGCACGAGAGAAATCTCCGAACCAGCTGGCTGAATTCCTAAAGAAAAGCGGGGGAGGGCGGGAGGGCTGCACCCGCGTGGAACGGGTCCTTGAAGTATGAGGCGAAATTGCAACGAAGGCAAGAAGAAAAGATAGGGATGCAGAATCTTTTGCACTCACCCAAATCGCGGGAAGGTTACAAGTTCTATCATCCTGACCGCA
>PLHQ01000036.1:0-9534 GCA_003138975.1 Acidobacteriaceae bacterium | reverse complement strand
CCCCAGTGGAATTGCGCCTGCAAAAACTGCCGGGCAGTAAGGGCGGGCACATTCCACGGCAAACCGCGCACGCAAACGCAGCTTGCGGTCACCGAAGACTGCCTATCGTGGTTTTTGCTGGGCGCGTCTCCGGACCTGCGCGCCCAGATCGAAGCCACGCCTGAATTGCATCCGCGGCAGGGGCGTCATTCGCCCATTGCCGGTATAGCTCTGGCCAATGCTGATCTCGATCACGTCCTCGGACTGCTCCTGCTGCGCGAACTCCAGCCGCTGCGCATCCATTCCACCGCCTCCGTTCGCCGTATTCTCCGCGAGGATAACTCGATGTTCGGCATGCTGCATCGTATTCCGGAACAAGCAATATGGACTGATTTTGAATCCGGAAAAGAATTTTCCCTGTGTAATGCTCAAGGCGTGGATTCCGGTCTGCGCTGCCGGGCGTGGTCGCTGAGCACTCACTATTCCGCCTACGTCACGGCGGACCGACAACGGCAACTTACCTCAGGCGAAGCTTCGCTGGGCTTCTTCGTCAATTCGATTTCCGGTGCGCGCTTGGCCTACATGCCCGCCGTACCTCAAGTGGACCACGCATTACTCGCAGAGCTCGGTGCCTGCGACGTCCTGCTTTTCGACGGCACATTCTGGAGCAACAACGAACTCATTCGCGTGAAGGGCGGCGAGCAAACTGCGCAACAGATGGGCCACGTTGCGGTCGAAGAAACGCTCGTCGAGTTGGCTGGAGTTTGCCGCCCGCGTAAAATATTTCTACACATCAACAACACCAATCCCATGCTGGACGAGGCGAGCGCTGAATATCGCCAGGTGCGGGACGCAGGCTGGGAAATTGCGGAGGATGGATGGCAGTTCAACCTGTAGCAACCGAAACCGCGTCGCAAACCGCCCACCTGCTTTCGCTCGAGGAGCTACGCGCGGCATTACAGGCGACGGGCGAGGAACGCTATCATCACAAACATCCTTTTCATTTGTTGATGCACGAAGGCAAACTCAGCCGCGGACAATTGCAGGCCTGGGCGTTGAATCGCTACTACTATCAAAGCATCATCCCCATTAAAGATTCGATCATCCTGTCGCGTGGTCCGGACCCGGTCTTCCGACGCGCATGGCGCAAGCGCGTGGTCGACCACGATGGCGACGCCACCAGCGAGGGCGGCATCAAGCGGTGGGTTAGATTGGCGGAAGCGACGGGTCTCGATCCAGCTCAAGTTCGCAGCGCCAAAGGCATTCTTCCGGCTACGCGCTTCGCGGTCAACGAATACTTGAACATTGTTCGCAGCCGGTCATTGCTGGAGGCGGTCGCTTCCTCGCTGACAGAATTGTTCTCGACGAAGCTGATCACGTTGCGCGTGGAAAAGTTGCGCCAATATTATCCCTGGCTGGCGGGAGGCCTGGATTATTTCGAAGCCAGACTTTATCAGGCGCCGGAGGATGCGCGATTCGCGGTGAACTATGTCTACGACAACGCGAAGACACGCACCGAGCAGGAATTGGCGATCCAGGCGTTACGCGACAAGTGCGACATTCTATGGGCGCAACTCGACGCGCTCTACTTCGCTTATGTTGAACCGGGATGGCCGCCGCCCGGGGCTTTCCGAATCGAGGGCAGCTAGCGTGGCGCCTCCGGAAGATTCCAGTCAGCCGCGCCTGGCTACCGGTTGCCGCTGGGGTGGCACCGAGCAGGATCGCATGGTTCTTTTCCCTGAAGGCGCAATTCGATTGCAGGGCACGGGCTTGCAGATACTCGAGCGCTGCGACGGTCAGCGCACGTTCGGCCAGATCATCGAAGAATTGCAAACGCAGTTCAGCGTCGCCGATCCGGGTAAGATTCGAGCGGATATCACCCAGTTCCTCGAACAGTTGCGGCACAAGCGGATTGTTGATTACTAATCGAACGATTCTGCATTACTCATGATTCCCAACCCGCTCGCCCTCATCGCCGAGATCACGCACCGCTGTCCGCTGCACTGCGTGTACTGCTCCAATCCGCTGGAGCTGGCTGCGGTGAGTTCGGAACTTTCCACGCAAGAATGGATTGATGTTTTCCAGCAGGCGGGCAAGCTGGGAATGCTACACGCGCACTTCACCGGCGGCGAACCCTTGGCGCGACCAGATCTGAGGGACCTCATTGCGGGAGCGCGCGCCGCAGGCCTCTACACCAATCTGATCACGTCTGCCGTTGGTCTTGTTGAAACACGACTGCAGGCACTGGTTGACGCCGGACTCGATCACATCCAAATCAGCTTTCAGGATTCGCGCGAGGGCGCAGCGAACTGGATTGCCGGAGCCAAAGCACACGCGCACAAGATTGAATTGTCGCGTATCGTCCGGCGCCATAAAATCGCGTTCACCGTGAATCTTGTCATACACAGGCAGAACATCGATCACGTCGAGGAGATGATTTCTTTCATCGAGCAGCTCGCGCCGGAACGCATGGAAATCGCCCACACGCAATATTACGGCTGGGCGTTGAGGAATCGCGCCGCGCTGCTGCCAACGCGGGCACAACTTGAGAAGGCCGTGGAAACAGTGGCCACGGCGGAAAAACGCCTGGCCGGACGAATCCGCATCGACTCCGTGGTCCCAGATTACTACGCGCGCTTTCCCAAAGCTTGTATGGGTGGATGGGGGCGTAAATTGATGCTCATCAATCCGTCAGGCAAAGTTCTTCCCTGTCACGCCGCGGAAGTGATTCCCGGCCTTGAGTTCGAGAATGTTCGGGAGCAAAGCTTGGAATTCATCTGGCAGCAGTCTTCCTCGTTCCAGCGCTTTCGTGGAGAAGAATGGATGCCGGAACCCTGCCGCAGTTGCGAGCGACGCGCGGAGGATTTTGGCGGATGCCGTTGCCAGGCGCTGCTGCTCGCCGGCGACGCAACTGCGACTGATCCTGCCTGCTCGCTGGCGCCCGCGCACCACATTGTGGAGGTAGCACTGATCGAAACTAATTCCGGCGGCGTGGCGGCGCAGCCGGTTTCTGCGGCGTCATTCGTGCAACTGCAGCAGCGTGCCGAGCAGCTTTGGACTTATCGCACGAACTCCGAATAAGCTTTGCCGCCCCTACCAGCGAACCCCGATCGTGATAGGGCGCACGTCGGTTGTGGTGCCGTTCCCCGATCCGTGAGTGAGACGGTACTCCGCGTAGATTTCGACGCCACTGGGCATCTTGCGGGTAATGCCGCCTCCGACGTTGTAGCCAACGTGGTTCTGGCTGGAATTGACGAAGTCGCCGCTGAGAGGAAGGCTGACGTTTGGGCACGTGCCGACCCACCAGTCAAAGAATGCGTTGCATGACGAACCCGGTACAGCTGTGTCAGAACTCAAGGTGCCAAAGCGATGATAATAGCCCGGCCCGAAGAGGATATATCCTCCATATAGCTTGGTCACAGGGATGTTGATGACAGGGTCCAGCGTAAGGGCGAAAAGATAACTGGAGGCGCTTCCGGCCTGAGCCAGCCGAAGGGAAGAATCGCGCAGGGGCAGGTCCGCAAAAATGAAGTCTGCGCGCAGTCCTAAGTACTTGTTCGCATTGCGAGCCACGCCGGCCGTGGCCACGCCGCCTCCGCCTCTGACAAACGTGCGAGTCGTGCCACTATCCACATTGGCGCCGAGGCCAACGTTGTAAGTCCAGTTCTTGTAGTCTCGGGGCTTCGCCTTTCGCCGCGAAGAGGATTCTTCCTCAGCAGGTTCTTGATCGCTCGGCGTTTGCTGCGCAGCNNTGTTGCGCCGCAGAGTCCGGAGATGAGGGGGACTGCCCGGACCCTGCCGCCTGGGCGAAGCCTTGCCCTCCCAGCGAAATTGTTACAATCAGCAGCAACAGCGCACTGACAGTGGCGAACTTTCCAATCATCCATTCTCCTCCCATAAACCGGGCGTGGTGGCGGACCGTAGCGCTCGGCATGGAAAGGCGCTGTTGGTAAAGGTTCCGCGTGTGATTCCTCGCAGGAAGGCATTGCCTTGTTTGCGGCGGGATCGCATTATATTACCAACTTTGATGCTGATTCTGCCTGGCAAGCCGCCTGCCTGAGCAATACCGTGGTTCTCCGACTGATCCCGAGAAGTTCTCCCTCGTGTATTTCCGCGCACGGCCGCTCGCTTTCTATTTCGTGCGGGCGTAAGTCACACGTATTATGAACATGATCTTTTACTTTCGAGAATAGCCTTGCACAAAACTCCGTCAGATAAGCCGCCTGCTAGGTTTTCTATTTCCGGGGCGGAAGCATCTGCTCCACGCGTCGCCCTCGTAGGTTTCGGAACGGTAGGCAGCGCCGTGGCCAAGATTCTCTGTGAACGCAGCGATGCCTTGCTCCGCCTGACGCACATCTGCAACCGCAACGTCGAGCGCAAAAAGCAGCCGTGGGTACCGAGTGATGTAGTCTGGACAGAAGACTTCCACGCTATTCTCCATTCCGACATCGACATTGTTATTGAGCTGATTGGTGGATTGACGCCAGCCGAAGAGTTGGTACGCACCGCATTGAAAGCCGGCAAGTCGGTGGTCACGGCCAACAAGCAACTCATCGCCCGTCACGGCCCGGACTTGCTGCAACTGGCGAGTGCGAACGGCTGCCAGCTTGAGTTTGGAGCGTCTGTCGCCGGCGGCGTCCCGGTCCTTCCCGCCTTGCGCACCGGTTTATGCGGCGATCGACTGCACGGCATTGCGGGCATTCTGAACGGGACGTGCAATTACATTCTCAGCCGGATTGAGACTGATCGCATTCCTTTCAGCGAGGCTCTCGAAGAGGCGCAAGCTCGCGGCTATGCGGAAGCCGACGCCAGCGAAGATCTCGACGGAGGAGATGCTCGCGCGAAACTTTCCATCCTTGCATTAGCTGGATTGCAAGTCCGAGTTTCCCCGGGAGACATTCGTGCCCGCACCATTCGCGGCATCGACGCGGTTGATTTCGATTATGCGGCCGAGTTGGGCTGCACCATCCGGCAGATTTCGCGCGCTGATCTGAAAAAGACCACATTATTTGCCGAGGTTGGCCCCAGCCTGGTTCCGGCATCTTCGCCCTTCGGACGCGTGCAGCGGAATCTAAATCTAGTTTTGACTTCGGGGGAGTACGGCGGCGACATGGCCTTCCTGGGGGCGGGCGCGGGAGGAAATCCTACGGCCGTTGCGGTCGTTTCAGACTTGATGTTTGTGGCGGAAAGTCTTTCGGCGGGACCGCGCGCGCACCGTCTGTTGCAACTGCTCTCGCCGAAAGTGAGTTGCGATTTTGAAACGCCCTGGTATCTGCGCTTTGTAGTGAATGACCAACCCGGCATTATCGCGGGGTTGGCAGCGATCCTCTCGGCGCATCACCTTAACATTGATGCCGTCCTGCAAAAGCCGGGCTTCGATAAGGCTGCGCTACCGTTCGTGATCACGCTGGAGCCCTGCCGTGACGCACAACTGCATCCGGCGCTGCAAGAAATGTCTGCACTGCCCTTCGCACTCCGGCCGTGCCTTTGCCTGCCGATTTTGCGCTAGCGGAGCTCACTACTTCCAGAATGGGTTCTTCAGTCCAGTTGGTGCGAACGCGCTATCTACCTTCGCTTCCGTGCCGGAATCATCAGAGATTTTCTCATCGAGCAAGCGAGACGAAGGTACGTTCGGTTCCTCTGCAGAGTAGGGCGGCATCGGCGGAGTAGGACATTCTGATTTCATTGGAGAACCTCCTCAAATCTTTATCATCTTGATTCATTGAAACACCTGAAGGGCGATCGCTGGACCGCAAAATCGTGATGCTGTGCATCGAAAAATCAGCAGACGGAAATTTTCCCTTTTTGGCTCACTTCGAGCTGTCCGACAAAAACTGCTACGATATCAGGTCAACTCTTTGGAAATTCATTCCCTTATCCTCAAGGAAGACCTCCCATGAAATACCGCAAGTTGGGCCGGACCGGTTTCGAAGTCAGCGACATCGCCTACGGATTGTGGGGTATGAGTGGCTGGAGCGGATCTGATGATCGGCAATCGCTCGATTCTTTGCAACTTTCCGTCGATGCGGGGTGCAACTTCTTCGACACTGCCTGGGCATATGGCGACGGCAAAAGCGACGGTCTGCTGGGCGAAACGATGGCGCGCAACTCCAAGGAGCGCCTGTATGCCGCATCGAAAATTCCTCCGGCCAACTTAAAATGGCCTGCGCTCCCAACCTACCAATATCGCGACGTTTTTTCCGCGGACCACGTGCTCAGATATGCGGACTTGATCCGCAAAAGACTTCGCGTTGACTCGATCGACCTGCTCCAGTTTCATGTCTGGGATGATAGTTGGACGGATGATCCAGAGTTCCGGTCGACAGTGGAGAAATTGAAAGACGGTGGCTGGATTCGCCACTTCGGGCTCAGCCTGAACCGCTGGGAGCCGGAGAACGGCGTCAAGGCACTGCACACCGGCTTAGTCGACGTGGTGCAGGTGATTTACAACATCTTCGATCAGGCGCCCGAGGACAAACTGTTTCCCCTCTGCCAGGAACTCAATGTGGGCGTGATCGCGCGCGTGCCTCTCGACGAAGGCAGTTTGGGCGGCAAGATGACGCTCGAAACGCGCTTCCCGAAAAGCGATTGGCGCTCCGGTTATTTTGGGCCGGAGAATCTGGCGAATACGATTCAGCGGGTCGACAAGCTCAAGAAAATTCTGCCCGCGGGCATGACGCTGCCGGAAATGTCACTGCGCTTCATCTTGTCTCATCCCGCGGTCAGCACGACGATCGTCGGCATGCGCAGTCCGGAACACGTGCGGCAGAACGTGGCAGCCAGTGACGCCGGGCCGCTGAGCTCCGGCCTACTCGCCGAATTGAAAAAGCATCGCTGGGACCGGGCACCGCAGCGGTGGTCGGATTAGTCTTGGCGCAGCCGATGCAGCTTCTCCCTACGATCTCTGGTAGTAGCTCGCGCCGCAGTCTAGTCTCGCTTTTGTTCCCGGAAACATGAAAACAGACCCGCGTCAGACCGCATTCGCCCTGACTCTATTCGTCATTCTGCTCACGGCTAACCTCCACGCCCAGAACCCGCGTGGATCGTTGCGCGGCACGGTACAGGATGCTAGTGGCGCGCGCATCGCCTCCGCCAAGATCGGTGCGCAATTGTCGGGCTCCTCCGTGAAGCGCGAGGCAGCCAGTGAAGATCGCGGCGAGTTTCGTCTTGATGATCTGTTGCCGGGAAACTACCGCGTCATCGTGAGTGCCGCGGGCTTCGCTCCCGCGGAAGCGGATGTCACAGTCGCCGTTGCCACGGTGCGAGATGTAACGGTCACGATGAAACCTGCGACGGCCTCGGAAAAGGTCAACGTGCAGGGGAGTTCTTCCTCGATCACAACCGGGACGATTGACATATCGAGCGCTGTGCGGGGAGGTGTGGTCGGCAGCCAGGACCTGGAAACTCTGCCGCTCCCGGCGCGAAGTTTCGCCAATATTGCCTATCTCGTGCCGGGAACCGAACCTGTCGAACCTTCCGACCCCACGAAGGCGCGCATCACCGCAGTCTCGACCGGCGGAAGCTCCGGCTTGAACAACGAGCTATCGGTCGATGGCGCCGAAAACTCCGATGACTGGATTGGCGGCTTCCTGCAAAACTTCTCGCCGGATGGCATTCAGGAGTTTGCGGTGCGCACGTCAAACGAAGACGCGGACACCGGCTGGACCACGGCCGGGTCGGTGGTGATTACCACCAAGCGCGGGACCAACGAATGGCACGGGAGCGGCGCGTTCTTTGACCGCCAGGCCGCACTGAATGCGCGCTTTCCCATTGAGAACCCGGCGCCGAATCCGAAGCAGCCGTTCTCCCGCCAGAACTATGTGGGAACGTTCGGCGGTCCCCTCGCGAAGAACAAAGTCTGGTTCTTCACATCATTCGAGGCCGTGCACGAAGACGCAAGCATCGCTTACAGCCCGGCGAGCATTACGCAATTTGACGGGCTCGCGCAATTGGCGTCAGAGGGATTGATTGCCGGCGTTCCTTCGATTGCCGTTCCCGCCAACGTTCCAATTCCCTTTCGCGACTACCTCGGTTCGGTACGCTTGGACTGGGCGCAGTCCTCGAAATCGAACTGGTTCCTGCGCACATCGGAAGACAGTTACCTTACGCACAACGCCCTAGTGCAGCAGGGCACATTGCCATCCACTGGCCTGACTACGCACAACAATTACTGGAATGTAGCGCTCAGCAATACCTATTCTTTCAATTCAACGTGGCTGGGCAATCTGGTTCTCGATGCCAGCTTATTGCATCTCACGCAGACTCGGAACTCGGACCTGGGATTCGCGCTGGCCTTCCCCTTCAGTTCCACGGCGCTGACCATTTCCGGCTTCGAAACTTTCGGCGACAACCAATTCGCTACTCCCATTACTCTTTTCCCCGACTTGCGCAATCAGGAGAAATACCAATTCCGCTATGACCTGAGCCACGTCGTGGGTGACCATGCGCTTAAGTTCGGGGTTGACTTCATTCACGAACCGGTGCTGAGCGGGGCGTTTCCGGGGAACGCCGAAACAATTTATAATTTTCCGCAAAACCCGACTTACTATGTTGCAAATCCTTCCCAATTCCCGATCGATCTCGCGGCCGGTGCTTCCACTTCTCCGGTCCACGACGGCAGCTTTTCGCAGGATGTTCAGCGTCTCGCGTTTTACGCCGAGGACTCCTGGCGCGTATCCCGTCAGCTCACGGTCAATTACGGATTGCGTTATCAGACGACCTGGGAGTTATTCATAGGCTCGGGCCGAAGCGAAGCCGATAACGCCGCGTACGTGACGCTGCAGGCGTTGCAAATTCCGACTGTGCCCAGCGTACCGAGTGACTATCGCAAGCAGATCGCGCCTCGCCTCGGCGTCGCTTACTCCCCCGGCGACAGCGGGAAGACCGTAATTCGCGCTGGCTTTGGCCTCTACTACGACGATCTGGCACAGAACGGATGGGCGACTGCGTTCCAGGGTCTCGACAACCCAAACTTCACCCCGACGTGCAGCCTTACCGGGGGCCCAGGCACTTATGCGCTCATCGGCGGGGGCTGCCTGATTGGCGGCAGTGGGGTCACCGGTAATCTGATCGGCTCGCCGTACAAGACGCCTTACGCCATTCATACAACCGGCGGCGTGCAGCACGCTTTCAACGAACATTGGCTGATGAGCGCCGATTACGTACACGAGCAGGGCAATCACGGATACCGCGGCTTCCCCTATAGCAGCGGCACCAACCTGTTCACTCCGCTAATTTCCACGACGGACCCAAACTATGCCACTGATCAGACGGACGTAGTTCCCAATGTCAATGTATTCGAGTCGGACAACCGTTCCAGCTACAACGGGCTGATGCTGCATCTGCAAGGCAACATGCACCGCTTCAATCTGGTCGCGAACTACCAACTGTCCAAGGCGCAGACATGGGGTTGCCTGCTGGGCGAACTGTTCGACTATGTGGATGGCGTCTGCCCGCAACAACCTGGCCAACCGAATGCCGGATTCCTGAATGCTTTCGGGCAAGGCGACTACGGACCATCGGGCGAGGACGTTCGCCATCGCTTCGTGCTGGCGG
>PLHQ01000039.1 GCA_003138975.1 Acidobacteriaceae bacterium | reverse complement strand
GCACTGCAGGATCGGCTGGCGTACGGACCAACCTTCGAATCGGCGATGGCGTCCCTTTTTGGCGGAACAGTGTCGTCTTTGACTGCCCCATCACCGAGCGCTGCGGCAGTCCCGGCGGAGTCGCAGCGAAGCACACCAACATCCGCTGCGTCACCCCAGCCCGCCGCGGATCTTAACGCGCTCATCGCGGAAGCCGCCAAAGACCTTGCCGACTACCAGCGCCTGACGGCGGAAGGCAAACTCGGCGAGGCAGGACAGAAGCTTGAAGAGTTGAAGCGCACACTCGACAAGCTAAACGCGCGCCAAAGATAATCTCGCTTCGGTGGCAGCGGGCGCTCTCGTTGGCCATCTAGGCGCTCTCAGTTCGGGATTGATCGACCATATTATGAAGAGCATCGGTTTAAAATAGTACGCAGCAGAAAAGAATCACCCTTGTGACTCAGGACACCATTACTATCACACCGGGTTCGCGCTTTCGGACCGCCATGATACTGGCAATCCTCGCGGACGCACTCCAAATTGCCGTTTTTCCTTTCTTTGTTGAAGGCGCTATGTCGCCCGCGGATGACATACTCGATTTCGGTATTGGAGCTCTGATGGTTCACCTCCTAGGCTGGCACTGGGAATTTCTGCCATCGCTTCTCGCCAAATTGATGCCCGGCGTCGATCTCGTTCCCTTCTGGACGATGGCGGTTGCAAATGTTTATCGCAAATCAAAGCGGATCGCGGTACAGGCAGAAGAGAGTCGCGAGCAGCATCCGGCGCTAAGAGACCCACAACATCCGTGAGCGGAATGAGAAGCCTATACGTTCGATTGGCCGACTCTCTGTCAGTCGCGCATCATTCGTACGTACTTATTCTTGCTTGGTCTTGTCCAAAATGATGTGCTCCTCTGAGACAAAGTAGGCAGCTTTGTTGTGATCGATGAAGTTCGATTCGTCCTCGCTAGAGGCCGCCCATTCAGGCGATTGAAGAGCCGCCAGCAGCGCCTCCACGTCGTCAAACCAGAGTTCCGCCATGCCGTCGTAATCAGCTTTGTGTTTGTCGCCGGGCACGGTCAGGCGGTGGCTCTGTACCAACTTGCGGAGTTGAGGAATCCGAGCACCGATAGGGCCGTGAATGTTTTTCCAGTAGCGGAAGAATTCGTCATCCGACAGGCCCGCCTTCTTGGTAAAGCAATACGCAAGTTTGATCATAAGGACTTACCCGGCTCCAACGATGCCCCTAACTCCTGAACCACTTTCGCTCAGGGCGGGCCATTCTCTCTCACATCCATTCTTTAGTGCTGATCGAACAGTTCGGTCCGATCGATGCGTTCGCCTTTGAACACGACCAGCGAGATTCGTTCGGTTGCAGTTATGTCGTCGAGAGGATTTCCGTCGACCACGAGAAGGTCGGCGTCGTTGCCGGGGCGAACCGAGCCGATTCGGGTGTCGGCCCTTAGTAACCGGGCGGCGTTCCAGGTTGCGGCCTGCAAGGCAACCGCCTGCGGGATGCCAGCCCGCACCCAGAGTTGCATTTCATGTTGTACGGTGGGGCCGTGGATTACGAGATAATTTCCAGCGTCACTGCCCGTGACCAGTGAGACTCCATGCTGGTGAGCGCGCGTTAAGTCATCGATAGCGATGGCCATGTCGATGGGATACTGCGCCAGCGAGGTGCGAAGTGCCTCGGTCTCGGCAGAGCCCATAGCTTCCTCCGTGCCACGTAAGAGTTCCGGTGGACCGACTTGTTGCACGAGAGATCGCTTGAGCAAGTCCGTCTTGCCCGCCGCGAAATCTTTGAAAGCTTCTCCGACACTGAGGGTCGGATCGTAGAAAATTCCCTGCCGAGCCATCTGGTCGAACAGAGCGTCTGGAATTTTTTCGCGAAAAGACCCGTGCTCGATGGAGTTGGCTTGCGCTTGTACAGCGTCGGCCACGTCGCGGACATCGCCGGTATGAACCGACAGGGGTAAGGAATCTGCGTGAGCCTCCTGGGCGATAGCATCAAATAATCCGGTATCGAGACGGTTGTAGACGCGGCCTCCCGCGCCGGCTTCAAGAATCGCTTTGATGCAATCCACTCCTCGCTTCTTCAATTCGTCGACTTGTTGCCGAGCCTCGTCCGCCGAGGTGGGGATGCGAGTGAATTGTCGTTCCAGATTCGAACGGACTGTGGCCGGAAGGTCTTTGAAATATTCCGTCCCATGTCCGCCGGCAGCGGTAAACAGCGGGCCACAGGTGGATAAGTCCGAGCCCAGCATTTCGCCGCTGCTTACGATGGAACGCACTTTGAGAATGGTATCCAGACCATCTCCGACGCTTCTTACAGTAGTGACACCGCTGTACAGGTATGCGGCCAGACTGCGCAGCATGCTTTTGTCGGTGGCATACTTGCTCATGTCAGGATAGAAACCGCCCGGGGCGCCGAGATGCATGTGAACGTCGATCAGGCCGGGAAGAATTGTTTTGCCGGCAGCTTCCACGGTTTCGGCATTTAAGGCTTTGGGATCGGGTCCGTCGCCCTCGTAGACTTCGGCGATCTTTCCGCCACGAACCAAAACCGAGCCGCTCTCGATCACCTTGCCGTCGCCAACGAATATGCGCGCTCCGCGGATGAGAAAGGTATCGCTCCGGGCCAGTTGCCGGTTCAGAACTTTCGTTTTCGCAATGCCAGTGCGAGCGTGCACTTGCCAAAGACCCAGCAACAAGAATGGAGTCAACACAGCGGCCAGCCACAGTTTGGCGGAGGCGCGAATCTTCTCTTCCTTCTCCCAGCGAAACAGCTTGTAGGAAATGAAAAGTCCGACGAATGCAGTCAAGAGAAGAGCCATTGCGGGCTGTAGGTTCGCCGCAAGCCCTTCGTGCCGCAGAAGCATCCCTTGTATGCCAGTCACCATGTAGGTTGCGGGCACAAACTGGGTCACCACCAGAAGCCAAGGCGGGAACATGGAGAGCGGAAAGGTCGCACCGCTCAAGAACAGCATGGGGAGATAGATCAACTGGACCAGAAGCTGGCTTTCCTGCATGGAATTGACGACGGAAGCCAGGATTAAACCGATGGCACGAAATCCAACGATGGCTATGGTGATGAAAATCAGAATGGAACTCATCGACTGGGGCCAGGGCATGCCGTACAACAAATGTGCCAACGTGAAAATGAGAAGCACATTCGGCATGTACAGAATCCAGCCAGTGATTACGGAGGCGAAGAGCAAGGGAGCGGGGGTGATGGGAGTAACTTTGTAGCGGCGCAGGATGTTGGCTTCGCGCTCCTGCACAGCGCGAATGCCGGCGCCGAAGAGTCCATTGCCCAGGATCCCGATGATCAGGACCATCGAGATGACAATCGTCATCGTGGCGCCGCGTTCGGCGTGCATGGCTTGGCCGAAGATGAAAAAGAAAATGAGCGGGAACAGATAGTTGAAGAAAATTACAGACCGGTTGCGCAGAGCCAGCTTCAAATCGAGCGCAATGAGTGCTTTGTAGGCTTTCATTCTAGGCCGTCACTCGCGGAGGCTCTTTCCGGTGAGCTCGATGAAGACGTCTTCCAGGCTGGGCTGCTTGAGGCTGACGTCGGTTAGTTCCAGGCCCTGCTGATCGATCCATTTCACGAGATCCACAAGCGTGCCCGCGGGATGGCGCGAGTTGACGGTCAGCGTGCGGCCGCTGCAGTCGAGCGCACTGTGTATTGCCTCCGCCCAAGCCGGGCGGTCTTCGGGAAACGGAGTGGCGCAGGTCACTGCAATGCTTGAGGCGTTGCGGCTCTGTTGTTGCAGGCGCGCCGGGGTATCGAGGGCGATGATGCGGCCTTCGTCGACGATGGCAACCCGGTCACACAGACGCTCCGCTTCCTCGATGTAGTGCGTGGTCATCAGGATGGTGCGATGTTCGCGCTTCAGTTCTTCGAGCAGCGAATGGATTTCCACCCGGACCTGCGGATCGAGACCGGTGGTGGGTTCGTCCAGGAAAATCAGTTGCGGATCGTTAATCAGAGCCAGCGCCAGAGCCAGCCGCTGTTTCTGACCGCCAGAGAGCGTGCTGTAGAAGGCATCCCGCTTTTCTTCAAGTTGCAGCCGCTGCAGCAGTTTATTTAAATCGACGTGGCGGCCGTAGAAGGAAGCGAAGACCTGCATGGCTTCGTGGACGCGGATCTTCTCGGGCAGATTCGTTGCCTGCAGACAAACGCCGATGCGATCCTTGAGTTGCTGGCGCTGCCGGTCAGGATCGAAGCCGAGAACGGCAACTTCGCCTCCGGTGCGCGGGCGCAAGCCTTCCAGAATCTCCACCGTGGTGGTTTTGCCGGCGCCATTGGGTCCGAGCAAGCCGAAAACCTCACCGGGCTGGATCTCGAAGTCGATTCCTTTCACGGCGTGGACCTCACCGTACGACTTCTTGAGGCCGTGAACCGAGATCGCTGGCGAGGCCGAGTTCATCGCGGAGAGACAGGCTACCGGAGAACCATGCGGGAGTCAAAGAACGCCGGAGTGCATCCGAGAGTCTTCGGACCAGACCTCAAACCGAGATGGCGGAATGCGAACTCCATCGGAAAAGCCGTGCCGCCGGCAAGGCTAAGGTACTTCAGTGCGTAGCGGAGAGCCAAGACGGATTCCATCCACCGTGTTTTCTGCTAGTCTTAATCCTGCCGTGTTGTTTCTGTCGAATCATCCACCGGAGGGAATCTCGGGAGCTCGGGTTCACGCGAACCATGCACAAAGCTATCGAACAGGAAGTGTCTGTACTGTCTTCATCGAAGCAGGGATTGGTTTATCTTACGCCCAACGATTGGACGCTAGTCGCCGACAAGGCCAGCCGGGTCAATTTCCGCAAGGGTGAGACGCTCGTTCATAAGGGTAGGAGATCGGATGGCGTCTACTTGTTGGTGAAAGGAACAGCACGGGTGCAGATTCCGTCGCAAACCGCATCTCCTGAGATTGGACCCGGCGAGATTTGCGGCGAGATGTCATTTCTGGAAGATGCTCCCGCCAGCGCCAATGTAATCGCTCAACAAGGCTTGGAGGCCTATTATCTGGACCGGCCCACCCTGGAGAGGCTGTTCGAGCTTTTTCCGCATCTCGCTTCACGCTTTTACCGATCCTTGGCCACGAATCTTTCCCGGCGTCTCCGGGAGTTGATCCAACCGAACCTGACTCATTAGTCCCGGCAGCAGCCCAGGCGTTTATTGTCCGCGCTTTGCTTTTCAAATTGCGAACCATCGGCAAATAAGACGCGTCCCGGAACTCTTTCGAGTCTCGGGACGCCCGAACAGACCTCCCCCGAACTGCTCAAGGCTTACACTACTTGCAGCCCGGCCGGTTTGTGAATTGAGAACCGCAGTTCTCAGCCAGCGGACGCAAAAGGACTGTATTAGTGTGCATCGCTTTGCAGTTTCATCTTGGTCATCTCGTCCAAGATGCGAGCTAACCAATAGATAAATAAGTACGTTATATTTTCTCCTAGTTTGGCACGCGGGGTGCTCGTAGAGGAGAGCGGTCGTAGGCGTTGGCGCCGCCGGAGGGGGCCTGAAGCCCCCCAAAGATTTGAAGTTGTTTCTTACCCTAGGTTCAGGAGGACGTGATTATGAAGCGGATAGTTCTGATGGCTTTACTGACTCTGGCTTTGCCGCTGGCAGCTTTTGCGAACCAAATTGATTTCACCAACCACGGCGGCACCATTTCGGGAAGTTCCGCGGGCCTGACCCTTACCGGCTCCGACCTCACCTATATTGACATCTATGGCGGAACCAAAACCAGTGGCGTCGACCTGGGAACCGTGACCTTTACGACAGGCGCGTTGACTGGGGGAAATATAACAACGGGTGCCACGTTCGCCGCTGGCGGAACCTTCACGATCACCGGCGCTGGCGTGGCCTTCGTCGGCACGTTCAGTGGTCCAGTTACTTGGGCCGAGTTACCGGGTTCGACGTCTAGCGGCTCAATCTATTACACCCTCACAGGTAATGTCTCCGGCACCTACAACGGTGTGTCCGTAACTGGGCTCACGACGCAAGTTACGTTTTTGGCTGGCAAGGCCGGGTTTATGGGAGGGCCGATTGCCCTCGCCAGCGGCGACACCGTCGTCAGCTCCGTTCCCGAGCCGGGCACTCTCGCATTGCTCGGAACCGGGATGGTTGGCCTGGCTGGAGTTATTCGCAAAAGGCTGAAGGCCTAACTTCACTCCATCCGCTTCTCAAAAGCCCCGCCACGCGCGGGGCTTTTCTTTGGTGCGCCGAGCAGTCGAAAATCGCTGTTGAACGTTCCGCGCGCTATGCTGGATTGGCCGGAGGAACACTCAGCGGTTCGATCCGATAGCCGAGGAGTCGGAGTTCGCGGATCATCTTCGCAGTGCGTGTCCGCCTTGAGCTTTTGCTGACCGCTGGCTCCCGTCCCTCGTACCAGATCCCATGGTGCAGAATGATCCAGATCAGCCGGCAAAGCCGGTGGGCAATGGCGCCGATGGCTTGTGCAGATCCAAGCCGCGGAACCAAGCGCGATACACAATTTCGAAGATGGCTTCCTTTGACCTTTTACCGCGGCGTGGGCAGCCTGATTGAGAATACGCCGGTTGCCCTTCGAGGATCGATGGCTGTGGGATATTCCCGCGCTCTCTTCGTCTCCGGGGCATATTCCCACCCGGGAGGAGAGGTTCTTCTGGGAAGGAAAAGTCGCTGCCCTGGCACACACTTCGGTTATGATCTGCTGCTCTGAATTCACCCATAGCTCGCCCGCGATTACCGCAGTAACCCTCAAGCCGGGATTACCGTTGACGCCCGCCGGTCCGTCTCCTTACATTACATTCTCCACAGGGGGTCGTATGAAGAATACCTCCAGCATATATTCGTTGCCGGCGATTTTCATTCCCAGAGTTCCCTTGATCACATAAAGGTCGGAGGATGCGATGTTACTTCGATTCGGCCTTGCAGCACAGTTACCGGCGACTGCACCAGAATCCGTGCGTGGCGGTGATCGTGACGGTTCCGTGATCCGCGCGAGCGGATGACCAAAGCGCGGGTGGTATCTAAATTGCTATCTGAACTGCGTTGACAACCTCGGCTTGGAGCGGCATACTCGCGAACAAGCGGCAAGAGGTTTCAACTTTTTGGCGCGTGGCGGCGGGCTGCGAAAGTTGGCCAGGATGAGCTGGCTCCCGCCGAGTGCTTTTTCTCTGATTAGGGTTTCACGGCATCACCATAGGAGGATCGTCTTGTCCAATCCAGCAACCTCTCGAGGATGGGTCTGTGCTTTCTGCATCGTCCCGGTACTAGCCATGATCGCCGTAGCATTGCTTGTCCTTTCCCCGGCCCGGCATCGTGGTGCCGCAGGCACAGCTTCTTCCGGCTCGTTCACTTCACAGCCGGGAACCGTGACGCCCGCCGCGCGCGGTCGAATTCAGGCCAGCTACGCCGCTCTTCCCCTGGCCTTTGAGCAGAATCAGGGCCAAACCGACACGCAAGTCAAGTACATGGCACGGGGAAACGGATACACCCTGTTCCTGACCGCGAACGCTGCAGTGTTCTCGCTTCAGTCCCGATCTGCTGAGAGCGCACCGTCCAGAGTTCGCCGTGGGGCTGAATTGCGCGCAAAGAGTCTTCCCGAGCAGCGCAATGGTCAAAAGGACTCGACCGCCGTGGTGCGTATGCGACTCGTGGGCGGGAATTCGCTGGCGAAGGTTGCGGCCAGCGGCCAATTGCCGGGAAAGAGCAATTACTTCCTCGGCAATGACCCGAGTAAATGGTGCAGGGATGTCGCACGCTACGCCCGCGTCTCGTACCTGGACGTTTATCCCGGTGTGAACTTGGCCTTCCACGGCGCCGAGCGCCAACTGGAGTTCGACTTCGTGGTGGCTCCGGGTGCGAATCCAGCGCCGATCGGTTTTCATCTCACTGGCGCCCAAGGGATGATGAAGACGGATGACTCCGGCAACCTGGTAATCTCTTCCGCCGCAGGTGACGTTTTGCTGCACAAGCCGGTGGCCTATCAGGAACAGAATGGCAAGCAGCAAGCGGTAGATGCGCGATTTGTCTTGAGAGCCAACAACCAAGTCAGCTTCGAGTTAGGCAACTATGATCGCAGCCGCGAGTTGGTGATTGATCCGTCGGTCAGCTACGAATACTCGACCTACCTGGGCGGCAGCGGTAATGATGAAGGCTATGGAATCGCCTTTGATAGCAACGGCAACGCTTATGTTACGGGACAAACCGCGTCCACGAATTTCCCCGGCGTTTCTAGCGCACTGCTAGGGGTTGCTAATGTCTTTGTCACCAAGATCGCGCCGGGTGGGTCAAGCCTGATCTACTCCACCTACGTTGGCGGTACCGGCAGCGACAGCGGAAATGGCATCGCCGTGGACGCTTCCGGCGATGCATTTGTCGCCGGAGATACAACATCAACCCACTTCCCCACGACCACCGGGGCGTTCCAAACCACATTGAAGGGCGCTGGCAACGCTTTTGTATTTGAGCTAAACCCTGATGGCACTTCGCTGACTTACAGCACCTATCTGGGTGGAACCGGTGAGGACGTTGCCCTTGGCATCGCATTGGACAATACCGGAGCCGTTTATACGGCGGGGAGGACGACTTCGCCGGACTTCCCCACCATGAATCCAGTTCAGGCAACTCCAACCGGCGGGTTCGTCACGAAGTTGAACTCTTCCCTAAGCGCCCTGGTGTATTCCACCTACCTGGGCGGGAGCAGCACCGACGCGGTCTTGGCGGTCGCTCTGGATTCGTCCGATAACGCTTACGTAACCGGTCATACCTCTAGTTCCAGCTTCCCCACAACGACCGGGGCCTTCCAGACTACCTTAGGTGGTCTTTCCGACGCATTCGTGACAGTCATCAACACGGCCGGAAGTGGTTACGTTTATTCCACGTTCCTCGGCGGCAGCAGCAATGACGTAGGCGACGGCATTGCGGTGGACTCCTCGGGCAACGCGTACGTGACCGGGGTGACAGAATCGACGAACTTCCCGCTGCAGTCTCCGTTGCAGGCCACGTACGGTGGTGGCCCTACCGACGCGTTCGTTACCAAATTGAACCCTACAGGAAGTGCTCTTGTGTATTCGACGTTTCTCGGCGGCAGCCAGTCCGACTTAGGCGCGAGCATAGCGGTAGACGGAGGCAATAACGCCTACGTGACGGGCCAAACCAGTTCGTCCAACTTTCCGACGGTGGGCGCTACCCAATCTACGCCTGGGGGAGGCAACGACGCATTCGTGAGCGAGATCGACTCCACGGGTTCGGCGCTCGCCTTCTCCACCTACCTGGGCGGTTCACTGGACGAGGACGACGGCGGCGATTACGGGGCCATCGCCGTGGACAGCGCCGGCGCCAACATCTACGCGACGGGAAATACCGCCTCTACGAATTTCCCGATTCAGGCGGCTTACCAGAAGACCAATGCATCCACCGCAGGCGACACCGATGCCTTCGTGGTCAAATATGCGCAGACGACCTTCGACCTCGCAGCCACCACACCGTCCGCGGTGGCGCCTGGAACCTCTGGCATTTCGACGGTCACCTTGACGGCGGTCAATGGGTACAACTCACCGGTCAACCTGACTTGCAGCGTGAGCGGCACTGGTTCGCCGTTGCCGGCGTGCAGCACGGCGAGCTTCTCCCCCGCCAGCCCGGTAACACCGACCGCCGGTGGCGCCACCACTACGCTTACCATCACCACGACGGGGGCCAGCGGCGCGATGTTCCTCCCGCGGACGTTCTTCTACGCCATGTGGCTGCCGGTCGCCGGCATGTCGCTGGTGGGGATGGGCTTCAGCTCTGCCCGCTCGCGTCGCAAGAAACTGCTGGGCTTCCTGATGATCGGAATGGTCATGGCCGTCCTGCTTCTGATGCCGGCTTGCGGAGGCAGCAGCGGAAGCGGTGGTGGCGGCGGAGGCGGCGGTGGTGGNNGGCACACCCGCCGGCTCCTACACTGTTACCATCACGGGGACTGGCACCGATGCCAGCGCGACAATGCAATCTACACAAGTAACCCTGACGGTCAACTAGCTAGCTAGCCCCAGGCTTAAGAAAACGCGGCCGCCTCTCACCCGGGGCGGTCCTGTTTTTTCTGACCGCGCCGGTGGATTGGCACGATGGACGAGGCTAGTCTAAGATTCTGTCTGGCGCAGTTCGCGTAGCTCGTCTGCAGGACTACCAGAAATCGGTCAATGAGCTGATCGAGTTCCTCAGCAGGAACGCCTTGCGCACCGCGCACTTGGACCGCGCGAATCCAAAAGCAAGCTGGTTGGGTTTCTTCAACACCAGAGGCAAGTGGGAGGGTGGAAATCTCAGGAAGAATTTGTCTTGCGGCTGCCGCTGGACGGCAAGACCTTCGAGTTTCCCTTCAAGCTACCGCAGAGCCAGGAGAACTGCTGCTGCAGAAACGGCATGAGCCGGGCTTCCGTACAGTGGAGTTACGGTACAAGTTACGCTCAATGCTGGCAAGAACGAGTTTATGGGATCGGTGGCAGTCGGCAGCGGCGACACCGTCGTCGCCAACGTACCCGAGCCGGGCACTCTCGGCTTGCTCGGAACTGGCTTGGTTGGTCTGGCTGGAATTGTTCGGAAAAAGCTGAAAGCCTAAGTCTAATCTATCCACCTCTCGAAAAGCCCCGCTTCGCGCGGTGCTTTCACTTTGCTTCCTAAAAAGTGCGCTGCCCCGTTCCGCCCATTCCCTGGTGAGCCCGCCGTTACCGCAGTAACATCCAAGCCGGGATTACCGTTGACCCCCGCCAGTCCCTCTCCTTACATTCTCCACAGGGGGTCGTATGAAAGACATTCATGAAGTGTTGCGGCAGAAGCAGACCAAGTATGCCCAACTGGGTAAGCAGATTGAGATGCTCCAGCAGGCGGCGGAGAAACTCCGTGAGGTGGCTCCCTTGCTGGCAGAAAATGATGATGAAGACAATGCGGTCTTGATGGAAGTCGACGAAGCCTCACCCAGTTCTGACGCGATGGCCTCAAAAGCGGCTGCGGCCGGTTCGGGAGGAGCAGCGGCCAAAGCAGCTCGACCCACGGCGCCGCGGTGGCCATAGTCTCGCTTGGTTAGGTTGGGACTCTTGTTATGACCACCCTTCTGGCATTACTGGTTTCCACTGACGACTCTGCTGCCGAGATCCTGGGCCGGGTGCTTCCGGCCTCGGGCATCGCGGTGGAGCGTTTCAGTGATCTCCCGACTGCCATCGATCGTCTTCGGCAGCAACGGTTCGACGCTCTCATTATCGATTTCGAAAACGCTAAGGCTGCCACGGAAATCTTCGAAGAGGGCTGCAGGCTGAATTCCGGAAGCGCACCCGTGACCGTGGCGCTGGTTGCGGAACGCGCCAAAGCACGCGACATTCTGAGCGGCGGGGCGCATTTCGTGCTGTATAAGCCTCTCTCCGAAGAAAAAGCTAAAGCCGGCCTACGTGCGGTCACTGCTCTGTTGAATCGCGAACGGCGCCGCGCCTACCGCATTCCCGTACAAGCTCCGGTCGAACTCAGCCTGCCCGATACTCGCAAGATGGAAGGCATTCTGCTTGACCTCAGCGAGACGGGAATGGACGTTCTGACTGCGGAACCTCAGGTTCCGGGAGCCCTGCTCAATTTCCGCTTCGAACTGCCTGACGGATCTCTTGAGGTCCAGGTTCATGGGCAGGTGGCGTGGGCGAAGCCTAACGGACAAACCGGAGTACACTTCCTGGACTTGAAGGAGTCCATCAGGACGGAACTACGGGCCTGGTTACAGGCAGCGGCAGCGGCACAGGGCGCGGGTCCGGAGGAGACGGTTCCTCACTGCAAGCTTACGGATTTGAGTCTGGGCGGGTGCTATGTGGAAACCGATTCGCCATTTCCCGAACAGGCCCTGGTCGACCTTTGCCTTCGAACCGATGAGATGGCCGTGCATACAGAAGGAATGGTGCGGGTCGCGCATCCTGGTCACGGTATGGGAGTGGAGTTCCCTTCCCGCACGCCCGAGCAGCGGGCGCAGGTGGGCAATTTGATCAGCTTTCTCCGCGGCTGTCCCGAGTCGATGCTGGAAATGAGCGTTTCGCCGCGCGCCTTGACTGCGGACTTGAGCCAGTTTGAACCCGCCCCAAATGCCGGAAACGAAACCCTGCAAGACGAAGAGCTGCAGGATCCCTTGCTCGAACTGTTGCGGCACGCGACCACCATGCAACAGGATGATTTTCTNNTTTCCCCGCCCTTGAAATCCCTTCACCTCAGGCAATAAAAGCCTCTCGCAACGAGTAGCTTGCAGATTTTCAGGAAGGACGCGAGGGCAGGACAAGGGCAGGCAACGAGAACAGCAGAATGCGCGAGAGGCCTGCGGTGGGCTGTTTCCGGAGAACTGAAGAACCCGATACCCCGTCTCTGGTACGGGTCCTCCAACTCTCCGTGGTCTGTTCCACCCCTATAAGAGCTACCGTAGCCGATCCCTGTTGCGCGTTGGTTTCAGGAATATTAAATCTGGATGAATAAGCGTCGCGCTGGGAAGCGCCAGGGGGCGCATCTGGATCGAAGCTCTCGCGCCTTCGTGCGCGGTTATAGCCTTTGTGCGAACATGTACATCGTTATATGTACATCGAGTAAGATAAGTCTGCGCGCGGAGCTTCGTGGGAACGAAACTGTCGGCAATTACAAAATTGGGTCAGGCTGGCACGGTCCATCTGCCGCGTGGCAACCTGGTCTGGGCCCCGCTCTTATCGATCGCTACGGCGGCATTCGCGGTTGAGATTCCTTTCTTTTTTCTCGGAATTCCTTCCGGACACGATGTGGAATTCCATTTGTACTCGTGGCTGGATGTTCTCTCGCAATGGAAGCAGGGGGTTGTCTATCCACGCTGGGCGGCCTTTGCCCACTTCGCCTATGGCGAGCCGCGTTTCGTCTTCTATCCGCCAGCGTCGTGGACTCTGGGAGCGGCCCTCAGCGCGATCTTTCCCTGGACGCTGGTTTCCGGCATCTACATTTGGCTCGTCCTGCTCGCCGCGGGCGTGTCCATGTTTCTGCTGGCCAGGCAATGGCTTGACCGTCGCAATGCGACCTTCGCCGCCGTGTTATACGCCGTCAATCCGTATCATCTGGTGATTGTTTACTGGCGAAGTGCGTTCGCCGAACTGCTGGCCAGTTCGTTGCTGCCACTGCTGCTTTTGCTGTTATTGCGGACCGAGGAAAAAGGCCGGCGCGTGACCGTTTTTCTTGCCTTCATTCTGGCCGCCTCATGGCTGATCAATGCACCTGCCGCGGTGATGATTCATTATTCTCTGGCCCTGCTGGTGGTCGTGATCGCTTGGCAGCGGCGCTCGCCGAGGGTCGTGCTGGCGGGATCGGCTGCGGTTGTTCTCGGCGCGGCGCTGGCCGCATTCTATTTATTTCCCGCGGTCTATGAACAGAAGTGGGTCAACATTGCCGAGACCGTAGGCGCCGGCTTGCGGCCGCGGGATAGTTTTCTGTTCGCCCACACCACCGACGCGGAGCACGACACCTTCGACCACCTCATTTCCTGGGTCGCAACAGCGGAAATCATGCTGACGATTGCGGCAGTATGGGCCGCACGCCGTTGGCGCGACCGCAACCGCGAGCTTTGGCTCTCGCTGGTGGCCTGGGCCGCGGCGTGTGCGCTGCTTATGTTGCCCATCACCGCACCGCTTTGGAACATCCTCCCCAAACTGCGTTTCATGCAGTTTCCCTGGCGCTGGCTGCTGTGCCTGGGCATTCCGTTCAGTTTACTGACCACTCTGGGAGTGCGGCGATGGACATCGCGCCTGGCAATCTACTTGACTATGCTGTTGGTGCTCTCTTTCGTGTGGCAGCATTTGCAGCCACCATGGTGGGACTACGCTCCGGACCTGCGCGAGATGCAGGACAACATGGCCACCGGCGCGGGCTATGAAGGCACAGAAGAATACACGCCCGTGGGCGCCGATCCGTATAACGTCGACAAGGGTGCTCGCCGCGTGACCGTGGACGGACCCGCTCATGCTGCGATCCGTGTCTCCGACTGGAGCGCGGAACACAAACTCTTCACGGCGGAGATGTCAGCTCCGGACAATCTTGCTTTGCATTTGTTTAACTATCCGGCGTGGCGCGTGGAGGTGAACGGCCGCCAAGTGCAGGCCACTTCGCGCGAGGGCACTGGGCAGATGCTGGTCCCGCTGGAAGCGGGGGAGAATCGGGTGCTGATTGTTTTCACTCGTACATGGGATCGCACGGCCGGCGCGTGGATCTCGCCGCTCGCGCTTTTGTTGACAATCCTGTTACTGCGAAAACCTGTGTCTTCACCCGATGCCTGACAACTTGCCATGGAAATCGTAATGCGAAGAATACTCATTGCAACTTCCAATCCGGGCAAGCTGCGCGACTTCGCCGGCGCCGCTCTGCGGCATGGTGTCGAAATCGCCGGCATTCCTGAGTTCTCTTCCCTGCCCACCGTTATCGAGGACGGCCTCACATTCGAAGCGAACGCCCGTAAGAAGGCCGAAGCTTACAGCAGCTATGTTCCGGGAGAGATCGTGGTTGCCGACGACTCTGGCTTGGAGATTGATGCTCTGAATGGTGCTCCCGGCGTACACTCCGCCCGGTACGCCGCGCCTGATCTGCTATATAAAGAACCTCACGAAGCCGACGCCAATACCGATGACGATGCCAACAATGCACGTGTTCTGCACGAACTCAAGGACATTCCATCTGCCCAACGCACCGGCAGATTCGTCTGCGTGCTGGCCGTGGCCCGCGATGGCAAAACCTTGGCCACATTTCGCGGCACGGCTGAGGGAATTATTCTGGACGCTCTGCGTGGGACGAACGGCTTCGGCTATGATCCGCTGTTTTATTTTCCAGAGATCAAGAAAACATTCGCGGAGCTGACCGCCGAAGAAAAATCTAAGTACAGCCATCGTGGAGCGGCCTTCCGACAGTTTCTGAATTGGTCTGACGCGATTTAAAGGCTGACCACAGGCGGCTTTCTTGACTTCGCTTCTCTTCACGCCTGATAATGAAAAGTTCTTTTCTCGTCATCGAGCAAACAAGCAGACAATAGCGGAGAACGAATAAGAATTCATAAGGAGCGATTCGTGGCGTCAGCAGCCAGTCCTACTGCTCCCGGGGTAACGAAAGGTGTGGCGAAAGGTGCGGTGCACGACGTGGCGCCTTTGCGCGCTGGCCAGGGCACGTCTTTTCTTTTGCGCCGCCTGCATTCGCTTTCGGGTATCGTTCCCGTGGGCGCGTTTCTCTTCGAACACGTTCTCATTTCCAATTCCACCGCGATCAGCGGCCCAGATGCCTATGCCCGACAGGTAAGTTTTCTGGGCAATCTTCCGCTCGTGTTCTTCCTTGAGTTGTTCGGGATCTGGCTGCCGATCGCATTCCACGCGCTGTATGGTTTCTACATCTGGTACCGGGGTGACGGGAATACGATCGAATATCCCTGGACCGGAAACTGGATGTACACGGCGCAGCGCTGGACCGGCGGCATCGCATTCTTCTACATCGTTTGGCATACCTGGACGATGCGTTTTACCGGGACTGACCTGCACGCGTATCCCAACGCTTCTTTCGGCAAAGTTCAGGCGGAATTGATGAACCCCGCGTTGCTCGCCTTTTACGTGGTTGGATTGATCGCGGCATGCTGGCATTTTGCTTACGGCATTTGGCTGTTCGCCGCCAAGTGGGGAATCACCTCGGGCGAAAAGGCGCGGCAAAGATTCCTGGCGGTTTGCCTGGCATTGTTTGCACTCATGAGCGTGGTCGGGTTGGTGAGCTTGTATACCTTCCGGGAACGCTTCCCGCAACCACCTGCGGAACCTCCTATGGCCACGATGCAATCAAGTCATGCAACAGGAACTTACGGAAAGCCGGTGGAGTGAAGATGGCAACTCCGAAAATCATTGTTATAGGCGGCGGCCTCGCCGGGCTCTCTGCCGTCATCAAGATCGCAGAGATGGGCGCGAGCGTGGATCTTTTCTCCATTGTCCCGGTGAAGCGTTCGCATTCGGTGTGCGCGCAGGGCGGCATCAACGCGGCCAAGAATCTGAAGGGCGAAGGTGATTCGACGTGGATACATTTCGACGACACGGTCTACGGCGGAGATTTTCTGGCCAACCAGCCGCCAGTCAAAGACATGTGCGAGGCCGCGCCGGGCATCATCGATCTGCTCGACCGCATGGGTGTTCCCTTCAACCGCACGCCTGAAGGGTTGCTCGACTTTCGCCGCTTTGGCGGGACTTTATTTAACCGCACGGCGTTTGCGGGAGCAACCACCGGCCAGCAACTTCTCTACGCGCTCGACGAACAGGTGCGCCGGTACGAGTCGGAAGGCAAGGTGAAGAAGTACGAGCACTGGGAGTTTCTCTCGGCCGTGCTGGATGGAAACCGCGTCTGCCGCGGCATCTGCGCCATGGATCTGCGCAGCATGGAAGTCCGCACTTTCCCTGCCGACGCCATCATCATCGCCACCGGCGGCAACGGAGCAATCTTCGGCAAGTCGACAAACTCTGTGGTCTGCACGGGATCGGCTCAGTCAGCGCTTTATCAGCAGGGCTGTTACTACGCCAACGGCGAATTCATTCAGGTGCACCCCACCTGCATCCCCGGCAACGACAAACTGCGGCTCATGTCGGAATCGGCGCGGGGCGAGGGTGGACGGGTGTGGGTTCCGAAGAAGCCCGGCGATGATCGCGATCCGAAAACCATCCCGCAGAGTGAGCGCTGGTACTTTCTGGAAGAGTGGTATCCAAAGTACGGAAACCTGGTTCCGCGCGACATCGCTACTCGTGCCATCTTCAAAGTTGTGTACGAGCACAACCTCGGCATCGACGGCAAGCCGATGGTTTATCTCGACCTCACGCACATCGACCGCAAGATTCTCGACCGCAAGCTGGAAGGCATTCTCGAAATCTACGAGAAGTTTGTGGGCGACGATCCGCGCGATACTCCCATGAAGATTTTCCCCGGCATGCATTACACCATGGGCGGGCTGTGGGTCGACTTCAAGCAGGGCACAAATATTCCCGGCGTTTTTGCGGCGGGTGAGTGCGAGTATCAATATCACGGGGCTAACCGGCTGGGTGCGAACTCGCTGGTGTCGTGCATTTATGGCGGCGGCATTGCCGGACCGAATGCAGTGAAATATGCGCGTGGGCTGCAGCCACTCTCCGATGGCAACGCATTTTTCGACGCCGAGAAGAAAAAACAGGAAGAGAGCAATTCCCTGCTCATGAACAACGCGGGCACGGAGAATCCGTTCCGTCTCTGGAAGGAACTCGGCGAGCTGATGACCAAGGACTGCACCGTCATTCGCTACAACAAGAACCTGCAGCAGACCGATGCGAAGCTGGTTGAGTTGCTGGAACGCTTCCGCAAAGTAAACCTGAGCGACCGCACCCAGTGGGCGAATACCAGCGTGGTTTTCACCCGGCAGCTTTACAACATGCTGCAGTTGGCCCGGGTGATTGCCCAGGGCGCCCGCATGCGGGATGAATCGCGGGGCGCGCACTACAAGCCGGACTTCCCCGAGCGGGATGACAAGAATTTCCTGAAGACGACGAAGGCATATTTCGCGCCGGATGCGGATGAGCCGAAATTTGAATTCGAGCCGGTGGATGTTTCCTTGATTCCGCCGCGGCCGAGGAAGTATGACGCAGCAAAGTAGTACAGATCGACTGTCATCCTGAGCGGAGCGAAGGACCTATGCAAACTTGCCAGCGTCGGCGGAGTACATAGGCTCTTCGCTACGCTCAGAATGACAAGGTTTGAGCTAGGAGCTAAAGGCTAAGGAGCGAATGGCTAATAAATCCGTCATCATAAAAATCAAGCGCCAGAACACTCCCACTTCCAAGTCGTACTGGGAAGAGTTCGAACTCGCGTATCGTCCAGGTATGAACGTGATCTCCTCGCTGATGGAGATCGCCGCTAACCCCGTAACCCGCGACGGCAAAGCCACCACGCCCATCACCTACGATTCGAATTGCCTGGAGGAAGTCTGCGGCTCCTGCGCCATGCTCATCAATGGACGAGCCCGCATGGCCTGCTCCGCGCTGATCGACAATCTCGAACAGCCAGTCCGCCTCGAGCCTTTTTCCAAGTTTCCCATCGTCCGAGATCTGGCCACCGACCGCAGCGTGATCTTCGAGAACCTCAAAGCCGTCAAGGCCTGGGTCCCGATCGACGGCACCTACGACCTCGGCCCCGGCCCGCGCATGACGGCCGAAGAGCAAGAGAGCGCCTATCCTATTTCCCGCTGCATCTCCTGCACCTGCTGCATGGAAGCCTGTCCGCAGTTTAACGAAGACACAGGCTTCGTGGGTGCGGCGACCATCGCGCAGGTGCGCCTGTTCAACACGCATCCCACGGGCAAGGTGCTACAGCGCGAGCGACTGGCGGCGCTGATGGGGGACGGCGGCATCCAGGAGTGCGGCTACGCGCAAAACTGCGTCGAGGTCTGCCCCAAGGACATCCCGCTGACCCGCTCCATCTCCGAAGTAGGCGCCGCCGTCATGAAACAAGCCATCGGTGACCTTTTCCGGCGCTGATTTTTGTCACTTCTGCCACAACAGGGCATACCCGCTCTGTATCAAATGAGCGCTAACTGGCTGCTGCCAGAGCACATGAGTTAGCCGCAATCCGCCGCCCAGGATGGCGTTTCACGTGCTCCATTTGCAGTGCACACGTTGCAGAGTGTGGTGGGTAACCATTAGGTAACCAGCGTTGAAATGCGACCCTGGTAACCCCTAATAACAGTTACCTTTTCCATCAGTGGTTGGACGACTTGACAGCATGGCTTAGAATGTCCGGACAGTTGCAGGGGCAGCCCTGCGGCCGGCTAAGGGACCTATTCTTGAGATTAAGACTACAGCGCCGACTGACTCTTCTTGCGTTGCTGGCTTGCCTGTGCAGCCCGCTGTTTGCGGCGACTGCCACCACCCTGCACAAGTCGGTCCGGCATCACCGGTTGCACCGCCTGCACTGGACGCTGTGGAATCCGATGTTCCGTCCCTCGCACGAATCTCTTTTGCTGCAGAACGCAGAGGTTGACCGGCTGGAATTGCCGCGCATTCAGGATGACGACGAACTGGAAGCGCTGAAGGCCAGCGGAGCCCTTCAGCCCATCATTTCGGGTGATTCGCTGCGCTTCGATCCTCGGCTCGATCCTTCGCGCCGTTATTGCCGTCCCTGGACCCGTGACTTTGTGCAGGATATCGCCCAAGCCTACTACAACCGTTTCCACCAGCAGATTCAAGTGAACTCCGCGGTGCGCACGGTGAAGGTCCAGAAAAAACTGCGCCGGCACAATCGCAACGCGGCTCCGGCTGAGGGCGACACCGCCTCCTCGCATCTCGCCGGCCTCACCGTGGACCTGCAACGCCGCGGCATGACCCAGGAACAAATTCACTGGATGGAGCATTATCTCTTCTACATGAAGGCTCTCGGTCTGGTTGAGCCCGAAGAAGAGCGCCGGCAGTGGGTCTTCCATATTATGGTTTCGGGCCGCTACGCGGATTGGCGTGAAACTCAGGACATCGTTCCCATGGAGCGCCCCGAGCCCGCTACCGTCACCGCCGACGCCGCAGCCGCGAACTAACCTCGTATCCTTCACGTCGTATAATCATTCGGCATGATTGTCCTGATGGCGGGCCTTCCCGGCACCGGCAAAACCACGCTCGCCCGCCAACTGGCCGCCCGCACCTCCGGCCGTGTGCTGAGCAAAGACGAGGTCCGCCACGCGCTCTTTGCGCCTGGGGAAATCGAATACTCTTCCCGGCAAGATGACCTCTGCCTTCAGGTCATGCTGGAAACTGCTGGCTACCTCTTGGAGCGAGAGCCCAATCGCGTCCTCTTCCTCGACGGGCGCCCATTCTCGCGCCGCTATCAGATCGACAACGTAGTGAACGCAGCCGCTTCCCTGCAGCAGAGCTGGCGCATCCTCGAGTGCGTCTGCCCGGAAGAAATCTCCAGACAGCACCTGGCGGATCAATCTGCCTCGCGTACACATCCCGCAGGAAACCGCGATTCCCAGCTCTATCTGGAAGTGAAATCACGATTCGAGGCGATCACTTTGCCCAAGACCGTAATCGACACCAGTCAGCCACTGGAAACCTGTATCGAGCGAGCTCTAGCAGTCCTCCGCTGAATCTCTTTCTTTCATCGCGCTCGCGCCTATACAATCGTGCTCGCATCCGATCGACGTTGTTCCAGTGCGCAAACCCTATGACTCGCTTCCGCGTTCTTTTGCTCTCGTTCTTTCTTTTTGCCGCCCTATCAGCTTCTGCTCAATCCTCAAACCCATCCGAGCCGACGGTTAGCGCTCGCGCGCGTGCCATTCACGATTCCGCCATCGTTGTCGACACCCATGCCGACACGCCCCAGCGTTTTCTCGACGAAGGCTTCGACATCGGCTCAACTGATCCGAGCGACGTTGGGCACCTCAGCCTCGACAAAGCTCGCCGCGGTAATCTCGGCGCGGAGTTCTTTTCCATCTGGGTCGACCCTGAGACCAATCAAGGCCATTTCGCGCAGCACACTTTCGATCTGATCGACTCCGTTTACGAGCAGGCGGCGCATCATCCTGACCGCATGATGATGGCTTTTTCCGTCGCCGACATCGAGCGCGCGCACCACGAACACAAACTGGCCGCGCTAATGGGCATCGAGGGTGGACACTCCATCGAAAACGACATGCACCTCCTGCGCGACTACTACCGCCTCGGCGTGCGCTACATGACTCTTTCTTGGTCAAACACCAACGAATGGTCGGACTCTTCCGGGGACATCAACGATCCCAAGATTCAGCACCACAACGGCCTCACAGATTTCGGCAAACAGGTCGTGTTGGAGATGAACCGCCTNNGGCATGATGGTCGACATCTCGCACGTCGCCGACAAAACTTTCTGGGACGCAATCGCAACCACGAAGGCTCCGGTGATAGCCTCGCACTCCTCGGCCCGCGCACTCGTCGACGCGCCTCGCAACATGACGGATGACATGCTGCGCGCGGTCGCCAAGAATGGCGGTGTGGTGCAGGTAAACTTTTTTTCGGGCTTCGTCGACGAAGACTATCGCAAAGCAATGCTAGCTCAGGAAAAAGATCAGGCGGCCGCGATTCAGAAGTATGTCGACTCGCTAAAGGCACAGGGAAAACCGGTCAGCTACATTGAAATCGACCGTATGGAGCGCGAATGGACGGCGAAAATCCCGCGTCCGCCCTTCAAGTCGCTGATCGATCACATCGACCATATCGCCAAAGTTGCCGGAGTGGATCACGTGGGCCTGGGCTCCGACTTCGATGGAGTCAGCGGCGCCACGCCTCAGGGCATGGACTCCGCCGCCGATCTGCCTAATATCACGCAAGCTCTGCTTGATCGCGGATACAGCGCGGACGACATCAAGAAAATTCTCGGCGGCAATCTGCTGCGCGTCTTCCGCCAGGTCGAGACCGTCAGCCACGAGATGCAGTCTCAGTCCCATTGACGGCTTCTCTGTCGTACAATGCAACGTTGCCTCAAACCACTTTGCACGCTGTGCACAAGTCAGGAGTAATCATGCGTAATGCCTTTATAATTCCGGTTTTGCTTTTTATGGCTGCGCTCACCGTCTGGGCTCAGTCGAGTTCTCAGGCCACCCCGGCTGCGAAACCGCCCGTCCACCATGCAGCGGCCGGTCAACCTACGGCGATCATTGAAACAAGTGTTGGGAACATGACTTGTACCCTGTTTCCCGACAAAGCGCCCATCGGAGTGGAGAATTTTATCGGCCTCGCCACCGGTACCAAAGACTGGAAGACGGTCAGAGGAGTCACTAAGCACGGCGTGCCCCTCTACGATGGCACCATTTTTCATCGCGTGATTCCGGGCTTTATGATTCAGGGGGGCGATCCCGCGGGCGATGGGACGGGCGATCCCGGATACAAATTCAAGAATGAGGTTTCCTCCGACCTGTTGTTCGACAAGCCTGGGCGTCTCGCCTATGCCAACGCCGGGCCAAATACCAACGGCTCGCAATTCTTTATCACGGAGGTGGCCACGCCGCACCTCAACGGGAACTACACCATCTTCGGCCAGTGTGACGCTGCGACCGTCGCGCTCGTCAAGGAAATTGCGCACATGGCCACTGACCCCAGCAACGATCGCCCCTTTCGTCCGGTGAAGATCAGTCATGTCAAGATTGTTCGCGGCGAGGCGGCCCCAGCCGCGGCGAAGAAGCCAGCAGCCAGTGCAACCAAGCCGCCGGCCGGCGTGAACTAACAACACTCATGTGGGGACAGCCACCCTCGGCCGTCCAGCCTGGCAGAGCCGGGCGATTAGCAAGCAGCGCAACGAACTACGAAGGACGAACGACCAAGAACTGAAAGGACTCCATGACTCGCCAACCCGGACTCTACGCCACTTTAGAAACCAGCGAAGGCAACATCGTCTGCCGTCTCTTCGAAAAAGACGCGCCCAAAACCGTAGCCAACTTTGTAGAACTTGCCGAAGGCAAGCGCGAGTGGACGCATCCCTCGACCCGCAAGAAATCAAAAGACCGCCTTTATGAGGGCACGATTTTTCACCGCGTCATCCCCGACTTCATGATCCAGGGCGGCGATCCGCAAGGCACCGGCATGGGCGGCCCAGGCTACCAGTTCGAAGACGAAACCAAAGGCTCACTCCACAAACTCGACAAGCCCGGCTTATTGGCCATGGCCAACGCCGGACCTAACACCAACGGTTCGCAGTTCTTCATCACCGTCGCACCCACGACTTGGCTGACCGGCAAGCACACAATTTTCGGCGAAGTCGTTGAGGGTCAGGATGTTGTCGTGAAGATTTCGGAAGTCCCTCGCAACCGGCAGGACCGGCCAGCTAAGGATGTCGTGGTGAAGAAGGTGACGGTGGAGAAGGTATAGGTCAGCGATTCGCTAGCACACGAATCCCGGGCAGATGCATCAGGTGTTCGTCGGAAGTCACCAGCGTCAGATCAAAGACCTTTGCCGACGCTGCGAGAAAGTGATCGGCTGGGTCGCCATGGGAAAAGCTGATCGACGGAATAGCGAGAGCGACTTCGACCGTAAGAGGCGCTTCCGTGAGCTGTAAATCTTCCATCGTCTTCGCGACCCATGTGGGAATGTCGGGTGGCATGTTAAGCCGTCGCTTGCGGGAGAGTAGGGTCAATTCCCAGACGCTGATGGCAGACAGCCATAGCTCATTTTCAGGATCTGCGAGGGCCTTCTCTACGCGGCGCGCAAGGCGATTCGGCTCCAGTGCGCTCCACAACCAGATGTGCGTATCGAGCAGCAGTTTCACCGGGAGGCTTCCCAATCGTCCCAGCTGCCGGTGGGGCCAACGATATCTCCCAGGATTTGTGCGGTTCCGGCCATGCTTCCGAGTCGCCTTCCAGTTGCCTTGCCGTGAGATGGTGGAACAACTTCGGCGACCGGCTCGCCGAAACGAGTGACCAGAATCGGAGTACGCGTCTTGCGCACTTGTTCTAGGATGCCAAGGCACTTGGCTTTGAACTCGGAGATAGCGACTTCCTTCATATCCTGTTTATACCATGGTCAATGACCATGGTCAACCTTGGGGCGAAACTGCGAAGCCAGCCGAGCGTGCCCTGGCCGACGGGATGAAACTCTCGGCCACCTAGCGTCGGGAGAACTGGGCTCGATCAAGTCAGGAGCGAATCGGCGCTTTACCCAACCCTCACGAAGCGATGGGATTGCCGAAAACATGAACATCGCTACTCCATAAACCCAAGGGAAACGGTCGCGAGCGAGATGTGTAAGGTACAGGGCGATTACGAATCCCCAGGCTACCCAAAGCCGGATTTTCAACCACGGCAACACCGGACGCAAGCCAATAGACCACCACCGGGCTACCGCATACAGTGGGAGCCAGACAATAAGCGGTGAGGCCATGAGAGCAAGGTGATTTCAATCGCGAGTACCCTCGACCCGTTGATATTCATAACTGGTGTCCTCGCTCGACACGTTTTGATACGTGAAGACTCTGCTGCCGCTACACCCCAATCACGCCCACCAACTCCTTCACCGCCGTGGCGCTTTTGTCGAGCCCGGCTTTTTCTTCCGCAGTCAGCTTGATCTCGATGATCTGCTCGATCCCCTTCGCGCCCAGTTTTACCGGCACGCCGACGTAGAGGCCGTTGATTCCGTACTCGCCCTGTAGATAAGCGGCGCAAGGCAGAATCTTCTTCTTGTCTTTGAGGATCGCCTCCACCATCTCTGTTGCCGCTGCCGACGGCGCGTAGTAAGCCGAGCCAGTCTTCAGATACTTCACGATTTCGGCGCCCCCGTCGCGGGTGCGCTGAACCAAAGCTTCGAGCCGCGATTTCTCAATCAACTCCGTAATCGGAATGCCCGCAACAGTGGAATAGCGCGGCAGCGGAACCATCGTGTCGCCGTGTCCGCCGAGTACAAATGCAGTCACGTTCTCCACGCTGACTTTCAATTCATCGGCAATGAAAGCTCGAAAGCGTGCCGAATCCAGCACGCCCGCCATGCCCACGACACGCTCCCGCGGGAATCCGCTGAGCTTGTAAGCCGCCTGGGCCATCGCATCCAGCGGGTTCGAAACAACAATCAGAATGCAGTTCGGCGAATACTTCACCACTTCGCCCACGACCGCTTTCATGATGTTGTAATTGGTGTTGAGCAGATCGTCGCGGCTCATGCCTGGCTTGCGCGGAATGCCAGCGGTGATGACGACAATGTCCGAATTTGCCGTATCTTTGTAGTCATTCGTGCCGGTAATGTAAGAATCGCGCTTCTCGATGGGCATGGCCTCGAGTAAATCCAGCCCTTTGCCTTGCGGGACGCCTTCAATGATGTCAATCAGCACAACATCCGCCAGTTCCTTCGAAGCAATCCAATGTGCCGCCGTAGCGCCCACGTTTCCTGAACCGACGATCGTTACTTTTTTGCGCATGAATAAGTCCTTTCAAGAAAATTCTAAAATCTTCAACACAGGGGCCACAGGGTCACACAGGGTAAAACCCAGGCGAGAAGAATGATTTAACCCGTGCCCGCTTGTGCCCCCTGTGGTTAAGGTCTCATCTCGCCTCAGCCAGCACGGCCGCGCCCATATTCTCAATGATGCAATCCGCGAACTGGCTGGTCTTCACCTTGGTCGCGCCTTCCATGAGCCGCTCAAAATCATAGGTAACTTTTTTCTGGAGAATCGTACGTTCCATCCCATGCTCGATGAGATCGGCGGCCTCATTCCATCCCATAAAGCGAAACATCATCACACCTGAGAGCATCACCGAACCGGGATTTATTACATCCTTATCTGCATACTTCGGAGCCGTGCCGTGAGTCGCCTCGAAGATCGCGTAACCGTCGCCAATGTTCGCCCCTGGCGCGATGCCCAGCCCGCCCACCTGTGCCGCACACGCGTCCGAAATGTAATCGCCGTTCAGGTTTGGCGTCGCCAGCACGGAATACTCATCCGCGCGCGTCACTACCTGCTGGAAGATCGAATCAGCAATACGGTCGTTGACCATGATTTTCTTCTTCCACTGGCCTTTGCCGTGCGTGGCATAGATGCGGTCGAGCACCTCTTTCACTTCCTGCTCCACCGCCCGGCGAAAGGCGGGTTGGCCGAACTCCATCCCTGGTTCGACCAAATCTGCATTCTGCGACACCGTAAGATTCGGGTTCTTGTCCTTGTTGTCGAGAATCCAGCTCTCGCGTTCGGTCACAACCTTGTCGCGAAACTCTTCGGTAGCCAGTTCATATCCCCACTTGCGAAACGCGCCCTCGGTAAACTTTTGAATGTTTCCCTTGTGCACCAGCGTCACGCTCTTGCGGCCGCTCTCCAGAGCATGACGAATCGCCATGCGCACCAGACGCTTGGTTCCAGTCACCGAAATCGGCTTGATGCCTACACCGGAGTCCAGCCGAATCTGTTTCTTGCTGCCCTTCAGCATGTCCTTGTTGAGGAACTCGATCAGGCGCGCGCATTCCGCAGTTCCCTCTTCCCACTCGATGCCGATGTACACGTCCTCCGTGTTCTCGCGGAAGATGACTAAGTCCATACGTTCCGGATGCTTTACCGGCGAAGGCACGCCTTTGTAGTACTTCACCGGCCGCACACAGCAATAAAGATCGAGAACCTGCCGCAGCGCCACATTGAGCGAACGAATGCCTCCGCCCACCGGCGTGGTCAACGGGCCCTTGATGGCAACGCGGAACTCGCGGATCGCATCCACGGTGTCATCGGGCAGCCAGCTATCGAACTTTGCCTTGGCCTTCTCCCCCGCAAATACTTCATACCACGCGACGCGACGCTTGCCCTTGTACGCTTTCTCGACTGCCGCGTCGAACACGCGCAGCGACGCTTTCCATATATCGCGCCCTGTTCCGTCGCCCTCGATAAACGGAACGACCGGATGGTCGGGCACTTCATACTTCCCCCCTGCATAGTTGATCTTTTTCCCTTCGGACGGCACATGTACACCGTTATAAGAACCCGCCATTCATAGCCTCCCTAGAGTTCCGCGACGCGGCTTAGAAAACCCTCAATTATAGAGAATTCGCCGAATTCGCACAGCATCTTAATTTCTTGATCAGATCGTGGCGCGCGAGGTGGTCAACAATCGGAAGCAGCTCCCACATGGGCTGACGAATCTGTTCTGCGATCTGCACCAGACTCAAGGAACCGTCGGAATAGGCGATCAGGTTCATCATCGTGCGCACCTGGGTCGCGGAATTCCTTGTGGATAGGGTCGGGTACAGACCTTTCTTTCCCAGCTGCGGCTCGCACAATACTGTAACTTTCGGATAGCAGTTTGATTCAAGGCATTCGAGGATTCGCCGGTAAACGAGAAAGCCGCCGGCCAGACCTGACGGGGTAACGAACTTCAGATCATCGAGAGAGGTGTGGTACTCCGGAAACTCGCCATATTTTGTCCGCATGACCGAGGCGACGGGCAAATCGACTCCCGGACTGCAATACTGGCGCTCATCGCTACCGCGATCCAGGAAAGAATATTTTCGGTAGCCAGGCGCCAGATGATGCAAGACGTGCATCGCAACCACGTCTGCAAGCGAATCGCCCCCACGCGAAGGCAAGAAGGAATACGATCGGTCGTCGCCGATGCAGATAACGACATATCCAGCAACAGTTTTCGACTTTATCTGCTGCAGGTTCGGGCTCAAGAAGGCAATAGAGCCAATTGTTTCCGGAATAAGAAGCATTCGATACGTGTACTTCCTCCGCTTCAGACCGCTCAGCCACGTTGCGAGCGCGGACGTGACGACAGGGCCGGACAATTCATTGTTCGCCATTGATGGATGACAGACATACGTGGACAAAAGAATCTCTTCATCACTCTCGCCCGGAAGTAGCATTTCGCCATAATTCAAGACACGGGCTTGGGGCTGAGAAGCGCTTGTGGAAGCGGTAGTCCACGGAAAGCGATTCCTCCACGTAGTGATGAAACGTCATGCTTTGCTGATCGGGAAGGTCAAGGACCGCAATCTTGCCGCCTTCCTTGTGCAGGATGCCAAACGGGGAGTCTGCTCCATCTCCGCTGAAGTTGTGGACTCCCCGAAAGAGATCACATCGCTTTCCGAGGACCGCGAAGGAGTAGATCGGGTTTCTGGTGCGCACCGCGCCGAGACGGACACGCCCAGCTTCCGTCAGAGCACCCATGTGGCTGGGAGTGGTTCGTATGTCAAAGGGTGCTCCGCCACAGAAGTCAAAGTTGAACAGAGGCAGCAATAGGGTCCCATTCTCGCCCAAGGTATGAAGAAAACTGTCGAGAATGGTCTCTACGTCCCTAGCGAAGCCCAGTTTCTTGAGTTTCGCAGAGTTCCGCGTGTGCTGCTATGCAGCAGCAGCATGTCCCCGTTTCGCACTCCAGACTTGAACCACTGCTGAGTTAGGAAGGCGATAGCGGGTTCATTCGTCACCGAATTCATCATCAAAGTTGATTCAAACTGGATTTCATTTTCATCTTACAGCGTAGAAAGCGACCTGCTCACCACCGTCGCGTCCCAAAAGACTTACGCACGCCGAGCGTCATATAGCGGCCCCAAGGGCCGTTATTGCCTAGATCAGCCACGCCCAGATAAGTGTCGCGCGCGCCCAACCGGTCAAAGAGGAAGTGCTGGGTCACGCGAAACTCGAACCCTTTGGCGATATAGATCCCCACTCCCCAGGAGTGCTCAATGCCGATGGCATCCAGCGACCAGGTGTAAAGCGTCTGCGGGATGGTCTTACCGAACAGGAACGACGGCGCCCCGAATACCATGAAGCGCCGCAACTCTCCGCGGCCAAAGGGACGCACCTCAAGCATGCCCGACAACATGTAGCGGGCGAACATGCTGCACGGCGCATTCACTCCGCCGTACTGACCCGCGTTGCCGGCGCAGATATTCGGGTCGATTTCGTTGTGCGGAGGCGCCAGATCGAGTTGTCCCCATCCCCAAAACATATCGCGGGGAAAGAGCATCCTCTCTTCGGTTCCGGAGCCCTGGGTTCCGGCGTCCTGAGGAGTGCTTTCGGACGACGAACTCTGCGCCCTGCCTAGAGTGCAAATCAATAGAGGAAATACAAGAATCCACGCCAACGTTTTCATCCAGCCTCCAAAAGTGTGAGCTTCATGAAGAGTCGATCTCTTTACCGATGCCCAACATACACGCCTTCCATGGCTTGCATGGGATCAAGCAACGGGTCCACGGGAGCGGAACATTGTAACCTGTGGCCGGAGCTGCGCTTGCAGATTCACCCTGACCGGAGGCCGGCCAGCAGAGAGTAGATTCTCGCGAGATCCGGCGGCCAACACTTCCAGAATCCATATTCGGTATTCGGATTTATTCCATTCATAGAATTGATTTGCGCCCACAGCGCCGCAAGGGCTTGCAGTCTCAATCATCTACGGTTTGGATAACGGATTGCTAGTCCTTACATACTAGAAGCCCTGGAGCCACATGCCACAGGAAGTATCAGTTTCCTATCAGGCAATCAAAAGCAAGGTGTACAGGCTGATCGACACCCTAGTTGTGGGGGAAAAGTCCGAGGTTGAGGTACAAGAGTCGATCCGCCGCTGGTGGGAACTCATTCACCCGGCTGATCGTCCCATCGCCCAGAAGTACCTTCTCCTCGTCCTGGGACGTTCCTGCCAGGCGCTGGATGCTATCGAAGAAGGTCTGACCGACGCCACGAATCATGAGGCATTCCGGCCATGCGAGCCTGCGAAGGCGTTCAAACTGGTCGAGAGAGTGGTCAAGCAGTCAAGCAAGTCTGCAGCCTTCAGCAGCTCCGCCTAAGCCAACCTGAACCCTCCCATTATTTCCTGAGAAGGCAGAGATTTTACAACTGCCCGATTGCATCTCTCTCGTTCAGCCCGGTATCCTGAAGTCCACTGAAATCCGGCAGCGTCACCGCTCAGTCGGCGCCGACAGCCATCTACCTTAGGAGTGTCAAAATGCAATCTTCGTACCTTCAGTCCCTCTTCACCGTTCGTGCTTACCTGATCGGCGGAGCTTTGCTGGTTATGGCCGGGTCGTTGTTCGCGGCGACGGGAATCTACACCTTCACTCTCAACTCCATCGACGGCAAACCCGCGCCACTCGCTGACTACAAAGGCAAAGTGATTTTGGTAGTCAACGTGGCCAGCCAGTGTGGCTACACTCCGCAGTACAGCGCTTTGGAATCGATATACGAGAAATACAAGGATCAGGGATTCGTTATCCTCGGCTTCCCTGCCAACAATTTCGGCGCCCAAGAACCAGGAACGAACGAAGAGATCAAGACCTTCTGCACCCGGAAGTTCAGCGTGACGTTCCCCATCTACGCAAAGATCTCGGTCAAGGGCTCCGATCAGGCGCCACTCTATACTTACCTGACCAAAGACACCGGGCCCGGCATCCGCGGCGAGATCAAGTGGAATTTCACCAAGTTTCTGGTAGACCGCAACGGCAACGTAATTCAGCGTTTCGAACCTGCGGTCACGCCGGATTCGAAAGAAGTGACTTCGGCAATCGAAAAACAGTTGAAGCCGTAGCCTGCGAGGCACGGTTCCTGGCGACCTAGAATCGACGTCCCTGGTAGCTGGCTGACCGCCGATAACTGCCGTAACATACATGCAGCGATGCATTCAGCTCGGCAGATGAAGACGTTTCGTCCGATCGCTCTCAGGCGATTCCTGGTCGCGCTTCTCGCCTTGCCACTCCAATGTTTCGCTCCGACTGGCGCCGCCGCTATACAAATTAAGCCCTCCAGCAGCACAGCCCCCCGGCCGATCCCACCTTCCGACTCCAAGCTGATCGAAGTCAAAGTGACCGGAAGTAAGCGCTTCACTCAGGATGAGGTCGCAGCTGCCTCCGGCCTTCCGCTTGGGGCTACCGTGGGCGATGAAGAATTCCGCAAAGCCGCCCGCCAACTGGGCGAGAGTGGCGCCTTCAACGACATCGCCTACACCTACTCGTACTCATCGGCGGGCACCAAGCTGATTTTCCAAATCACAGACGCAGACAAGTTTGTTCCCGCCCACTTTTTAGATTTCGTCTGGTTCTCCGACCAGGAACTGCTCCAAAAGGTGCATGAACGCGCTCCACTTTTCAACGGTGAACTGCCAGTGTCAGGACGCTTGCCCGATCAGGTCTCTGACATTCTCCAAGCCCTGCTGGTGGGAGGCGGCATTCCCGGGCATGTTGAATACCTGCGGACCCCGGGCCCAGACGGTAAACTCGCATCGGTCGACTATGGCGTCGCCAATGTCATCATTCGAATCCGCCGCATCGAGTTCAGCGGCGCCGCCGCCAGCGAGTTACCGCTGCTTCAGGCTGCCGCCGAAAAGCTCTCCGGGCGTGATTACTACCGCGCACTCTTGACCGCCTTTGACGAGCACGCGGTGCTTCCCGTCTATCACGAACACGGCTACCTGAAAGCATCCTGCGTCCCCCAGCAGCCGAGGCTCGTTAAGAATGCCACGCCGGAAACCATCGACGACAAGGAGGCAGTGACTCTTCTGGATGTCACCATCGCCATCACTCCCGGCGCCCAGTATAAAGTCACGGGATGGGACTGGTCGGGGAACAAGAATATTCCGACGGAGAATCTGCAGTCGCTTCTGCACGCCAAGATCGGTCAGCCCGCCAACACAGTTCAACTGGAGAACGATCTACGGGCCGTTCAGCAACTCTACGGTTCGCGCGGTTATGTCACGGCCGCGGTGAAGGCCGACGCTGCATTTGGCGATGCCGCCGGCACGGTGGCTTATCAACTTGCTGTCACCGAAGGCCCCGTCTATCACATGGGAGAGCTGGAATTTCGCGGCATCGACAATAACCTGACCGCCAGACTCCGCGCCGCCTGGAAGATTCATTCCGGCGATGTATATGACGCCACCTACCTCAAGGAATTCTTGCCTCAAGCCAGGAAACTGCTGCCCCCTGCCATCGACTGGGAAGTTTCTCCGCACGTAACCGCGATTGCGAAAGACAAAACGGTCGACGTCGATCTGCAATACACCGCCAAGGCGCCCCAGTGAGAGCGAATCTTCAATGTTGCAAGACCTTCTTACCTCTAGCGCTTCCCATCTCCTATCACGGATAAACTAGAATCTAGTGTTGCCGTCTCGGCGCGCTAGTGGTCAGAATTAGGAACAATAGGAGAACACCGAATGAATCGTAGTTCCAGATGGTTCAGGGCAGTGGCATCCGTCACTTTCTCAGCAACGACATTTCTCAATCTCTACGCGCTGGCTGGCGGCAAACAGCACACGTTCACCGGGGAAGTCGGCGACGCGATGTGCGGCAGAAAGCACATGGAAGGCGAGTCGGCAGCGGATTGTACCCGCTCTTGCGTGGCGCACGGATCCAACTTCGCCCTCGTCATAGGCGACAAAATCTATAGCCTTGACACCGCCGACAAAACCGTGCTAGCCACTCTCGACAAGCAGGCCGGCAAAACTGCCACCGTCACCGGCACCTTGAACGGCGACACCATCGAGGTCAGTTCGGTCGCCGCGAAGTAACGTGGCCTGCCCTGGCCAAGTGGGTTGTGTTCGGAAATCCGGACAGAAAAACTCTCTTGCACGATTTCATCAGTCTTGTGATACATTGAGTCGCGTTTTGCCCGGCGCCCTCCCCCAAACAAGACCGGGCACTGAAGCGGAACCGCGCCAGCGGCTTCCGCTTTTTTTCGCTCTCCGGTTAAATTCACACTTTCTTTACAAACCATTGTGTTAAATTGTGCATTCTCACTCTCATAATTTTGCGTGCCGGAGGCTATAGAGTTGGGCAAAGACATGGTTCCCAAGCGGATGTTCTTCACCAAGGGAGTCGGGAAGCACCGCGAGCGGTTAACATCGTTCGAGTTGGCCTTGCGCGACGCCGGCATCGCCGCTCAGAATCTGGTTCGCGTCTCCTCCATCTTTCCCCCGAATTGCAAGATGCTGGCTCGCAAAGAGGGCGTGAAGTACCTCAGCCCCGGCGAAGTCGTCTTTGCCGTCGTCGCCGAAAACTCCACCCACGAAGCGCACCGTTTGCTCGCTTCTTCCATCGGCGTGGCCATTCCCTCCGACAAGAACACCTACGGATACCTCAGCGAGCACCACTCTTTCGGTGAGACTGAAGACGCCGCCGGTGAATACGCCGAAGAACTAGCTGCCGAAATGCTCGCCACCACCCTGAACGTCGAGTTCGATCCCGACCGCTCCTGGGATGAGAAAAAGCAGATCTACCGCCTGTCGAATAAAATCGTGCGGACCGCGAATGTAACTCAGTCGGCCGTGGGAGATAAGCGCGGACTCTGGACTACCGTGATTGCGTCAGCGGTGCTGATTTTCGACTAGAGCTGGATTGAAGCTGCCTGGCACTACCCCGACGGTGACCCCTGAACAGGTCAGGGCCCTTATCCGGGTTGGACACGTTCCAGATTTGCCACAAGTGAGTGTCCGTAGCGGTGGGCTTACCAGAAGAGGGGAACGAGGCGAAAGCGGGTGTGGAGGCAGTATTCGGCATAGCCGGGTAGTTCCTGGCGCAGCACCTTTCCCTCGTTGAGCAGGCGGAAAACGATGATGGGGATGAAGAGGGCAAACACAGGTAAGGCGAAGTACGAACCGAGCGCCAAAGGCGCGAACAAAAACATCACGCTGGCACCCAAATACATAGGATGGCGGACGATGCGATAAGGCCCGCTCGAAATCACTTTTTGGTCGGGCTCGACTCGAATGGTGGCAGCAGCGAAACTGTTCGCCTTCAAGACCCAAAACACCATCAGGCAGCCGCCAAGAAAGAATGCCTGCGAAAGAATCGTCAACCACAAGGGCAAGTGAGACCAGCCAAATCGGTGGTCGAGACCGGGGAGCAAATAGCCGATCAAGCAAGTCACGAAGGCGAACTTCATGATTAGCTTCTGTTCGTGCACTTTTTCCTTCCTCCGCAGCCTGCGTTCGACCAATTGTGGATCGTGCTTACAGAAATAACCAAAAGCGAATAGCATTGGGACAAACCAAACCATTAGATACGCCCAGCCCTGCCAAAACCTCAAGGAACCAGCGGGAATGAACAGCAGAGCGCCGACTACGACTAACCCAAGCAAGAAACGAAGCGCCAGCCTTGATTTGAGGCTCATTTGATGACATTCCCGTGGTTCAAGTAGTATCCGACCCTCAATGATTGTCGCGGCAGGAGCAATCGCTGAGCAGTGACGGCAGTCACCCGGCGCAGGGCCCTGTTGAATTAAGGGCTGCTCATCACCCACACGTGATATGATAACACTTTGGTAACCCCCAGCCCTGCCAAATGTAACCTTCCGTTAACAGCCGTCCCGTATCATAGAACAGTAGAAAAAATAACCTATTCAAGCAAGAGGAGTAGTTTTGGATAACGATACCCGCAGAAAAAAGCAGCAAGCTCTGATGACCGAATTGATCGAAAGGAAGATCCGCCTGCACGCGCAGCATCTTTACGACCAGCGCGGACAGGCCGAAGGCCTCGCCCTTAAAGATTGGGTGGAAGCAGAGTCGCAAGTGCTGGGAAACAGCATTCTGGCACCGCTCTATCGCAGGACCCGCGCAGAAGGTGTCTCGCCCGACGAACTCAAGAATTCGGATACTGTGCAGTTCGCAACACCCGATTCTTCCTCCTCAGAGGCCGGCGCCAACTAGCGCGGCCTCTAAAGGCGTACATTACCGTCACTTCTTCGCCACAGCGTTCTTAGTCTTGGCTGTCTTGCTACCCTTCTTATCCAGCCGCTCGAGCACAGCGGCCACAATCAGCGGCAATCCAACGGTGGCGTCCACAAACACTTCCCCAAACCTCCCGCCCTCCGCCGGAGGCACAAACTTACCCCACGACACGGCCTCACTATAAGGACTGCCCGACAATCCTCCCCAATAAACTGGCTCCGGACAAATCCGCAGCCCGTAGTGATACCGCTTCAAAGCCACATTCTCACCCAGCCTCCGGTGCCGCAATTCGCAGAATGGACCAAACTGCTGCGACCAGTTCCGCGGCACCCCACCACCGATGGTTAGAATTCCGAGCTTCTTCTGCCGCAACAGCGTCGCCGCAAAGTGCTCCAGATCCTCGAACGGATCAAAGCGAATCTTGTGCCTGCCCGTCGATTCCCGCAGACGGTTGTTCAGCGCCGTGTCCAGCCCCATCTCCGAATCGCTGAATGCCGGCACAAACACGGGCACGCCCATCTCATGCGCCGACTTCAAAATCCCCCGCTGATCTTTTGCATTCTTCGCCAAATAAGCCCCGATCGCGTGATTCAGCTTGTACGAGCACATCACCTCATTGTGGTCCCAGCCCTCCAGCACCGCTGACATCACTTCTTCCACATCATCCAGGTTCTGCTCCGGCTCCAGCGTGTCGTAGACGCGGTTGTAACCTTGTTCGTAGAGTTCCTCGTCACTGACCTCGGGATTGTGCCGGAAGTGCGCGCGCCCCGTCGCCTCCACCAACCCGTGAGCCATCAGCGCCCCGGTTGAAACCACGGCATTGACGATGCCGCGATCGATCAACTCGGTCACGATCAACCCCTGCTTCGCCACGGTCATCGCGCCCGAAAGCGTCATCACGACAAAACATTCTTCGTCGCGAGCCATCGCTTCAAGCACATCGGCGGCCTCACCGAGCTGTCGCCCAGTGAAAGCCGTCTTCGACATCGCCCGCACCAGATCGTCGATCGACTTCACTTTGCCCAGATCCAGCGGCTCCAGCGGAATCAGCCGGTCTTCGATCGGATTGTGCAGACGCCGCTCCACGCCGTCCCCGGCGTGTCCCGCGTGATTCTGCTTCCCCGGATGCGAGTTGCCACCGTTGTCGTGCTTCAAGCTTTCACCTCCGGGCCGGAGCCCGTAATTTGCTGTTGGACCACGAACAGAAATAAACCACCACGGCAATTCCGTCGGTATTTATTTTTGCTCTGCTATTCTATCGTCTTTGGAGCAGACTGGTTCAAAGGAGATCGACTCCATTGCCTCCTGATAAATTTCGTGTGGCCCTGGTGCAGATGTCGTGCGGCCCAGAGCCCGAACAAAATCTCGCCAAGGCCCTCGAGCGTGTGGCCGACGCTGCCGGACGCGGCGCGCAAGTCGTCTGCTTGCCCGAACTCTTCCAGACCCAATATTTCTGCCAGCGCGAAGATCATTCTCTGTTCGACCTCGCTGAACCAATTCCCGGCCCCGCCAGCGACAAACTTGCCGCCGCCGCGCGCCAGCATGGCGTCGTGCTGATCGCGTCGTTATTCGAAAAGCGCGCTCCCGGCATCTATCACAACACCGCCGCCATTTTCGATTCCGACGGTTCGCTGCGCGGCCTCTACCGCAAGATGCACATCCCCGACGACCCGCTGTACTACGAAAAGTTTTACTTCACTCCTGGCGATCTCGGATTCCGTGCCCTTGACACCACCGCCGGCCGACTGGGCACGCTCGTTTGCTGGGATCAATGGTTTCCCGAAGGCGCGCGCCTCACAGCGCTACAGGGTGCCTCTGTGCTCTTCTATCCCACTGCCATCGGCTGGCATCCCTCGGAGAAAGCCGAGTTCGGTGTGGCCCAGCATGACGCCTGGCGCACCATTCAGCGCGCCCACGCCATCGCTAACGGCGTCTACGTCGCGGTCGTAAACCGCGTAGGCTTCGAGACCGGCAACGTCCGCGGCAAGTCTACTCCCGGCCAGGGGCTCGAATTCTGGGGCGCATCGTTCTTCTGCGATCCCTTCGGCCGCGTCCTGGCTGAGGCCTCGCAGGACTGCGAGGAAATCCTGATGGGCGACGTCGACCTGAAGGCTCTCGAAGACATCCGCCGCAACTGGCCCTTTCTCCGCGACCGCCGTATCGACGCCTACGCTCCCATCTCCAACCGCTTCTTGGATGGACGCTAAGAGCCGCTCGTGAAAAACCCTTCACGCAACCATTCAAGTAATACTTCAACTCTGATCAACCCGTCGAAGATGCCCGCCGCGCTCGGTTATCGCATGCCCGCGGAGTGGGAGCCACACGACGCAACCTGGCTCGCCTGGCCGCACTATCACGGCGATTGGCCGGGCAAGTTCGAGCCCATTCCATGGGTTTATACCGAAATCATCCGCAATCTCGCGCGGCGCGAGCGCGTCGAACTGATCGTCAACGACGCCGCAGCCGAACGCCAAGTCCGTAAGCTACTCGACAGAGCAAACGCGCTTTCGCCGAATGTCAGGTTCCACCGCTGGCCGACCAATCGCGGCTGGATGCGCGACTCCGGCTGCATCTTCTCCACCGCCCATGTGGGGACGGCCGCCCCCGGCCGCCCGACCGGGGCTTCAGCCCAGGATGAACTCCTAGCCCTCAAGTTCCGTTTCAATGCCTGGGCCAAATACTCCAACTGGCGCCACGACGAAAAAATCGGAACCTTGATGGCCAACGCCGCTCACGCCTCAGGAATCCGCCCGCTATCTCGAAAAACCCGTGTCGTCCTCGAGGGCGGCTCCGTCGACGTCAACGGACACGGCACCCTCCTCACCACTGAAGAATGCCTGCTCAGCAAAATCCAGCAACGCAATCCGGCCATGTCGCGCAAGGACTACGAGAAAGTTTTCGCCGATTACCTCGGCGCTCCGCACACGATCTGGCTCGGCCGCGGCATCTTCGGCGACGACACTCACGGCCACGTCGACGACCTCGTCCGCTTCGTCTCACCCGACACCGTCGTCACCGTGGTCGAGAGCAATCCGCGAGATGTGAATCACAAGCCGCTGCGCGATAATCTTCGCCGACTCCACGCCGCACGCGATCAGGCCGGCAAGCCGCTGAACATTGTTGAACTCCCCATGCCCGCTCCGGTCGTCTTCGAGCAGCGACGCCTGCCAGCCAGCTACGCCAATTTCTACATCGCGAACGGCATCGTGCTCGCGCCAGTGTTCAACGATCCCAACGACCGCATCGCCCTGAACACGCTGGCTGCGCTGTTCCCCACGCGAGAGGTTGTCCCGATCTATTCCGGCGACCTCATCTGGGGACTCGGCACCATACACTGCATGACGCAACAGCAGCCAGCTCCTTAACGAGGACAAGAGCGACTCACCACAGAGGCACAGAGACACAGGGAAAACCTGCGCGTTGGTTTTGCTTCTCTTTGTCTTGCGTGAAAGTCGAATCGTAGCTGTCTATGTCATATTGCTCAGATTAAGGGCCATCTGAGCAGTTACGGTATATAGCGTAGGGGTCGACAGATGATCGCCCCACCATGTTTACGACTAAGACAGCGAGGATAATTGAATGAACCGATTTAAGATCTTTGCGTTAGCTGCTGTCGCAGCAATCTGCTTCGCGGTAACTGCTGCCAAAACACAAGCTCAGGTAGCCGTTGAAATCGGAGCCGCGCCTGAATGTCCCTACGGCTATTACGACGTCGCGCCCTACGACTGCGCACCCTACGGCTATTACGGCCCGGAATGGTTTACCGGCGGCATCTTCATTGGCGCTGGCCCGTGGTTTCATGGCCCTGCTGGCTTCCACGGCCACGTAAATAACCATTTCCATCCCGAGCACGGCTATAACGGCCCAAAGCCAGCCCGCGGCGAGAAACCCGATCCGAATAAGCATCTCGATAAGATTGAGCACTTCAAAGGCAACGAAGTGCGCGATGGACGCGGTCACGTCGGCAAGAAGTAGCATCTTCTGAAAGCTGAGGGCTGACAGTTTCAATCGTTCGCGGCGAGCGAGAGGTCCATTCTCGCTCGCGTTCCTTTTCTCTACTCGATTGTCACTCCCTTCTCTACTTCATTGTCATTCCGGGCAGAGTCCGAAGCCGAGCTTTGCTCGGCGAGGCGAGCGAGGAATCTGCTTTTTCTCGCGCTCCTTCCCTTTCTTTTCCTTTGCGGAATGAATCGAAAATGCCCATAGTCTTGCCGTCGACTAGTCTGAGTATTCCCGAACAGATGGAGAAACAAAAATTACTTCCGGTATTGCGTGGGCTGCGGACCTTTTTCCAGCGTCTCGCGGTCCCAGATCCAGCCTTGGCGGGTGTAGCTGGCGAGTTCAAAATCCTGCGTGAGTTCGAGAGCGTCGACGGGACAGGCGTCCTCGCAAAGGCCGCAGAACATGCAACGGCTCAGGTCATAAGTAAAGTTGGTGAGTTCCTTACGCCGCGTCTGCTCGTTGCGAGCGCTCGAGACCACGATCAGATTCTCCGGACAGGCCAACGCGCACAGGTCGCAGGCGATGCACATTGTCTCGTCGGTATCAGGATTGGTATTGAGCCGGGGCGCGCCACGGTAGCGTTCCGCCACCTGCGGCCGCTCCATGGGATATTGCTCCGTGCAAACTTCCTCGGGATCCTGATAGCGAAACGTGACTTTTAATCCCTGCAGAAGGTCGATGAGAAAAACTTTGCGTAGCAGGCTCGGCATCCCCATAACGAGGTAAGCATAACACTTGCCAGTTGCCAGTTACCAGCTGTCAGTGCATGCGATGGAACTTTTGCGGCTTAGCTTGCGTACTTCAAACCAGAGGATGCCATGCGAGACTATCTCGCCAGATTGACACCGAAAGCAAGCATGCTGCTGGCCATACCGCTCATCGCCATCGCCTATCCGGTGGTGATGATTCTCGTACCGGCAATCATTCGATCTTTGGTGCCAGATGTAGTGCGATCGGTGTTGAGCCTGATCTGATGGGGCTATTGCTACCCGGTAGCGCCTGTTCCCGCTGAATTGCGTCGTCTCAATGATAGTCTGCTTCACAGGACTGTCCCGTGGCAATCACCACCGACGAACTCTGGATGGAGGAGGCTTTGCGCTCGGCCCAGCGCGCGCTCGAAGCCGGAGAAGTTCCAGTCGGCGCCGTGGTTGTATGCGAGAGCCGCATCGTCGGCCGCGGATGGAATCGCAACATCACCGACTTCGATCCCACCGCCCATGCCGAGATCATTGCCCTGCGCGAGGCCGGTGCAACCGTCGGTAACCATCGTCTGGAAGACTGCGACCTGTTTGCTACAATTGAGCCGTGCGCGATGTGCGCTGGCGCGATGGTGCATGCACGGATCAAGCGTCTAGTTTATGGCGCAGACGATCCGAAGGCAGGCGCGGTCCAGTCAGTGATGCAGGTGCTGAAGCATCCCCAACTGAACCATCGCATGGAAGTTCGCGGCGGCGTGCTGGCAGGCCGCTGCGCAGAAGTCTTGCAGGAGTTTTTTAGAAACCGTCGCTAGTTGCTGCTTGGCTTCTTAAGGGATTGTCATTCCGAGCCAAGCGAGGAATCTGGGTTTTGCTGACGGCTGACAGCTTTTTCATGCGGAGAGGTGCGTGAGCGGTTGAAACGATCCGCCTCGAAAGCGGACATACCTTAACGGGTATCGTGGGTTCAAATCCCACCCTCTCCGCCATTCTTCTATCTGGCGGCGTGCGTTCTGGCAGACTTCCTCGACAGTTTGGGCGCGCTAGGGTCAGCGCGTCCGGGCCCTATGTCTTCCCTGCTTCGCTGCGCGCCCATCAGATCCCATCGGCAAAGAACGCAACGCATCGCCACGGTATAAACAAAGTGTGCGTAGGCCGGACACTTGCTGTTCGTACAAGCCTTGGTCATCATTTCGAACCGCCTCGCTAGTCCCGGCTCCCCGATAAAAGCCGAATTCAGATCTAGCGACGGTAGCATGCTTCCCTACCCGCCCAGACGCGGATTTTCAGCACCAGATTATCGGATTTGTTTCTGAGGTGCGGATGATTACAGATCAAACAAAAACGGATCGAATGAAAGCAGACGAGGGAGACCCGCCCTCACTTCCCTGCCAGAATTTTTTCGATCTGCTGCAGGTGGTTGATATCGTGCCCGGCAAACATGCGGACACTGTGCTCGATCGATTCCTGGCCACGCTCGGCGTGCATTCCATAATGCTTCCACTGCTCGGGCGTCAGAGATTTGAGCAATGCGAGATTGGCTTCCCGGAGCGCGCGAAATACCTCGAGAGACTTCCGCGGATCTCGTTTCTCGTAATGCCCGCTCGTAACCCATGCATCCTGATCGAAGGCCGCAATCGGAGTGCCCGGCGCGCCCAGAATCAGCCGCATTCGAAAACTGCCGACCGTTTCCGCGTCGGCAAGGTGCGCCAGAATCTCGCTGACCGACCACTTGTCAGGCGCCGGACGCTTGCGCAGTTTGGCCGTGGATTTGCCTTTGATCAATCGCTCGAGTTTCTTCGCCGTAGCCGCCTGCACCACCAGAGGCCGCTTGCCTTCGGCATAGCCATTGATGCGTTGAATGTATTGCTGTACGGTTTCTTTCATTGTTTCTGCCCCGCTTGAAATTTCGTCCAAGGTCCCGCTTTCATGTCGTGTAGCAGCGGCTTTTGCCACGCATATTCCGGATGCCGTTCCAAGAAATCAGCCGCCACAAAATCCGCTCCGCAAGGATGCCCGGCCCGCGCGACGAAGCTCATGTTCGCTGCCATACTGCTGTCGGTGGCTTTGCCCTGGACCGCGCCTCCGGGATTATAAGCGTCCCATCCCCATTCCTTCACACCGCGCGACGAGGCGTCTACATGCCCGCAAAGCGAGCGCTCATTGGGCTGAGCCTTTTCAACATTCGAAGCGGTCTTCTCGAAGCTGTCGAAATGATCCGCCAGAAAATCCTCGGCCATCTCGACGTCAATCGTTCCCTTGGCATGCTGCACCAATTCGTCTGCGCGTGCATGCCGCGCATTCATCGAGGACGATGCATCGTTGGGATCGAATCCACCAGTCTCCTCACGAATCAGCTTCGGATCGCGCGGGAAGTTCGAGCTGACAAAGTATCCATCTTTCGTTCGCCACATCGGCGTGTTCTTCAAGCCGAGTTCGAGATAAGCGATCTCGCCCGTCTTGCGGTCGCCGATGAGCCAGTCGTTGGCGTATCCGCCGTTGTTTCCTTCCTTGATAATGCGCGCGTAGTCGTCGATGCTCTCGGCATACTGCAGGGCCTTGCGCGAGCGCATGAACTCAGGCTTACCCTTCGGATCCCAGCCTTCAAATTGTGTGATCGTCGTTTCGGTAATCATGATGCCGGCGGCATTCACGCCGAAATCATCGTCACTGGTGATCACTCCAGGAAGGCCGTCCATCAGAATGCGATGGCCGTGTTGCGGCAAAATATCGAAAACCACCACCCAGCGCTCGCCCGCCAGATAGCTCGTCCAATTGTTATGTGCAATGACGATCTGATGATCTTTGGTGTAAGCGCCCGTGGCGATAAACGCGCTGCAATTGCCCGGAGCCTTCAGCTTCGGCGCCCTGACTTGCTTCTCCCGCTTGTTCAGCCACGGCACATAGTAATCCGGGACTTCTTCAAACGCGTTGAGAGCGACAATGTCATACACATCAAGGTCGACCCCATGCGCCTTCACGCCATCGGCGATGCCCTGCAGTTCCTGCTGATATTCGGCGTCGATGTGCGGCCAAAGCATCTCGCGCGCCGTCTTGCGGAAGAACTCCCAATCGCGCTGCGTCTGGTGCGTGTCGAAAAGCTTGATTGCCTCAAGTGCATCAGCAATCTCCGGAGCCATCAGGTAGCCATGCTGATAGCCAATTTCGGAGGGCGAGCCTTCCAGATGAACATAAGTCCAACCGCCCTGCTGGAAGCGATAACTCTTTTCCAGACGCGCGTCAGAAGCTCCGGTGGCGGAAGTTTTCGGCGACGCCGCAAAAGCGCACGGTGCAAGTACTACTACCAAGCTGAAAAGAACGATGGCGGAATAACTTAGCGACAAAACGGTACGACCCTTGAACATTGACGTCCCTCTTGTTTCCGATCGGGCTTCCGAGAGATCGCCATTGTATCCGAATCCAGACACAAAAAAGCGGAGCGCATCTCGCGCCCCGCTCTGCACTTTTCTTTAACGATTAGATCAGCGTCCTCCACCGTGGCCGCCGCCTCCGCCTCCTCCATGGAATCCACCACCGTCGCCGCCGTGGAATCCACCACCGCCACGCGTGCCTCCTGAAGCCATCGCGGGCCCTGAATGAAAAGCTCCACGCTCCGCTCCTGCTCCGGTGTAAACGCCATGGGAATAAGCGCTGCTGGTTGCATAATGCTGACCCGGTCCCCAAGCGCGAACATTCGCCGCATTAAATGTGTGGTAGAAATGTCCGCCATAGAGCGGCGCCCGGTAGACGAATCCCGGTGAATAGAATCCCCAGCCAAACGGGCTGTAGAAAATTCCATCCATGGGCATGAAGGTGTAGGCCGAGAACCACGGATCCCAGTACCATCCGCCCCAGCCCCATCCTGGACCCCAGAAGCCAGCACCCCAGTAGCCTGGACCCCAGCCACCCGCGACCACAATCCGCGCCGCATCCACATTGGCTTCCGCCACGTAGTCCGACCGCAAACTGCTCCAACCATAAAGATCGTCGCCGTTCATGGCTTTCTTGTCGAACTTCTCTTCCTTGTCGAGTGCGTTGGCCGCCAAAGCCAATTCGCGGCCGGCCTTTAGTCTGATCTGCTTGTCGCCATCCTGCACCATGGCCTCGCCATCGAATACGCGCATCTGATTCTGTTGTAAATCAAAGTCGTAAAGTCCTGGCTTCAGAATTCTGGCGGTCGCCTTACCCATGACCACGCGCAGGTCATTCTGCGGATAGATTTGGTCCACTTCCACCATGGCATGGCCTTGGTCCAGTCTCAACTCCGTATCCGTGAGACCGGCCGAAACCATTTTTACGGACGTGTTGTCACCCACCCGCAGAAACACTCCCGGCGTCAGCAAAATTTCTGCCTTCCCCGTATCGGTATTAAGCGACTGGCCAACTTCGAGTGTAGTTTTACCAATTGAATTGTGGTCAAGGGGTTGGTCCGCAACATACGCCTGTCCCTCGACATAATTTACAGTTCCCGGCACAGCTGAATTTGAGCTCGCATTATTACTAGCCCATGCGGGCACAGATAAAAGCGCTGCCAGGAACAAGCTTGCTAATCCCTGTAACAGCTTCATAAAGTTACTCACCCTCCTTACCAATTCTTTCTTGGTGCTTACTGCATTAGATGATGGGAGACACGGTGCACGATGCCTGCGCATGCGGTTGAGCGCGCGTGAGTTAGGGGTGGTTGAAATGAACCAGTGAGGTTGAAATTAACCAGCTAGTTAGATGTCTGTACGTTGCTCGGTATGACGCTGTAGATACCAGCACGGCACGTATCCGGCGCGCGGGAAAAGCGAGTTCACGCAAGTTTGAGCTTGCGGAGGATTGAAGAGGAACTGGGTCTTGCCGTTTTTCTGGCGCACGGCGTCGTAACTTGTCACCGTGATCTGTCCGAAGGCCTTATTCGATGCCACCCGATAGCGGAACACACCATAATCCACGGCGTAAGCGATCAGGATCACCCCCGCCGCCGACAAAATCATCGCCCCCGCCAGACGCTTCAGAAAATGCCGGATTCTCGCGCTCAGCACTGGAGCCACGGCGTACAATTATAAGCGCCCGTGCCACTTTGGCCGGTCCGTCTCAGGGCACCTTCTAATGTTCCCTGCCAGCAGTCCGATGCTCTCGTTGACAATTCCTGTTTCCACAGGCAAACTACCGCATTCGCTGCATGCGGCGGGCGGCGAGGCGCTAGGGCAATTCAAGAGGATAGGTGCGGGTCTAAGCCGTAATCTATAGCCATGGAGCAACAGGTCTCCTATACCCTCGATTCCACGTTGGAAACGGTGGACCATGCGGAAGAAAGCGCTACCCGCATTGCCACCGAGTTGGGCTTTGGAGAAGAAGAAGTCATGCAGATTTCCATGGCGGTGCGCGAGGGCGCGGTAAACGCCGTACTGCATGGCAACAAATATGCCCCCGACAAAAAAGTAGTCCTGGCCTTCGAGCGAACGAGTGACGACCTCGTCATCACCATTCGCGATCAGGGCAAAGGCATTGATTTGAGCGGAATTCCCAATCCTCTGGCCCCGGAAAACCTGCTCAAGACTTCAGGTCGTGGCATTTTCCTCATGCGCTCTTTTATGGACGTGGTGGAAATCCGCCCGTCCCAGACAGGTACGGAAGTGAAGTTGATCAAGCACGTCCACGGGCCATCCGTGGGCGACAAGGAGGGTTCTCAGTGAGCATGAAACTTAGCAATCGGCAGGTGGATGGAGTCACCATTGTGGACTGCAGTGGACGGATCACTCTGGGTGAGGGCAGTGTCACCTTGCGCGACACCGTGCGCGAGCTGCTTTCCAAAGGCAACAAAAAGATCGTCTTGAACCTCGCCGAAGTCAACTACATCGACAGCTCCGGTATCGGCGAACTGGTCAGCGCCTTCACCACAACTAAAAACCAGGGTGGCGAACTCAAGCTGCTCCACCTCACCAAGAAGGTGCACGACCTGCTCCAGATCACCAAGCTCTACACCGTCTTCGATGTAAAGGACGACGAAGCCGCCGCCGTCAAGGGCTTCAAGTAGACCGTCGCCGTCTCGTCTCAGTGGCGAGAAAGAACACGGGGACTGGCCCGTCCGGTCCCTCAGCGTTCTTTTGCTTGGATTGATCCTGTGGGTCTCTCGCCCCGTCAAAAACCTGTAGCGTACTCCCGCGCTGGCGCAATCGGTCCTTCCATTCCGGGAAGGGCCTTCCGAAGAATTCTGCCCTTCCTTATCTAACTA
>PLHQ01000188.1 GCA_003138975.1 Acidobacteriaceae bacterium | reverse complement strand
CGTTCATAACTTCGTTCATAATTTCAGCTCCTCCGACACTGGATGCAAATTATCCCCGCCTCAAATATCGCCTGTCCTTGGCGAGTTAAGACTGTGGAACTACGCATTTGCTGACTTGGCAAGGGGATGAGCTTTCTTGCTGACCTTCTTGAGCCAAGGTTGGTGCAGTCTCATTCGACCATCGTCGTCCCACTTGACAAGCGCGTCATCTTCGTTCGTTCTCACAACCGTTCCGAATCCTCCTGTCGGCTTTCCGAAGTCGCCCAGACCCATGACGCGATCTCCGGGATTCAATTCGGAGTCGGGAGCAGGGGGCTGGTCGAGCGGCGGACGCTTAGCCCGATCCGCCTCAGCAGGCGCTCCAGCGTATGAGAGAGGCGGTTGCGGAGATTTGCGCAGTTTGGGTGTCAGTTTGTTGATACGGCTCATATTCCATTACCCCAGTGGCTTTGCTTCGCCTGTTCATCTTCTCTATTCGTAAAGCATGCGCTTGGAAAGGATGCTCCGCTGATCCAAACTGCACAGTTCTGACGACTAATTTGGCTAAGGCAGACCGTACGAATCGAGAGGTTAAAGTGATCCAATGTGCTCAGACGTGCGTCTTCGCCACTTGTAGCATGAGGTGTAGTGAAGAAATGAGACGGCCGTTACAAAGGTCAGTCCAGCTTCCTCTTACAAGTGAGGTACAACAATGGAAACCGTATTGATTGTTCTTGTGGTGCTGTTTTTGCTCGGTGGCGGGGGCTGGGGATACTCTCGTTGGCGCGGCTAGCGCGATCACACAAAACGCCTGACCATGCTGCTTGATTCTATTTTGCAGCATTTATGGGGGATGTTCGACTCCGGAGATAGACCGGCGAACTCCCTTTCAGGTTTCCTGAACTAAGTCAGCCCACCTGAAGCTTTGTTCTCTCCTTAGATTTTCAGAAAAGCTGCGTGCCCCATGCATCCGAGTGCGATCCTTCACGAAGTTCAGCAGCTCTACAACGTGAGTGACCGTCTTGACTCGTTGGCGGAGCAACACCCCCTCGTGTCGGAAGCACTGATCACCATCTCGGGAAGCGTTCGCAACACAGCCACATTGTTGGAGGTGCTGGTTGCGATGAAAATAACACCGGTCTCTGGATTAGATCCAGCAAATGCCTGATTTGCTCATCGCTGTGTTCTTGAGCAGGCCTTCCGGGATTTCGGCACGGAGCTAGTCGTGAAGAACGACATTTAGAAGTGAACTATGAACTTGCATCCCGCTCTCGCCATAGTTAAGGAAGCCTAACTTTCTGAACCTATTCATGAAGAAACTGACCCGCGATCGGGTCGTTCCTATCATCTCGGCGAGGGTCTCCTGGCTGATCTTGGGGATTACAGTCTCGGGCATCCCTTCCTTGCCGAAGTGAGCAAGCAACAGCAGAATCCGAGCGAGCCTCTTTTCGCTGGAATTGAAGAGCTGGTCAACCAAGTCCGCTTCGTATCGGATGTTCCGTCCCAACAAATATGCCGTAAACAGGTCGGACAATGTATGTTCCTGGTGAAGCGCCAGCATCATTGCCTTCTTGTCGATCCGCATAAGTTCGCAATCCGTCATTGCGGTTGCAGACCCCATGCGTAGAGGCTGTCCTGCAAGGCCACCTTCTCCGAAGAACTCTCCCTCGCTCAATATGCCCAAGGTTGCTTCCTTGCCAATCTTGGATACGACAGTGAGTCTAATCTTGCCTTGCTGGATGTAGAACACTGCGTCAGCCGGATCCCCCTGCGTGAAGATTATTTCTTTCTTGGGAAAGGCCACAACTTTCCTCCCCTCGCCGATGGTGGCAAGGAATTCCTTGGGATCGAAGTCGCGCTTTTTCACGCCCGATTTGGTGGATGGGACCAAAAGTTTTCTCCCAAATATGGACCTACACTCTTTTGTATTTTCTCAAAATCGTGATCACGAAATATGTTCACTTTTGCACATAGTTGGGTTCCTCTTTATAAAGAGGGAGTGCGCTTGCAGATATTTAGATTCAATAGGTTACGGCCTTTGGCTGGTGCAAAAAAAATTCTCGATCCCGGCAGAGCACCCGAAGCAGGTCCCAAATCAGAAATCATCTGGACCCCGACATGCTACTTTCTGGATTTGGCATGCTTGGTTTTGGTCGGTTTTGCGGGCTTCGCCTGGGTGAGTTTTGCCGTTCGAATCTTGCCGACCTGGATCGCGCGGGTGAACTCTTCGAAGTCTTTAGTACTCTGGTCGGCATAGGCGAGACCGAAGCTGGCTATTGCCCTGTCGAACTTATCGCTGTTGCCCAGGTATCCCGAGATGGCGTATGGGTCGCCGGTGCGGGCATGTCCCTTGGCCAGCAGTTCGCCGCAGATCTGCGCGTACTGCACCAGTCCGTCGCCTTCCAGATCCTCCTCCTCAATTACTGCCTTGTGATCGCGCAACTGGCGAACCAGGTAGTCGTGGCCAGCTATTGAAGTCCACCCCAGGAAGATGTCCGACTGCACCTGCATGGCGCGCTGTCCCTGGGCCGCACGCTGTCCCTGATTCACGGAAGCGTCGGCCTCAGGCAGGTATTGCGCGTACGCCGAGGGCACCTCTTCCTTGATCTGCATAAACAACGGGGCATCCTCGGCCGTGCCAAACATGAGGACGATATAGTCACGCACGCCGACGCTGCCGATTCCGACTACGCGAAAAGCCACGTCCTCTACGCGGTAATGCGAGAACCAGTGCCGCCTTTCCGGCAACAGCGTGTCGACGTAGTTGCGCAATCCGGCGGCCACCTGCTTTGCCGTGGCGGGAGGGACGTGGAACCGCAGCGGCTTGTTGTCGCGGAAGCGCCATTTCCCGTTGCGCTGCTCGGCCAACTGTTCCAGATTGTGGACTGGCGTGGCACGCTCAGCTTTGCGCAGAACATTCAGCAGCACTGGTGAAACGTGCCGGTGGCGGAAAACCTCTTGCCGGGCCAGGTCCACCATGGGCATTCCGGAGAATTGGCGCATTGCCTCGCGATAGCTTTCGACAAAGGTCAGCGCGGCGGTTTTGCATTCCTTCTCGGTGTTGTTGGCCTCGCGGCCGGCCAGCACCAGGCTGGCAGCCATGCGCTTGACGTCCCATTCCCAAGGCCCACGAATCGTCTCGTCAAAATCGTCAATGTCGAAGATAAGCCGTCCGTCTGGCCCCTCAAAGGCCCCCAGATTTTGAACGTGCGCATCGCCACAAAGCTGCGCATAAATGCCGCTGCTTGGGAGCATCGAGAGATCGGAAGCCATGATGGGAACGGCGCCCCTATAGAACCCAAAGGGCGAAGCGGCCATACGCTCGGCCTTGATAGGTAGCAGGTTGGCGAGGCGCCCGCGCTCCGACGCCCGCAGCAACTCCAGGATGGATATCTTTCGGTGCTTGGGGTCCCAGTCTGCGTGGCTGACCCGGCCGACTTTTTGGCGCAACGACTGGCCGTATTTCCGTCGCTCTTCGCGAGCTGCCATCCTGCGAGCGCGGTCGCGCATATGAGAGAACAGAATACCCCAAATGACGAGGAAGAAAGGGTGCGAAACGAGAGCCTGACACGCGGGCAGCGGCTTCGTACTCAACAGCGATAACATCACACAAGTCTGCCGTAAAGGACGCAATTCCACACTGTCGAGGGAGGTGGAGTGTGGCTGCTGCGAAAGCGATGGATCTAAACCGCAATTTCCAGCGGCGCCCCGAGGCCGCTGAAGTAGATCAGGCGAGTCGGTCCAGCTGTCGGAGTTCCAACGTTCCACTGACAGTCCGGACCTGCAGGAACCAAATTGGGTTCACTGCAGTTCAGATCGGTAGAAATGGCGACGCTCGAACAAGGAAACGGGCAGTTCAAATACCCGAGTCTCGCTTCCTTCGAATACGAACTCCTTTCCGCACTCAGGCAACTTTCATTGCGAAGAGCTGGCTTTCTGATTCTTAACCTGCAGATTATTCACGACCTGCGTCACGTTGGGCACTCCAGTTGCCACCTTCTCGGCGCGCGAGCGCTTGTTTTCCGAGTTCACTTCTCCGTTTAGCGTGACTACGCCGTTCTTCACTTCGTATTTCACGCTCTTATGCAACTTGTTCTGGATCAGTGCAGCATCCAGATTCTTCTCGATGCCTTGGTCCAGATCGGAGTTCACGGCCTTTGCTTCTTTTTCTGCGCCTACGGGAATCACGGCAATTTGATCTGCGACAACCTGGGCGCCCGCCAGAGACTTTGCAAGCGATTCCGCTTGTGACTTGTCGTTCTCGCTGGCCACTTGTCCCCCGAGGGTCACGATGCCCTTGTCGCGATCCTGACTGACGGTGACGTCTTTAAAGCCTGCTTGATCGAGCGATTTGCGAATACTGTCGGAAACATCAGGTGACTTTGTGGCCGTCTGCGAGCATCCGGCCAGAATCCCGACAACGAGCAGCGCGACCATAACCACTGACAGTCTGAGCTTTTTCATATTTCTCCTTTTAGGAATTCGAGATGGAATGATGGAATCTCAAACGGCGATGAAGGGATGGCTAGCGCGTGTTGCCTTTGAACCCAAGATCACCTCCACGTTTATCAGGACGGCTCGATGTCAATCGAACCGTCCTGAGCCCTCTATTTCACCGGTCAAATCCACTTGCAGCCTAGGCGTGCTTTTTCTGCTCTTGATCGTGTTTCTCTGGTTCCGACTGCGGACTCTTGGGCTGTGCGATCGGGACCGGTGGTTTCTGTTGCACCGGCTGATTCGGCTGGATTATGGGTTTCTGCTCCGGAGGAGCGGGCTTCTGCGGATCGCTATGTTGTGGGTTGAGATTTTCTTGATCTGGCATTTTATTTCTCCTTTGCTGGTCTCTCTGTTGTTGGTAATTGGTGAGTTGTTGCAATTGTGTTGACGCTGATTCAGGCGTTTACTGGGGACAGGCGCACACGGGCTCGTGCGTCGAAGTGNNCACCGTGTCTCTGCAGTACTGAGCGGAAAACGGCGGCGCATCAGTCGTCCCGAACGCAGCATGCTCCGACAGAGGCCGCCTGATTCACTTCTCGAGCACTTTTTCGATCTGCCCGACCTTTTTTTCAACCTTGCCGGCGGTGTGTTCGGCTTTGCCTTCAGCCTTTAGATCAGGATTGTTCGTGACTTGGCCTGCCTTCTCTTTGACTTTGCCTTTCACTTCATGAAAAGTGCCTTTAATCTCATCCTTCGTACTCGGTTTCATCTGTTTTCCCCCTTATCGTTGAATCTTGCCTAATGAAGGAGCGCGACTTCCGCTACTCGCTCCGACAGAATTGCGATCCTATGAACAAGAATCGGCCTCGACTCCGAGTCCGTCAGGCCTGCGAGTAGCACGGTCTTCATAAATGGGTCCTCTGCCGTCATGTGTCATACGAAGGCGGAGAAGTCGATCCGCATCCGTGCAATTGTGCGATCGTGGGCAACAACTGGCTAGCCAAACAATCTTTGGTGATGAAAGCGTCTACCCACTTTAAGGCTTGCTCAGGAACGTCCACTGCCGCGGATAGCATGATGATTGGCGTTTGCGGCCTGAGCCGTCTCATTTCAATTGCAAACTCTTGCCCGTTCATTTTGGGCATGAAATAGACGACGATTACAACGTCAACCGAATGGATGGAAGCCAGTTCCAATCCTTTGCTGCCGCTGGGTGCGGTCAGAACGGTATACCCGAAGGTTTCGAGGAATGCCTTTTCGCATTCCAGTTCATTTTGGTTATCGTCGATGCAAAGAACTACTCCGCTTGAGAGCTCCGGAGAAGCTGATAGAGGCATGATTCACCTCCAAGAACCAATTTTCAATACTGGGGCTCAGGAAACTGTTCAAAATTGCTCACACTATGCTCTCTTGCAGCACTGTTTGCCAAACACCCTCCAACCGACACATCACCGGTTAACTTGCTGTGGAACGCACGCTCGATTTCACCCCAGCCGTTGCTACCTGGTTTCTTGAGGAATGGCGCTGGGGAGAACAGCTACTCGTGGAGAACAATGTTGAGAAGTGAACTGTGAACCTGCAAATCATCCCCGGCGTCATACTCGACGAAGCCTAACTTTCTGAACCTGTTCATAAAAAAACTGACCCGTGACCGGGTTGTGCCTATCATCTCTGCGAGGGTCTCCTGACTCATCTTGGGGATCACAGTCTCCGGCTTACCTTCCTTGCCGAAATGAGCCAGCAATAGCAATATCCGGGCCAGCCTTTTCTCACTGGAATTGAAAAGCTGGTCAACCAAATCCTCTTCATATCGGATATTCCGTGTCAGCAAGTACGCCACGAACATATCGGAGAACGCGTGTTCCCGGTGAAGTACTTCCATCATGGACTTCTTATCGATTCGCATCACGGAGCAATCGGTCATTGCGGTTGCGGAGCACATGCGGAGAGGCTGCCCCGTAAGGCAACCTTCTCCGAAGAAATCGCCCTCGTTCAGAATGCCTATGGTGGCTTCCTTCCCGATCTCCGACACAACGGTGAGTTTTACCTTTCCTTTCTGTATATAAAAAACAGCATCTGATGAATCGCCCTGAGCAAAAATCGTCTGCTTCTTGGGAAAGGCTGCGATTTTCCTACCGCCGTCAATGGTCGAAAGGAATGTCTTGGTATCGAACTTGCTGAGTCTCTTGGCCGCCGCGTGGGGGACCATAATTTTCGCCCGTTATTTTAATATCACATGCCAATCTTGCTGGTCGGTTGCGCATCGCACATACGAAGAAGATTGTTGTTTGTTCGCACGCCGGATTTCGGGCCGTCCTTGTGAAGTAGCGGAATCGCTTAAGCGCGGTCACGTTTCGTGCGTCGCGATGCTTGCGCGTAAGAACGGTGAAGCCAATCTAGGATGTCCTACAGACGCGTCGTGGTTGGGGGAAGATCGGCTGCGTTTTACTGCGGTAACTACGAAGCGAGATGGCAAGTAGTATGCCCTGGACGAGCAGATGACCAGCCTTTCAGCGCAATGAGCCATCCCTGGAACGAGTGGCCAAAAGGTATACCCGGCGAACCAGCCTCAGACCGAAATCCGAGCATTGAAAAGAAAGCAGTTCTGGCTGTTCGGGGAAAACCTTTCGAACCACCAGCGGCATCGACTCAATAAATCATGCATTTGTGCTGTCCCGGTGCGTCGAGCTTGGGAATGCTCGCGTTCTTCAACGCTCCCGGTCGATGAGTGACAACGCGATATAGCAACAGTTGACAAATCCCTCGGTTCGCCGGTATCAGAAACTTTGAGCACTGTTTGGTGTCTTTTAGATGGGTGCCGGGTCAGCTAAAGAACATCGACGACGATAAGCGTAATGTCATCCTGCTGGTTCACCGCAGCAGGTCGCCACCTCTGGAGTTCAGCAAGGACTTGACGCGACAGTTCGGAGGCGGGATGCAATCGATTATTGCGTACGACCCGTTCCAGTTGCCGGTCGCCAAACGCCTCCCCCGCGGCGTTCTCAGTTTCAGTCACGCCGTCGGTGTAGAGCAGGAAACGATCGGATGGTTCAAGCGGCACATTGCACACCGGGTACTCAGCGTCAGGTTCGACTCCGAACAACAGCCCGTTACTTTCGATACGCTGCATTTCGCCCCTCGTATTCCGCCAGCACAGTAGCGGCGGATGTCCAGCAGCCGAGTAGAGCGCGTTGCGGTTCTCTGTGTCGATCCAAACATAGGCCGCCGAGGCAAACTGTCCGTGCACCTCACTCGACAGGATGCGATTCAAGCCGCCAAGCACCTGAGCGGGATCATCGGCATGGACGGCGACGGACTGCATGGCCACTTTGATCATCGAAGAAATGAGCGCGGCCGGGATGCCATGTCCAGAGACGTCTGCCACAAGGATGCCCAGATGGTTGATGTCTGACCGGACGAATTGGTAGAAATCGCCCGCAACGGCGGTCATGGGATGATAAGAAGCAGCAATACGGAGGTTCTCAAGCTCGGGAACTCTCGCCGGAAGAATTGAAAACTGTATCTGCCGAGCCATTTCCAGTTCCGTCTCGATTGAAAGCAGACGGCGCTCGTTCGTAAACAGTATCTCCAAAGCCACGTAGCCCAGCGAAAACAGGAGGGCAGCAAAGCCCAACGAGTCCACCAAAGGCAGCGTGCGATAGTGCAACACGGTCGACAAGTTGGTGTACAGCACTTCCAAGGCAAAAATGAGCGTAGCGGCTGCGAGAACGCGGTGATTCGGTATAACGAGGAACTTGGAAAACTTTGGAACCTGCACGACGGCTAATAGGACAAGCATGGCAAGGACTGCAAGCAGGTTGTTGTAGAACTTCCATTTGTCCGCTGGGCCACCGAGGACGAACGTGCCAAAGCCGATTAGAGCTATCGCCAGACCCGCGAGGATTCCCACTTGGATCAGAAATCTGATTTTGCCCAGAGTCAGCTCTCGCCATGCGAACAAGGCAGAAACTAGGAGCAGGTACATGACCGCCGTACTCACGTAGGGAGTGGCAGATTTGAGGGCGTGCGGCAGAACCGCCACCACCACGGCCGTCTGGAGCAGTTTTTGGACGCCGTACATCCCGCTCCAGATTCCCAACCATACGAGGATGGGACCGCCCCTGCGCCGGCGGATCACCGCGATCGCGCAGGCGGTCGCTCCAATGGACAAGAAAATCGTTCCGAGGACAATATCCACCACCTCACCGCGGAGCGTTTCCAGAGCTGCATCTGCCGTGTTCATGCCATTCATCTAACACGATCTTATTCTTTGAACCGTCCCTCGGCGCAGAATTGTAACTGGCGCGAACAGACGATTTAGCTCATCGATTCTCGTTTAGTGGTTGGGACAAAGAAGCCGACCCCGACATCCCCATCCTGAAAGAAGCCAAAGCGGAGTACGCGAAGTTGCAGTAGGCGTCACGCTGCCCTTGACCTTTGTGCCCGGCGGCGGTTGTGTGCCTGCTGCACGCTCCATAGAATGATTGCAATGATTGCCGCAGCAAAGTGCGTTATGCTGCTCTCCTGCTTCGAGGTTGCCTTGGGGGTTGTGACGGATAGTATGGCGCAGGCTCGCCCACCGCAAGTTCTAGAGGTTTCTCGCGACTACCTGAAGCCGGATGCTATAGCTGCGAATCGCAAGCTTGAGAGACGCGCTGAAGACCTCTGTCGAACGCTCGGCTTTACTCATCCTTATCTGACCATCGAGTCTGTCTCCGGACCTGCGGAGATGTGGTACCTCAATGGGTTCGACTCGGAAGCCGAAGTGGAGAAGCTCAGGCAGGAGTATCAGCAGAATACGAAATTACTGGCGGCTCTGGACGACATTACTCGGCAGAAGGTGCCGCTTAAGCGTTTGGAGTCCACCGACGAATTTGTGAACTATCGTCCCGATTTGAGTCGTGGCTATCCGTGGATCATCGGTCGGGGACAGTTCTTTGTGATCGTATTGTTCGATGGCGATCCGCCGATGAATGGCACGGTTTTTGAAATGAAGGACGGCAGCAGGATGCTGGTGCGAACGACGCAAAGTTCTTCCGAAGCACGCGTCCTCGCTGCGTCGGCAGGTTCAACCGCGAGAGTTTTTCAGTCATTTTTCTATTTTCGACCACAAGGTATGTGAGGAGGCAATCATCGTGGCTGCGCAGCCGGAATTGCTGCACGGTGGGGCCAAATCAGGTTGCCAAAAGCAAATCCGTCTTTTCGTTCAAGGTGTGCTTAACGCCGCCATACTAGCCTCGCGATGACCACCGAAGTCAGTTACCGTGCGGCTGCGACCAGCGACATCGACTGCCTGTTGCAGTTGATGCTGGGCTTGCAGCAGGATGATCCGTGGTCGGTTCCTTTCCGCGAAGAAGTAGTCCGAGAGAGCTTGCGCGAACTGCTTATTAATCCTTCTGTCGGGCGCGTCTTCTTAATTTGCGATGCTGACTCCTGTGTGGGCTATGTCGTGCTCTCGTTCGACTTCAGTCTCGAATACGGCGGCAGGAACGCTTGGATCGACGAGTTATTTATCCGACCAGAGTTGCGTGGCAAGGGCATTGGCTCAAAGGCACTGGACTTCGCAGTCCAAGTTGCCCGCGAGTGTGGCGCGAAGGTGCTGCATTTGGAAGTGAACCGAGGAAATCCAGCGATTAACCTGTATCGGCGGCATGGCTTCGAAGACCACAACCGCTCCCTGCTCTCGAAGTGGCTTACCCGAAAGAACGAGGAGAATCCCTAACGATCACGTCAATAAGCCGAGTACGCAAAGCTGCAATAGCTGTTCCGGCTATGATGTTCTTGCCTATAATTGAACTCGCCCAATGCCAACAGGCACAATTGACTTCGACGCCGTACGGAAGATCGGCTTGGCGTTGCCCGGCGTGGAGGAGAGCACTGCGTACGGGTCACCCGCGCTCAAGGTTCGCGGAAAACTGCTGGCGTGCGTGCCTACTCACCATTCGGCTGAGCCGGGTTCGCTTATGGTTCGCGTTGACTTCGACGACCGCGCCGAACTGCTCGCAGCGGCTCCCGATGTTTACTACGTGACCGACCACTATCTCGGCTACAGTGCCGTACTGGTTCGTCTCTCTCGTGTCACACAAGATGTACTGAGGGACTTGCTCGGCATGGCTCACAAGTTTGTGACCGCTCATAAGGCACGCCGTTTGCCATCGCGCAGCCGACGCAAACCTGTCTGATTCTGGCTGGCTTCCGAGCAATCCGAGAGCGACAGACCTTGTATTGCTCCGATAGGCATTGATCGTTGGGGAGAGGAACCATGACCGTCGCATCCACTACGAGCGTTAACGTCAAGCAGGCGGTGCCCTTTTTCGGAGTGACCAACATGGAAGCCTCGCTGCGATTCTATGTTGACGGACTTGGCTTCAAAGTGAAGCACCGGTGGATTCCGAATCGTGAGGAGGACAAGCCAGACGGGAGAATTCGCTGGTGCTGGCTTGAGCTTGGCGATGCCGCCATCATGCTTCAGGAGTTCTTGCCGGAACACCCCCCGAAGGAAACGCTTGGGACTGGGACATCGGTCTGTTTCATGTGCGAAGACGCGCTGGCACTCTATCGCGAGTTCAAATCACATGGAATTCAGACGCGGCAACGTCCATTCGTGGGCAACCGTCTCTGGGTAGTGCCACTCACCGATCCTGACGGCTACCGCATTGACTTCGAAAGCCCAACCGATGCGCCAGAGGAAAGCGAACTAGCCGAATAGCAGCGGAAACATAGGAGGCGACGATGAAGCGAGAACGGTTGCTGAAGGTCGTACTTGTGGTGGTGGGATTGCTCTTTTGCGCTGGCGTTTATCCTCTAGTTCTGATGGCGAAGCAAGACCCCGCGCTGGCGATGATGATGAGCCTTTACGTAACACTCGGCATCTTTCTGCTGCTGGCAGCACGCAACCCGTCCTCCCACCGCAGCCTGATCGCCTTTGCCGCGTGGTCGAGCTTCGCACACGCAGCGATAATGTCTATCCAAGCATTGCTGAATATGATCGCTCGTAGAGAGCTGATCGGATCGGTTGTGTTCGGCGTTATCGGCATAGCCCTAATCGCTCTGGCTCCGGCAAAGCAGTCAGTCGAGCGGGTATCGGCAGCAGTTGCGTAGCTCTCATTCTGCGAAAAACGCGATCTTGCGGTGTTCCTCAGTGTGGCTAATGTGCCCGGAGGCGCACGAACAAGATGACTCCAACAGGATTTGAACCGTAAGTAGGTTTCAGCGTGTCCGGCACTCCGTACAATGTCACCTGTCCGCCAACGGCAGTTGAGAGATGTGGAATGTGCCCGATTTCACGGTCATAACCAATTGTGTAAGCCTGCACGCGAGTGAAGTATCTCTCCGTGAAGTCGCGCGGCAACGGGTTCTCGCCTATCAAAAGCTCATTTGTTCGATCCACGTTTTCGATTCGAGTCCATGCAAAGTTCCTATGCAGGAATTGCAGTGTGGATTCCAATAAGTAGCCGTTGCCAACATTTCCATCTGCAAGGCTCTGATTGCGACCCCAAAGGATCATCGAAGCCCAATTGCCGCCCCGAAAGGGGAGGTTGTACATCAACGACGCCGTCATCCGACGAGTGTCTTCTGAGGGGAACAGTGCTTCCGGGCTGTGAAGTTGTCCAATCGAATACTGGAAGCTCCAGTTCCGAGCAGGATTGACGGTGACACGCGTTGACCAAGAGTCGATCTTGCCCTGATCCACGTCCCAACGATTTTCACCCGGTTCGCGTCCATGAAATCCCGAAGCTTCCAGCCTTGTGTTTCGATAAGTGACCCCGAACGTGATGACATCGTCCGCGACGTGCGTCGAGTCTTGCAGGTGATGACCGAGGGGGGCAATGGGCTCTTCTGCGGCAGACGCCCGGTGTGGATACGCGGGTGGTCCCAATGCGGGATCGCCAACCGGAGCAGCGTAGACCGAAAGCAAAGTTTGTTCCCCGATCTTGTAGTCGTACATCGCCGCGAGTTCCATGAACAAATTGTGCGGGTGTTGCCCGTCGACAATAGGAAGACCGAATGCCGTTTCGCCTTCTTGGAACAGTTCAGGATACCGACGCTCTGAAATCGTCGCTGGCTCAAAACTCAGCATGGTTCGTAACGTTAACGTTCCACCCCCGACCCGCCGCTGCGCCATCGGCATTACCCAGTTCGTGGAGAACAGCTTGTCATCGCCACGCGGACCGGATTGCTGAATATCTGCGAGAAATGCTTCGCCGTGAAGCATGAGAGTCCAGTCTCTCTTCGTTATCATTAACATCTCGAAAGGCGTAGAGTTCGGCTCGGCATCGGTTCCAGAAATCACGTGGTGTTGCATGAGTTCAACGAAAGAATGCGATTCCGTGTTCATCATGTGCTTACCCATCTGCATTCCGCTCATCTGATCTTCATTTTGTTGGGTCTGCGCGACGCACGGCAGTCCCGTAACATTCGCAAGCATGACGAACAGGAGAAAGCGCACTTCACACCTCCTTTGCAGTTGAGACGACCAGACGGCACCCGTTGTTCGCAACAGCTTCGCGAACCGAGCACTTTTGGGCTTAGCGAAAGGAGGCCCGACGCAAAGGATGGATGCCATGATCCGCTCCACGCACAGTATCCGAAGTGCTCTGGCTGTTGGCCGCTGTTGCTACCGTGTGTTAGTTATACTTAGTTATACAATCAAGGTCGCTGTCAATCTTGAGGGGGACAAATATGGCAAGTCTAACCGACGCGCTTCAGCAGCTTCGCGCTGAGCGGCGAGAATCGCAGTCGCACGTAGAGAAGTTGGATCAAGCAATTTCAGTGATCGAGTCGCTAAATGGTTCCGGAACATCCCGGAACGGAAACCAACCGAGGCGAGTACTGTCAGCAGCTTCACGTCGGAAAATGGCGGCAGGACAGAGGGCGAGGTGGGCAGCGGTTCGAAAGGGACCTAAGCCTGCAACCGAGGTGGCGAAAACAACTGGCTCTTCTCATGTGAAGCGCACCATGTCAGCGGCTTCACGGAAGAAGATTGCGGCGGCGCAAAGGGCACGGTGGGCGAAGTTGAAGGCGGAGAAGAAGAAGGTGGGTTAAGAGTAAGCGGAGCCAATCACTCGCATCGTACTGTATAGCTGCTCTTCAGAAGATCATCGGCAGCCTTGTTGCCTTTCATCGATGCAGCGTGTAGGAGCATGTGTGCCTGTTCACAGTTCTGGGGGACGGCTTCTCCCTCCAAGTAAAGGTTGGCTAGTGCGACTTCCGCGCTTACGCTTCCTCGCTTGACCGCCTTCCACAACTCGACAGGATCAGCTTCTTTCGCTGCGTTGGTTGTCTGTGCGGTTCCCAGCTTTGCCGTGACGAGGTGCTGAACTCCTCTGACTGGATTGTGGACGACGTGTCGTTCAGCAGCGTTTTCTAGCTTGATCTGCTCTGATGTGGCGGTAAGTGTGGTTCCCAGCTTTCCTGTGACCACCTGCTGAACTCCTCCGACTGGATTGTGGACGACAGGTCGTCCACCAGTGTTTTCTAGCTTGATCTGCTCTGATGTGGCGGTAGGTTCGGTGGCTGCGCCGGATTCTTTAGCCAGTTGGTCCTTGCGGCTCTTGTAAAAAAACGATGTAACCGCCATCAGCGGTATCAAGACAACGACGACGGGGATCAATCTCCTGAGCCCCGGTCCGAGAGTTCCCTGTTGACCATCGGAACTGGAGGGGTAGGATTCGTGATCGGCTCGGCTGAATATGTCAGGAACGGCCCAAACCGGTCCGAGGGGTTCAGTCCCGCACATCGGGCAGATTCTTTCACTCAGGGGATAGCGATATTCACACGAAGCACAAGTGATGGGTTCGTCGCTTACAGTCTTGGACACGGTCATCCTCCTCGGGCAGGAGTTTTGTCGTCGTGGCAGTTAGATCATATCTAGACTTGTGAAAGAGTACCGAGTAACGGAAGTAATGTCCACTGAACCGCATCGCGACCAAGGACTCCGTTCGAGGGCTTGGCTTCGAATCGAACAGGTCATCGACGATAATCAGGTGAGGTAGTCGCTATGGTGGTCACAAAGGCTGCCAGCACCTCTGAAACGCTTAGCTGACCTGAACCCCTCAGATCAACCAAATCCACCCAGAATCACTTGCTGGCGGATAAATGCCTGAACACAGTCGTCCGTGTGCAGATGAATCCACACGTAAGAGATTCGAAAATCGTGCTACTCTGCTGGGTCTAACTGGACTTTCTTGACTCATGAACTTTTTCTTTAGCTCGGCTATGGTTGCCACTCTGTTGTTCCTCTTGTTGCCACTGTCCTTGCTTGGTGACGACGCCAAGCCACCTGCTACCAGCCCGGAACTTGCGGCTGCCGACCAACTCTATCGGGCGGGCAAGTTCGTGGAAGCGGAGGCCAGCTATCAGGCGCTTCTGAAGAGTGACTCGAAGCTCGTGCCTGAGCAATTAGTGGCTGCGCAAGTTGGACTTGTGCGGGCAATGTTACGGCAACAGAAGATTGATGAAGCATTGGACGCAGTGAACACTGCATTGGCAGTACAGCCCAATGCGGCGGCGTTGCTGGCGGTGAAAGGTGATGTCCAGTTTCGTAACGGTGAAATGCCGGATGCCGAGTTGTCATACCTCGCAGCGAAGAAGCTCGACGCAAAGGAAGTGCATGCCTATCTTGGACTGGCGCGGTTGTATGGCTCCTACTCTCTGTACCGTAAAGCCTATGACATGCTACAGAGCGCCCACGAGGTTGCTCCTGACAATATCGAGGTACAGAGAGCATGGCTACGGATGCTTCCACGAAAAGAGAGGCTGGCGGCTTTGGAGGCCTACCTCAGCGGCCCCCATCCCGACAATGAAGAAGAAACAAAGTGGATGACGGAGTATTTGGAGTTTCTGAAAGCTACGGCAGATAAGCCCGTTCATGCGTGCAGGCTGGTCAGCAAAGTGGAGCAGACCGAAACCAAGTTGGAGACCATGTATGGGGCGAATGGACATCGGATGCGGGGCATTGGCCTGTCGGTCAAGCTCAATGACCGGAATGCCCATCTCCTGCTCGATACCGGAGCAGGCGGGATCATGGTGAGCCACAAGGTTGCGGAGAAGGCGGGGCTGACTCCAATCTCTGCGGTGCATTTTGGAGGCATCGGCGATAAAGGGTTGCAAAGCGGCTACACAGCGGTAGCGGACCACATTCGAATCGGCGAGCTAGAGTTCCAAGATTGCGTAGTCGCCGTAAGCGACAAAGGCTCCGTGGCAGATGAAGACGGGTTGATCGGTGCCGATGTGCTTGGGGCTTATCTCATCGACATTGATCTTCCGGGAATGCGGCTCAAACTTTCTCCGCTGCCAAAGCGACCCGAAGACACAGTTGCCCCAAAGTCGCTGAACAGCGAGGGAGAGGAACAAGCGAATGCAGAGCAGAAAGAAGACAACGTGAATGAGCCGACTCCGAAGGATCAGAATTCCCCACCGTCGACAGCGAAACCAGCACGACGCCTGCCCAAAGATCGTTACATTGCGCCCGAGATGGCGGACTGGACGAAAGTTTTCCGATTTGGCCACAGCATCTTGGTACCCACTAGCGTGAACAATTCCAAATCCATGCTGTTCGGACTCGACACGGGTGCCTTCAGCAATCTCCTGTCGGTGCGTGCCGGGCGGCAGGTGAGCAAGGTTAGTTCCGAAGAACGTGTGCGGGTTCATGGTGTGAGCGGGGCGGTAGATAAGGTCTACAGTTCTGACGAAGCGACCTTGCGTTTCGGGCACTTTCAGCAGGCGAACTTAGGCATCATCACGCTGGACCTTTCCACCATAAGCCAACACACCGGGACGGAGGTTTCCGGTTTTCTGGGATTTGCAATGCTGAGGCAGCTTGAGGTGGAATTGGACTACCGCGACGGGCTTGTTGATTTCAAGTACGATCCCAAGCGCGTGATGCCTTTCGCCAGATAGCCAACTCCTCCGTTGAGGTGGAATCGACATGCGGATTTTGAACATCCTGAGCGGACTGGCGGTGCTGTTCTCGACGCTAGCCTTCGCACATCTGCTGCACCACTACTATATAAATGCAGGCGAAGCTGCGCACTCCCCGCCGTTTTTGGCTGGCATGGCTAGTGCCGACCATCTTGCTCACGTCGGTCGGCGTAATGCCCTGAGCCAACCACTCGCCGATCCGGAAGTGCCGACATCCTCTTGGTAGTTTTGCGCAATTGGCCTTGTACCGGCAGCCTGAACGCGCATTCGGGAAGTTTGGCCAGATTAGGAATGAGAAGTCGGCCTCTCACCACGTCGCTCAATCACTGCTAGCGCGTTTTCGGTACGAATCTGAGTACGCCCGCATTCACCATTCTTAATCGAAGCTCAATGAGTAACCCGCTCCGGACGACGACCCAGATTCTGCAGTTCGTTTCTGGCGCTATTCACCTGGATGCATCAGCGCTTACCTTCTTCTGTCTTGCTTTTCAACCGATACCCTCATAGCCTCATCGCAGACCCACCGATTCCGTGGCGCAACTCGATATGGAGCCTCGACGCATGATCGCACTCAGATCCTCGGTCATTTTGCTGGTTTTCCTGGCCACCGAATTCAACCTCTCCGCCCAGGACCGTTCCTACGGACGTTCCGTCGTCGCGACGCAGTACGGTATGGTTGCCACCAGTCAGGTTTCTGCCTCACAAGCCGGGGCGCTCATCCTCGAAGAGGGCGGCTCCGCCATCGATGCCGCAATCGCGGCCAACGCTGTACTCAACGTCACCGAACCCACTTCCAACGGTATGGGCGGCGATCTCTTTGCCATTTATTGGGAAGCAAAGACAGGCAAGATCTATGGCCTGAACGCCAGCGGTTGGGCACCGAAGGATCTCACGATTGAGCATCTCCACAAAAAAGGCGTCACGGCGATGCCCCAATTCGGTATCGATTCCGTCACCGTTCCGGGTGTAGTCGACGGATGGGCCAAGCTGCATAATCGCTGGGGAAAACTGCCCTGGCGCGACCTCCTCCAACCCGCAATCTTTTATGCCGACCATGGATTCCCGGTGGCAGAGATCATTCACGCATGGTGGGATGGGGATCACGATGGCCTGCTGACAAATGCCGAGAGCCGCCGCGTATTTCTCCCCGGTGGCAAGGTCCCCGAGACCGGCGAAATGTTTCGCAATCCCGATGTCGCCCGTTCGCTCACTCTAGTCGCCAACCAAGGCGAGGCTGCGTTCTACAAGGGAGAAATTGCCAAGGCCATTCTCAAGACCTCCGACGAACTCGGAGGAACCATGACTGCCGACGATCTCGCATCTTACTCCGCTGAATGGGTCGAGCCGATTTCCACGAATTATCGCGATTGGACCGTATACGAGCTCCCACCCAACGGGGACGGCATCGCGGCACTTGAGATGCTCAATATCATGGAACAGTTCAAGCCCGATCCCGCCGGTCCACACAGCCCAGGCGAGCTACACACTCGAATCGAAGCCATGAAACTTGCCTATGCGGACGTGAAAGCCTACGACGGCGATCCGCGTTTCAGCAAGATTCCGGTCGATCAGCTTCTGTCGAAAGACTACGCCGCAAAACGTGCCTCACTCATTGACCCAACCAAAGGGAATTGCACGGTCGCCCCCGGGGCGCTTGGCACCAGCGATACCACCTACTTCACGGTCGTCGATCGCGACGGCAATATCCTTTCCGTCATTCAGAGCAACTACAACAACTTTGGATCGAACGTGACCGTGCTGGGTATGGGATTCGCCTTACAGGATCGCGGAGGCCTTTTCTCGCTCGATCCCACGTCTCCTAATGCCCTTGCCGGCAGAAAGCGCCCGTTCCACACCATCATTCCCGCATTCATGCAGCGAGGTGACGAGCACATCGGCTTCGGCATCATGGGCGGTCTGAATCAACCATTGGCTCACGCACAATTTGTGTCGAACGTCGTCGACTTCCATATGAATATCCAGGCTGCGATGGAAGAACCGCGGTTTACTGATCGCCAGCAACTGGGCTGCAGAATCGTGATCGAGTCGCGTGTGACGCCTGCCACCCTCCAAGCACTGAGCAAGATGGGACATGTGCTGCAGGTGCACCCAGATTACACATCCCTGATGGGGCGCGGCCAGGCGATCCTTCACGATAGCAAAACCGGTCTGAATTTCGGTGCGTCCGATCCACGCGCCGACGGCGCCGCAATCCCGGAGCAGCCGAAGTTCTTTGGTGCATCGGCCAAGCATTAACCGGCGCAATTTTTAATTGGTTCTCTGGAGGCCTATTGCTGTAGCTGACCAGCCACGCAATTGTTTCTGGCAATAGGGGTAAGAACCTTTGGAGGGCCGTGAGGGAAAACCGTCGATCTGTCCCGTCTTTTTCTCGACCAGATCCGTTCATTACGGATGGTCCCGGCGCTGCCGTCTGTGATCACTTCGACAGTGATGCCGCAGCGGCAGATTCAATTTGCCCTGAAGTTAGAGTTCCAGCCAAGTCGGCCCGTAGTCTAATGGAACGATAACGATAAGGAGATAATTCCGATGCAGCGTAGAGATTTTATAAAAAGTACTGTCGCAGTTGCAGTAGCCGCAGAACTTGGAATGGGTAAAGGGCAGGCGATGGTACCCGCCCACAACTGGGGAAACTACGACTTCGGTTCCGGTCCGCAAGTGACCGATCGCCTCAATCAGGGTCCGTTCCCTCAATATCCACCGGATGCCGTCATTCCCACTGACGATGTGGTGATGACCACTTCTTCTTCGGAAGAAGCTGTGCCGAATTATGGCAAGGGACTGGTCACCTATATCACAGCAGACAGCGGCACCGAGGAAATCAAGTCGGACAATATTTCGCAAGCGATCGAGGACTTGGTTCGCTTTCCATTAGGCCAGCAGCTTTATATCCGTCCGACCTGGAGGGAAGTGCAGCCACGGCCTGGACGCCTGGAGCTGCCCGACTATGTGAAGCTAGAGTAGTGTCCAACAAATAACTGGACAGACAGCCCCGTTTCGTCTTATGCTTGGGCATGGATTCTCGTTGCGAACTTTCGCCTTCCGAGCAGGATCAGATT
>PLHQ01000152.1 GCA_003138975.1 Acidobacteriaceae bacterium | reverse complement strand
TTTTCGCTGGAATTAAAGAGTTGGTCAACTAAATCCTCTTCGTATCGGATGTTCCGTGCCAGCAGATACGCTACGAACAGATCGGAGAACGTACTTTCCCGGTGAAGCGCAAGCATCATTTCCTTCTTGTCAATGCGCAGAAGTTCGCAGTCTGTCATTGCGGTTGCAGAACCCATACGTAAATGCTGTCCAGCCAGGCCACCTTCTCCGAAAAACTCTCCCGCACTCAATATGCCAAGAGTTGCTTCCTTGCCAGCCTTGGAGACGACCGTGAGTTGAAGCTTGCCTTTCTTAATAAAGAAGACAGCGTCAGATGCGTCGCCTTGTGAAAAGGCGGCGTCTTTCTTTTTCAGATTAACAACCGTCTTGCCGACGCCGGCTGTTGCGAGAAAGGTCTCAGGGTCAAAGCCCGTGCTCAACTTTTTGATCCCAACCAGAGAAATTCCCGAATTCGGCGGTGGGCGGGAGGCATTTAATGTCGTTCTCATCGCTTTGTTCTCCGATCGCCGTTGACCAGCTTGTGACCTGGGTTCGCGGGGGAAGCTACACTTTTTGAGCTTGTACAATAGTGTGCAGCCTATGCAATAAGCGGGGTATCGGGGATGCTGCTAATAATGAAGGGCTTTGTCCGGGAAAAACCGGACAAGAGGCGCATGAGCGCTAAATATCGGGGCAGAAACGCGGCCTGAAACAAAATTCCTACCGAGCCGAGCCGCCCGGCTCACTCTCCAGCATTTCTGGGGTCAATAGACCCATTTGCACGGCAAAACGAATTACATCACTACGCGTCCGAAGCCCGAGCTTCTCAGCAAAGCGTGAACGATACGTCTCGACGGTTTTCACACCCACAAAAATCTGTTTGGCTATTTGTGCACTGCTGTAACCCTGCGCCACGAGTCTGAGCACCTGCAGCTCCCGGTCGCTAAGGATGTTTACCGGCCCTGTGGAACCAGCTCTTGTTCCTTTCTTCACCAGCACGTCCTGGACAAGAACGTTGGCCAAACGCGGATCCACGAAGACCCCTCCGCGATGCACCGCTCGTATGGCGGCAAGCAGCTCCACATCGACCGCCCTTTTCAACAGGTATCCGGAGGCCCCGGCAGCCAGTGCCGATCGTAAGTACGCTGGGTCATCGTGCATCGTGAGGACGAGCACCCGGGTTTCGCGGCAGTTTCGCGCCATCTCCTGCAGCGCCTTCATACCCCCAACCCGAGGCATGGTGAGGTCTAGCAAGGCCACATCCGGTCTCGTGTCCCGTGCCGCTTGAACCGCCTTCTCTCCATCGGAAGCTTCCGAGACAACTTCCATATCGGGCTGGGCATTGACCAGCATTTTCAGTCCGGCACGGAGGATTGCGTGATCATCCACGATCATGACCCTGATCTTGTGCGTTCGCGCCGGCATTTCAGGTGCTCCTCCGCCTCACCAAGGGCTGAGCTTCCTGGTTGGCAAGTGGGAGTTGCACCAGAATCTTGGTCCCCTTGCCCTGTGATGTGAAACTGAGCGTTCCGCCCAACATTGCCGCTCTCTCTCGCATACTCTGAATCCCCAGGCGGTGCGAAGAGACAGCCACGGCCTTGGCGTCAAAGCCACATCCGTTATCGACTACTGTTACCTCCAAAGCCGTGGCCAAACGCGCGAATCTAATGCTGACCGCCTTGGCTCCCGAATGTCTGGCTGCGTTGGTCAGGGCTTCCTGGAGAATGCGATACAACCCGATCTGGACTGCTGACGGCAGGGTGCTCAAGTCAAGTTCATTAAGTTTGAGATCCACAGCTATGTTGTGGGTCTTTGTGTACTCGGCAACGTATCGGCTGAGGGCAACACCCAAGCCATGGTCGTCCAGCACCGTTGGGTGAAGCCCGCGGGCAAGCCGTCCGACTTCGTCGATGGCCTGGGCAGCGATTTCGCGTAGCCGTTGTCCTTGTGCCTTGACATCTGCCAGCTTTCGAGCGTCTTCCAGAGTACGCAGCCCGACCAGAAGAGAGGTCAGCAATTGGCCGGCTTCGTCATGTAATTCGCGTGCAATCCGGCGCCGTTCCTCCTCTTGCGCCGAAAGCTCGTGTTCCAGAAGGAGCCGGTGCATCGCCTCGGCCTGCTTGATTTCCGTGGCCTGCTTGCGTTTTTGCTCGCTCAGATCGGTTATCACCATGCCCAGGGCCTGGCCGTCGAATCCACGAAACCGGTTAAGCGACAAATAGACCGGAACCAGACTTCCATCCGTGCAACTCAGGTTGAATTCGCCTTTCGAAACCGCCTTCTGAGCCTCGGCAAGCAAAGTTTCAAATCGGTCTCGCTCTGTTTCCGCAACCAGCGACTGAGCCGCAATTCCGATAATTTTCCCAGGTGGCCTGCGAATCAGTTCTGCAAACCTGCGATTGCAGTAGAGCACAGCGCCATTCCGGGACAGAGTTGCCGCGCCTTCGCTCATGGCCTCCACCAGCATGCGATAAGCGGGTTCGCCGCCTTTCAGAGAAACCACCTGCTCTCCGCGACGACCGGAAACCATCAAAGCATCCACTTCACCGGACTGTATGGCGCGTAGAGTTTCCTCTGCAGTTCTCAGCCGCGCGAGGAGCTTTGTTTGCTGATCCGGTGGCGTGGATGACGGCAGTTTGCCTGGAGAAGGTCCGCGGCTTCTGCGAGCTGCCTCCGACGCACCGACTTTGCCGGGCAACCCTCCTTGGAGGACTCGGCCATCGGGACGCGCTCGCTTGTTAGACATCTGCTATTTGAACCCTTACTTCAGCGTACCGGCTGAAGATCCAACCCCACAATGACACTCTCGGTCTTGGAAAGGTTGCCAATGATTTTCTTGACCGGCGGCGGGAGCCTTCTCACTAGGGTCGGAATGGCGATGATCTGATCGCCCTTGGCCAGTTGCGGCTTCTCCAGCAAGTCGACCACTTCAATACGATACTTACCCCGCAGCTTGTCCTCACAAATCTTCTTGAGGTTGTCGATCGCAGCAATCGAATTAGGGGTTTGGCCCGCAATGTAAAGGCGCAATCGCCAAAAGTCGCTACCGGTACTCTTCGCAGGGCGGCGCTTTCTTGCTGAACTCTTTTTCATGTCAGTCCTCGGTGTCTGGCCCAGACGGGACAAACTTGCTACTTAGCTGCCGCGACTGCGCCTGAGCCTGCAACTGTAGTGGCCGGCCTTTGATCCGTCAGCACGATGCCCAATTCGAGGCCTCTCTCACTCACGACTAGCTCACGAGGTTCGCGTGAATGTGCCATGCCGCGGGATTTCAGAACGTAAAGCTCTCGTCTCCGCCGTCCATTGGGTTTGCTGTCCCGCAATACAATCCAGGTGTCCATGAGAGAGGAGACGGCCGCCGCAGTTCTCTCCTGGGGGTCTCCTGCGAATGTCAGATTCGTGAACATCGACGTGATCTGTTCCACCTTTAGAAAATCGACCAAGCGCATGAGCATCGATTTAACGTCATAAGTGCCCGCGGCCGAAACCAGGTTCGTGATCGGGTCGATGACCACGACGCGTGGTCGAAGCTTGGCGATCAATTTGTGAATAGCGGCCAAGTGTCCTTCCAGGCCGGTGCTGGTTGGCCGCATCGCGTGGAAGTGCAATAAGCGCTTTTTTGCCCACCGCTCCAGGTGAATGCCAACCGAGCGCATGTTGCGGAGAATCTGGCTGGGAGACTCTTCAAAAGCGAAATACAGGCAATCTTCGCCACGGGCGCAGGCGGCGCTGGCGAAGTTCGCTGCCAGGCTGGACTTCCCGGTTCCCGCCGTGCCCGACACCAGCACACTGCTTCCACGGAAGAACCCCTTACCTTCCATCATCTCGTCCAAAGCGGGAATTCCCGTTGAAACGCGATCCGTCAGTGCTTTGTGGGCAAGTGCCAGTGAGGTGAGCGGCACCACCGAGATGCCCTCACGATCTATCAGAAACGGATACTCATCGGTGCCGTGGGAAGTGCCCCGGTACTTGACGATTCGCAGCCGGCGCGTGGAAATCTGTTCTGTTACCCGGTGGTCCAGCGCAATCACGCAGTCGGCGATGTATTCCTCCAGCCCGTGGCGGGTCAACGTATGTTCTCCCGCTTCCCCGGTAACGACAGCGGTAAGCTTGTGGTCTTCCAGCCAATGAAACAGCCGGCGGAGTTCCGCTCGTAGTATCGTTGAGTCAGTTAATCCGGAAAAAAGTGCCTCGATGCTGTCCAGGACAACGCGCTTTGCTTTGATCGTCTTGACGGCGTGACCCAAACGGATGAACAGGCCCTCAAGGTTGTATTCTCCCGTCTCGGCAATCCGGTCTCGCTCAACCGAAACGTAATCCACCAACAGCTTCTTGCGTTTGGTAAGCTCACGCAAATCAAAACCCAGCGATGCGACGTTGGCCGCCAGCTTCGCCTCGGTCTCTTCGAAGTCCATGCATACGCCAGGCTCGCCGTATCGAACAGCGCCGTGCACCAGGAATTCCATCGCAAGTAAGCTCTTTCCACATCCCGCGCTGCCACAGACCAGCGTGACACGACCTTTGGGCAAGCCTCCGCCAGTGACTTCATCGAGTCCCTGAATTCCTGTGGGAGCCTTGGCGAGCGAGCTACCAACGGCTTTCGGCTTGGCGCGGGGCATAGCAAGCTCCTGAAAATCAAGTCCCTTTGGCTTGGATGTCCAACAAACATCGTATCTTAGCATGACGGGTTTCTGATGGTGGCCTACGTCTATGACGCGCAGTTCCCCCGCTCAATAGCAACAGGCGGCTCACCAGCAGGCGAAAGGGCTCGCGAACAGCAAGCCGCTCAACAGCAGCCCAACCGGCCACGGGGGTGCACACCTACTCAACAAACAAAAGCGCAACCGGTGCAACTGCCCCGATGCGCTGCCGAATCCGCCGCTGACCCAAGCTGAGAAAGTCCGCGAGGTACAAAAAAAGCGAGAAGACAAACCGCCGCTGCAGTGGGAGCGGCAGGGGCCGTGATCCGCCACATTTATCAACGCTGTAGTGGAAGGCTTTTGAAATTGATGTGGTTACCACCTTCTCCTCTTTCAGGTTCCCTGAACTAAGTCAGCCCATCCTGAAGCTTTCTCTCCTTCAGGCTCTCAGGAACCTGGCGCTTGGCGAATATGTTGAAAATGAGCAATATTGAGCATTTTCCAGCTGCGGAACGTTGGCTTATGTCATGGTGAAAACCAAGGAACTCACCCCGAAACAGATATTATCCGTGCTTTGTACAACCTGTGGTGCAGCGATCGGGGAAGTTTGCGAACTGCATACGGGTGCCCCGCGCACCGAGCCACACCGGGATCGGAAGCTTTCAGCAGCCGAGGCCGTGGAAACGAAGCCCAGCAAAACGATAAACAGCCGGTGAGCCCACGGCGCTTCTTTGCACAGACAGATTATCCCGCACCAGAAACGTTAGAGCTGTATCGGAAGCGAACCGGCGCGACAATTTCGGTCAGCTTGGACCACAAAGCGGCTTCGTTCAAACGGTTATTGCGGAAACTGCGTCACTTGGCCGGTCCGATCTACCACGCGATCATTCCCGTATCGTCGGCAAACAGGGAACTGGACCGCCTCGACAACTTCAGGTTTGACGGTCACTCGGGAAGAACATCCCCAGTTAGCGGAGTTCGAACTCCATCTCTTTCTTGTGGTGTTGCCCCAGAATGGGAACCAGCGGTGCAATCGAACAGAATGACGACCTTCCATCGTTCTGCCGGATGTGAGCGGTGTTGAACAGACGCATCAGATCGCGGCCTGATAACTTTGCGTTGCATGGTTCTCAACGTTATGGCCAGAAGAAGTGACATTGTCGCTCCGGGAGGCGCCATGACAATTACACTTAAGACCCTGTCGTGTTTCGTCGCAAGCGCGGTGATTCTTCTTGGCACGTCCACCTCGATCGCTGCCAACCGCTCGGCTCCAGCAGTTCGGTCAGTCGGGCCCGCAGAACTCGATATGCAGATCCTTCTTGATCGAGCCAACTTCTCGTCGGGTGAGATCGACGGCAAGGGTGGAAAGAACAGCCGCGACGCTCTGGCAGCGTTTCAAACCGCGCGCGGGCTTGCTCCAGGTGCGCGGAGCCGGAAAGCGTTGCTCAAAGCGCTCGGCGCCGATGCTGTTAAACCGATCGTGTCCTACACGATCACCGCGGAAGACGTTGCCGGGCCGTTCAACAAAACGATTCCGGAAGACGCGACGGAGCAGTCGAAACTGCCGGGCCTTTACTACACATCCGTGCTGGAAGAGCTGGCCGGGAAATTCCACTCGGCACAGGCCCTGCTTAAGCGCTTGAACCCCCGCGCCCGGTTCATCGCTGGAGAGGACATCCGTGTCCCCAACGTATTGGGCACCGAACAAGCGACGCGGGCCCAGACGGGGTCGGTCAAGATCGTTGTCTCGAAGAAGAAATCGGTGCTGATGGTGTATGACCGGGAAGGCCAGATCATCTTTTACGCCCCGGTGACGAGCGGCAGCGAGCACGACCCGCTCCCGTTCGGAAATTGGGTGATCACGGATGTGGTGCGAAATCCAACCTACAACTACAACCCCGCTTTGTTCTGGGACGGCGATCAAGCAAATGCCAAGGTGAAGATCGCCCCAGGTCCCAACAATCCGGTGGGTGTTGTATGGATGGGGATCAACGTACCGCACTACGGAATACACGGCACGCCGGAAGCGGGGGAGATCGGTCATTCCGCGTCTCACGGGTGCGTGCGAATGACAAACTGGGATGCCACCAGGGTCGCCGACCTGGTCCGAGATGGAACGCCGGTCGTGTTCGAGGAATGAGAAAGCGGAGCGCGCGATGTCTGGAGGAATAGGCCTGAGACTCTGCGTTTGTATTGCCGTGCTGTTCCCGGTGTTTCTTGCGGCTGGCACTACTTCTTCAATACTCGATATGGCTCCGCCCATCAGCAGACTCGCCCTCGCGGATCTGCGGGATACTTTCGAAGAAGTTCACAACGGACATCGGCATGAGGCGATCGACATTCTGGAGCCGAGAGGGACACCCGTGCATGCGGTGGTATCCGGAACCATCCGCAAGCTGTTCCTCAGCAACCGGGGCGGCAGCACAATCTACCAGTTCGATGAAATGGGAGCGTATTGCTATTACTACGCGCACTTGGACCGTTATGTGGAAGGGCTGCGGGAGGGAATGCGGGTCGAGCGTGGGGACGTCATCGGTTTTGTGGGATCGACGGGAAATGCGGATGCACGCACGCCCCACTTGCATTTTGCGATCTTCGAGTTGGGGCCGGAAAGGCTGTGGTGGAAGGGGAAGGCCGTGAACCCATATCCGGGCCTAGTAGACGCGGTGAAGCGGGCAAAATAGCGGACAATCTTCTCTTCTTGGTGGCCAGAACGAGGCGCGGCATGGCGCAGCATCGAGATAACGACTCGGAACCTTGCGAACATGCGTGGACCTGCGGTTGCCAGACTCGGGCGCTCTATGCCGCGAAGTCCTCTTTGCACCTCTCGGTCTCTTGATACCATCCATAAGCTATGAACCTGTTCGAGGATGCTCTACGCGCCAGTCAGCGCGCAGTGGATATCACCGAGCCGGTGCCATCAGCCCATCGAGTTCATGGCAGCATCCTCGGCGCGTTGACAATCGCGCGCTGGCAGACTGGAGATCTGGACGGGGCGTTGCAGACTGCTCAACAGGCGATTCAACTCGAGGAGACGCAAGCTGCCAGCGGACACGCATCCCTGCGTATCAATCTGGCCAACGCGTTGTATACCGAGGGAATGATTCTGGGAAAGCAGGATGCGGAACCGAGTCTGGGCCGTAGTCGAGATGCGCTGGCAACTTTCCAAAGAGGAATGAATATCGGTGAAGAACTCGCGAAAATCGATCCCATCGATTATCTGAGCAGCCGTACGGTCGCGAACTTCGGGTTGGAAATCGGCAACATTCTGCGCCACAACAACCCCGAGAAAGCTCTGGTGGTCTATGATCAGGCCCTCACACGCGTGCGGGAGGCAAAAGCCAATGTCAGCACTCAGCTCTATGCCGCGGACCTGCTCGCGGGCTCTTCTTACGCAGCGCGCTGGATCGGTCGCGACAAAGAAGCCAGACAGCGCATAGAGGAAGCGTTCCACCTCCTGCGCGATGCCCACCAATACCCGACCGACACGGTGGAGCCAATGAGCAGGGCCGATCATGTGATAAGAGCCGCAGCGGACGAGTATGCCGAAACCGGCCAAACCGCCCAAGCCATTGCCGCCTACAAAGAACTGCTCGACAAACTAATAGCGTGGAAACCCGACCTGCAGAATGATCTGCGGGATGCGACCTGCATTTCGCGTACTTGGACCGCCCTTGCCAATCTGCTCCGTCAGGCGGGGAGTACTGAGCAAGCGGAGCGCCTTGAGGCGCGGCGGACAGAACTCTGGAACCATTGGAATGCCAAGCTTCCCAATGCTCAGTTCCTGCTTCGCCAATCGTTAAGCCATACCACTGGACCCTGACATCCCTGTCACGGCACAGTCATCCTAAAGGCGTCCGGCCGGAACCGCCGTTCAGATCAAAACGACTGCGAGAACTTCGTTTCCAGAAACTCTCCCAATTTCGCGGTCGCCTTAAATTGCCCTATAAGAGGGAATGTCAAAAGACATTTCTTTCCTCCTCCAGGGAGACGCGGGTATGGACACAGCACGACGTGAGTCCATCGCCCCCAAAGCACGCTCACGATTTNNTAGGCGTCGCCATCCTCACGCAACCTACAGACTCGATAAGGACAAGCAAGGGCAGTTGGATGCTAGGGAGCTAACGCAATCGAAATTGCGGGTAAGCCACTTCGTAAGTGTGGGGAAGTGACCCGTCATCCCAACCAAAAAACCGGGCTTTTGGCATAAGTGCCAAAGGAGCGGGCGCCGGCGAATCTGGGGACGTTAAGGGGACGATAACAGATGCTGTCCGGTATCATTTTGTACCAAACGAAGTCCGCCGACACCGTTTGATATCAATGAGTTACATGTTGTTGTTGCCCTGTCACGGCAGAGGTCGCGAGCTCGAGTCTCGTCGTCCCCGCCATTCTTTCAAGCACTTGCAAGGAATTGGCAATTTGCGTCATGGTCCAATTTGGTCCAGTTAGGCCAGTGCTTCTCCCTTGTTGATTTTGCTGGAGAACCAGGATCGCTCGCTCTGGAACCGGGAGCAGA
>PLHQ01000129.1 GCA_003138975.1 Acidobacteriaceae bacterium | reverse complement strand
TTCCTTTTATAGATCAGGCGTTAGCGCAACTTTGCGCCTTTTGTTCGCCAGACAGGCGAAAGGAAAGCGCAAACTTGTGATATGGGATTTTTCAACAACCATCCTCTTGAGCCACCGCCAACTACCCCGCTTTCATTGACTTGTCGGTTTCCTCCTCTTCCAACTCTATTACTAATAAATACCGTGGAGCACTTTGCCGTCGCTGTACACTACCCCACAACGACTTGAAACGGAGAGATGCGCATGAGTAAGGCGGTCGAGTGCATTCGCTGTCACGCGCAGATGGAAGTCGGCTATTTGTTGGATGCCACCCATTCGGGATACCAGCAGCAAAACTGGTCTCCGGGAGAACCCAAACCGAGCTTCTGGATGGGCCTCAAGTTGGCAAAGGATCAAGTCCTGCCAGTCACAACGCTCAAGTGCCCGAGATGTGGGTACTTGGAGTCGTACGCAATCCCGCAAAGCCAGGATGGTGTCCTTGCATCAGGGAGGAGTTCAAGCCAACGGCAGAGTCTAGCTGCTGTCCTGATTGGGCTTGGGCTGGTGGCTCTCATGATATTACTTGGAGTTGTTTTCTTAATTCGGGCCAAGTGATCTTCACTCGGGATTTCGCGGAACCCGCGAGAGGGCGTGGTTATCTCACTCGGAAAAGTGGCGCTTGGCTGGATTTTCACGAGCGCTGACCCTATGCTGACCCATGAAAACTGTCAAGCTGTAACTTATTGAAAATATGGAGCGGGAGACCGGGATCGAACCGGCGACATCCAGCTTGGGAAGCTGGCGTTCTACCGCTGAACTACTCCCGCCCACTGGCAAAGATTAGGTAGACGTTTGCGCGTAGGCCATTGAAAGTCTAGCACTCGAGGCTGCCGGAAACAATCTGTTGAATAGATCCTTTTGCCGTGCGAAAGTGAGGCTGATCAACGGCGGACCGCAGCGCTGAACGCTGCAGAACTCCGGCTTCATTTAGACTGGATGAAGAGAACACGCGATGTCATCTTCCTCCAATCGACACGGCGGTTCGGGCGTAGCGAGCAAGCAGCCTGCGGTTCCCGAGCCTTCCTTCTCAGAACGGGCGCGCACGTTGGTGCATTTAGGCCGAATTGGCAGCCTATCCACTATTTCGCGCAAGCAGCCGGGGTTTCCCTTCGGATCGGTAATGCCATACGGGCTGGATGAGCGCGGACGTCCGATATTTCTCATCAGCACGATGGCGATGCACACCCAGAATCTGCAGGCGGATCCGCGTGCCAGTTTGCTTGTCACGCAGCATGCTGGAGACGGCGATCCTCTAGGCGCTTCACGGGTTACGTTGGTGGGAAATGTTGTGACTATACCTGAACCGGAAGTGGCCGATGCCCGTAAGCTCTATCTGGCGCGTTATGCCAATAGCAAGTACTGGGTGAACTTCGACGATTTCTCTTTCTATCGTATGGACGTGCTGGACGTTTACTATGTGGGGGGATTTGGAGTGATGGGCTGGGTGCGGGCATCGGACTATGACCATGCGCAGCCTGATCCTCTGGCCGACGCGGCTGCGGGAATCATCGAACACATGAACACCGACCACAGAGATGCACTTGTCCAGCTTGCCCGGGCACACGCTGGAGTCGAGTCGCAGGAGGCTGCGATGACCTCGGTAGACCGCCTCGGCTTTCATGCACGCCTGAAAACCACGGACGGCATGCGCGGGGTCCGCATTGCCTTCCTACGAGAAGTGGGCAGCGCAAGCGAGGCTCGGAAAGTCCTAGTAGAGATGGTGCAGCGGGCACGTCAGCAGCCTTGAAGACTGAGAGCAAGCTGAAGAATTCTTCTCGCAAAAGAAAATGCCCGAGATCCTTTCGGATCCACGGGCATTTATTGTTTCGAGAGCGTTGTCGCTAGACTGCCTGAACGTTCTCCGCTTGCCAGCCCTTGGGGCCCTTGGTCACGTCGAACTGCACGGTTTGGCCTTCTTGCAGGCTGCGGAAGCCGCCAGCCTGAATCGCGGAGAAATGCACGAAAACGTCTTCGCCATTTTGACGGCTGATAAAGCCATAGCCTTTGGCGTCGTTAAACCACTTCACTGTTCCTTGTTCTGCCATTGATAGTCCTATTCCTGTTTCTTGAAATGTGCTATGGAAGATTCGCTGCTAGTGAGGGGCGACGCTGGTTGGCGATACCGACCTTCAATTGCTTGTGAGTCAAACTTAGCTGAACTTCATTATACACGTTGGACCAAAATTGCACACAAAAACTTCCAGGTAGACGAAACTGTGGCCGGAAGGGGTGAGAAGCAGCGTGCGATGGAACGCGGGCAAAGGCGGCCAATCGGATTTCAGAGTTATTGGATGCACCTGCATGGGGAATTTTTATACCGATGTCATCTCGCAAGACGAGCGTTTCAGTTCGGTAAAGCGCGTCAGCGATGCTTCTCTGCTCGAGCCCACGACCCGCGAACTGGTGGCGGCGATAGTTTCCGCCGCCCACCGGATGGGAATCGAACTCATGATCTACGAAACCTATCGCTGCCAGGACCGCCAGCAAGAATTGTTCAACCAGGGCGCTACCAAACTTCGGACGGTCGGAGTGCACCACTATGGCTTGGCTTGTGACATCGTGCGCGTAGTGGCTGGGGAGCCTTCGTGGAAAGGCGACTTTTCTTTTCTAGGACAACTCGCCCAGAGTAGCGGAATGATCTGGGGCGGGGATTGGGGAGCACCCCACATTAAGCACAGCTTCGTCCAAACCTTGCATGTGCAGCGCTGCACGGTAGCCAGGCAAGGGGATCTTTTCGACGGCACATGGTTTCCGGACGAGGCCTACAATCGATACCAGGACGATCAAAATCTTCTGGCCACTGTTATCAAACCTCCGATAAAAGTTGGCGCAACAGCAAGCAAGCCGCGCCTCAATAACCAGCGGACTTAGAGACGTTCGGCGCTCCGTATTGCGATAGGTGCCGTTTCCTCACTTGTTAGCCCAGGCTGCAGGTTCTCTTCCAGTGAATTACTATGTTCGTTGCCATTTGCCGCTCTTCAAACCGCTTAAAGGACTCTGACTTATGGGCCAACAGAGAAACGATACGATGAGGGGCGCCAGCCGCCGCTCGTTCCTGAAAACCACGGTCATCGGCGGTGCGGCTGCGACCTTGGCGCCTGTCTGTCCTGCGCTAGGGGCGGCACGCGAGATCGCAACGCCCGAACCAAGTGCCGACATCAAGTCTTTCGAACTCGATGAAATGACGATCTCCGATCTGCAAGATGGAATGAATTCCGGCAAGTTCACTGCCCGTTCTTTGGTGGAAAAATACACCGCGCGTATCGACGAAATCGACAAGCACGGTCCTGCGATCAACAGCATTATCGAGTTGAATCCCGACGCTCTCTCGATCGCCGATACACTCGATCAGGAGCGCAAAGCGAAAGGTCCGCGCGGACCGCTACATGGCGTTCCTGTATTGATTAAAGACAATATTGATACTGCCGACGGAATGATGACTACGGCCGGTTCGCTCGCCCTGTTGGGCTCCAAGCCTGCTAAAGATTCATTCGTCGCCGAAAAGCTGCGTGCCGCCGGTGCCGTGATTTTAGGCAAAACCAATCTGAGCGAGTGGGCCAACATCCGCTCCAGTCATTCGACCAGCGGATGGAGCGGCCGCGGTGGGCTCACCAGAAGTCCTTACGCGCTTGACCGCAATCCCTGCGGCTCGAGCTCAGGTTCTGGCGCCGGAGTGTCGGCGAATCTGTGCGCAGCAGCCATCGGGACTGAAACGGACGGCTCTATCGTCTGTCCGTCGTCGTCGAATGGCATCGCAGGCATCAAGCCCACAGTTGGTCTTGTCAGCCGCAGCGGCATCATTCCAATTTCCCATAGCCAGGATGGTGCGGGCCCCATGTGCCGGACGGTGCGCGACGCCTCGATATTGCTGGGCGCGCTCACAGGTGTCGATCCCCGCGACTCGGCTACCAGCGGCAGCCAAGGCAAGTCGTTCACAGACTACGCACAGTTTTGCGATCCCAAGGGTCTAAAAGGCGCCCGCATCGGCGTGGCGAGGAAATACTTCGGATTCAACGATGCTGTCGATGCTCTCATGGAACAATCCCTCGATGCCATGAGGAAGCAAGGAGCTACACTTATTGATCCGGCAGACATTGAAACCTTGGGTAAGTTCGATGAAAGCGAACTGCTGGTCTTCATGTACGAACTGAGGGCCGACCTGAATGCGTATCTCGCAGGTCTCGGCCCGAATTCCCCGGTGCGGGCGTTGAAAGACATCATCGACTTCAACGACCGCAATCGACAAAAAGAAATGCCATATTTCGGGCAGGATTTATTTCTGAAAGCCGAAGCCAAAGGCCCGTTAACTGAGAAAGCCTATCTCGATGCGCTTGAGAAGAACCATCAACTCGCCCGTACTGAGGGCATTGATGCCACCATGGACAAATACCATCTCGATGCCATGGTCGCGCCCACGGGTGGTCCGGCCTGGCTTACCGACTTGGTCAATGGCGATCATGTGGCCGGTGGAAGTTCGAACGCCGCGGCCGTCGCAGGGTACCCGAATATCAACGTTACCGCCGGATTCATCTCCGGCCTGCCGGTCGGGATCTCTTTCTTCGGTCGAGCCTGGAGCGAACCCACTCTGATCCGCCTGGCGTTCTCCTTCGAGCAAGCTACGAAAGCCCGCCAGTCCCCGCGCTTCCTGTCTACGATCGGAGCCGGATAAGGAGGAGACACTCCCTCACTATGTTCCCAATTCGCGAAATAGTCCCAAATAGTCCCAAATTATTCTTGGAGGAGTTCTCTCCTGAGTAAAAGTCAACTCTGATCTGTTTATCGGTTGTTGCAGCCGTGTTAGCCTTACTTTACAGGGGGTATTAATGATCATGAACAAAGTAGTTGCTTCCCTGCAGAAGGAATACTCCCGTCTTGAAAGGGAGATGGGACAAGTAGGGAAAGCGCTGGACGCTCTCGGTCACGCCGGCGGGAAAAAGCTCAAGAAAACAGGCCGGACCTTGAGCAAGGATGCCCGCAGACGAATTGCCGAAGCGCAGAAGCTACGCTGGGCAAAAGTCCGAAAGGCTGCCGCCAAGCTAGTGAAGTCATAAGTGGAGTAATGCTTTCGCAAGCACCGCAGCCGGCCTCGTTCGTATCTTCCATGACATGCGGGCGAGGCCCAAGCTTCGGAAAATCCATCCTCATTGAACCGGATTTTCAGAGCCTTCCAGTTAGGGCGACCACTAAGTCCAGCGGAACCATTTCAGAGCCAGAACGAAGGAAACTCCGCCCCAAAGAGACATCACCAGTAGCCGCGGCCATTGATGGATCAATGGTGTTCCCTCCAGAATACTGGCGCGCAGGGCATCATTTAAAGCCGTCAGTGGAAGCGCCTTGATCAAGGGCTGAATTACGGCTGGAAACCGCTCGTAAGAAAAGAACACTCCCGAAAAAATCCACATGGGCATCATTACGAGGTTCATGAGCCCGCTTACGCTTTCAATTTTCTGCGCCCGGCTCGCGGTGAGCAATCCAATTCCGCCGAAGGCCATCGCCCCCACAGCACCGAGGAAGACGATGGCGAATACCGATCCCAATACCTTCATGTGGAACACGATGACCCCAAGCGTCAGCAACAATCCGATTTCAATAATCATTAGCACCAAACGGCTCGACATGAGAGCGAGCAAAAAGTCTCCGCGACGCATTGGCGTACCCACGAAGCGCTTCAGCAGCTTGCGTTGCCGCATATCAACCAGCGCAAATCCGATGCCCCACATTCCGGAGTTCATCAGGTTCATCCCGAGCAATCCGGGAATCAGAAAATCAATGTAGCGCGAACCCGGCTCAGACGACGTCTCTACGGTAGTCTGAACCACATCTTTGCGGCCAGCTGCTCTCTGCAGGGCACTATCTATTTCGGCTTTTGCAAGGACACTCTCCGGCCGCGCCGGATCGTAGCGATACCGCAGTCCGCCCTTTCCGTCGGGTTCGATTACCAGATCGTACTTCCCCAGGCGAAATCCTTTCCGGGCAGTCTCCTCGTCTTGCACTTCGATTTTGAATGATGCATGTTGCGCAGAACGTTGCAGCAGCGCTTCCGCGTCCTGCGCTCCCGCTCCTGCAACAATTGCAACCGACGATGCGTCCCCGGGCTTATTGCGAAAGGCAATTCCGAGCCCGACCGCCAACAACAGCGGGAACACGAACACCCAGAACACGACTTCCGGTTCGCGCTTCAACTCCAGCATGCGCGCCATCAGAAGATGAAGGTAACCGGACCAGCGTCCATTCCGTTTCGGCGGCCGATTCCTCGAGGCCGACGCTCTTGTATACGGGGTTCGCTGTGCAATAGCCATGAATTTATTTTTGTGGCGAATTCGGCTTGATATTTTGGAACTGCATCACGAGCATCTCAGTTTTCCACGTTCACTCTTCGCGTAAATGCCGCCCTGTGAGTCGAACAAACACATCTTCCAAACTGGCCTGACGCGTGGTCAGATGCTGCAACTGACTTCCCTGCTTCCCAACTGCATCCAACAGCGCCGGAATCGCCAAATGCGGCTCCTTCACATTGAGTGACAGCATGCCGTCATCCTCGCGCACGGACTCCACACTCGGCAGAGCACGCCAGACATCGAGTGCCGCGCCGTCAGAATTCCCGCTGACAGCAAACTCCACCACGTGATGACCGCCCAGCCGCTCAATCAAACTTGCAGGCGAACCTTCGGCGATGATCTGACCGTGATCGACGATGGCCAGCCGGTCGCATAGCCGCTCCGCTTCATCCATGTAATGCGTGGTAAGCAGGACGGTGCCGCCGTCGCGTTGAAACTCTCGAATAATGTCCCATAGTTGCCGTCTACTCTGGGGGTCAAGGCCCGTGGTCGGCTCGTCCAGAAAAAGAATTTTCGGATTGCAAACCAGGGCCGTCGCCACCGCCAGACGTTGCCTCTGCCCGCCAGAAAGTCTGCCTACCCAGGCATCGGCCTTCTCAGTAAGCTGCAACTGCTCGAGCACCTCATCGGACGAACGCGGCTCGCGATAGAAGCTGGCAAACAGTTCAACGGTTTCGCGAACGGTGAGCTTCTCGGAAAGCCGCGTTTCCTGCAGCGAAATGCCCAGCCACTCTCGCATCTCGCGCGCATTCTCACGCCAGGAGTGGCCAAAGATAGATACTTCGCCTGAAGTTGGCTCCAGCAACCCTTCGAGGATTTCGATCGTCGTGGTCTTCCCTGCTCCGTTCGGCCCTAGGAGGCCAAAGCATTCGCCGGTCTGAATTTCGAGGTTCAAGCCGCGCACGGCCTCGACCTTACCGTCATAGGTCTTGCGCAGATCGCGACATTGAATGGCGACAGCCACGCAGGCATTCTAACGAAATTATGGAAAGCGCGGATGGGCGATCTTGACCAACTGCTGGTCTTGCCACTCCGCTGCTCTGGATACGACATGTCCTGCTAAAAATACCGCATCGCCGAATCTTGATTCGGCATCTTTTCCTCATGCGCATCCCAAAGCGCGGCTTCACTTGACGGCGATCTCTCTAAGACGCCCGTGTGTCGTTTCCAACCAGTCCTCAGTTCTCCTGTTCTCCGTTGAGAACATGAAAGGAAGCCGCTTATGCTGCGCCAGCTTTGCGTATTGTCGTTTCTATTCTGCGTCGTCACCCTATCCCTTGTCGCCCAAGATTCCCGCCACTTCACGTTTCACTACGCTTTCACGATAAAGAACCTTCCCGCTGGAGAGAGGGTTCGCATCTGGATCCCCGAAGCGCACTCGGATGCCTATCAAGAGGTGAAGATCGTCTCAACTCGTGGCGATCTTCCGTTGAAAAAGACCAGCGAATCAAAATATGGAAATCAGATTTTTTATGCCGAAGCCGGTTCCGCCCAACCTGAACTGCATTTTGACATCGAATATGCCGTGATACGCCATGAGCGTGTGACGCTCGGATCGGCAGGACTTGTTATTCCCGTTTCGCTTTCGTCAACAGAGAAGCAGCAGGACCTGCAGCCTGACTCCCTTGTCCCCGTGACCGGTCTGCCGGCTGATTTAGCCGCTAAAGTAACTCAGGGGAAAACTCAGTCTCTCGACAAGGCCCGCGCCATCTACGACTACGTTGTCACCACAATGAGGTACGACAAGACGGGTACCGGTTGGGGCCGCGGCGACGTTCTCTACGCCTGCGATGCGAAGAAAGGCAACTGCACCGACTTCCATTCCCTGTTCATTGCGATGGCTCGATCCCAGGGCATTCCAGCTCGCTTCGAAATCGGATTTCCACTTCCATCCGATAAGCACTCTGCTGAGATTGCGGGCTACCACTGCTGGTCGGATTTCTATATCGACGGGAAGGGCTGGATTCCCGTGGACATTTCGGAAGCTTGGAAGCATCCGGAAAAACGCGACTACTTTTTCGGTTCGCACGACGTGAATCGCATGCAGTTCAGTATGGGCCGCGATCTGCGCCTAAGTCCTCCGCAGGATGGTAAGCCGCTGAACTATTTTGTCTATCCTTATGTGGAAGTTGATGGGCGGGAATTTCCGAATGTGTCTTTCGCCTTTTCTTTTGCTGACTCGGGCGCAGCAGTTGCGATGAAATAGTTCTTGAGGGACTCGCACTTTCCCGTGGTTATCGCGCCGCCACCATCTCCCCTGGCCCGCTTGGAGGCTGGGGCAAGTCTGGTGGTGGCATAATCGGCGGCGGAGCAGCTCCGTTTGCCGGCTTTGGCACCTCCTGTTGATCCTCTCCCGGACGCCTGAGACTTGGGGCATTGGCTGGACGCTCTTCCGGCTCTTTCTTCGCTTCCTTGTCTTTGTCCGGCTGTTCTAGGATGACTTCCTTTTCGGTGCGCACGATTTTTTCGCCGTTTACCTTCATGGTCTCTACCCGCACAACTTCATCGCCGACAAAACGAACGAAATCCACATCTGCCGGGGACTCGCCATAAATCCATTCCTCGTACTGCGTTTCACCGGTCCGCTCCCGCACCTTTTTCGGGGGCTTGCCTTTGGCGTGAAGAACCATCTCCTGATTCATCCCCACGAGCACGTGATGCGCCTGGATAGCTTCCTTCACTTTTGGAGGCACGGTATCCAGGTAGGCTTGCTCCTTGTTTCGGGCGTTGAAGTCGAGCACCGGAAACAATAGATCGCGCAACTGCGCAGCCGTCATCTCGGGAACATACTTGTCGAAATAAAGATCAAGGCAGGAGCCGTGTGGATTGGATTGCGGCTCGTTCGGTCCAGTCTGCAGCGGTCCGTTCGCACCAGAAATTTGCACCCGCTGGTACCACTTCTGCCTGCGTACCGGGCCGCCATTGATTTCGAAATGAATGTGGTCGTTCTTAATCTGAACAAAAGAGATGTGGGCGGGATCTCCAGGCTTTAGTGCCGGCCCCCAAAGGTTGAGTGCCTGCTGCAATTCCTCGCCGTTGGGGGTGATCACGCCCTGCTTCAGTTGCAGGCCCTTCGCGCCCATCGGGAAGGCAGTACGCGCATACACAAGCTGGGTTTCAAAGTCACGGATGATTTCATAACGAGTTTGCTTGGCCATGCGAGGAGCGTTGGGCGGAATCGGCGCCGGAACTAGAGGCGCGGGTCGATCACTTGGAGGCTTGGTGGGAACCGACGAAGAAGTCTGGGCTTGTCCGAGATCGCTCGCCTGGCCGTAAAACAGAGAGGAGCCGAGCAGAATCAGGAAGGCGAGAAGGGTTTTACTCCTAAAGCATCGCATGCAGCACCCCCAGGCTTGATGCTCATTATATGCGATGGATCGGAAGGCTGCGGGGTTGCTACCAGTTCATCATCAAAGAGTGGACGCTCATACAGATTCCGGACCGCGCTTTTTGTGTTGCTGGCACTTCCTCATGATGGCCGAGCGGAGACGGGTGCGGAGGTCCTCGGGCAATTCGTAGAGCTGGGAGTCTCGATAGATCTCGATGGTCTTCTTGGTAGTGTCACAGACCACATAGCAATTGTGGCACCAGGAAAGATGGTTCTCCAGCTCGACCTTGGTGGGTTCGTCGAGGACGCCGTCCAGATAGTTGGTCAACTCGTGCAAGAAATCAGAACATTTCACTGTTCGCCATCTCCACTCTCGCGTTTCTGGAAGAAACGTCCTAGCCGCTCCCGAAGCTGCAAGCGCGCACGCAACAGCCTCGATTTGACCGCTGGCACGCTCAATTCCAGAGCCGCCGCAGTCTCCTCGGTGGACAATCCTTCCACGTCTCTCAGTACAAACACGGTCCGAAACCCTGGGGGAAGGCCTTGGATCGTCTTGCTTAATATCGCTCGTAATTCCGCTTGCGTATATTGCTGCTCAGGATTCGGACTCCAATCCGCGATCTCACGCGGAAGAGAATCATCTTCCGTCTTAATGTCCTCGTCCAGCGAAACCGTGCGCTCCGGCTTCTTGCGGCGCAACTTCATCAACGCTTCGTTGACGGCGATGCGCACCAGCCAGGTATAAAACTTCGACTGCTCCTGGAACTTCGCCAGGTTGCTGTACGCTTTGAGGAACGCCTCTTGGACCACATCTTCCGCATCTTCGCGGTTTTGCGTGATGTGTTGCGCGATCCGAAAGACGTTGCGGTCGTACCTGCGAACCAACTCTTCAAACGCCGAGTCGTCGCCCTGCTTGGCCGCCCGCACCAACGTCAACTCATCAGTGACAGGCCCTTCTAGTTTGTTTTGGATGGTTCCCATTCTCTCGGCGATGCAGTATTTTGCGGGAAACGAACCGCGGCACTAAAAAGTTCAGCTGTTATTCTACTTGGTAACCTGAGTATTTGACCAACCGGTTTCCGGTTTCGGCGGAATGAGGTTTACGATAGAGTCGATTTGAGAGTTACGCGGTCGAACACGTCCTGACGTACTCTGGGACAGTCCCACAAGTGCCGTATAATCAGCAGTTAGGGCAGCTCTTTCGGCTGGTGCTAACGGACGGGCGCGATTCACGGGAGTAAACGGTCTTCACCATGGCGGAACGGAAACAGAAACCGAACGAGGCACAGCCGATCGAGATCGAGCAGATCGTAGCGCGCGCCGTGTCTCAGGCCCTTCAGGATCAACTCCCACAATTGCAGGAGCAGATTGCCCAGCGTGTGCTGGAGGCGTTGCCAGCTCCCGTAAGCGAAGTTCCCGGTATTGCGCGAGAAGGCTCCAGCACTCTGGTTCAGGCAGTTTCAAGCATCCATGCGGGGTCAACTCAGAAGGAAGTCTTGCGAGCTCTGTTGGACTCCGGAAGCGAACACTGCTCTCGCATCGCACTATTTGTAGTGAAAGCCGGAGCGGCGTCAGGATGGCAAGCTCGCGGCTTCGGCGATGAGGAAGCGGTGAAGGATTTTCCGCTCGACTTGAATGCCGGGCCGGTGGCCCACACTTATCACAATCGAGTGGCGACGCCGGGGAACATCGCGGAAATGGGCGGACAATTCGTAGGACAGTTCGGCAGTCCGGCCAATGAACAGGTTCTGGTGCTGCCGCTGGCGCTCAAGGATAAGGTGGCTGCTCTGGTTTACGCTGATGGCGGCGACACCGGCAAGTTGAGCTCCGACACTCTGGAATTGCTCGTGCTCGCAACCAGCGCGTGGTTGGAAGTAATTTCGCTGCGCAAGCATGCGGCACCGAAGGACGACGGCGAAGCGGCGGGCATGGCGGAAAGAGCAGCCCCACCGGTGCAAACCGTTTCTTCGTATTCCGATCCCTTTGCGGCGCACGCGCCCAAGCATATCCCCGCGAGCCGCCCGGCCGAGCCCGAACCTGCGGGGGAAGTCGTGGAAGTGGCTTCGGCGCATGCAGCTGCCGCGCCTGCCGTGGCGACTGATCCCTTGGCTGGCCTTTCTCCGGAAGATGCCGATGTTCATCGTAAAGCGCTGCGCTTCGCCCGCCTTCTGGTGGATGAAATCAAGCTCTACAACCAGGCGAAAGTGGCAGAAGGCCGGCGTAACAAGGATCTGTACGACCGTTTGAAGGAAGACATCGATAAGAGTCGGGGCACGTTCCAGAAGCGCTACGGCAGCACGGTCGCAGCCAGCGGGGACTATTTTCAGAACGAATTGGTGCGCAGTCTGGCGGAAGATGACCTTTCGATTATGGGGACGAATTTCCGCCGCTAGTTTCTTAGTTTTTCTGGCAGTCGCGTCTACGCGAAAAGTAAAAAGTGGTTCGATCAGTTTCCAAGGGGTGGTGGGTGCTCGCAGCTGCAGTTCTCTGCAGCTTCTTTGGCGCTCTGCGAACTTCGGCAGAGGCGCCTTCTTCTTTTTTGTCCGGTTCGTTCCAAGTTCAAGCCGACCCGTCGCCGGCGAAACCTGCTCAAGATATTCCTGGCGCTGGAACCAATAGCACCACAAAAAAGAATCCGGCAAAAAAAGCGGCTACCGGCAAAAAAACTACTGCTAGTAGCGCCAAACGTCATTATGCCGATGTTCGTAAGCCGCGGACGATTTCTCCGCGCGTCCGGCGCATGCGTCAGGCATTCGTGGCATCGGCCAGCCTGCGGCCCATGGCTCAACAGCTGTTGCAGGATCGTTCCCTGCCTGCCTATGCCGGGGTCCAGGCCTACGCCCGCGCCCATGCCAAGGAAGACGCGGGAGCGCTGGCGTGGCTGGTACTGGGCTACGCGCATGTGCTGGATAAGGACTATGCGAAAGCGATTGATCCGCTGAACCGCGCCAAGATTCATGCTGGAGATTTGGGCGATTACGTCGCTTACTATCTTGGAACATCCTACCTGGAAACCGGACACACGGCAGAGGCGCTGGCCACTTTCGCAGACTTCGCCAGCGCGCATCCTGATTCTCTGCTGGTGCGCGACGCAGAGGTAAGCTATGCCGATGCGCTCCTGCTCGAGGGACAAGCAGCGGAAGCGGCATCTTTATTGGAACAGATTCGGGTACCGATACATTCGGATGTGGAATTTGCCTTGGGGCGCGCATATGCCGCTTCCGGGCAGACTGCGAAAGCCGCCGAGACGCTCGCAAATATTTACTACACCATGCCGGCCAGCACCGAGGCCGATGCGGCATATGCCGAGTTGAAAAAGCTGCCGTCCGTTCCCCCGCCAACAGTTGCTCAACTCAAAACACGGGCCGAGGGATTGATGAACCGTCGGCGCTATGCCGATGCGGCGGACGAATATCGTAGTTTGGTAAACGAGAGCAGCCCTGATGATCGGCCAAGGATGCAACTGGCCTTAGCGGACGCGCTACACCGAAGTGGCAAGAACCGGGACGCCAAGCAGGTACTCGCTTCGCTGGGCAGTGTGAGTGGCGAGTTGAACGCGCAGCGGCTGTATCTTTTGGGCCAAGTCGCATGGACCGCGAACGACAACGACACGTTCTACCGGACGGTCGACGAGTTGCGACAAGCCGATCCGGTCAGTCCCTGGCTGGAACAAGCGCTACTATCGGCGGCCAACTTGCATCTGGTACATCATGAGTACGACCAGGCCCTCGACGCATTCCGTGAGGCTCAGCAGCGTTTTCCGAACGGCACGCGGGCTTCCTACGTACACTGGAAAGCTGCCTGGCTCACCTTGCGGCAGGGCCGCAACGAGGATGCCAAGAAAGCCTTCGAAGAACAAATCACGCTCTATCCTTCCGGCGCGGAAATTCCTGCGGCTCTGTATTGGCGCGCCCGCCTGGCCGAGGAAGACAACCAGCCCGTCATGGCCCGGGCGTTTTATCAGAAGCTTTCGGATCGTTATCGCAACTTCTATTACGCGGAGTTGGGCAGGCAGAGGTTGAAACACCTCGCTCCGGCAGGCGATACGACGGCAGAATATGCATTGCTCGATCGCGTCCCTCCGCTCGACAGTAGCGGCAAAGTGACGGAGTCGGAGCCTCCCTCGGATGAACTCCACGTGCAGAAAGCGGAACTGCTGGGCAATGGCGGACTTGTCGATTTTGCGGTGCGCGAACTGCAGGCAGCCGCTGCTACCGACGGTGGAAGCTGGGCACCTGCGGAGACAGCGCAACTCTACGTGGAAACTGGGCATTACGACCGCGCAATCGAATCCATGAAACACTCCGCGCCCAATTACTTTGCCCTCGACATTCCTGATTTGCCGCGAAAATATTGGGAAGCCCTTTTTCCTAAACCGTACTGGAGCGATCTAAAACGATCTGCAGCAGCCAATGGACTGGATCCCTATCTTGTCGCATCACTCATCCGGCAAGAGTCTGAGTTCAATCCGAATGCGGTTTCGCGAGCCAATGCGGTTGGGCTGATGCAGTTGCTGCCCAAAACTGGCAAAGCAGTCGCCAAGGAAGTCAAGTTGAAACGGTATAGCGCCAGCCAGTTGTACACTCCCGCGGTGAACATGCAATTGGGCACGCGCTATTTCCGGGGCATGGTCGACAGGTTCGGCGGATCATTCGAGTATGCGCTCGCCGCTTACAACGCGGGATCCGACCGGGTAGATGAGTGGCTCGCTCAGGGCAAGTATCGCGATCCGCAGGAGTTCGTCGAATCGATTCCTTTCACCGAGACGCGCGAATACGTTCAGGCCATTCTGCGCAATGCCAGCGTGTACAAGCAGCTTTATGGGACGCCGTAGCGGGTCTGCTCGTTCCTTCTCTTTCTGCTGCGCAATCCGCACGACTTCGCGAATCTCTCTTCTGCTGCAAACATCAAAGATTGTCTACGGAGGCATTCAATGAAGTTAAGGAAATTGGGCCGCTCGGGCCCCGCGGTTTCGACGCTGGGACTTGGGTGCATGGGAATGTCGGCGCTGTACGGTCCTGCAGACGAAAAAGAAAGCTTGGCCACGCTGCATGCGGCACTGGAAGCCGGAATCAATCTACTCGATACTGGCGACTTCTATGGGATGGGGCACAACGAATCGTTGGTGCGGCAAGCCATCCACGGACGGAGGGAGCAAGCTTTCGTCTGCGTGAAGTTCGGACCGCAGCGCTCTCCAGATGGGCGGTTCGTGGGTGTGGATTGCCGTCCAGCATCGGTGAAAAACTTTCTGGCGTACAGCTTGCAGCGATTGGGAACGGACTATGTCGATCTATATCAACCCGCCCGCGTGGATCGGTCGGTGCCGATCGAAGATACAGTGGGAGCCATCGCCGACCTTGTAAAAGCGGGATACGTGCGCTACCTCGGTTTGTCGGAGGCTTCCGCGGAGACAGTACGGCGGGCTTCCACCGTACATCCTGTCGCTGCACTGCAGATTGAATATTCGATCATCACTCGCGACATTGAAGACAACGTGTTGCCTGCATTGAGAGGACTTGGAGTCAGCGTCACCGCCTACGGTGTGCTTTCTCGGGGGCTGCTAGCCGGAAAAACCTCGTCGTTCGCCAAAGGAGACTTCCGGGCGCATCTGCCGCGTTTTGGAGGCGAGAACCTGCAAGCAAATCTAAAGATCATTGAGTCGTTGCGAGGGATTGCAGCAGATCGGGGAATATCTGTGAGCCAGCTTTGCATCGCTTGGGCATTGAGCCGCGGAGAGGATATTGTTCCGTTGGTTGGGGCACGGACGCGGGCTCAATTGCAAGACTCACTGGGCGCAGTGGAGATTTCGTTGACTGTCGAGGAGTTAGACCGAATCGAGAAAGCCGCTCCCGCAAATGCCGTTGCCGGAACCCGCTATGCCGCAGATCAGATGGCGATGCTAAACGGCTGAGGCTCCAACGGCTACCCATTCGCAGACTCGCTCTGTGCGGGACTGTCTGGCGGGTGTGATTTGGCGAACAGAATTTCCACGATTAGTAGCCCCGCACCCACCACAATAGCGCTGTCGGCCAGATTGAAGACCGGCCACTGATACTGCCGGACGTAGAGCAAGAGAAAGTCGATCACGCGCCCGCGGGCCAGCCGATCCCACAGATTTCCCAGCGCTCCTCCCATGATCAACGACAACCCCACGCCAGTGGCAACGTGAGCATGCTGGTTTTTCCACAGCAAGGCCGAGACCACAACTAATGCGATCACAGAAAATGCAATCAGCAATCCAGTCTTCCAGGGAGCGGTCGAATCGGCAAAGAGGCTGAAGGCGGCGCCGGTGTTCTCGGTGTGGGTGAGGCGAAAGAAACCTGGAATTACCTGGATGTGAGAATAAAGGGCGATGCGTGCAGCCACGAGGTGCTTTGTCCAACGGTCAAGCAAGACCACGACAAGGACGATAAGGAGGTAGATGGCGCGCGCGGAGTTCTTGGTCATCCCTAATAGTTAGCCTGTAAATATCTTAACCTGCTCGGGCCGCGTACCGCTCGATTCCGCCCAACAGATTCCCGTCCTCTTCTTTTTCTCCGCAATCTTTCATTTTCACCTATCCGGGGCGCAGTGTGTCCATGTATTCTTATGCCGCCTTGAGCCGGACGCGCAACGCGCGACGCGGAACGGACGCCTGCTCTGGGTTGTTCTAATTCCTATGTTTGCGATATACGCTCATGAGGCTTCTGAAACGTTGGAAAGGTCGAACTCTGCTGTTCCTCGCGGTAGTCGGGCCGGGGATCATCACCGCGAACGTCGACAACGATGCCGGCGGCATCCTGACCTACTCGCAGGCTGGGGCCCAGTACGGATTTCTTTTGTTGTGGACCATGATACCGATCACGCTGGCGCTGATCGTGGTGCAGGAGATGAGCGCCCGTATGGGAGCGGTAACCGGCAAGGGCCTGAGCGACCTGATCCGCGAAGAGTTCGGGCTTCGCATCACCTTTCTGATGATGCTGGGCATTCTGATTACCAACTTCGGTAACGTAGTCACGGAATTTATTGGCATCGCCACCAGCCTGGAATTGTTCGGACTTTCGCGGTACGTGACAGTACCGGTATGCGGTGTGATCGTTTGGCTGATCGTGGTGAAAGGTCAATACAAGAGCGTGGAGAAGGTGTTCCTCGCTGCCTCTTTCTTCTATGTCACCTACATCTTTGCCGGGGCGCTGGCGCACCCGGCATGGAAAGTTGCAACGATCGCAACCTTCAAGCCGCCCGAGTGGGCTAAGTTTCGGGAGCAGGCGTACTTGTACATGGTGATTGGGGTGGTGGGAACGACGATTGCGCCTTGGATGCAGTTCTATCTTCAGTCCTCAATTGTGGAAAAGGGCGTCACGCGGCGTGGACTTCAGGCTTCGCGCTGGGATGTGATTACGGGCTGCATTTTCACGGACGTGGTTGCCTGGTTCATTATCGTAGCCTGCGCCGCAACTCTGTTCGTGCATGGATACCGCGACATTAAGTATGCCGCAGATGCCGCACAGGCCCTGAAACCGCTGGCCGGACAGTATGCGTACATTCTGTTTGCCGTCGGGTTATTCAATGCTTCCCTTTTTGCGGCGTCAATTCTGCCGCTTTCCACCGCTTACACGGTGTGTGAAGGGATGGGTTTTGAATCCGGAGTGGACAAGAAGTTCAGCGAAGCTCCGTTTTTCTACTGGCTTTACACCCTGTTGATTGTGGCTGGCGGGGCCGTGCTCTTAATACCGGGGCTGCCGCTGGTGAAGATTGCAGTCCTGTCACAGGTTGTGAATGGTATTGTGCTGCCTTTCGTGCTGATTTTCATGCTGCTGCTGATCAACAAAAAGGAATTGATGGGCGAATACGTGAACACGCATTTGTTCAACGCCATCGCCTGGCTAACGACGGCGGTTATGATCGGGCTGACGGTTGCGTGGTTCTGGACCTTGAAAGGCAGCGGCTAGCGCGATGACTGGTCGAGCCGTGGGCTGGCCGAGATATTCGCAAAGTCAAGGAAGCCTCCCAGCAGCCAGATCCTTCACCAAGGATGCATCCGCTTCGAGGAAATCATACGAGGGCAGAGAGTTAGGTGCGGTCCACCGCAGATCGCGGAAGATGCGGTTTTCGAGTTCGCCCTCATATTCGCGCACGATGAAAAAACGCAACTCGACTGCGGCGCCATTCGGATACGTGTGCTGGACGCGAGCGATCTCGTCGCCAACCTTGGCATGAATGCCTAATTCTTCCTCCAACTCGCGGCGCAGGGCGTCGCGAGGTTGCTCGCCTTCTTCGATCTTTCCGCCCGGAAATTCCCATTTGAGCGGCATCGTTTGATGTCTCGTGCGTTGGCAGACTAGCAGTTTGCCATTCTTCTCGATCACCGCTGCGACAACCCGTTTCATGACAGGGAACTCGTGGCCGTGTGTAGCGCGCTTACGACTGGATCCATGCAGCCCGTTATCAGCCCAATACGTCCGATCTCGGCCACACGTACCTCACCATTTTCAACTCTCATTTAGACTGCTCCAGCTTCTTGCCCACAACCTCGGCGCAGAACTGGACGAGTTCCTTGTCCTCAGCTCCGAATGCGGCTGGGAAGTGGCTATCGATATCGAGTTCGCCTGCGACATGTCCCTTCACGAAAACAGGCACAACAATTTCGGACTTCGTCTCCAGCGAACAGGCAAGATAGCGGGGATCTTTGCTGACGTCGTCGACCACGACTGTTTTCCCGCTAGAGGCTGCAGCTCCACAAATTCCTTGATTGAGCGGGATGCGCGTGTGTGGAGTCATGGCGCCCACGAATGTATCAAGCACCAGCACCGGAGGTCGGGCCCCTGGCTCGAGCATATAAAATCCAACCCAATTGTACTTAAGCATACGGTCATGCAACAGCTTACAGACACCTTGCATGAGAACGTTGGTCGTCGGTGCCGCTTCAGCAAGTAAGGTGACTTCGTGGCGAATCTCTTCTATTCGGATGGCGATGGCCATGAGCAGAATCTTAACTCAGAGTGAGAGATTCAAGGCTGTGGAAGATGGAACGCCGGTAATCTGGCGGATCCCCCTCGTACTGTCAAACAGCTCAGGATGGATCGCAAAGGCCAGAGCATCAAGCCCCTGGAGAAGCGTGGGAGCCGGCGTGTTTAGGTATTCATCCCGAACGCAGTAGACCCGGGAGGTGACTGCAGCGCAAGTTCCTTGCCACTTGCGGTCGCCCACGATCTTCTCCAGTGGGACGCGATCGCCCGCTCCGCACCAGGCGGCGATCAAGATATCAGGATCCATGCCAGCAACTTCTTCGGCGGAAATCTGCCGCCCTGGGGTGCCCAGAAACTCACCTCCAGCGGCTTCGACCAGTTCCGCCACCCAGGGCTGCGACGCAATCAGCGGCTTGCCCCATTCTTCGCAGAAGACTCGCGGCCGCGGTAGCCCCATCGTGCGAGCGCAAACCTCTTCGATTCGTTGCTGCATACGTGTGATTACCCGTTCGCCGTGATCGACCGCCCCAACAGCGCCCGCGATGGTGGCGATGTCTGTGTAGATGTCCGCCAAAGTCTTAGGAGCAAGCCCGATAAAGCGCGCGCCGGACTTGAGTATTTCGACGACCGCCTTTTCCTGATAAGGCACTGAAGCGATGACGAGGTCGGGGTGGGTGGCGATAATCTGTCCGGCATTGGCAGTCCACGAATCGGCAAGGATAGTACTCTCTTGTGATGTGATTGCGGGAACCACATCCGCGCAATACTTTGTGCACGCGACTATGCGATCCAGTTCACCAATCTCGGCGAGAACAACGGTCGCGCTCGGCTGCAGACAGGCGACGCGGCGTGGGGTGTGGTCAGGCATGAATCTCAACTAGGGTTTGAGGCGACTCAACGCGGCTGAAAGAACCTCCAGCGCCAAATGGGCAGCGTGGGTCGAGGCTTGAGGCAGGCCGCCGACGGCCGCAGTGACGTCCCCGCGTCGCAGGTTCTTAGCTTCGTCGAACGTCTTCCCCGCAACCAATTCCGTCAACGCCGAACCACAGGCTATCGCCGCGACGCATCCCTTTGCTTTGAACTGCACCTGGGTAATTCGGCCCGCGCTTTGTTTCAGGGTTAATCGCAGCACGTCTCCACAGGCCGGATTTTCAATTTCCGCCGTCGCGTCGGCATCAGCAATCTCACCGGCATTTCGCGGATGCTCAAAATGGTCGAGTAATTGCGCGGAATACATTGGCAAGACAATTGTAAATGGCCCACCTTCGTCGCACACCTAACTCCGTGAATGCGTGCCCTCGGGAAAATAAATTCGCCAGCCGCGTTCCCTGGCAGTGACCTCAAGGTCTGGACTCGGATTGACTGCAATCGCACATTTTGCCATCGCCAGCATTTCTGTATCCCAGCGGGAATTGCCAAAAGCAGCGTCAATTTCTTTTTTGACGATTTCGCGAAGCGCCTGCGGTTTGCCGGCACCCGAGGGTACGCGGATTAGGCGATCGGTAATGGTGGCGCCATCCAGTTCCACCTTGGCGGCAAGTATGCGGTTTTCCGGTACGCTGAAATGTTTCATCCCGGCGCGGATCACCCATTCGTTGGAAGAAGAAACTACCCAGATCTCGCAGGCGTTTTCCTGCAGGCGGCGGACAAGTTCGCGCATTTCCGGAAAAATCTGCGCGACGAAGAACTCGTCGAAAAAGCGGGCGGCTGCATCCATGATCTGCAATTCTCCAACGCCCCGGTGCATGGTGACCATTTCGCCGCACATCGTGGTTTCGTCGACCTCGCCGCGCCGGTAGGCAGCATAACGTTCCCGCATGGGACGATCGAGGGCGTCGGCAACGATGTCGCCTTGTTTGAGTTCCCAATCGAAGAAGCGCTCGCCGGCGTCGCCCGACCATAGGGTACCGTCGCAGTCAAATGCTGCGACGCGCGGCTGAAGACGGAGAATGGAGTCGAGAAATTCGTTGGTGACCGGAAGAAATGCTTCTGCCTCGGCAGCGTTCATCTAGCGACGATAACGTGATTGCAGGGAAGCGCGCAATGCGCATCGGTCAGGACGAGCGCGCCATTAGTCCTGCGTATTCCTGAGGCGTATTGATATTCAACGCTACAAATGGGTCGTCGACTGGCACATACTGGATGTGCTCCTGATGCGCGTGCTCGATATCGCGGGCAATTGATGTGGCCGGGACGCGGAGAAACGCTTCCATCATTTCACGGCGGAGCAGGTAAGGGTGCCCATGCTTGCCAGAGAACTCAGGGATGACCGCCCAGATATTCTGATCCGAGATTTCGAAAGCGTCGCGCAAAGCCTGGATAGTTGCACCGCCGACCGGAGGGCGGTCGACGAGGGTCACCATAGCGGCATCACGGCCATGGTTGAGCACCTCGTGCAGACCCACTTGCAGCGAACTGAACTGGCCACGGCCCGGGTCCGGGTTAACCACAAAAGACGCACCGTGAGCATAGATCACCGGTGCAAGCGCGTCTTCATTCTTTCCGACCACCACCACAACGAACTCGGTGGCTAACGAAAGCGAGCGAATTGCCGCCGAAAGGAACGTCTCAGGAGAAGGCGGTTGGCCGACGGCTGAGGCAGGCCATGGCAGTAAGGCCTTATCCCGACCCATCCGCGAGGAATCTCCCGCAGCCAGGATTACGCCGGCGAAGCTAGGAGAGCGGGTCATGCAGCGAAGATAGCAGGAACCACGGGAAATTGTTGATTTTTCATGGTCGATTGTCGAACGGAAAGAATGTCCGCCACCAGGATAATCGGAATCGGCAAACCGCGATCAAGAATTCATTCGTGTTCATCCAGTGCCGCATCCGGCACACCGCTCTCTTCGGGCTGGGAGGCTTGAGAGCGGAACCAGCTCATGTGGGCCAACGCGGTATTGGCATGCCGGCGAATCGCGATCAACTCCGCGGTGATCGCAACCGCAATTTCCTCCGGCGTAATGGCGCCGATGTCGAGACCGATGGGCGCGTGAACCCGCTCGAACAGATGCGCGGGTACGCCTTCCTTCTGCAGCGTCTTGAAGATTTCGATCACTTTACGCTTGGAGCCGATCATGCCCACGTATCGGGCGCGAGTCTGCACCGCCCAGCGCAGGATGCGCATGTCGTCACGATGTCCTCGTGTAACGATTACGATATAGGAAGTCTCATTGGGGTCGAACTTCCGAACGGCCTCGTCAAAATCCAGCGCGTGCACTTCTCGAGCGGCGGGAAATCGTTCTTTGGTGACGTAGGAGGTGCGATCGTCCGTGACGATGAGATCGAAGCCCGCAGCGGCGGCTGCTTGGCAAAGGTTGACAGCGACGTGGCCTGCGCCGAATACATAAAGTAAAGCTGGAGGTAGCACAGGCTCGACGAAAACCTCGAGTGTGCCGCCGCACACGAGTCCTGTATCGTACTTCGGGTCCTGGTTCAGATCAAAGGTCAGCGTCCGGGGCTTCTCGGATTCCATCACCTCACGGGCGGCCTGCCAAACGTCGGCCTCGACGCAGCCTCCGCCAATAGTGCCCACAATCGAGCCGTCATCGCGTACCAGCATCTTCGCCGTGCGGAACGAAGGAATTGAACCGCGCACATTAACGATGGTGGCGACGGCGCCGCGTCGTCCTTCACGGCGGAGCTGGACAATTTGTTCGTAGATGTCCATACGGCAAGAAAGCAGCTTGATTTGATTATCAGTCGCTTATAGGAGGGAGTCAAACAGCCCCGGTGTGTTAGTTTCAGGCTTTTAGGAGGTCATATGAAAGCAGCCCGCATTCATCAATTTGGTGGGCCGGAAGCTTTGATCTATGAAGATGTCCCCGATCCGCAACCGCGCAAGGATCAAGTAATGGTGCGAGTGCGAGCGTGCTCGCTGAATCATCTGGATATATGGGTACGCAAGGGGCTGCCGGGAGTGAAACTGCCGCACATTCTTGGCAGTGATATCGCTGGCGAAGTGGCCGAGGTGGGTGATTACGTCAGCGGATTCCAAACAGGCCAGCGGGTGCTGCTGGCTCCGATGCTCTTTTGCGGGCATTGCGAGAAGTGTGTCGCTGGGCTGCAAAACCAGTGCCGCGAATTCGCAGTCCTGGGCAATGGGGTAGACGGCGGGAATTGCGAATTGATCGCGGTGCCTTCTGCGAATGTGATTCCGATTCCTGACTCATTCAATTTCAACCAGGCGGCAAGCGTACCGCTGGTGTTTGTCACGGCCTGGCACATGCTTGTCGGACGAGCCGGCATCCGCCCAGGACAGACCGTGCTGGTGTTGGGAGCGAGTTCCGGCGTCGGCATTGCAGCGATTCAGATCGCAAAGCTCTTCCACTGTCGCGTGATCACGACCGCGGGCGACGAAGCGAAGCTGGCAAAAAGCCGGGAGCTGGGCGCGGACTTCGGCATCAATCACTATCAGCAAAGGATTTCCGAGGAAGTGCGGAGGATCACAAACAAACAGGGCGTCGACGTTGTGGTCGAGCACGTGGGCGCCGCCACTTGGGATGAGAGTGTGAGGTCACTCAAGAGTGGCGGCACGCTGGTGACCTGCGGAGCCACCACCGGGCCGCACGTCGCAATTGATCTGCGCCACTTGTTTGGGCGGCAATTGTCGCTGCTCGGCTCCTACATGGGAACAATGGGCGAACTGCATGAAGTTTTGAAACATGTATTTGCCGGGCGGCTGCAGCCAGTGGTCGACCGTGTATTTCCCCTCAGCGAAATCCGGGCCGCGCATGAGTATTTGGAGAGGAGTCAGATGTTTGGGAAGATTGTGATAAATCCGTAATCATTTTTCCACCGGCTTTCGCAGCCGCGACGAATTGGACTCAGCAGGCGTGCCCCGAAGCTTCTGTGGTTTAGAATACTTCCATGTCCCGCGAATTAAATTTCGGCCCCTACGTAGATCTCGAAAACGGCAAGAAAGTGGTTAAGGATCTGACCTTCGGCAATCCCACGCCGGAAGGCGTGGTGCTGACCACGCTCGATTCAGCCGTGAACTGGATGCGGAAGGGTTCCATCTGGCCGATGACGTTTGGCTTGGCCTGTTGCGCGATCGAGATGATGTCGATGGGAGCAGCGCGATTCGATATTGCGCGCTTCGGTGCGGAAGTATTTCGCCCGTCACCGCGCCAGAGCGATCTGATGATCATTGCTGGGCGTGTGTCCAACAAGATGGCGCCAGTGATCCGACAATTATGGGAGCAGATGCCGGAGCCGAAGTGGGTGATTTCCATGGGAGCATGTGCTACCTCCGGCGGCGTCTTCAATAATTACGCGCTGGTGCAAAGTGTGAACCAGGTGATTCCTGTCGACATTTATGTTCCCGGCTGTCCGCCGCGTCCTGAGCAACTCATCTACAGCATTACTCTTCTGCAGGAAAAAATTCAGCAGGAACGCGGGACTATCAAGAAGGCTTTCAATCTGACGTAGGATCAGCACCCGCCAATCGACCTTCGGAGTATAGCTAACGCCTGAAGAGGTCATTCTGCAACAATACTGTTTCATTCTTCGAGTCCGGGCAAGCAATTGCTGAGCAACAACTTGGCGCTGCGAGTTCCAGAACAGGAACATCTTGCGCGAAGAATACGAAACCATTCTCCTCTCTCTTGAATCTAAGGAATTGAGCGCAGGCGTAGTGATTCTCGCACAGGGCCCGGTCAGAAGAGCCCAAGCGAATTAACCAGGGTGGAAGGTGCTCCATGATGGCAAGATTGATTGATGCGATTTTCGGTTGTAGGCATTCGCGTTATAGTTTCCCCGTAACCCTCCGCGGAAAGGCACGCCGACCCAAAGCCGGTGCATTGACTGGAACATACGTGGCGTGCCTGGATTGCGGAAGAGAATTTCCCTACGATTGGCAGGAGATGAAGGTCATCACATCACCGTCCGAGAGGCGGCAGTATATGGCCGCGCTCGCTACCAAGGAAGCTGCCTGAATGCAGTTAGGGTTCTTGACGGCAATCAGCTCTGTTGTTCCCATGCGCAAAGGCGATTAGAAATCTAGCCTGCCGCTAGAGCTGCTGAGGTTCGTTTTTCCAACGGCACAAACTCCCGCGCTCCATGCCCTGTGTAGACCTGTCGGGGCCGGGCGATCTTCTGCTCCGGATCTGTGATTAACTCCTGCCACTGCGCCAGCCAACCTGCCGTCCGCGGGATGGCAAAAAGCACCGTGAACATTTCTGGCCGGAAGCCCATCGCCTGGTACATGATGCCGGAATAGAAGTCGACATTAGGATAAAGCTTGCGCTTCACAAAATAATCATCTTCCAGCGCGATTCGCTCCAACTCGAGAGCAATCTCCAGTTTCGGGTTGCGTCCCGTAACCTCGAAAACTTGCTCTGCGCACCATCGAATGATCTTCGCCCGAGGGTCGTAGTTCTTGTAGATGCGATGTCCGAATCCCATCAACTTGAAGTGCCCTTCTTTCACCTTCTGGATGTAGGCGGGCACTTTGTCCTTCGAGCCAATCTCATCTAGCATCTTCAAAACTTCTTCATTGGCTCCGCCGTGCAACGGTCCAGCCAGAGCAGACGCTGCCGACGCCATAGAGAGGTAGGGATCGGTTTGCGCGCTGCTCACCGAGCGCATTGCGTTGGTGCCGCAGTTTTGCTCGTGGTCCGCATGCAATATGAATAGAATGTCGAGCGCCCGCGCAATCGCCGGATTGGCCACATACTTCGGCTCGACCATCTTCCACAGCATGTTCATGAAGTTCTCGGCATAGTTCAAATCATTGTCCGGATACACATAGGGAAATCCCACGTTATGCCGGTATGACATGGCCGCAATGGAGGGCACTTTACCAATCAACCGCTGGATCTGAAGCAGCCGGTTACTGGCGTCGTGCACATGGCGGGCGTCCGGATAGACGGTTGACAGCGCGGCCACCGTGCTCACAAACATTCCCATAGGATGGCCATCGTAGCGGAAACCTTCCATGAATTTCTTTGTGCTCTCGTGAAGCATAGTGTGGTGCGTGATGTCATGCACCCAGTTCTTCAGTTGGGGCTCCGTCGGCAATTCTCCGAACAACAGGAGATACGCGACTTCCAGGAAGGTGCAGCGCTCGGCCAGCACTTCGATAGGATATCCGCGATAGCGCAGAATCCCCTGGTCACCATCAATGTAGGTGATGCTGCTGCGGCATGATGCCGTGTTCATGAACGCCGGATCGTAGGTCATCAGTCCAAAATCTTCCGGACCCGTCTTGATTTGCCGCAGGTTCATCGCCCGGATTGTGCCATCCTCGATGGGGATGGTATACGTCTGACCGGTGCGATTGTCGGTGATGGTGAGTGTGTTCTGTGGCATGAAAGTGCAGCTCCTCTATATCGCTATACTGCTAACGTAGTCTACCCTTACTTGATTCCATAACCTGCCGCTATGACCGGGATCACGTAGTTCCGTGACCATATTACAGTTCTGGCCCGTCCAGCCCAAATAAATCCGCATCTCGCGCGTCGCAAACACAAAAACCGGCGGCCATGGCCGCCGGTCACTGACCCATCCAGCACCTAGTTCGACGAATCATCCCGCCGTTTCAGAGTCGGACGATCATCGTCGGGGTTGCTGGTTCCCGATTTGTCGTCCCCGCTGGCGGAAGTCCGTCGCAAGCTGGGTTTGTTCTCGTCTCTCTGATCCAGGACCTTGTGGCGATTCTCAATCGACGCCAGCCGCGATTTTACATCGTCGAATTCCGAAGTGGTCACAACGTATTCCGCCTTCGCCGGCAGAATCTTTCTAATCTCTTCTTGCGTTTTCTCGATACGGTCTGGAGTCTGCGGATGCGTATCGAAGGTTTTGGCCAGCGTACCTGGCTTCTTCTTCTCCATCGCCTGAATCTTTTCGAAGAAAGAAACAAAAGCAGACGGATCGTAGCCGGCGCGATACATGTATTCGACGCCAAGATAGTCCGCTTCCGCCTCGAACCCGCGCGAGAATTTCAGAAAGCCAAGCATCGCCGCTGGTCCCGCAGCTTCGTAAGCTCCGTAGCCAATTCCCCCGCCCACAAAGATCAGAGGAATGGTGGCCAGTTGCATCAATGTTCCACGCGTTTGTTCGCGGGCCAGATGGCAGGCCGCCACGTGCGCGATTTCGTGGGCCATAACGCCCGCCATTTCCGCTTCTTCGTCGGCGGCGAGGATCAATCCGGAATTCACATAGAAGAATCCACCCGGCAGCGCCATGGCGTTCACCACATCGGAGTCGATCACCTTGATCGTGAATGGCACCTGCGCATCCGAGTTCCGTACCAGGTTCTGCCCGATTCGGTTGACATACTCCGTGACCACAGGATCATTTACCAGCTTGATCTGCGATTCAACCTGCTGGGCATAAGATCGCCCCATGGCCACTTGCCGCTCTATGCTGTACCAGTTGCCCACGCCGCGGCCGCAACCGACATTGCGATTACCCACCGCATCCACGTCGGTCTTCGAGCCATCGTGCTTGATCTGACTGTCATCCTGCGTCGGCAGATTGGCCGGCGGCTGCGCGGGAGCGTTTTGCACGTCGCCCGACTTTGGCTGGTTCGTATTCTTGTCCTGATCCTGCGCCATCGTCCAGGGCACTGCGCTGAACGCCGCCAATCCCACCGCGATCGCCAACCGACGCAACTTCATAGGAACTCCTTTACCCGACCCACTCTTACCCGGATTATACGCCCGGCATGCACACCCCGATCCAGAACTTGCCTATAAAGTTAGACGCAGCCTTTGGCCCAGGGGGTTATCCGGTTTTAGGTAAGGAAGGGGAGCAATCCTGGTTCAAGATATCGTGCGCCAAGCGCCCTTGCCCCATTTTCAGCTCAGTCGTAACATGGCCCCTTCGTCTTCCGTTGGATCAGGAGGTGCCCTTGCTCGACCGTCGCCGTTTTCTCTCCACCGCCGCTACCGGGCTCGCCGGCGCTGCCGCCCTGCGCGGGAATCTACTCGCGCAACTTGCGGGCGTGCCCGCCACTCTTCCGGACTCCACCCTGTTCGAGGCGAACGAAGACGCCTACTGGGCTGAGATTCGCAAACAATTCCTCATCCCGGAGGATGAGATTTACCTCAACAACGGCACCGTCGGCTCCAGCCCAGTTCCGGTGCTGCGCGCCATTTTCGACGGCTACACCACTACCGAGAAAATGGACCAGCAGGATCCCGAAGACTATCCCATCTGGGGATACGCCTCCTGGAACGAATTCCGCGATCCCCTGGCCGCCTTCGTGGGCTGCCGTCGCGATGAGATCGCTCTGCTCCGTAATGCCACCGAAGCTAATAGCTATATCGCTAATGGTGTCGACCTGAAGCCGGGCGACGAAGTCCTCATGACCGACCAGGAGCATCCCGGCGGCGAGCATCCCTGGAATCTCAAGGCTAAGCGCTACGGCATTGTCGTAAGGAAAGTCACGCTTCCGCGTCCCGTGAAAGACGCTGCCCAGGTTCTCAATCTCTTCAACGACGCCATCACCTCCCGCACCCGCGTCATTTTCTTCAGCCACATTACTACATTCTCCGGTGTCGTGCTGCCTGCGAAAGAACTCAGCGCGCTCGCCCGCTCAAAGGGCATTCTCTCCGCCGTGGACGGCGCTCACGTGCCCGGCATGATGCGCCTGAACCTTCACGACCTCGGCTGCGACCTGTACTCTTCCAGCCCGCACAAATGGCTGCAAGCTCCCAAAGGCTCCGGCTTCCTGTATGTGCGCGACGAAGTCATCGACCGCCTCTGGAACACGATCGTCACGGAAGGGTGGAACGATCCCAAATTGCGTGCCGAGCGCTTCCAGCGCATCGGCAGCTCCAACGTGCCAGCCCTCTGGGGACTACGCGCCTCCATCAAGCTCGCCGACGACATAGGCTTGGATCGAATCGAGCGCCGTCATCGTACCCTTGCCGATTACATGCTGGCTGGGATGAAAAAATGCGGCGCCGAATCCTGGACCTCGCCTGATCCCGCCCTGCGCTGCGCCATCGTGACGGTCAACGTCCCACCCGTCCCGCGCATGGACTTGGAAAACTGGATGTGGAAGATGCACAAGATCCGCATCCGCGGCGGCGACCCCAACAAGCTACGGTTGTCGACGCCCTATTATTTGCAGAAGAAGGATATTGATCGCTTTCTGGAAAAGTTCGACGAGTATAAACGCGAGAAGAAGCTCGCCTAGAGCGAGAAATGCTTTTGAAATGATCGTTGGTGAGCGTGATGACTAAGGAAAAAAGACCTCGGACCAACCGAAGGATCCTTGCCAGCCTCAAGCGAAGCTCGCGCATCTCGCAAAGCCGAAGAAAAAGTTCTTAGGCCCGCTGAGGGGCATCATCAAGATCGTCGGCGACATCGAATCGGCGATCGAACCACCTGAAGCTTGGGAAGGCTTGAGGTAATTACGCGCGGGCGAGGGCGCCCGCGCCACACGAGCTAGTCGTAATACTCCAACCCCAAGTGCGTGATCAGTTCCTCGCCCTTCAAGTGCCGCAGCGTGTTCTTCAGCTTCATCAACTGAATAAACAAATCGTGTTCGGGATAAAGCCCCGGCGCGGTCATCGGCGACTTAAAGTAAAAGCTTAACCATTCTTGAATGCCCAGCCCGCGGAGTTCCGAACAGCGCTTTGCCAGATCCATCAGTAGCACGAGATCGAGCACAATCGGCGCCGCAAGAATCGAGTCGCGGCACAGGAAGTCCACCTTAATCTGCATCGGATAACCCAGCCATCCGAAGATGTCAATATTGTCCCAACCCTCTTTGTTATCACCGCGTGGCGGATAATAGTTGATGCGAACCTTGTGGAAAATATTCCCGTATAACTCGGGATACAACGCAGGCTGCAGAATGTGCTCCAGCACTCCCAGCTTCGACTCTTCCTTCGTCTTGAACGAGCCCGGATCATCGAGCACTTCTCCGTCACGGTTGCCCAGAATGTTGGTCGAATACCAACCGCTCAGGCCGAGTAACCGCGCCTTGAATGCCGGTGCTAGAACCGTCTTCATCAGCGTCTGCCCGGTCTTGAAATCTTTTCCGCAGATCGGCGCTTCGTTCTGTCGCGAGAGTTCGAGCATCGCCGGCAAGTCCACCGTGAGATTCGGCGCGCCATTCGCGAACGGCACTCCCTCCATCAATGACGCGTAGGCGTATATCATCGAGGGCGCAATCATCTCGTCGTTTTCGCGCAGCGCCTTTTCGAACGACTTCACCGATTGGTGCGCTGCCGTCGGCTCGATATAGGACTCAGTTGATCCGCACCACATCGTGATCAACCGGCTCGATCCACTGGTTTTCCTGAAGTCGCGGATGTCCTCCCGCAACTGCTCGGCAAGATCCATCTTCGTCTTGCCCTTCTTCACATTCGGCCCGTCGATCTTCTTCACATAATTGTGATCAAACACCGCCGACAGCGGCTTCACCGACGAAAGAAATGGCTTTAACTGGTCGAGCAGCCTTTGATCCAGCACGCCGGCATTCGAGGCCGCCTCGTACATGTTGTCTTCAAAGATGTCCCAGCCAGTGAACACCAGGTCGTCGAGTCCGGCCAGAGGTACAAACTCTTTGATCTTCGGCGAACGGCCGTCCGTGCGCTTGCCCAGCCGAACCGTGCCCATCTGCGTCAGCGACCCGATCGGTTTCGCCAGTCCCTTGCGGATCGCCTCTACACCAGCAACAAAGGTCGTCGCCACCGCACCCATGCCCGGGATCATCACTCCCAGCTTTCCTTTCGCGGGTTGGATCGTGCCGTTGTGCGAGGAACCGCTCTTCGCCTTGCCTGCTGATTTCACTTCAACCTGCGCCGTCTTCGCGGATTTCTTCGGTGTCGCCATATGTTGGCCGCTTCCTCAGTAAGAATCTATAGGGATGTGCAAACCTTGTATGTTCTCGTATTGGAGAGGACTTTTGCAAACGACAGGGGTCAAACGCGCAGAAAATCGGTTTAACGGGGCAGAGCGGGCATCGGGTGGAAAAGACTTAGCGTCAGGCTTCAGAAGGATCCTAGCGTGCGAAACCTGAAACTTGAGGAAGAGACGCCGCCCCCCCGACCTTCCGCATTCGTCACAGCAACCGGACAGAATCGTCATGCGTCAAAGCCGCTACACCGGTCTGTCTGTGCTGTTCATCGAATGACCTTATCAGGACAATTCCCGTGATCACGTACGCCCAGACCAGGTAACGATCTTCAGGCGATGGATAAAGAAGAAAATGTGCCAGAACGGCGAAGCTAACAACTATCAACAAAGGGTCTTGGCGACGTCTCCAAGCCAAAAGTCCCAGAAGAATCCAAACTGCCACGCGGTCGGCTACCCCCACCGCTCCATACACAAGGGCGTAGACATATTCTCTGATCGTGAGCACGTGCGGTATCTGGGCCGGGTAACGACCGCTAATGAAACTGAAGCGAAAAAGGACAATCCAGCCGTAGTTCCCAGCCCAATGATTGATGCCGAGGACGATCCCGATTGCGAACGCGGCAAGTACTGCCGCAATCGACCTTGGCAGTCTCTGTTTCCACGCCAGGCACACCAGAACGGCAAACAGAATTAAAATGTTGTCCGTTCGCACTCCAAGCGAAACGAACAGAAGACCAAGGGCAATTCCGATCCTGCCGACCCAAAAGCCACAGCGCGGGAATCACAACGAAGCGGCCAACGCATCGGGCCCGCCTAATCTGCCCAATGAAACAACTGGCGATGCAGCGACGAGCAAGCAACTTAGAAGTGGCCGTTTCGTCCAAACCAGAACGATGATCCCGATGCCAAATAGTGCCGTTGCCGAAATAAAGCGGATGGCACTTTGCATGAGAAAAACGCTACTCACAACCCGAATAACGACTAGATAGATAGGCCGAATGGTGTACATCGGCTCCAGTTCCAAAAGGTGCTGAGGACTATCCAGAATGGAGCTCTCTTCGGCCCGAGGGCTCTCATGTTTCACGATGGGGTACACGACCTGGACGGATTGGGATTTTCCACGGACCGCTGCTTCGTAAATGTAACGGTCGAGATTGTCAATTGGACGACGGTAGCAAGCAAAGGCCAATCCCGCCAGGAACAAGATACAGAATCCCCACTTTGCGAAAGAAAGCAAGGCTGAAGGTCTCACAATGAGTTTGTCCGATCTCCTCAACTACAGCGCCTCGACAACACGCGCGGCGTTATAGCCCAGATACTCAGACAGCTACTCGCGATCAGCGTCAACCCTACCGCGCCATGCCACACTCATGAATCAGTTCCATGAATTTTTTGCGTTGGACTCTGGCGAAGACTTCCTTCATAGTGGACTTACTTCGTAAACCAGCTCTGCAGCCGGTCCCGCGAAGCTGATGTTTGCATGCTGGCCCTGATGTCGGTATTGCAATTCTCCTGACCTCGTTGTTCTCCACCTCAATCTGAGCCCACGCCATTCGGCCTCGCGCCGGTAGTGTGCTCTTCGGACCAAGAACAGGAGATTCCAATGAAATCGATTCGCAAGTTCGTCTACGCCGTTGTTTTGACTTTGAGTGCTCTGAACTTTGCACCCATCCTGGCTTCTGCCCAGGACGAGGCAGGAACTTTCACGCTGCCCCACGAAGTGCTTTGGCAGAATGCCACGGTCCCAGCCGGAGATTACAGGTTCACACTCCAACCCGTGGGCCCGTCGGAAATGCTCACGCTCAGAAAATTGTCGGGCACGCCCGAGTCCTTCATGCTAATGGTGAATGATACCGACGTTGCTGACAGTTCCAAGACCGCGAGCCTGGTAATCAACTCGAAGTTCGGCGAGCGCTACGTCAGCGCCATGAACCTTCCCCAGTTTGAAGTCACGCTGCACTTCGCAGCGCCCGCAAACTCAGGGAAGGAAGTGGCTGAGATGCACACCGCTTCAGCCGCAAGCTCCGCCCAATAACTGCTCGGTATCCCGAGAGCAGATCTGCCATAGATCTGCTCTCGGTTGTTTTATGGTCAAAAGGAAGCAGAGTGATGCAAGGCGGGTGGTGCGGTGCGGCAGCAGGGCATCACGACGGACCAGGCGTCCGCGAATTGCCTTTCACCTCTTCGCTCAACACAATCGCTTCCGCAATCTCCTTCATTGCCTTGCGCTTCTGTCGGCTCTGACGCTGCAATGCCAGGTAGGCTTGTTCCTCGCTCAATCCCAGATCGCGCTGCAAAATTCCTTTGGCGCGCTCCACCACTTTTCGCGTCTGCAGTTGTTCCGATAGATTGCTATTCGCATCCTCGAGTCGCGCCATCTCGATCTCCGCGCCCACCAGAAAACCAACCGTCGAGATTAGCCGGATTTCCCGCCGCCGGTAAACATGAGGCTGCCGATGCTGCAGATTGATTACTCCCACCACGCGCCCGCGGCACATCAAAGGAACTGACAGGAAGGCTTCATAGCTATCTTCTGGCAGTTCGTGGAAGAACTGAAAGCGCGGATCCAGTCCCGCCTTTTCCGCGACCGCCACTGGTTCTTTGTGTTCCGCCACCCATCCCGTAATGCCCTGCCCCAGGCGAAGTTTCAGCCGGTCCACGACTTCCGGATGCCGATTCTTCGAGGCTCGCAAAACCAGATCCTCCCCTTCCAGAACATAGACCAGGCAGGAGTCGCACTTCACCAGCGCGGAAGCAAAGTCGACCACACGAGTCAATACATCGTGAAAGCCATCCGCCGTCGCCAGCCGATTGCCGATCTCGTGCAGCAAATCTACATGTAAATCCTCAACTGATATGAATGAGTCCATAGTTAAGAGTATGGACCTTGCGACGGCTCTGTCTAACGTTAAATTTCAATGACAGTCATGCAGAATTTTCCACACGATTGTTACCATCATTTAACATCTTTTGCGTAGGCACGGCATCGACGACAAACAACGACAAACAAACCAATAACTCTGCCCTGCTCTGGATGCTCGGTGTCAAAGGTCTTGCGATCAGGGTTTCGAGTCCAACTCCATCGTCTTCACCGGCAGATCCCAATGTCCATCGAGAATCTCGAACCGCCGCTGCTCCTCTCGCTGGAACGTGTCTTGATCGGGATACATCTGCTTCTGCAGCGCCGCTTCATCGAATGCCTCGTTCGCCACGGTCGCATTCTTGAAGACGATGGTCACGCGGAAATCCCAGCGCCCGTCTTCGGTCGTGTGATAGCGCGGCTGATCCATCCACACCTTCGCAATCCGCCCCATCTCCATTTCCTTCTTCAGCACGGGATAATGATTCTTCTTGAACAGCTTCAGAAACTCGTCCGCATGTCCCCACTTCGCTTTGTAGTAGTACTCAACCACGAAGGGCTTCTCGGAAGTCTGCGGTGCAGATTGAGCGTGAGAAAAGACGGGAAGTGCGATGGTGAAGAGAAGCAGAAACGCAAGAGCACGAGACATTTGAATCACGGGGTCCTCCTCGTAGATACCCGCTTGTACACTAACAAGACGGCAAAGACAAACTGTCGGTGGAAGGAAGCAGAGGCAGGTGGAAAGCGACCAACAACAAATTCTGAAGCTTTTCGAGGACGGCGACCGCGCCCTGATCGCGGCCGACCTCGTCGAACTCTCGCGCATCTTCGCTGACGACTACGTCCAATATAACGAGTCAGGAGAAGCTTTCACCAAGGAGGATGTGATCAACAATCTCAAGTTCGGCGCGATCCGCTAGGTTTCGATGGTCTCGACCGGGCGGGAAATCCGCCTTCTGCGCGAAGATGTCGCAATCGTCCACGGCTCTGAAGAAGATGAGGTCGAGCAAGGTGGCGGGCGATTGAAAGTCCGCTACGTCTACATGGATGTGGTTGTGAAACACAATGGCAGGTGGCAGATCGCGGGATCGCAACTGGCGACGCCAGTCGAGATTCGGTGACGATCTAACTACTCCGCTGCTTCTTCGTGCTTGGCTTCATGACGCCATCCAAGGAGCCTTGGCTGATAGGTTTCGGCGATCAATGCCGACTGACGGCCGATGCCTGACGGCCGACCCTATTCTGCCAGTGCGTCCAAACAAAAAAGACCGCGCCCGCCACCAGCATCACTCCAATCACCGCATCGAATTTGTGGAAATATTTCCCTAGCTCCCGCCAGTTCTCACCCAGCTTCATTCCGAAATATGCCAACCCCAGGCACCACGGCCACGATCCCAGAAACGTATAGATATGAAACCGTCCCCGCGGCATGCGTGCAATTCCCGCTGGCAGCGCGATGAACGTGCGGATCACCGGCAGCAGCCGCGCGATGAACACGGCCAGATATCCCCAGCGGGCGAAAAAGCGGTCCGCCCAGTCAAGTTCGCGCCGCGTCATCAGGACCCAGTGCCCAAAGCGCTCCACCAGCGGACGCCCGCCATAGCACCCAATCTCATAAGCCACCAGCGACCCCAGGTTGCAGCCGAGCGCCCCGGCAGTTGCCAGCCACAGCAGTTTAAACGTGCCTTCAAACACGAGGTATCCGCCAAACGGCATGATCAATTCCGAAGGCAGAGGAATGCACGCCGACTCAATTGCCATCAGCAGAACGATCCCGCCGTAGCCGGTCACGGCGATCACCGATTTAATGAACACAAAAATGACAACCAGAAGTTTTTCAGTCATGAATGAAGGCAGTTCTCAGTTGTTCAGTTGCCAGTTAAGTGCGTTCGTTTCTCAGTCCGAAAACAAAGAAAACTGGGCCTGCGCTCAAGTGTATCGGAAATCAGGGGTAGAAAACCCCAGGCTAGAACGACCCTTCCTGGGTAAACGTATAACCGGGCAGCGCCGCGCCTTGCGGTGTCTTCGTCACCTTGATACGCACAGTCGGCGCGTCGGGAGCGGTAATCCCTGCCGGCCGCAGCATGGCATACTGTGTGAACACTTCACTGTACACCTTGGTCACCAGATAATCCTGGCCGTCAGCATCGCTGCGCCACACCTGCCCGAGTTGGATCGAAGTTACAGCCATAGTAGATTCTCTGAGTGAATGGGTTGAACTTCAGACTACCGAGGGATATCTGGCGAGTCAATCATTCCCGTGGTTACCGAGGTCTCTGCTAAGATGTTGCCCTCATGCCCCGCGGAAAAATGCCCCGTCAACCCGCCCGCAGCGGCCGGCAAGACCGTGTGGCGCGGACACCCCCGCCCGCGAAAGCGGCGCCCAAGCAACCGCGCGGAACTGTAGGCGGGCCTGGACACAAAGATGCCCCTGTGCGAACCACCACCCCCGGCCCTCCAAGCAGCGCCAAAGTCCCGCCAGCTTCTAAAGCAAAGAAGCAAAGCGCCTACAATCCCGTCGCTCCTGACCGCATCGCCGAAATTCTGAAGCGCCTTGACCAACTCTATCCCGACGTCACCTGCGCTCTCACTCACACCAGCGCATGGGAACTTCTGGTCGCTACCATCCTTTCCGCCCAATCCACCGACGTGAACGTCAATCGTGTTACGCCCGAACTCTTCCGCAAGTATCCCACCGTTGAAGCATTCGCCGCGATCACGCCCGAACAACTCGAGCCTGACGTCCGCTCCACAGGCTTCTTCCGCAACAAGTCAAAATCCGTGGTCGGCGCTGCGAAAAAAATTGTTGCTGACTTTGGCGGCCAGGTTCCGCTCAAAATGGAACATCTCCTCACCCTCCCCGGCGTCGCCCGCAAGACAGCGAACGTAGTCCTCGGCACGTGGTTCAAGAAAGCCGAAGGCGTAGTCGTCGACACCCATGTGCATCGCATTTCGCGCCGCCTCGAGCTCACTACGAACGACGACCCGCAGAAAATCGAGCAGGACCTGATGCGGATCATCCCGCGCGAGAAATGGATTCTCTTCGCCCACCAGATCATCTGGCACGGACGCCGGCTCTGCATCGCCCGCAAACCCAAGTGCATCGACTGCCCTCTGGAAAATATCTGCCACGCCGCCGACAAAACCTGGAGCACGGTGGAGATGCACAAGAACGCGAAAGCCTAATTTGAATTTGAAATCGCTCTGTCATCCTGAGCGAAGCGAAGGACCTATGCAATCAGCAGCCTCCTGATCGACCGCCGCCTTCTGCTACACTTTTTCTTCAACGGCCGCTCCGAGGCTTTCACCTCCATGCGCACTATCGCACTCTTTGCTATCGTCATACTTATGAGCATCGTTGTGTCTGAGTCCGCTGCCGCCCAGACTCTCCCCGCGCCGCAGGCCGTTACCGATCCCAAGCAGATCGCCTCCAAACCCAACGCGCAAGTGGAGCCGCGCAGCCTCAGCATCGAAAAACTCTACATGACGCGCCAAGTAGGGCGACCAACGTGGTCGCCCGACGGCAAGAGCATCGCTTTCATTTCGAACATCAGTGGACGCAACAACCTGTGGCTCGTTCCAGCCGAAGGCGGATGGCCGGTGCAGCTCACCGTCAGCGATCAGCGTCAAACCGCGCCTGCGTGGTCGCCAGACGGAAAATGGATCGCCTACCAATCCGACTACGACGGTGACGAACTCTGGGATATTTTTCTGGTCTCCCCTAAGTCCGGGAAAGTCGTGAACCTCACCAGCACGCGTGAGATCGCGGAAACGGATCCGACGTGGTCGCCCGATGGCCGCTACCTGGCGTATCTGGTAAAGCCAAAAACATCGGCGGCCCATGAGATCGACATCTACGACACGCTGATGCGCGAGGTGAAGCACCTCACTACAGGCACTCCCCAAGATAAAGGCAACTATAACCCCATTTGGTCGAGGGACGGCAAGTACATCGTCTATACGCAGGAGCAAGCCAAGGGCACAGATTCCAATATCTTCATTGCGGACGTGGCAACTGGAAAAAGCACGCTGCTGACGCCGCATGAGGGCGAACAGCGTTACTTTGCGAATGACATTGATCCTCGTCCCATTCCAGACGGAGGCACGATACTAATTACGTCCAACGCTTCGAACGGGTACGAAAACATCGGCCTCCTGGGATACGGCGAGAGAGGAACTTCTGTCACCAAAGTAATCCATCCCGGACCGATCCAATGGCTCACGCACGACAAATGGGAAATCCGCGGCGGCGAATTCTCGCCCGATGGCAAGCACATCACCTTCAGTGCCAACGTCGACGGCAACGAAGACATTTACCTGCACGATCTCGCGACGGGCAAGTCCACGGCCCCGCCCATCCCCGAAGGCGTAAATGAGCCTGTCGGCGGCCACTCCGCGTTCACTAAAGATGGCTCGCGGCTCCTTTATTACCACAACGGTCCCACCGCTCCTGGCGATCTATGGGTTTACACGCTGGCAACCGGCAAGTCCCATCAAGTCACGCACTCCCTCGTCGCGGGAGTTCGCTCCGAAGATATGGTCGAGCCTTATCTCGTGCACTATCCCAGCCGCGACGGCAAGTGGACCATCTCCGCGTTTCTTTACGTGCCCTTCAACATGGCGCGCAACGGGCAGAACGCCGCCATCGTTTACATCCACGGCGGACCGACTTCGCAAACCATGAACGCGTTCAACCGCTTCGTGCAATACGCCGCCAATCAGGGATACATGGTGCTCGCGCCGAATTATCGCGGCTCGACTGGATACGGAAAAGAATTCCAGCAGGCTAATTTGTTCGACATGGGCGGCGGAGATTTGCAGGACGTGCTCGCCGGGGTTGACTGGATCAAGCAGACCGGCCACCTTGATCCCAAAAAGATTGCCGTCATGGGCGGAAGCTACGGCGGCTATCTCAGCATGATGTCAGTGACGAAAGCTCCCGAAGTCTGGGCCGCAGGCGTGCCCATCGTTCCGTTCGTGAACTGGTTCACCGAAATCGAAAACGAAGATCCCGTGCTGCAACAGTCCGATCTCGCGACCATGGGCGATGTGGTGAAGAACAAAGCGCTGTACGAAGATCGCTCACCGATCAACTTCATCGATCAAATTAAAGCGCCGCTGCTGTTGCTCGCAGGAGGACACGATCCGCGCTGCCCGAAGTCCGAAACGCAGCAGGTCGTCGACGCCATCAAGAAGCGTGGCGGCACGGTCGATTACAAGATCTACGAAAACGAAGGCCACGGCTTCGCCCGCGTGGAAAACCAGATTGATGCCTACCAGCGCGTCGCCGACTTTCTATTGGCTCACGTCCCTCCGGCGGACTGCAGTTGCTCGCTGACGGAATAGAGCGACACCCGAATCAGGCTAGCACCGTCTGTCGCCCAGTGACTTAAGCTGTTCCGTTCTTAATTCCCGCAGGTAGAGAAACATCGGCAAGCCGAGCGAAACCCCGACTGTGAGTACGGCCAACACCGGAAGCCACCGCCGGCGAATGTTTAGACGTGCGCTCTCGACTCTCATGAACACGATGAGAACCACGGCAGAAACCAGGACATCCATGCCAAAGAAGGCGCTGATGCGGTTCGCGAACAACTCGCGGACGAACAGCGGAAGATTCATCCCGTGTTGCACGGCCCACGGAACGAACTGCCAATACGGAACCAGCGCACCAACGAAACAAAGCACGAGGTAAATCGTCTTCGGTTTCATGCCGCCAATTTAGCAGATATCGCGGTTGCCCCAAGTGCGGGCGCGTCTCGGCTTGGTTAAATGGGGCGGCTCGATGGTTGCATGCACGATGGCTCGCACCAATCCCGGGATTGTGAACTCCTTGGCCGCGATGTCCACCCGCAACCCAAATTCACGTAACGTCGACGACGTGACCGGACCAATCGACGCTAGCCGTATCCCGTCAAGAACGACGGTTGCGCGTTCACCCACCAATCCCATGAAGTTGCGCACGGTTGAAGAACTGGTGAACGTAACCACATGAGGCCGCTGCCGCGGATTCCGAAGCACGTCGCGCAGGCGCGCGCGCGACGATTGCGGCACGACGGTTTCATACGCTTCCACCACATCCACATGCGCTCCGGCCCCGCGCAGCTCGGTCGGAATCACGTCGCGGGCAACTTTGGCACGCACCAGTAACACCCGCTTCCCTTTCACGCGCCGCCGTAAGCTGCGCACGACCGCCTCCGCCACGTACTCTTTGGGAACAACATCCACTTTGACTCCGCGTTGTTCGATGGCTTTCTTCGTCGCTGGACCAATGGCTGCGATGCGCAAGTGCTCAAACTTTCTATTGCTTAAGCGCAGTGTGCCCAGTCGCTCCCACATTGCCTCGACGCCGTTCACGCTGGTAAGGATGAGCCAGTCATAATCGGCAAGAGTTTTGAGGGTGGAGTCCAACGGCTTGAAAGATCGCGGCTTGCGGATTTCGATGAATGGAATTTCAAGCACAGTGGCACCCAGTTTGCGCAGTTCGCTGGAGAGTGTGCCGGCCTGATGCCGCGCTCGGCCTACGAGCACTCGAACGCCGGAAAGCGCATGCGAATCTTTACAGCCGCTGTCGGCCTTCTTCCTCACTCGCCTTCCTTGTCCGCCGGAATTTTCCCGAGGCGCTGCTCTTTCATCATGCGTGCGACGCCCGAAACGGCTGAGTCTTCGGCTTTTTCCAGACTCGCGATCACGTTCGCCTGGTCTTCCCGAGTACGGTTCTGGCTGAGCTTGAACTTGCCTTCAATCTTGGTGGCGACGATTTCAAAGCCAACGATCTGCCGGAGCATGTTCTCGCGATACTTCTGGCTCAATTCCTCCCACTGCCGGCGGTAGGCAGGCTCGAAAGTTTCCATCAGCTCGTGTAGCATCGCGTGCAAATCCTGCGGCGAAGAAAAGAGTCGTGCATTTCCATAGAGATGCGCCGCAGCATAATTCCAGGTAGGAACGCTTTCGCGCGCCGTGTAATTACTGGGCGAGATGTAGGAGTGCGGTCCGTGAAAAATAGCTAAACACTGCGGCTGCTGTTCGAGGTAGCGCCAGTGCGGGTTCGCCTTCGCCACGTGGCCGCGGAGCACGACGTTGCCTTCCGCCTCACGCACGAAGAGAGGCAGATGCGTGGCGAAAGGCCCCGCGTCGGTGGTTGAGATCAGAATGGCAAAGGGATTCGCACGCATGAAGGCAACGGCATCCGCGTCGTGGCGTAAACGAAAGTGCTCGGGAATGTACACAGGTTGCTTCTCTTACTTTCCTGCCGGCTCCGCCGTTTGCTTTTTTCGCACGTGCAAAACTTTCTCCACTTCGGCGATCACCACTCCGGCCTCGTCTTTCACTTCTACAGAAAAAATGGGCTCGTATTTCGGCAACGTCTTCAGTTTCTCGCGAATGTCCTCGATTTGGCTATCGGACAAACGAAATTCCGCGCGCACCGTTCCCTTCCCAGGCTTTCTATAGCGGATGGTCGCAGCCTTGTCCCATACGATGTAGTCGCGCCCCAGGTTGGCCATCAGCATGAGCATATAGAACGCGTCGGTCATGGCAAAGAGCGATCCGCCGAAGTGCGTGCCCACGTAGTTCGCGTTCCAGAAGCGCAGCTTCAATTCGACGTCAACGGATTTCATGTCGGACGCGACGTGCCGGACACGAATTCCCGTGCCTACAAACGGCGGCCAGAAGTTGATCCAGCGACGGAGAGCACGGGAACTCTTGGTGCCGCCCAGAAGTTGCAGGAGAACGCTGCCACTCTTCATGCTTCATGATCCGGGGTCACGGTTGCGGCGGGACGGCGAGGCCGCGGCCGTAGACGGCTTGGAGGATTTCGTCGCCGCCGCGGCTAAGTAACGTTTCGCCAACGTCGTTGCCGAGTTGTTCGGGATCGCTGAGATCGCCGTCGAGCGATTCGCGCAGAAGCCTTGAGCCGTCGGGTTCAGCAACGATGGCGTCGATATGCAGCTTGCGGTTGCGCCTTTCAGCAAAAGCACCAATGGGAACTTGGCAGCCTCCGCCTAGTCGATTGAGGAGGGCGCGCTCGCAGGTGGTGGCGGCGCGGGCGGCAGCGTCGTTCAGGAATTCCAAGTGCTCGCGCGTGGCGGCGTCGCCTTCGCGGATTTCGATGCCGAGCGCTCCCTGCCCAGCGGCGGGGCACATGACTTCGGCAGGGATGATCTGCTTGATTAATTCCGTTTTGCCCAGGCGCTTCAAACCGGCCGAGGCCAGGATGATGGCATCGTATTCGCCCTGCTCGAGTTTGCGCAGGCGCGTATCGATGTTGCCGCGCAGGGGATGAATATCGAGATCGGGGCGTATGGCCTTCAGTTGCGCCTGGCGGCGCAGGCTGGATGTGCCCACGCGCGCGCCATGCGGCAGGTCCCCGACTTTCGAATAAAACCGCGAGCAGAAGGCGTCGCGAGGGTCTTGTCTCTCTGTGATCGCGGCGATTTCGAATCCCGGGGGAAGTTCGGTGGGCAGGTCTTTCAACGAATGCACAGCGAAATCGACGCGGCCGGCGGCAAGCGCCTCTTCGATTTCTTTGGTGAACATGCCCTTGGTACCGACCATAGCTAGGGCAACGTCGGTGATCTTGTCGCCGGTAGTGTGGATGATTTCGATTTCCACTTCATGGCCGCGAGCGCGAAGAAGCGCAGAGATGTGGTTGGTCTGCCACAGGGCGAGTTGGGAGCCGCGAGAACCGATACGGAGTTTAGGCATCAGTGGCGCGTCCCCACTTCGTTCTTGTTCGGGTCCGGCGCTACTGATTCCTTGTCTTTATCCCGCAGATTGAACAACCGGCGAACTACGTCAATCACCGTGGTGGCTTCAGCTTCGCGCGCAGCGGTCTTCAGCGTGGTGATCGGTGTGTGCATAACCTTGTTGATGATGCCACGCGTCAGTGCCTCGACCGCCATTTCTTGCTCCGGGGTCAACGCACCCATGCGGCCGCGCACGCGGTCGATTTCCGCCTGGCGGATGGTTTCCAAATGATCCTGCAATGAGACGATGGTGGGCACCACGTCGAGCGTGTGCAACCGGGCTTCGAAGCGTTCGACTTCGCTGGTGATGATGGCTTCGGCGAGTTCGGCTTCCTTGCGGCGGTCGGCGACGTGGCTCGAGACAGCCTGCTGCAGGTCATCGATGTCGTAGGCGAAGATACCGTCGAGCTTGGCCATTTCGGGCGAGACGTCGCGGGGCACGGCAATGTCGATGAAGAACATGGGCCGGTTCTTGCGGCGGGCGAGGAATTGCTCGCCGTGCTCGCGGCGGAAAATGGCGTGGGGCGCGCCGGTTGAGGTGATGACGATGTCAGCTCGGTCGCAGGAGTTGTAGAGATCCTCGAACTTGATGGCCTGGCCGTTGAACTTCTGCGCCAGCCCGATGGCGCGATCGTAGGTACGGTTGGCCACGAAGATCGAGGCACAGCCGTGGGCCATCAGGTGCCGGGCGGCGAGTTCGCTCATCTTGCCGGCGCCGACGATAAAAACATTCTTGCCCTGCAGGGTTCCGAAAATCTTCTTGGCCAGTTCCACCGCGACCGAGGCGATGGAAACCGAGGACGACCCCACCGCGGTTTCGCTTCGAACCCGCTTGGCAACCGCAAACGCGCGAGTGAACAGCTGATCGAGTTGGCCGCGCACCGAGCCTACGGCGCGAGCCGTGGCGTAAGCCTCTTTCACCTGCCCGAGAATCTGGGCTTCACCGACCACCATCGAATCGAGGCTTGAAGCCACGCGGAAAACGTGGCGCACCGCATCCTTTTCTCGAAACTCGTATAAATGCGCATCGAGCTCTTCCGCTGTCAAGTGAAAATGATCGTGCAGAAAGCCACGCAGGTCGGCGGAACCATTGCTGGTGTGGGTCACCACCTCCACCCGGTTGCAGGTGGAGATGATCATGCCCTCCTCGATTCCGGGATGGGCCGTGAGGTCACGGCAGCAGTCGGGGAGGCGCGACTCAGGAATCGCCAAGCGCTCACGCACTTCGAGCGAAGCGCTCTTGTGATTCACGCCGATGAGCTGGTATCTCATGAGGCGGCAAACCTGTGAATGGCGGAGAAGTAATTCGCGGCCCAGGCAACGATGGCGGCCACGAAAGCAAATGTGGCCAGAACTGCGGCGCGGCGGCCACGCCATCCCGAGTTCCAGCGCGTGAAAACCATGACCATGTAGACGACCCACATCAAAACCGAAAGCAGGATCTTGGGATCGGCAAAGTCGATGTGCCCGTACGTGGACATGGCCACGATCGAGCCGGTAATCAGCCCGAGCGTCATAAATGGAAAACCAAGCAGCAAAGAGCGGTAGCCGATCTGATCAATCACTTCGAGAGCGGGCAGGAAAGAAATCAGGCTGCTGGGCTTCTTGGCCTTCAGCCGGCGCTCCTGCAGCAGGTAAAGCAGGCTGGCGCCGAAGCTCAGCACGAGGGCGGCGTATCCGGTAAAGATCAGGATGATGTGCGCGATCAGCCATCCCTTGTGCTGGACGAACGATGTCAGCAGGACAGGTTGCTCGTCTACGGCCGCAACGAAGGTAAGGAAGAATACGATGGGGAAGACGACCACGCCCGGCGAAGTGGTTTTGTAGACGGCGTATATGATCATGAAAAACGTCATCGAAAAGAAGGCCAGCAGCGACTCCCCATTGTGCACCGAGGCCCAGACGACGTGCCCGGACAGGAAAAGCTCAACCAGCGAGACAAAATGGAAGATCATGCCCATGCTGGCAGCGTGCAACGCGATACGGCTAAAAAGATCGCTGGTGCGGGTGAGCGCAAAGAAAGCGTAGATCAGGCCGATGAAGTAACAAGCCAACGCAAAGCGCAACCAAAGTAACGCCATAGGCTAGGTAAGTATCAGAGTCCGCTGAGTTTAATGCAAGCCGGAACGAGTTCGTAAGTCTTGGTCGTAACCCCAGGAACCCCATCTCTATCCACGCATTATATTCTGCATGGAGATCACGGAGTGGGGAAACGCCAAGGATCACGCAAGAATGTGATCTGGATCACAATTTGCTCAATCCACTCCCAAGCTAGCCAGCGCTTCCTCGAGCACAGCCGCATTAATGACTAGGCGGCGTCCTTCCACCTTCACATTTTCCAGCTCATCGAAGGCTCGGAACAGCCGGAGCTTAGCTGCGGCGTACTGTTCCGCATCGGTCAGCGGACGCCCGTGAACGGTGGCCCAAGCTGTCACCGCTTTTTCCGGCAGGAAGACGCTTACGGCGTAGGTCAGCTTGCGGTCGGAGGTAACGTCGAAAACAAATTCCGTGGCGGGTGCCTCGGGATCATCGGCAAGCGCGCCACGTTTGCCCACGAAATAGTACTGGTAAACGTACCCCTGAGTGCCGGCGTACGTCTTGAGGCGGCGCAGGGTCATGCCAACATTATGAACGGTCGCTGGAGGTTTGTCCCGCACCGCCCATCTGCTGGAGAACAAACGGCGACGACCCCAAGGTAGCTTGGTCTTACAGGGTGACTAAGTCTCCTGCCGCGATCCGCCGATATCTTTCTTCGAAGACCGCCGACATGATTGCGTTAGTAGATGTGAAAGGAAATCGCCTCTACAACAGCCCCGCGTACAAGCGAATCCTCGGGTACTCCGCGGCGGAACTGGGAGAGACGTGGGCGTTTGACCAGATCCACGCCGACGATCGATTCAAGGTTTTAGAGGCCGCCCGCGAAGCACGCAGCACCGGAGTGGGCAGAAAACTGGAATACCGCATCCGCCCTCGTAAGTGGAATACTTACTGACCGTGGAACTCGTGACACGGTGGAGCTGATCATTCTGCTGGCACACAAGTTGAAGTTGAAAGTGATTGCGGAAGGTATTGAAACCGCAAAGCATTGGGAGCACCTCCGCGACTTTGGTTGCAACCTGGGGCAAGGATATTTCTTCTCGCCACCCATCGAGCCAGAAGCGGCGAGCAAGCTTTTGTGCGAGCGCAGTATGGCCTCGCATGCGAAGGTGACTGGAGCGTAACCGGTAAGGTTCTTGGTGCACATCAGTTTGAGTTTTGATTCCCCCCTCTTTCTTCACAATGTCTATACTCATCTGTCCGGTAGACATCGGTGCTCACTCCAACCGCCAAGCACATGCGTCGCACGAGTTGGGCCATCACGGGTCTGGAAGCCGGCGTCTTACTCTTTGCCGGCGGCCTGACGCTGCTTTATCTCAATCCGTTCTGGCACTTCGATGAAGGCGGCTTCCTGGATTGGCGGGTGCACTGGTGGAATGCCATATGTGAAGTACTGACTGCCGCCGGCTTGTTAATAGGGGCCTTGGCCCTGGTCGGAACGGTGGCGGTCATCGTATCCCGTTGCGCCGGCCGACGCTCCTGGCCATACGGGGTAGCGGCTTTGCTGGTAGTTTGCGCTCTGGTGTGGGTAGGCCCTGAAGGTTTCACCCGAAACTTGGACGCGCACTTTGAGTGGAATTCAGCCGACGGCTTCAATGTTTTCCGCCTGCAAGCCTGGGACGAAGCTGCGGGCACATGGCATCCGGCAGGAAGTTCGGCGCTGCAATCAATCGTTGAAATAGAGATTCAGCCTTTGTTGCACAATTATTTTAAACTCAACGATTGGCAGAAGATGAACGGGGACATCAGCGTCAAAGTGGCCAAAATCATTCCGATAGCCTGGCCAGTCGCACTGGGAAGTGGCGGCGAAACGTTCGAGGATCCTGACGAAACCCCTCTCATGCGGGCTGCGGTGCAAGGGGATTTGAAGACTGTACGGCAGTTGCTGTCCGAGACAACGAGTGCTGGCGTCAACGCCTTAGACCAGGGCGGGCAGTCTGCTCTGATCCTCGCCTGCCAAAATCCTAAGACAAGTCCGGATGTGGTTAAGGCCCTCATCGCAGCGGGTGCGAATGTAAACCTGCGTAGCCGGAATGGCTATACAGCCCTTACCTGGGCCCTCGCCCGAAATAACAACGATGTCAGCCGATTATTGCGCCGCGCCGGCGGCAGACCTTAGCCGACGCGTAATTCGCCTTTCCTTGATGCCTCACCCTTCAATCTTGGCCTCGCGCAGTTGCCTTACCGCAGTCTCGGAACTGACCGGCGAGTAATACACTTCCTTGAACGTGTAAGACCGCGCCTTGGTGGCAAGGACGGGCATGATCTCGATGTGCCAGTGATAGTCGTCGTCGATCGTTTTCCAGTATCCCAGAGTCTTGGAAGGATGCAGGCTGTTGGGCGAGGTGTGCAGCACTAGGTGGAAATCTTCTGTGAATGTACGCACCCGCTGCAGCGTTCGGCGCAGAAGCGCGGCAAGATTCACGCGCAGCCCCGGCTTCGACAATCCCGTGCGTTCGAAGGATGCCTCGTGATTGCGCGGCAGAATCCAGGCCTCGTAGGGAACACGCGGAGCATATGGGCCGATGGCAACATAATCGCCGCGTGCCTCGATCACGCGCGCCGCCTGTCGCTCCTCCTGCATGAGAATATCGCAGAAGACGCACCGCTCCTTGCTGACAAAATATTCGCGGCCCGCTCGCAGTTCGTAAAGCACGCGTCGTGGCACGAACATGGTGGCCGTGATCTGCGATGTGGGATGGCTGAATTCCTGGCCCGCATTGGAGCCGTAATCTTTGAAGAAGCTGACGTACTTGATGCGCGGATCGCGCTTGAGGTCCATGATGCGTTCGGCGGCCAGGCGCAAGAACTGTCCAATCTCATCGTCACTGGCATTCCACAGATGGCGGTCATGCCTGGGATTTTCCACTAGAACTTCGTGAGCGCCCACCGAGCTCATGCGATCATAAATGCCATCCCCATGCCGGCCAGCTTCACCCTCAATGTGGTAGAGCGGTGTGGGATGCACCACAGATCGCGCTGACCAAGCGCCCGCGCTGGGCACAGAGGAGATAACCTGCGTGGCGTTGGGAGCATCTGGACAAAAACGGCAGGCCGTTTCAGGACGCGGGCTGTACTCGACTGGGTCGTCTCCCGTGATAACCCAGGAACGAGTGATGGGATCTTTGCGCAGTTCCATGTATCAGCTAAACACTGGGGAAGAAGCTGCGTCAACTACGATTTCGATATTGTGGAGTGGTGGCACACAAAAACGCGGATGACCCTTTGTTATAATCCGCGCCAAGCCCGCTCGCCGATCGAAATAATGACCGAGCCGTCCACTCCGCTAATGCGGCAATATGCCGCCGTCAAGAAAGAACATCCCACTGCGTTGCTATTTTTCCGCCTCGGCGATTTTTACGAGCTTTTCTTTGAGGATGCGATTGTGGCCTCCAAAGAGCTGCAGATCACGCTGACCTCGCGGAACAAGGAGAAGGGCATCGCGGTGCCCATGTGCGGAGTTCCCCACCACGCGGCGGAAGGCTACATTGGCAAACTCATTCGCAAAGGTTTCAAGGTGGCCATCTGCGAACAGATGGAAGATCCGCGGCTGGCCAAAAAGCAGATTGGCACGAAACTGGTGCGGCGCGAAGTGACGCGAGTAGTCACGCCTGGTACGGCCGCGGATTCGCTGCTGGGGTCGGAAGAAAATAATTTCCTTGCGGCCCTGGCGCAAGTTGGGGATCGTGTGGGCTTCGCGGCGTTGGATCTTTCCACAGGAGAATTCCGGGCGACGGAATTTTCGGGAGATGGCGCGCTCCGCAGGGTCCAGGAAGAACTGGAGCAACTGCGGCCGAAGGAGCTGTTGTATGGATCGGCAGCGCCGCTTTTCGATGCCCATATCTATCAAGAAAAGATCAACCGAGAAAAGATCAGCCGAGGTCAATCCCCCCAGCCTCGTGCGTCCGGAGCAACCTGTACGGAGACTCCGCTCGACGACTGGATTTTCGCGCCCGACCATGCGATTCCGCTGCTCGAGAATCATTTCGGCGTGCTGTCGCTGGAGGGATTTGGCCTCGCCGGGCGGACGGCCGCTGCAGCTGCGGCGGGAGCAATTCTCTACTATGTGCGCTCCACCCAGCGCGGATCTCTCGATCACGTGGACCGCATCGGCTGGTACGAGCGGCAGAACTGTCTCGTGCTGGATGCGGTCACCGTCCGCAACCTGGAGTTGATCGAACCGCTGTTTGCCGGAACGGACGCGGGCGTGACGCTGTTTCGCTCCATCGACGCCGCGGTCACTCCCATGGGCAAGCGTCTGCTGCGGGCGTGGCTGCTGCGGCCATCGCTCGATCTCGCGGAGATCAATGCGCGCCTGGACGCCGTGGAAGCAGGCGTAAAGGAAACAATCGCGCGCGAGGAATTACGCCGTGCGCTCGATGGAGTCCTCGACCTGGAGCGGCTTCTCAGCCGCGTGACCTTGGAGACCGCGAATCCNNTGCATGGATCGCTCGACGAACTCGGCGACCTGCGCGACCGCATCGAGCAGACAATTGTGCCGGAACCCCCGCTCAGCTTTGCCGATGGCGGCGTAATTGCCGCAGGAGTAGATCGCGATCTCGACGAACTGCGCGAACTCTCCCGCAACAGCAAGCAGGTGCTGGCGCAGATCGAGCACCGCGAGCGGGGACGGACCGGAATCAGCTCGCTCAAGGTTAAGTTCAACTCCATCTTCGGTTACTACATCGAAGTTTCGAAACCGAACCTTCACTTGGTCCCGCAGGATTATGAACGCAAACAAACTCTGGTGGGCGCGGAGCGCTTCACCACGCCCGAGTTGAAAGAATACGAGACGAAGATTCTCGACGCGCAGGAAAAAATTGTCGAGATCGAGCGGCGCCTGTTCACTGAGTTGCGCACTGCAATCGCCGCTGAGGCGAAACGGATCCGGCAGACCGCGCTGGCGCTGGCCGAAGTGGATGTGCTGGCTTCGCTGGCCCACATCGCCGCGCTGCGAAATTACTGCCGGCCACAAATACTTGCCTCAGGTGACGGTAATGTTGGCGATCTCGAAATCGTCGAGGGCCGCCATCCCGTGATCGAGCAGCAAGAGATGGCCGGCGGCAGTGAGCGATTCGTCCCCAACGATCTCTATCTGAATGCATCCACGCACANNACCGGACCGAACATGGGCGGCAAGTCCACCTACTTGCGGCAAACCGCGCTGATCGTAATCCTGGCCCAGATGGGCTCATTCGTTCCCGCACGCTCAGCTCGACTCAGCGTAGTGGACCGCGTCTTCACCCGCATCGGCGCCAGCGACAACCTGGCTCGTGGGCGCTCGACCTTCATGGTCGAAATGACCGAAACGGCGGCGATTCTGCACACGGCGACGGCGCGCTCTTTGATTCTTCTGGACGAAGTTGGCCGCGGCACATCCACGTACGACGGGCTGGCGATTGCCTGGGCCGCAATCGAGTATCTTCACGCACGCGTGCAGGCTAAGACCTTATTTGCTACTCATTACTTCGAGCTGACGGAGCTGGCCGAGCGGCTTGCGGGAGTGAAAAACTATCACGTCTCAGTGAAGGAAACCGGAGGCGGTATCGTCTTCTTGCGCAAGGTTGAACCCGGTGCGGCCGACCGCAGCTATGGCATCGAGGTCGCCAAGCTGGCAGGATTGCCGAAGGAAGTGATCACGCGGGCCCGCGACGTACTGACCGAACATGAGTCGACGGAGCATGAACTGACGGGACATCTCTCGCCCGGAGCCACGCCTCCGCCCACTCAGTTGACCATCTTCACGCCGCTCTCGCAGCCGGTTCTTGAGAGGTTACGTGCAGTAGACTTGAACCGGCTCACGCCGCTGGACGCACTGAATCTGCTGGCGGAGTTGAAGAAAGAAATCTGAGATGACGGTCAGAACCGAGAAATCCAGATCGAAGGACAACCCGGGTCAACTCCTGATTGTCGGCTTCGACGGCACAGAGATGACGGCGCGCCTCAGTTCCCTGCTTAAGCGACTGCAGCCAGCAGGAGTGATTCTTTTTGCGCGGAACATAAAGAATCCAGAGCAGACGTGGCGCCTCCTGCGCGATTGCCAGAAATGCGTTTCGACGCCGCTGTTTACCTGCGTCGACCTCGAAGGCGGGCGCGTAGACCGTTTCCGCGACGTGCTCGGGCCGGCGCCATCGGCGGCGGAAGTATTCGCCACCGGCGATCACAATCTCTTCCGCAAGCACGGCCAGCTGATTGGAGAAAACTGCCGCGCCCTTGGATTCAACGTTGACTTCGCACCGGTGCTCGATCTGGCATTCGAGGCCTCGCGCCGCGTGATGAGTTCACGGTCGGTGTCGGCGAACCCTCGCGAGACGGTGGCCTATGCTCGCGAGTTTCTGGCTGGCCTCCGCGCTGCGGGCGCGTTGGGGTGTGGCAAACACTTCCCGGGACTGGGAGAGGGCAAGCTGGACAGCCATCACAAGTTGCCGGTGATTCAGAGGCCCCTGAAAAAGATGTGGATGGAGGATCTGCTTCCTTACCGCATGCTCCGTGCGCAGATGCCGATGGTGATGATTTCGCACGCGGCGTATCCAGCCGTGACGCACGATAAAACTCCAGCCTCGCTTTCGAAGATGTGGATCACTGACATCCTGCGCAAACGTATCGGCTACCGGAATCTGATCGTATCGGACGATCTGGAAATGGGTGCGGTCCTGTCCTCGGCTCCGGTGGGACAGGCTGCCGTCGAGCACATTCGCGCCGGCGGAGATTTGTGCCTGATCTGCCACCGTGAAGATTACCTTACGCAAGCGTATGGCAAGCTAATAGACGCGACAGAGCGTGAGCCGCAGTTCGCCAAACGTGTCGCCGATTCGGTACGACGAGTCCTAGCCTTCAAGAAGAAATCCATGAAAATATTGCGCGGGACGAAAACTCCCTCAGGCGCAGCGGTTGAAAAGCTTTCTCGAAAGCTATGGGAATTCGGCGAGCAAGTGCGGCTGCAAGGTCTGATCCGAGCTGAGAATGATCGCGATAGGAATGTGCGGCGGCCGCGGGCATGACGGAAAAAGGCATGATCGTTGCTGGGGTAATGAGTGGAACATCCGCTGACGGCATCAATGTGGCTCTCGTGCGTATGGGCGAGGACAAGCGGGCATCTTCGGCGGCTTCCGGTTCGCGCGCGCGTGTCGCCCACGCCCCCACGCGCCCGGTCCTCACTAGCTTCGGATTAGTTGGGCACGCAGAATATTCTTACTCGAAGAAAGTTCGGGCGGCTGTGCTGGCGGCGATGAACGCTTCGCGGGCAAGCGTGGCTGATCTCTCACGCCTGAATTTCCTCCTTGGCGAACTTTATTCCGACGCCGTACTGGCTACCGAGCGGCAATTCCGCGTGAAAGCGGACTTGGTCGGCTGCCACGGACAAACCCTCTATCACCAAGGCGAGCCGCTACGTTTTCTAGGCCGCAAGATCGCGGCCACTTGGCAGACGGGCGAGGCCGCAATCATCGCTGCGCGAGTCGATGCTCCCACAGTTTCAGATTTTCGTCCGGCGGACTTGGCGGCTGGAGGCAAAGGTGCGCCGCTGGTTCCCTTCCTCGATTACATGCTTTTTCGCGATTCGCATGTCGGAAGAATCGTGCAGAATATTGGCGGCATCGCAAACCTCACCGCGATCCCCGTAGGCACTGCCATCGAGGAGGTGGTCGCGTTCGATACTGGGCCCGGCAACATGGTGATCGATGCCGTCACCGAAAAGCTCTTCGGCCAACCGTTCGACCGTGGCGGAAGAATCGCAGCCTCCGGAAAAGTTCTCGATCAAATCATTCACGAATTGTTGCGCCGGGATTTTTTTCGCAGAGATCCTCCCAAAACAGCAGGCCGCGAGGAGTTCGGACGCGAGTTCGTCCGCGACTTTTTGCGAAGCTGCAGACGTTGCCGCAAGCAAGATGCTGTGGCCACAGCTACAGCGCTGACGGCAAAGTCGATTGCCGACGCCGTGCGGCGGTACGCGGCACAGAAATCACTTCTCGCGCGGAAGCCTGCGTTCCAGGAAATGATTCTTTCCGGAGGAGGAGCGAAAAATTCCACACTCGTGGCCATGTTAACCAACGAACTCGCACCACTCGGATTGCGCTTGCGATTTTCCGATGAGTTTGGCCTGCCTTCGGCGGCGAAAGAGGCTGTGGCCTTCGCCGTCCTGGCGCATGAAACCTGGCAGCGACGCGCCTCCAATGTGCCTTCAGCAACGGGCGCGAAACGCGCAGCGGTTCTCGGTAAAATTTCGTATCCTTAAACTCGCAGCCGAATTGTGAACTTATGCCGATCTACGTCTCCATGCTTCGCGGAATCAACGTTGGCGGGCACAAGAAAATGAAGATGGACCAGCTTCGAGCGTCCATCGAAACGCTGGGATTGGAGCAAGTGAAGACCTACATCCAGAGCGGCAACGTGGTTTTCAAGACAGGCAAGATTTCTCCGTCCGCATTATCCAAACGCATCGAAGAGAAAATCCTCGGCGAGTTCGGTTTCTCGGTCTCCGTCGTCTCCAGAACCGTCGACGAAATGAGCAGAGCGATTGCAAACAACCCGTTCCTAAGGGAGCGGGGGATCGACGCGGAAAAGCTTCACGTTACCTTCCTTTCCGAAGCGCCAGCGGCGTCCGCTCGGAAGAAACTCGAAGCGCTCACCGCCGCGCCCGACCAATCTCGCTGTCTCGGCAAAGAACTTTACCTGTATCTTCCGAATGGAGTCGCCGAAAGCCGCTTGATGAAAACTCCTCTGGACCGCTTGCTGTCAGTTGTCACTACAACTCGCAACTGGAGAACCGTCAATGCTCTCCACCAGATGTGCTTGGACTGCCACTGATGCGCCGCGCTTCATCCGTTCTCTCCGCGCTCGCGTTGATGTTCTCGCTGCTCTCCTGCTCCGGCAAGGCCGATCCCAACACGCTGGTGATGCTGATCGAATCGAGCCCAACAAATCTGGATCCGCGGATAGGAGTCGACGCACAGTCGGAGCGCATCGACAATCTCATCTTCGACGATCTGCTCTCACGCGGCGACAACCTGGATGTGGCGCCCGGACTGGCCGAGCACTGGGAAATCCCTGATCCGCTTACCTACATTTTTCACCTTCATCAGGGCGTGAAGTTTCATGACGGACGTCCGCTCACCTCGCGCGACGTGAAGTGGACCTTCGATTCCCTGCTTCAGGGTAAAATTCGCAGCACCAAGGCAGCGGTTTATCGCTTCGTCGATCACATCGACGCGCCCGATGCCTTCACCGTGATCTTTCACATGAAGGAAGCATCGGCCACTCTGCTGTGGAATCTTTCCGACGGCGCGATTGGCATTGTGCCCTTCGGCAGCGGAAATGAAATAGCAACGCATCCCATAGGCTCCGGACCGTTCCAGTTCGTCAGCGCCGAGACCGACAAAGAAGTCGTCGTCGAGCGTAACGACGATTACTGGGGTGAGAAGGCCAAACTGGCCCGGGTGCGCTTTGCAGTGGTTCCCGATGCGACTACGCGCGCACTCGAATTGCGGAAAGGCAGTGCAGACGCCGCCATCAATGCGCTCACTCCAGATACGGTGCTCACCCTAGAGCGTAATCCGGCACTCGCAGTCGAACGCGCTCCCGGAACCGTGCTGGCCTACATGGGATTCAACCTGCGGGATCCAATCCTGCGTGACGTGCACATACGCCAAGCTGTCGCCTATGCCCTCGACCGCGGGCCGATGATCGAGTATCTGTGGCGCGGCGAGGCGCAACCGGCGCGCAGCGTGCTTCCACCACAAAGCTGGGCTTATAACGGCAACGTTCCGGCCTATGACCACGATCCTGGCAAAGCGCAACAGTTGCTCGATGCGGCAGGATACCCCGCAGTCAACGGTGTGCGCTTTCGTATCACGATAAAGACTTCCACCGACGAGAACACACGTTTGATGGTCGCCGTCATGCAACAGCAGTTGCGCGAAGTTGGCATCGTGCTCGATATTCGCAGTTTCGAGTTCGCCACATTCTTCGCCGACGTAACCCATGGAGCGTTTCAACTCTACAGCCTGCGCTGGATCGGCGGCAACGAAGATCCGGATATTTTCGAATACGCGTTTCACTCTGCAAAGTTTCCTCCGAACGGAGCGAATCGTGGCTACTACTCGAATGCGAAAGTGAATACCCTAATCGATCAAGCTCGCCGCGAAGTCGATCCCAACATCCGCAAGCCGCTCTATGCCGAACTCCAGCGCATACTGGCCGAAGATCTGCCTTACATCGATCTATGGTATCTGGATAACGTTCTGGTCCACAACAAACGCGTGCGCAATCTGCAACTGAATCCGGCGGGAAACTACGACTTTCTGCGGACGGCGGAGTTGGCTCCAAGTGAGAATCAGTAGGCTTCCGTAGAGACTAGCTTGCTACGTCTTGCCGACGGTGAAGAAGACGTTGCAAGCACTTCTCTACCGACGAAAACCGTGGTTACTTCCCCAAGGGAGCCCCCAACACCGCGTGTTACCATCGAACTTCGGCCCTGGCACATGCGAATTCTCTTCATCGGCGATATCTTCGGACGGCCTGGGCGGACAATCGTCAAAGACCGTCTGCCAGGCATCGTCCGCGACCAGGCTATCGACTTGATCATTGCCAATGGTGAAAATTCCGCGGCTGGCTTCGGTATCACGCCCGCACTCGCCGAAGAACTTTTCGAGCTGAATATCGATGTCATTACCACCGGCAACCATGTCTGGGACAAGCGCGAAATTGTAGACTACTTCCAGATGGTCGAAGGCAACGGCAACGGCCCTGCACGGCGGGTTCTGCGCCCTGCAAATTATCCTGCGGACATGCCCGGCTGGGGCTTGTATCAGGGCCAAAAGGGAAAAGTTCCTTACGCCGTGATCAACCTGCAGGGGCGCGTGTTCATGGCTTCAAACGACGATCCGTTCCGCATTGCCGATCAGCTTTTGCACAAAATTGACGCCAAGATAATCCTTGTAGATTTCCATGCCGAAGCAACCTCAGAAAAGATTTCTATGGGTTGGTATCTCGACGGCCGCGTAACAGCCGTGATAGGCACGCATACGCACGTTCCCACGGCGGACGAACGCATTCTGCCCGACGGCACGGCCTACGTTACCGACGTCGGCATGACCGGCCCCTATGACGGCGTGATTGGGGTTAAGAAAGAGCTGGTGGTCAACAAGTTCCTCAATGGGATGCCGGTGCGTTTCGAGCCGGCCACCGGCGACGTCCGCCTGTGCGCCGTAGTGATTGACTGCGACGAGAATACCGGCAAGGCTCGGGACATTGAGCGGCTGATGCTGAGTTGATTATCCCGCGCCGCAAGATAGCGGCATACCCACGTTCTAAGTTCGCTATTTGCGCTTTCGTGGGCCAGTTCAAATCGAAGGTACCCGGCACTATTAGCTATCTACGGGAAGCCGAAGGCGAGGTAAAATCAACCGAATGCGTTGTGCGCCATCCATTCTGTCGGTTTGTGTTCTTGTTGCGCTCGCGAGCGTTCCCGTGTTTGCTGGCAGCAACGCGCCCGTCGATCCCCCTGCGATCTCCTGCGGTAACGGCGTGCCCGGCGGCATCAACTGCGTCCCTTCCAAGACGGATCTCAAAGAAGCCCGCAATGCTTACGCCCGCGGATTGAAATTGGAAGATCGCAAGCGCTTTGAAGAAGCGTTTGTCGAATTCGACAAAGCGTCGCGGCTGGTTCCGCGGGACGCACATTTCTTTTCGGCACGGGAGGTGGCGAAGTCACAATCGGTGTTCCAGCACACGGAGCGTGGTGACGCATACCTGGCCAACGCGCAGCGGGAACCGGCGGCAGCCGAGTTTCGCGCCGCGCTGAAAATCGATCCCGACAACACCTACACGGAGCAGCGTCTCGCGGAAGCGCTGCGCGACGTGGCTGCTCCCAGCCCTGGCGGCCTTCCAGCGCTGCTCGCCGAGTCCACTGAACTCCACCTGGAGCCCAAGACCGTCCGGGCGACATTTCACTATCGCGGCGACGTGCGCGGACTCTTTACGGAACTGGCATCCGCCTACGGAGTGAGCGCTGACTTTGACGATTCAGTACAGAGCAAATCAGTGCGTTTTTTTGTGGATGATGTCGACTTCTTCACCGCTCTCAGCTTGGCCTGCCGAGTTAGCAAGACCATGTGGACAGCTCTGGACGCGCACCAGTTCTTGGTGGCCGCGGATACTCCTGAAAATCACAAGCAATTTGACCGCATGTCCCTCGCGACTTTTACATTGCCCGGAGCCTCCACGGCCCAAGAGGCAACGGAAATGGTCACGGCGCTTCGCAATATTTGCGAGTTTCAGAAAATCAGTTCCGGGCAACTTGGAACCATCGAAGTGCGCGCACCTCAGTCGACTCTGGCTGCCTGTACGAAGCTTTTGCAACAGTTGACGAGTGATCCTCCGCAGGTCTCCCTCGATATCGAGGTTTACGAGGTCGACCACAACTTCACTCGCGAAATCGGCCTGCACATCCCCGACACTTTTAATATGTACAACATTCCCGTGGCGGCGCTGGCGGCGTTGGGCGGCCAGAGCATTCAGTCCCTCGTTAACCAGTTGATTTCTTCCGGCGGCATCAATGCGGCCGGCAGTTCGGCACTTTCCGGTTTGTTGGCGCAATTACAGGGCCAGCAGAACTCTATATTCAGCCAGCCGCTGGCCACGTTCGGCGGTGGCCTCACCTTTTCGGGGGTGAGCCTGGATCATTTCACCGCGGCTCTTTCCCTCAACGAGTCCTGGGCACGCAGCTTGAGCCGTGCGACTCTTCGCGCAGGGCAAGGCAAAGAAGCCACTCTGCACATCGGAGAGCGCTATCCCATCTTGAATGCTTCCTACGCGCCTATCTACAATTCGCCGCAGATTTCCCAGGTACTGGGGAATCAGAGCTATGTTCCTCCGTTCCCTTCGGTTAGTTACGAAAATCTAGGATTAAATCTCAAGACCACCACGGTGATCCACGGCAACGGAGAAGTGAGCATGAAGCTCGAATTGCAGATGCGCTCACTGACCGGAAGCAGTTCGAACGGCGTGCCAGTAATCTCCAACCAGGAATATCAGGGCGGCATACGCCTTCGGGATGGCGAGCCCGCTGTGGTTGCCGGCGAAATTACCACCAACGATCAGTATTCCATGAGCGGAATTCCCGGACTTCAATCCATCCCCGGTCTAAGTCAGGGCTTGGCCGACAATACTCGAATGAAAGAAAACGACGAATTGCTCATCATCATCACTCCGCACGTTGTGGCGAACCACAACCGAAAGACGGATGAGATCTGGGTCACCGAGAAATAGGCCTGCGGCGCTGCCCCCTCCCTGATAATCGAGACTGAAAAGCCGAGGCCATAAACCACTTACTTCCCTTGCTTCGCGGCGAAATCCACCAACCCCTTCAGAGTGTCAGCTGGAACCTGACTTATATTTCCAATGCTGCGCCCGTTGATAAACAGGGTAGGCGTGCCGGTCACATTCACTGACTTGCCCAGGGCAATGGAGGCGTCCACGTGAGCTTTAGTCGCCGGAGTCTTGGCGCAACTTGCAACGTCCGCACCTTTCACCCCCGAGGCGTCGGCCAGCGCGGTCAGCTTTTCATCGGCGTTTTCGGCCGTGATATCAGTTTGCGCTTCGTAGGTCTTTGCAATGAACTTCCAGAAAGCATCGTTGGACGCTTGCGCAACGCAGTCCGCGTAATCCGCGCCCTTTGCCGCCCAATTGTGCATCTCGAGAGGAAAGTTCTGGAAAACAAAACGCGCATTCGCTTCGGCCGCGATAAGCGCTTGGATTGCCGGTTGTGCCGCCTTGCAAGCCGGGCATTGCAGGTCGCCGAACTCCACAATCGTGACCGGCGCGTCCTCTGGTCCGCGCGAGGGGCCCGTGACACCCTTCTCGAGTATTTTTCTCATGGGAGCGAAAGGCTTGGCGCCGAACGGAATAATGTCGCCCACCACGGCGTGTTCGCCATCCGCCGTAACGTAAAAACGGCTTATCTGCTGACCCTGAGGGCTGGCTAGAACAACGTCGACCTGAACGAGTCCCGGCACGGGAGCCGGCTTGATACTGGCAATTTTCCAGCTCACCTGCGGCTCATACCCAAATGTCTGCTGCATGAAGGAATCCACGGTGGCTTCCGAAGGGAGATTGACGGCCGGCGCCGAGGCCGGCTTATCCGCTGCTTTCGCGGTGGTCGAAGACTGCGCGGCAGCCAGACCGCAGGTTAGCAGGAGCATAAGAATCGGCTTGAGAAGACGGCGCATGATTTCCTTTCAATTTCAAAGTCAGAGATTGTTTTGAAGCAGGGTGCACGGGACAAATCGACAGATATTTTCAAACTTCGCTCTTCGCAGCGATGGGAAAACGGCGGCCGTAGCCGAAAGCCTTGGGAGAAATCTTAATGCCCGGCGCCGCCTGCTGACGCTTGTATTCGGCGCGGTCCACCATCCGGACTACGCGCCGCACCACCTCGGCATCAAAACCATGATCCGAAGCAATTCGGCCGACCGAGTGCCCCTCTTCCACATAATCTTCGAGTACGGCGTCAAGAATCTCATAGGGCGGCAGCGAGTCGCTATCTTTCTGGTCGGGCCGCAATTCAGCGGACGGCGGCTTCTCCAGAGTAGCCTGCGGAATGACCGGACGGCGCGAATTTAGGTAATGACTCAACCGGTAAACCAGTGTCTTGGGCACATCTGAAATGACAGCAAGACCACCAACCATATCCCCATAAAGTGTACAGTAGCCCACCCCGAGTTCGCTCTTGTTGCCGGTGGAGAGCACAATTGCGCCGAACTTATTTGACAGCGCCATGAGCAGCGTGCCCCGGGCGCGGGACTGAATGTTCTCCTCCGTAGTATCTTCCTTCTGACCTGCGAACACTTCCTTCAAAGTGTGCCGGTACGCATCGAACGCGCCATCGATCGAAAGCAGTTCGAAGCGTATGCCCAGATTCCTGGCCAATGCGCGGGCGTCCTCGATGGAGCCTGGCGAAGAGTATGGTCCGGGCATGCCCACCCCGATTACATTCTCTTCCCCGACCGCGTCGACTGCGATGACAGCGGTGAGCGCCGAATCGATGCCGCCGCTGAGGCCAATGATCGCTTTTCGAAATCCGCACTTGTGAATATAGTCGCGCGTTCCCAGCACCAAGGCCGCGTACACGCTGCCTTCCTCGCCTTCCGTCTGTTCGTGGAGATCGCCCGTGAGGGTTTTCGACTCGAAGCAGATAAGATCTTCCTCAAAGGAGCGACCCTGCGCGATGACTTTTCCTTCGGGGTTGAGAACGACGCTCGATCCGTCGAAGATCAGGCTGTCGTTGCCGCCGACTTGATTGACCATTGCAACCGGAACCTTGTGCTGGCGCGCAATCGAGGCCAGCATGTCGCGGCGCACTTCGCGTTTGCCGATCCAGAAAGGAGAAGCGGAAATGTTCAACACAATGTTGCCGCCCGCGCCTATCAGCGCGTCGACAGGATCCACCGTGTACAGGCGTTTGGGCCAGAAGAGCTTATCGTTCCAGGCATCCTCGCAGATGGTAAGCGCCACGCGGCTTCCGCAGAGGGTAAACAAATTTTGGCTTTTTGCCGGAGCGAAGTTGCGCATCTCATCGAACACGTCGTAAGTGGGCAAAAGCATCTTCGATTGCAGGAACGCGACTTTGCCGTCCTGCAACAGCGCCGCAGAATTCATGACGGACTTGCCAGTTTCCGATTCAGCGGGAGTGACCAGCCCGCAGATGACGGCGATGCCCCGCGTTTCGGCAGCAATCTGTTCGGTGGTCTCGCGATTGCGAGCGACGAACGATGCTCGCTCCACTAGATCGCGTGGTGGATAACCACAAACTGACAACTCGGGAAACAGAATCAGTCCAGCGCCCCCGGCATGCGCGCGCCGGGAAAACTCGATCATCTTGGCGGCGTTGCCGGAGAAATCTCCGACGGTGGGGTTGATTTGGCCGAGCGCGATCTTCACCTATTTAGTGTAAAGCCGAGGTCAGCAGAGGCCAAGTTGAGCTCCGGACTAACGGGCGTGGACTGGCCCGACCGCGACGGTCACGCTCCGTCGGACCTCTTCGCGGCCTATANNATTTCAAACACAGCTCCACGGCTTCTGACATGCTCTCGGTTGCCTGCTTTTTCATCGACTGCCAACCGTCGAAGGCGGCTTTCTCCCGCGCTACGCCATCCAGGTTGGGGGCGATGCGTGCCATGCTGATCGAAGCGCCATTGAATCATCAGCTTCGATCCCACCCCGATCGGCGTGTTGACCGCTTCGACCAGAATCATCACCGCAGACCGTAGTTCTCGCATAGCGGTGCTCATGACAGATCTATCGGCAAAAAGTGAAATTAGTCCACAACCGGTAGGTCCCAATTTGGCCCGCTGCTGTTCCCGTTCTGGGTCGAACTCGCACCGGGTGGCCTACGCATTTCCCAAGACGACGCATAGGCCCAATGTGAGTGCGTTACTTTACTGTGATCTCTTCTGTCCGAATGTTGATGACACCGATGTATTTCTCTGGCATGCCGCCGGGTTCGTACAGCGAGAGATTGTAGTCGTCGTTGGCTGCAATGATGGTCTCGGGATGCAAACTTGAAAGCAGATCAATCAACTTGCTTGCGGTGATCCATTCTGATTCACTTATGTTACTTCCCGCCATCACACGTCACCCTTCTCAGTGCAATTGTGCTCCACACCCGCGAGTGGGAGAGCCCTCCAGGGGGCTCATGAATTCAGCTAATCGCTTCCCGCCGGAAACACCACGTGCCTCGGCGTAGGTACGGGCGTATCGCCTTTCTGGTCACGCCACAGAACTTTATTGAGGCGCGCGGCTCCGGCGGTGTCGGGGCGCGAGAAATCCATTCTTGCCGATTCATTTGCGCCTTGGGCGTCGCGTTTGTTGGTCTCGTAGATCAGGGCATTTTTAAGGTTGCGATAGTCGGCCTTGAACGCGGGCTGGTCGCCTGCGCCGGAGAACATGGGTCCCATCGTCGGTGCGTAAGCGTCGTTCTGATTCATCGGAGGCAAGCCGAGCAGCATCTCCATGGTGTGGATCAGATTCACGGTGGTGTTGAAGCGGTGATCGACGTAAGGCTCGGCCGCGTTTCCGGGTGAATACTTGCTGACGACGAAGGCGATGGATCGATGGGCGTCGATGTGGTCGCCGCCGTCTTGCGCATCATCTTCAAGGATGAAGATGGCCGTGTCATCCCAGTACGGGCTGTGCGAGACGGCATCGACCACGCGGCCGAGAGCGAGATCGTTGTCGGCCACCGAGGCGGCTGGTCGCGGCCGATCAGGACGCGTGCCGCCAGTGTGATCGTCGGGAAGATAGAGCAGGACGAATTGAGGCAATTGAAAATCCTGGCTTTCGTTCGATTCGCGGGCGCGTGTGTAGGCGGCGAATTCGTTCAGGAATTCGTCGGCGCGGAGTTGGTCGGGATAGTCCGTGTTGAAATCCGGATAGAGCGGATCGAAGTGATCGCGCAGCACCGCCTTCGTAGGTTTAACGCCCTTGAACAGAGGCACGGTCCACGGGAACGGACTCGGGCCCCCGTGCGGGTCGCCGACATTCGGAGGCAGAGGATCTCCCTGGTGAAGTTCGGAACGCGGGCAAGGCGATTCCTGCGCCGAAGGAGTTCCCTGTTTCGGCGAGGCGGCCTTACGGGTTTTGTTACACCACGCGGCATTCACGTATTCGCCGTAATCGCGGTAAGTCAGGCCGTGGTGAGCCACATTGTCCCAAAGAAAACCAGTGCCGGGATCATCGATATCCGGTTGCTTATGGTCTAGCGGAAATTCGTCGGCTACCGTGCCCTGGAAATCGTAAGTTCGTTCCTTCCCGCGGTATGCAATCTGCCAGGTTTTTTCGTTGTAGTCGCTGGTGATGGCCGCAGTTGACCAGAGATGTCCATCGCCGGAAACTTCCCCGCTGTCGTAGAAATTGTCGAGTACGCCGAATTGCAGCGCGAGTTTGTGCTCGTTGGGGGTAATGTCGGCGCCATAGAGCGTAAGCGACGGATCGCCGTCGCCCACTTTCAGGTCGCCGAGTATCTGGTCATACGTGCGATTTTCTTTGATCACGTAGATCACGTGTTTGATCGGATTCTTGCCGTCGGCGAATTGGATTGTTCCGGCATCATTGTGCAGCAGGTTGTCGTGCTCGACGGTGCGGGTGAATTCTTCCAGCTTGCCGAGCGTGGAGGGAATGTTTAGTCGCGCGATCGAGCCCCGCAGCAGTGTGGGGATATAGGGATGCTCATGGTGCCTGATTTCCCATGCAGTTTGGCCCGGGCCTTTGTTCGGGCCTGCGCCTTGGCCCTTGGCAGTGGCGATAAGCAGGTCATTGCCATGGACAGCCAGGGCGCTGGGATACCAGTCGGTCGGGATGAAACCCAGAGCGGGAGATGTGCCAGAGTCTGCAGTGGGAGGATTCGCCGTCAGTTCGATCGAACCATTTCTGAGTACGCTGGAGGTGTCAAACACCGCCACAGCGTTCAGCGAGGCATCGGCCACGAACAGCCGTTTTCCGTCAGCCGACTGAGTCAGGGCGCTGGGGTAACTCCCGCCATACTCTTGATTGCGGACCGCTGTGCTGAGTAGTGCCACTGTCCGGGTACTTCGCGTTGTAATTGCGGCAACCGCATCCACGTTCGATAGAGCCACGTAGAGCACGTTCTGATCCGGGCTTAACAGCAGCGCCGCGGGATGCGAGCCGGGAGCGATGGGATCTTCTGGTTCCTTCAGCTTGATCCAGCGGACGACTTTGCCCGTGACCAGATCCAGCTCGGCGACCTGCGATGCATTCCACAAGCTGCACCAGGCGCGGCGTCCATCGCGCGTGGCCACAGCGGTATATGGGAAAGACGATGGAACGAGGTCGTTCGTACTTAGGTCAAAACGGTGAATTACTTTGCCGCTTGCCACATCCAACAGCACAACGTTGTCGGAAAGGTTGTTCGCCACTAAGAGTCGATCGTGGCCTTCAGCGGAAATCAGCGCCAGCCCCGCGGGGTAAGGAAGCGCAGTTCCCTGCGGCGTCTTCCGTAAACTGATCGCAATTTTCTTTCCGGCCGCGAGCGCTTGTGGTTCGATGGCGATAAAGCGCTCGGGCGCAACTTTGCCGCTTACAAAGCTGTAGACTGCGATTCCGTTGCCGGTGTCTCCCGCCCTCTGTCCGGTGGGATCAGTGATCGAACCCACAGAAGCGTACAGATGTTTTCCGTCAGAGCTGAAGACCAAGCCAAGAAAGTAGCTTTGGTGCACTTCTTCGCCGAAGCGTTTGTCGGGATAGTCGGAGAGCTGGTTCGTTTTCAGATCGAGCACCGCGATCGACTGCATGGCCAAGGTCTCTTGGGTGCCATAGCCGTTGTTCAACAACGCGGCGTATCGCCCATCGCGACTGATCACGATGGTGGCGGGAAAGCTGTTGGTGCTGCCAATAAGGCCGGGCACAGGAGTTGTCAGAACTTTGCTGGTGGGCAGCGGGATCGATGAGGCCCCAGGCTTAGGCTCCTGGGCGGGCGCAACTGCAATCAGAAAACTAACAAACGCGGCCACGAAAACCATGTGCCAGGATCGAATCATTTGGGCCTCCGCGGAATTTAAATCTGCAACAGCAGTAGATGGGAGAATATGAGCGTAATTCAGCTCCGAAGCAGCGGTCAAAGGAGACGCAGGCCCGCCGACGGCAACTGGAACCGAACGCCTGCATTCAAGGAGACAGCCTATTCATGATGGCGTCGATGTGCAGCTGCGCGCAGTCGATAAACGGAAAGGTTGTGTTCGATTGGTTAAAAAGCAGGGCGAGATCGGTACCAGCGAAAACAATAGCGTCCAGTCCCTCACGTTGCATAAGGCTGTGCGCCAGAGAAGTCAGCGTTTGACGTTCTTCTTCTGCGCCTTCGCCCCTCAAAGCGGTGCGCACGTACGCCTCGTGGATTTGATCCACTTCGGTTGGTTGTGGACGGATAGTATTTTCCCCCCGCAGCGCGCCGAATAGATCCGTTTCAATCGTAAAACGAGTTCCGAACAAAGCAATACGCTTCCCGGAGATTGCTTCGTGCGCCACCTTTAAAAGGTCTATCAGCGGCAGCGGCGATCTTGGAACCAGCTCACCGACACAGACGTGTGGAGTCACCGCGGCGATGGCCCCAAAATCTGCCCCGCCGTCCTTGAGCTGTCCGACAAGCGCGGCCAAGTACTCTGTCAAATCTCCGAACTGTTTGGCCTGGACATAGCCAAGAACTCTGTGCACGTCGGCATGCACCATCAAGAGATGAAGAGGCTCCCGGCGCTGCTCTAGGGTCTTGGCTAGAGCTTGGTAATAGTACATTGTGGCCCCGACCCCGAGGCCTCCGATCAACCCTAGGCAACTTCCGCCGCTCTCGCGCAGTATCAGCTCCCCTTATTTTTGACAACCGTGAGGGCCTATGGGGCTAGACGCCGGACGCGCGCGTGGATCCTTCGTGACCCGACGACGGCTCGGGATGCTCTTCCGCCCCAACGTTATGGCGGACGTCGGCGCCCTGCACCCAGAAGATGACGTCCTCGGCGATGTTGGTGGCGTGGTCGGCGACGCGCTCCAGATTGCGCGCTATAAGCAGCGCATCGAGCGCCTGCCGCACCACATCGGGACGCTGGTTCATCGTCTTCACCAATTGGATGAAAGCATCGTCCTTCATGCGATCCACCACGTTGTCCATTTCGAGCACGGCCTGCGCGAGTTCGACTTTGCCTTCGATGAACGACTCCAGCGATCGGCGCACCATGGCGCTGACGGCCGCACCCATGCGCGCAATGTCCACCGGCAAGTCCACCGCGGGAAGCTCTGCCATGTCCATCACACGTTCGGCGATGTTCACAGCCTGATCACCCACGCGCTCCAGGTCGGAATTAATCTTGGTGACGGCAAGGATGAAGCGCAGATCCACGGCCATGGGCTGCTGCATTGCCAGCAGGTCGAAGGCGGCCTCGTCGATCTCCCGTTCGGAGGTATTGATCAGGCTCTCGCCTTCGAGAACCATCTGGCAACGGGTGAGATCGCGGTCGATGTAGGCCTGACGAGCGCGATCCACCGCCTGTTCCGCCAGTCCACCCATGCGGAGCAACTTCTGGCGCAGATCGTCGAGCCCCTGCTGAAAGCGCGTGCGCATTATCCGAACCTGCCTGTGATGTAGTCTTCCGTCCGCTTGTGGGTCGGTTTGGTAAAGATTTTTTCCGTCTTATCGAACTCGATCATCTTGCCCAGCAGAAAGAATCCGGTGAACTCCGCGACGCGCGCCGCCTGCTGCATGTTGTGAGTCACGATTACGATGGTATACCGCTCTTTAAGCTGAAAGATCAACTCTTCAATTTTACCAGTCGAGATGGGATCAAGCGCCGAGCAGGGCTCGTCCATCAGCAGAACTTCAGGCTCGACCGCCAGGGCTCGCGCGATGCAAAGCCGCTGCTGCTGCCCTCCGGAAAGGCTGGCGCCCGACTTCTTGTGAACGTAGTCCTTCACTTCCTCCCACAGAGCGGATACTACGAGCGACCGTTCCACAATTTCGTCCAACTTGCGGCGATCGCGAAAACCATTCAGCTTCAATCCCGAGGCCACATTGTCGTAGATCGACATGGTGGGGAATGGATTCGCCTTTTGAAAAACCATTCCAACCCGGCGGCGCAGCTGAGTCGCCGAAGTGCCATTGTAAGCGTCTATGTCACCGATGCGGACACTGCCCGTGACTCGCGCCTCAGGGATAGTCTCATGCATGCGGTTCAGGCACCGGATGAATGTCGACTTTCCGCAGCCTGAGGGCCCAATCAACGCCGTCGCATGATTGGCCGCTACCGCTAATTGGACGTCGTATAGCGCCTGAGTCTTGCCATACCAAGCGTTCAGATTTTCGACCTGGATGCCAACGCCCATAGACTATGCGGCTCCGAACGTGCCGCGGCGTACGACGTAACGCACGGCCGCGACCGCAGTAACAATCAGAACAATGAGTACGAGCGCTCCGGCCCACGCTTGCCGGTGCCATTCGTCATAGGGTGAAATAGCGTAACTGAAAATCTGCAGTGGCAATGCCGCGGTGGGCTGGTCGGCACGAAGATTCCAGAATTGGTTACCGAACGCCGTGAACAGCAAGGGTGCGGTTTCGCCCGCAACCCGGGCAAAAGCCAGCATAATCCCGGTAATCACACCTGATGTTGCGGTGCGCAGCGTGATCGAGAGAGTTGTCCGCCAGCGCGGAATGCCCAGTCCATACGCGGCCTCCCGCAATGCCTGCGGCACCAGCAGGAGCATTTCTTCCGTTGTACGCGTGATGGTGGGAATCATCATGATGGCCAGTGCTACTCCCCCGGCCAATGCGGAGAAATGCTTCTGGTAGAGAACGACGATAGAATACGCCACGATGCCGATCACAATAGAAGGTACGCCGTTCAGCACGTCGGCAGTGAAGCGAATCACGTCGCCGAAACGGTTACGTCCGAACTCCGCGAGGTAGATGCCGGCGCCTACCCCCAAAGGAACTCCTAGGACGCTGGCCAATCCCAAGATGAACGCGGATCCCACGATCGCATTTGCCATTCCTCCGCCCGCTTCGCCCACGGGTTTCGGCGTTTGCGTGAGAAAGGCCCAGTTGATCGATCCCAGACCTCGATAGACCAGGTAGGCAAATATCGCGAACAACGGCACCAATACAAGGATAACTGTCAGCACGGCCACGCCCGTCATGACATGGTCGGTGATCCGGCGCCGCAAGGCGATCGGCGGAACCGTGTGCAGCGCGGAGCTTTTTTCCCTCTCAGGCATTGGACCTCGAAGGCTGGCCGCGAGTGACGGTCCAGACCAGAAATCGGGCCAACGCGTTGACCACGATCGTTACTAAGAACAGAGCCAGCCCAATCTCGATCAATGCTGCCAGATTCAAGTCGCCAGTAGCTTCACTGAACTCATTGGCTAGCACGCTCGCCATGGTATACCCCGGGGCAAACAGCGACTTTGCAATCTCCGGCCGGTTCCCGATCACCATCGTTACCGCCATGGTTTCTCCCAAGGCGCGGCCCAAGCCCAGGATGATGCCGCCCATAATCCCCGCTCTCGCGTTGCGCAGCACGCCGACGCGGATCATTTCCCAGCGCGTAGCGCCCAGCGCCAGTGCGGCCTCCCGTTGATGCTGCGGAACCACCATCAGGACTTCCCGCGCGATCGAAGAAATAATCGGAACGATCATGATGGCGAGGATGATTCCTGCCGCCAGCATGCTGATTCCGTATGGTGGACCTACAAAGAATCCGGTCCAACCCAAGGTTCTGGACAGGAAAGGTTCAACATAGTTGCTGAGGATCGGCACCATCACAAAGATCGCCCACAGCCCGTAAACAACGCTCGGAATGGCAGCCAGTAATTCCACGAAAAAAGATAGAGGCCCGCGCAACAGGGGGGGGCACATCTCCGTGGTGAAGACGGCGACCCCAATCGAGAGCGGCACCGCAATGATCAAAGCGAGAAGCGACGACACCAAAGTTCCGTAAACGAAGGGCAGCGCGCCGAATTTTTCGTTTACCGGATCCCAATCCCGCGCGGCGAAGAACTTGAATCCAAATGCGTGCCAAGAAGGCCCCGAGCGCAGCACCAACTCGTAGACGATCAGGCCCAGAGTTGCCAGCACGGCCAGACCGCAGAGAAGCATGGCGAATTTAAAGACTTGGTCGCCGGCTTCGCTGCTCACCCCAAAGAGCCGCGCGGCCCGCTTCCCATCTGAGGAGACATCGTTAACTTTCGTCGATTCAACGGGTTGCGGAGCAGGCATATCAGGCCGAGGTCGGGCAGCGTTGGCCATTCGTCTCTACCGTAGCAGAATCCTGTTAACAGGGTGTTAAAATGACGAAGCTTTTTGGTTGCCTTTTCGCAGATAAGCCTGTATTTTCTTGTTCCCATTTGCTTCTGCTTATGTCCATCGCTCCAAAGCGCAGCCGTGCGGTTTTTCAGAAGCTTGAGGAGGCCCTGATCAAGCTTTCCTCGAAACCGCGGCCGGAGAGTGTGCACCGCTTCCGCACCGGCACGCGACGCCTGCAGATATTGCTGGGTGAACTTTCTCCCAAGCTCGACCGGAGTGAAAAAAAACTGCTGAAACTACTCGGCCGCATCCGTAAGCGTGCGGGCAAAGTGCGCGATCTGGACGTCCAATCAGCGGCACTGCGCAGTTTGAAAATGCCGCGGGAGCCGCGACGCAAGACCCAACTCATCAATCACTTGATCGAACTCCGAAGGCAACAGGAAAAGAAGCTGCGCAAGGAGTTCGATGAAGCCACCGTTCGCGAGATCCGCAAGCGACTGAAACGCGCAGCCAAGCGCTTCAATCCGGAAGCGAGTTGCGATCCTTTGGCTGTCGCCAAAGCTATGCTCGATCGTCTCGACCGCGCCGGTGCGCCGCTCAGCGAAGCTGTGTTGCACCAATACCGCATTCTCAGCAAGCGAGCTCGCTATGCGGCAGAGTTTGCCAGCCCCTCGAATGAAGCTGTGCAGTTCATTGCCGAGACAAAGCGCATACAGGATGCTTTGGGAGATTGGCATGATTGGCTCACCTTGACGCAAACGGCTATTGAGCACCTCGGCGACGTGCGCGAGTCGCCCCTGATGGCGGAACTCCACAACGTCACGGGAGCAAAATTCCGCCATGCAGTTGCGGTGCTCTCGCGCACTCGGGGCAAACTACAAACGGATTTCAAGCGCACTGCCAGGGGCACGGTTTCAGCAAACCTCGAGCCAGAACGTGACGCAGCATCAGCAGCCTGATCGCCAGGAGTTTCGCCAAGTCACTCCTTATTTGCCCTGATGTTTCCACTGTGAATCCTGACCACGTACATCCGTGCCTCTGGTCACTGCATCGATCCGTCGCTCCCAATTAGGTGATTGTGGGCGGTTATGTGCAGGACTCGATGACCTTCCGGGCGCTTAACAGTCGAGCTCAGTGTGAGCTGTGTGCGGCCAATCCTGCTGTGCTCGAATTTGATATTCTATCCGACCGAGAAAGCTCACGACAGCGAGGCTGTTGTTGCCCTACCTGTGCCCGCAACCTTCTTGATGCCTTCTCGCAGATCAAACCGCAATTCCCCTAAACGAAATTCCGCGCAAAGCCGACCCGTCATGGCCTTCGACCAACTGATGACCAAGCGATACCAAGGCATGTAAACTGTTGGCCTTGCCTCATGCCGACCTTTGCCGCGGTTGATATCGGTTCCAACTCCGTCCGGCTGAAGATTGCCCGCCTTACGGGCGGTCATCTTCGCCCCGTTCACGAAGACCGCGAGGTTACTCGTCTGGGCGAGGGCGTGTTTCGGTCAGGCTTTCTTACGCCTGAATCGATGGCCGAAACGGTCAAGGTGTTGCGCCGCTTCCACCGGGCCACACAACAGGTAGTCACGGATCCTGTTCGAGTCGTCGCTACCAGCGCTCTGCGGGATGCCCGCAATTCGCAAGCCTTTCTGGAGTGGGTGCGCTCAGCCACCGGCTGGACGGTCGAGATTATCTCCGGATTGGAAGAAGCACGTCTGATTCACCTGGGACTGGTTTCCAACCTTCGCGCCGACAGTTCGCCCACGTTAATGATGGACGTCGGCGGCGGAAGCTGCGAGCTGACCGTTTCTGCCAGCGGTCACATTCGCGACCTTGTCAGTATGCCGCTCGGCGCGGTCCGTCTCACCGACGAATTCCTGCGCCACGATCCGCCGCGCAAGGGTGAGCTGAAACGGCTGCAAGGATTCGTCGCCCGCGAAGTGAACCGCATCGCCGCCCGAGTGGTGGCGGCGAAAGTTAAGAATGTGATCGCCACATCGGGAACCGCCGCTGCCTTGGCGGCCGCCGCCAGCCATCTGCGCAAGAATGGGACCCGCCAGCGGATGCTGGTCTTTCGCGCGGAAATAACCCGACTCGCCAAGCGCCTGGCTCACTTGCCCGTGGACGAGCGGCAAAAAATTGAAGGCATCGGCCTTCGGCGCGCGGAAATTGTGGTTGCCGGAGCCGTGGTCTATCAAGAATTGTTGGATCGCTGCCATCTCAAGGGATTTCGCTATTCGCCGTTGGGCCTGCGCGATGGCTTGCTGGCACAGATGGCGGCTGAACACGACCGCAGCACGCGCTCAGGAAGACAGATTGAATCGGAACGCTGGGAGTCGATCACAAAAGCCGTGGCTCACTATGGCGTGGATATGAAGCATGCTCTCGACGTGCGCGAGTCGGCAGTGTTTCTGTTCTCGGCGCTGCGATCCGTGCACGGCCTGGCGCCGGAGTTCCGCGAATGGCTGTCGGCCGCCGCCATGCTCTACGAAGTCGGAGATTACGTGAACCGCAACGGCCATCACCGGCACACTTATTACATCATTTCGAACTCGGAAATTCTCGGCTATACGCCGCAGCAACGCCGGTTGATTGCGGCCATCGCGCGCTATCTGGGAAAGTCGCGCCCTACCTTGGACGAGCCTCCCATGAAGGTGCTTGATCCTGCAGATCGCGCTGGAGTGCAAAAAGCGATCATGCTTCTCCGACTCGCGCGCGCCCTGAACTTGGGCCGGAGCCGCGCCGTGCAGAAAGTACGTGTCAGCCATCGAGCCGCCGAAGTACGCCTGACGCTCGTGCCACGCCGTCGCATGGGGGTGGATTTGGAATTGTGGGCAATCGAGAAGGACGCCGCTTACTTCCGCGAAGTGTTCGGACGCGAACTTTCCACCGCCGCTGCGTAAAGAGCGCGCAGCGCCTTCGGCGTCAAACACCACTGCAGCGTGCCAGAACTGCGGCGCATGTCGACTCGCGCGACGGCTCCCTTCTTCAGTTCGACGGAAGCCTCACAACCAGACTCGCTGATCACGGTGCCGAGAAACTGGCTCAGATTGGGATTATGTCCCACGACCATGATCGACTCCTGGCGCGCATACTTCTCCAGCAGACGGCGAAAGTCCGCGAAAGTTGCGCCCGGACGTAATCCAGCATCGATTTGCAGCTTGCCTTCGTAACCCATCTCGTTTCCGACCAGCGAAGCCGTCTGGGTGGAGCGTTTCAGCGGACTGGAAATGATCACGTCCACCTGCGCATCGGTTGCGGCCAATGCTCGGCCCACATAACCGCATTGTTCGATGCCTTCCTTGTCGAGAGCGCGTTTCTCGTCTTTTTTCAGATTTACCAAGGATTCGCCGGCACTCGCGTGACGCAGAAAATAAATAATCATTGCGGCTTATCGTTCCCTTCCCAGTAGAGCCTTGCGATTCCTCGCCGGCACTGGCGGTGGAGCAGAGTTCAACTGCTTGCCTTCGGCCACGCTGATCAGAAAATCCTGTGCGCTGAAAGCAGCCGCGCCGGTTGGAGGCTTGCGATTCCGTTTGCCATGCACCGGCTGCCACGCCCGGATGTACGTGCCGTCGCGCAGCAGGATGCGAGCCTTGCGATTATCGGCGAGATAAGCATCGAGAATTTCGCGGTGTACGCGCTCACGCAGGAATTCGTCACGCAGTGGCACCAGCACTTCCACGCGCTCGTAGAGATTGCGCGGCATCCAGTCGGCGCTGCCCATGTAGATTTCTTCCTCGCCCGCATTACCGAAGTAGTAAATGCGGCTGTGCTCCAAAAAGCGCCCCACGATACTGCGCACTTTGATGCGGTCGCTCAGCCCGCGCACTCCAGGACGCAAGGCGCAAATGCCACGCACAATCAGATCAATTTCAACTCCGGCCTGGGAAGCTCGATACAAGGCTTGGATCACGTTTTTGTCGAGCAATGCGTTCATCTTGGCGATGATCCGCCCCGGTTGGCCCTGGCGCGTGTGCTCCGCTTCGCGGTCGATCAGGGCAATCACCTTTTCCGCGAGGTCGAGCGGCGCCACCAGCAGCGGCTCGTAGCTCGGATTCTCGGCATACGCGGTCAGAAAACTGAAAACGTCGTGCACCGCGCGCGTAATCTCCGGATTCGCCGTAAACAAACTGAGGTCGGTATAGATTCGCGCTGTCGCGGCGTTGTAGTTGCCGGTTCCGATGTGGGCATAGCTGCGTGGCACGCCATCGGGGTCACGGCGCACCAGCAGCGAAAGCTTGCAATGCGTCTTCAGCCCAACCAGCCCGTGAAACACCTGCACTCCAGCATCTTCCAGATCGCGCGCCCACCGGATGTTGTGGGCTTCGTCGAATCGCGCCTTCAACTCCACCACCGCCGTCACTTCCTTCCGCGAAGCCGCGTCCATGAGTGAGGGGACGATCAGAGAGTGTTCGCTGGTTCGGTAGAGGGTCTGCTTGATCGAAAGCACATGCTCGTCTTCCGCCGCCGACTCGATGAAAGCCACGACGGCGTCATAAGAGTCGAAGGGATGATGCAGCAGAATGTCGTGCCGCCGCAGTTCCTCAAACAAGTTTTGAGACTTCGCCGTAAGCCGCAACTCGCGCGGGGCAAATGTACGGTCTTTGAGATCCGGGCGCTGCGTCTGCTCATAGATATTGAACAGTCGCGAAAGGTTCACCGGACCGTTCACGGGAAACACCTGCCAGGGATCCAATTCAAAGACCGTGCGCAGTCGCTCGATGATCTCCGGATCGGCGTCGGCCTCAATTTCCATACGAACCGCGTCACCCTTGCGACGGTTGTGCAACTCCGCGCGCACCGATTCGAGAAGATTGCGTGCCTCTTCTTCCTGCAGATAAAGATTGCTGTTGCGGGTCACGCGGAAGGGCGCGGACGCAACGATATCGTAGCCGTGATACATGCTCTGCGCGTGGTGGGCGACCAGGTCGGCGAGGAATATGAAGTCCGTCGTCCCCTCCGAAGGCAGCCGCACCAATCGGGGCAATGCCCGCGGCACGGACACGACACCTGTATAGGTGAGAGCGGAGCGCCGTCGCCGCCGCAAAAGCAGCCCCAGGCACAGCGCCTTGTTGATCACCCGGGGAAAGGGATGCGTGGGATCAACAGTCACCGGCGTAAGCAGAGGATCCAGTTCCTTCTCACAATATTCGTCGACGAACCGCCGCGCATCCGCGTCCAGTTCATGCAACCCCAGCACGCGAATGCCGCCCTCCGCCAGCGCCGGGCGCAACGTGTTCCAGCACTCGTACTGTTCATCCACGAACTTGTGCGAGAGGCGCGCCAGAACGTCGCGCCTCTCGGTCAGAGTAAGACCATCAGGCCCAGCCTCGTTGTAGCCGTCCTCGATCTGCTGCATCATGGCCGCTACTCGAATTTCGAAAAATTCATCTAGATTGCTGGCGGAGATAGCGAGGAACTTCAGCCGTTCGAGAAGCGGATTGCCCTCATCCTCTGCCTCTTCGAGCACACGTTTATTGAACGCGAGCCATGAGGTATCGCGGTTGAGATAATACTCAGGACTTTCGAGCGAAAGGCGAGCCATCTGCGAATTACTACAGGTTAAAATTTTTGACTTTGCTTTGTCGACTGGGATCCGGTCCGAACCAGGGGAACTAGCCGCTTGCACAGTATAAAACATCGGCCCCAAAGGCGCAGCATGGCGCGAATCAAGCCGGACAAGAGCGTGCGATTAGGTTTCACGCGAGAGAGAAAATCGGCGCATCGGGGGACAGCGAAATTCGCCGTCCCCGATGCGCCGATGGAACCGTAAAAGTAAATCCGTCTACGGCAGGTAGTAACGGAATGAAGTGAAAACCATTCCGTCCAGACCTTCCGGCTCCACTCCCGGTTCTCCCTTTCCTGCCGGTCCAACGCCGGACCAGGTCTGGCGAGTCACGTAGGAATACTGCGCACCCCACTGGAGCCGGCCTTTGGGCCCGCTATAAATACGGTGCCAAAAGCCCGCAGTACCCTCTATGAGCGCTCGCGTATCAGACGTGCAATTGGAAAGACCACCAGGAAAGAATCCGCCGCTAAGACTCGGCGCGGTTTCGCTGTAGCAGCCAGTGTTGCTGAACAAGGGTGCCCCGTAGCCCACATACTTGCCCGAGATCGGATCAAAATCTGCCGCGCGGGCGGCGTACTCGGCACCCGCGTTGAGGTAGATGTCCAGCTTTGGCCCGTGCCACTCCAGGGTCGTCAGCCCCTGTAAGCTGCGGACCAGGTTGAAGGTTCCGTTGGCATGGATCGAGGTATCGGGAAGGCCACCCGTCCCGTACCGCCCCACTCCACTGCCGCCAAAACCGTGCAGACCGAAGTCGATATGCTTGTGGTCAAAGGACCACCGGGCGTTGGCGCCGATGCCTCCACCATTTTTCGAGGCGTTATAGGCTCCAAGGGCGTTGGCTCCCGTGGTAGTGCTGCCGCCGCAGGGCGTAGTGCTGCTGCTGGCTACTTCGCCGCAGGGAAAGACGCGGTCACGGAAGCGGTCATATAACCCATATACCTCGTAGTGTCCGAACCCCGGTTCGAAGACGAGTTTCGCGATGATATCCGGGGACGGGTTGAAGGAATAGCTGGCCGCCAGGCTACAGGTGGTGGTGGCAGCCGTGTCGGTGGAGTTGAGGGCAGTCGTGCAATTGGTGATCGCGGCATTGTAAAGTCCGCCGCCAGCGCCCGCGGAACCGATCAGGAAATTGTTCCCGTTGTTGTGGCTTGTAACTGTGGCCTGCGCATTTTCCATTGACACACCGAACCAAACTTTGTTGTCAAAATTCTTTACTAGCCGCAGTCCATACTGCCGCGCCCAACTAAAGCCGACGGTATACTGCGGGTCGATGGTCATAGGGACGGCTTCGGTGCGGTTGTCCATGCCATGCTTGGTTTCCGTAACCAGGCTCCACATCTGACCTCCGGTAACCGACCAGCCGCTATCCAACGCCGCCTGCCCCCATGCTTGCCGCTGCCGCAGGGTGTAGCTGTTGCTCTCGTTGTTGTTGGAGGTCGTGCCGGATGACAGGAAGTCAGTCTCGACATAGCCGCTTAATTTAGCGTCTCTCAACCGTCCTTCCACTAGCATCGAGATACGAGACTGACGTCCCGATCCGAAGAACTCCGAAATGGCGCTTTGCGAAGCTCCCGGCATGGTCAGAGAGTTGAAGGGCGTGTTGATATCGGCGCCCAAGGCTCGCGACCGCCGCACAAATTCTGCCGCCAGGAATCCACCTGGCGTAATCGTGACCCCCTTGTAGTGCAGCGCGAGCGGGCTTTCGATCGCCGCGTTGACATTCTTCTGTGTCTCCTGCAGCGACAACGCCGTGTTGTTCACGTTGGTTTTGAGGTCCGTCACGTCGCTCTTGAGCTCCACCACGGTCTGCTGCTGCTGGCTGGCCTGGGCCTGCGCCGCATCCGCTTTGCTGGCAGCGTCGGTCGCCGCAACTTGGGCTTGGGTGACGGCTTGGTCCTTGCGATGCAGTTCATCCCGCAGTTCCTGTATCTGCTGTTGCTGCTGTGCCAGAGCGGCCTGCTGTGAGGCAATTGCGTCCTTCAATGCCTGGACATCCGCCGCGGTTAAGGTCGCGGGTTTAGACTTCTTGGCTTTGGGCGGCGTACTGGTTTGTGCCACCACGGTTGTAGCCAGAAACAAAATCGCACACCACTTCCAAACAGAATTCATCACACTCTCCTTGTTTTTCAAACTATGAGTGACAAATTTCCCTGCTGAACTATCGAACTTGCTTGATTGCCTCTTTCTCTTTCTGGACCACACTCTCCGGGAGTGGCGCATAAGAAAGGGCAGCCGTCATTTTTTGTCCATCGGTCACCATCCAGTTGAGAAAGTCCGCCAGGATTTTGCCTTTCGCGGCATCTTTCGATTGCGCAGGAATCAACAGCCAGGTAAAGCTGGAAATCGGATAGGCATCTTTTCCGGGCGCGTTCGTAATGGAGACTCGAAAGTCCGCCGGCATTTTGGGCGCCGTAGCCGCAGCTGCCGTTACTCCCTCCAGCGACGCCTTCAGGAAAGCACCTCCCGCATTTCGGACGCTGCCAAACGGTATGTTGTTCTGCACCGCGTAAATCAATTCCACGTAGCCGATCGATCCCTGTAACTGCCGGATCGAACCGGCAACCCCTTCGTTGCCCTTTCCGCCTAGGCCGATCGGCCACCTCACGGAAGTGCCACTGCCCACCTGGTTCTTCCAATCGCCGCTGATCTTCGACAGATAGTCGGTCCAAATGAAGGTGGTCCCGCTGCCATCGGACCGGTGAACCACGATGATGTCTTTGTCGGGAAAATTCACGCCCGGATTTGCACTCGTGATCGCCTTGTCATTCCACTTTGTAATCTTCCCCAGAAAGATTCCAGCCAGCGAATCGGGGGTAAACTTCACTTCCCCGCTCACTCCCGGAATGTTATAGGCCGGCACTACTGCGCCCAGCACGCTGGGAAGGTTGAGGACCTTTGTTTTCACCTTGCCTTGAGCTTCGGCGAGCTGCCCATCTGTCATCGGCATATCGCTTGCACCGAAATCCACTGTGCCTTCCGTCACCTGGCGAATTCCTCCACCGCTGCCGATGGACTGGTAGTTGACTTGAACGTCAGGATGCAGCTTGTGATATTCGCTGAACCACTTGGAATACATGGGATAAGGGAACGTAGCCCCCGCACCATTCAGCGTGGTCTGAGCTACTGCTGGCAAAGCAAGAAGCGCACACACGAAAAGGAGCGTAGTTCTTCGCATCACTCTTACGATTCCTCCTTAGAATAGACATTCTGTTCTAATGGCTTCGTGTTAAAGGATGGTTACAAACGAGTAAATTTCTGATGAATGGGGTCGGCGGAAAGAAATTTGGCGGGAAAACGGAGGCGCACTTCGACGCACTTGGATAGAACCTTGCGGCCTGTTGAAGCTTTTCAATGGCTAGTTCGCAATCGCGCAATTTCCCGCGGGAAAAGCGTGTTGCCAGGAAACTCAGAGCGCAGAGAAGCAAGCAGTTCGAGCGCGCGGGGCTTATTCTTGTCGCGGACGTAGGCAATCGCCAGCAGGATGCGGGCAAATGGCGCCAGATAGTGCCCGTGCTGAGCTGTCAGCTGCAAGTCGGCGATGCCCGCTTGTTTGTCGCCGGGTAATCCGCCCATGCGCAGAAGCCAGCGCACCGGCGCCGCCATACTGCCGATAATGTACTTGCTGAATCCCGTCGCCAACTGTGCGTCGTAACAGTTCGAACAAACCGCCAGCAGTTGCTGCGCCCAGGTGGAAGCCTCTTTGGTGTAGTGCAAGGAGGCCAGATTTCGTTTCTCAATCAGCGCGGCATAGTCGGCCTGCAATCCAGACCCTAGAGTCAGAGCAAACAATGCGTCTTGATCTTTGCCGTTCTTGCTGAGGCGAGCGTGGGCAAGTTGGTCCGCGTGGTCCAGTGCCGCCTCGAATTGATTGTGTATCGCCGGATCGGGGCTTAGTTTCGATCGCGCGGTAAAGGATCCGTCGTTCTCGTAGAACTGCCCCTCGAGAACACCCAGCCGGTTGAACTCCGAGAAAAGAAATCCAGCCGCCTCGCTGACCGGCCCCACCGGATCATCGGGATGCTGCGTCTCCCATGCGGAGAAATCTTTCTGAGCGCCCGCGAAATCGAGGTTGTAGAGCCCCAAAAATCCGCGGTCCAAAGCTGTGCTTGGAATGGCATCGGGGCCCGCCGCCGCGCGCGCCGACCCACAGAACGCCAAGCCGAGCCACAGGGCTGCTACCATACCCAAAGCTAAGGCACTCCGGTTTTGCTTGATCAACGGCATGGGTATCAGTTCGAGTCTGTTCATTATCACGTGTTTCTTGAGAAGCGCAACATTACTTTTTGTACCGCCTGCTTCGATGCAACTAATTGGACTTGCGCTCATCCCATTCTGGTGGCCCGGGTGCATCCGGAGGGTCCCCGTTCCGCAAATGGATCTCAATCTGGTTGTACTCCCCAGGACGAAAACTTCATGAGCAATTCTATACGCTATGCCCCCGGCTGGCCTGGAATTCCGCCCCGTTGGACCTCCAGCGCCAAGACGGCCGCCGGCACGGCCTTGAACCAGCATAGCAAGGTTTGGTTCACCCTCAGCCACGGCATTCTGAATGAAGTCTACTTTCCGCGGGTTGACCAAGCTTGCACCCGCGACCTCGGCTTCATCGTCACCAACGGACGCGACTTCTTTTCCGAGGAAAAACGCCACTGCACTTTCGAAAACAAACCGTTCGAGCCCGGCATCCCTGCCTATGAACTGATCAACACTGAGATTGGCAGCCGCTACCGCATTCACAAAGAAATCCTCACCGACCCTTACCGCAACGTTGTGCTGCAAAAGATTCGCTTCGAACCCCTGCAAGGCCAACTCTCGGACTATCGTCTCTACGCGCTACTCTCGCCCCACCTGGCCAACTGCGGATACCACAATACCGGCTGGGTGGGCGACTACAAAGGCGTGCCCATGTTCCTGGCAGAGCACGACGGCGCGGCGTTAGCTCTGGCTTGTTCCGCACCTTGGAAGAAGATGTCCGTTGGATTTGTCGGCGCCTCCGACGGCTGGCAGGACCTTTCAACTCACTTTCAGATGGAGTGGGAATACCAGCGCGCCGAGAGCGGCAATATCGCCTGCACCGGTGAGATCGATCTTAACGCTTGTAACGGAGAGTTCGTGCTGGCCCTCGGATTCGGTGCCATCGTAACCGAGGCCGGACAGCAAGTTCGCTCCACTTTACTCGAAGATTACGACGAACTTTGCTGGCATTATGTCTTTCACTGGAGGAACTGGCAAAATACATTGGTCAAGCTCGATGAACCGCAGCGAGAGTACGACCTCTATCGTGCCTCCACCGCCGTCGTCCGCACTCACGAATCCAAAGATTTTCTGGGCGGGATTATCGCCAGCCTTTCTATTCCTTGGGGCTTCAACAAAGGCGACGAAGATCTCGGCGGTTATCACCTCATCTGGCCGCGCGACCTGGTCGAGACTGCGGGTGCGCTCCTGGCCGCCGGCGCCGTCACTGACGCCGTTAGAGTCCTGCGTTACCTCGAAGCCACGCAGGAAGCCGCGGGCAACTGGGCGCAGAATCTTTGGCTCGACGGCCGTCCTTACTGGGGCGGCGTGCAGATGGACGAAACCGCCTTCCCCATCCTTCTGCTGGATCTCCTGCGCCGTGAAGCGGCGAAAGGCTTGGGCAAGCTCGAACGCTGGTGGCCGATGGTGCGCCAGGCCGCGAGTTTCATAATCCGCAACGGCCCGGTTACGCAGCAGGACCGCTGGGAAGAAGACGGCGGCTATTCTCCCTTCACGCTGGCGGCGGAAATTTCCGCTCTCCTGGCCGCCGCCGACGTCGCCGAACTCACGGGCCATAGCGACGCTGCCTCGACCCTTCGCGATGTGGCCGATGCCTGGAACGACAATATCGAACGCTGGGTCTATGCCACCGGCGGTGACCTTGCCCAGCAAATCGGCGTGGAAGGCTATTACGTCCGCATCGCCCCGCCGATCACCGATGCCGCAGCTTCACCGACGCAGGGCTTCGTTCCCATCAAGAACCGCCCTGCCGGCCAAGGCATGGAACGTGCGTTCCGCATCGTCAGCCCTGACTCGCTGGCTCTGGTACGATTCGGATTACGCGCCCCAGACGATCCCCGCATTCTGAATACGGTCCGCGTCATCGACGCTCTGTTGCGCGTGCAGCTGCCGCAGGGCCCGTGCTGGTACCGCTACAACGGTGACGGATACGGCGAACACCAGGACGGCTCTGCCTTCGATGGCAGCGGCATCGGCCGCCCTTGGCCGCTGCTCGCCGGGGAGCGCGCTCACTACGAACTTGCCGCAGGCCGTCGCGGTGAAGCCGAAGCTCTGTTAACCGTGATGGAGGCCTGCACCAGCGGTCACGGCCGCTTGCTTCCCGAACAAGTCTGGGACGCGAACGATATCCCCGCCTTGGAATTGTTTCGTGGCAAACCCTCCGGCTCGGCCTGTCCGCTGGTCTGGGCCCATTCCGAGTACATCAAGCTTCGCCGCTCCCTGCGCGACGGCAAGATCTTCGACCAGCCTCCGCAAACCGTACAACGTTATCTGGTGGAGAAACCTACCCGGCAAATCTTCGGCTGGAGATTTAATAACAAAGCCCGCTCCGTTCCGCGCAACAAAAAGTTGCGCATCGTCCTTCTATCTCCCGCAATGGTGCACTGGAGCATTGACGGATGGAAGAGTTCGCAGGACACCAATGCCCGCGATACTGGCCTGGGCACATACATTCTGGATCTGCCCACGGCTTCGCTGCCCGTGGGTAGCCAGGTGGTCTTCACATTCTATTGGCCGCAGGAAAACCGCTGGGAGGGTACGGACTACACCGTGGTTGTCGAATAGGGTGAGCGGATACCTGTCCCGCCCGGCCTACGTTTCCGCGCCCGCGTTCGAATAAATGAGCTCCACAACGGTGCAGTCGTCGTTGAGCGGATTCCCGGCGCAGAACTCCGACACCGCCGAAAAAATGCCTTCGAGAGTGGGCGCCTTGGCTGCAGCCGCTTCCAGCCTGGAGTCTTCGAAGAAATCGCCCATGGCGTTCTCCGCTTCGGTTACCCCATCGGTCACCAGAATGAAGCGGTCACCTGATTTAAGCTGGCACCGCGCGCTCTCAAACGTCGCGTCGGGCAGCAAGCCCACCGGCACATTGCCGTGCGGCGGCCGCATCACTTCCCCCCGGCAAACTAGCAGAGGCTGGACGTGGCCGCAGTTCACATACTCCAGATCCCCGTCCCGGCGCAGTCGCGCCAGCAGCACAGTGGCGTATTTCTCTCCCACCAGCTTCTCGGTGAAGAAGTGATTCACCGCCGTCACCACATCCAGCAACGGCATGCCCGAACTCAAATGCGAATAAATCATTCCCTGCAGCGTGGAAGCCAGCAGCGCCGCGGAAACTCCCTTGCCACTCACGTCCGCCAGCACCACCGCGAGGCCTTCCTTGGTGTTGACGGCATCGAAGAAGTCTCCGCCAATTTCTTTACAAGACAGATTCTTCCCGCGCAGTTTGGCAAACGGCACCTCGGGAATCTTCACCTGCATCAGCCGCTGCTGGATGCTGGCCGCGATGGTCAATTCCTGCTGGTATCGCCGCGATTCCTCCTCGGCCTGCACCAGCCGTGCATTCTCGATCAGGGACGCAGCTTCTGTCGCGATCGCCCGCAAAATATCATGGCCCACACCGGAAAACTCGCGCGAGGCAAACCGCGAGTCCACGTACAACACTCCCGTCACTCCGGTAGCAGCATTCGGCGCCGCCGGCTGCGGCTCCCGCGTGGCCTGCACCTGCCGCTTGCGCAGCGGAATGCAAATCACTGTCCGGAGATCGTAGGCCACAATACTTTGCCGGCCAGCCAGGTCGGCGGAGCTTCCGGTGTCCGTAAGCAAAAACTCCGAATTCGACCGCAGCGACTCGTCCAGTGCGGAATGCGAAATCGTCTTATCATCCAGAAGCGCCTCGCCTTTGTTGTTTCGCCCCGCGGCCAGTCGCAGGTTGCCTTCGTCGTCTTTCAGAAAAACATAGCCGCGCTCGGCGCGGGTGAGGCGGAGCGTTACTTCCAGCATCGTCATCAGGATTTCGTCGAGCACGCCCGCCGTGTTCAGTTTGCGCGCCGCTTCCAGAAACAGCGTCAACTTTTCGAGATCGTTCGCTTCCTGCGAAATCTGGATACCGGAAATCTGGCTCAGAAATTCGCGCGCCGTGTTCGAGGTGCTGTGCGCTGGATTGAAAATCGCGTAAGTCGAATCGCGCGCCCCAAATTCCAGGCGATCATTGCGATCCAGCTTTTGCCGCTGAATCCGTTCTCCGTTAACGAACGTGCCGTGTTTGCTGCCTTGATCGACAAGAAAGAATCCGTCCTCTTCCAGCACAATAAGCGCGTGGTCGCGGGAGACCCGGGGATCGGCAATCACCAGATCCTTATCCACTTTGCGGCCCACGCTGAACGGAGTTCGGTTGAGGACGATATTCTTCTGCTCGTTTCCCTGCACCAACACCAGCGCCGGGAACACTCCCGAACCAGAAGACTGCGGACGGCCTATCGCATTTAGCACCATGAGGTCACGCCGCTTCCTCGAAAACCTTCCGGAACTGCGGCAGTTAAGAATAATGACAGGAATCATGCCCCGGCGGGAAGAGCCTTTGTCGGTATTCCTGTTTCCCTTTTGCTGAACCGCCCAGCACCCAGAGCCTGCACTTCCAGAAAGATCAGCAAGAAAGTGAGCACGGGAAAGGCAAAAGTTGCAACGAAGGGCCACCACCATCGGGCCAGCGCCCAGGTTGGTGATGCGAAATAAGCGGCGCTCAAGCTCAAACTTGCGATCCATTGCCACGTCAGCGCAAGAACCGCGACAAAGTACAAGAAGCGAACTCCCCGCGGCCGTGAAAGAAAAAATCTTCGATCCCGCGCCAGCGCCAGTATTGCAGGCAGAACGAGAACCTGGTTATACGGCGCGTACATGGGCACAACCATCACCGTTAAGGCCATCACCAGTGCCGTCGCGATACCAAAATCAGCCGTATTAGCGGGCTTGTCGCGTTGCTTCCATAGAAAAAACGCGCCGGCCAACACTGCGACTGCAGCCAATACCTTTCCCGAGTAACCCCACGGAACCAGTTCGTCCAGCACTGATTGGTTCTGGGTGTAGCGATGATACTTCCCTACCGCGCCGGCGAACATTCGCCACCACCCTGGCAAAATAATTTCGGCGCCGCCGAGCAAGAGCACCATCACCATTCCGAATCCAACCACCAACTTTCGACGCACCCTCCAGTCGCTCACTGCCCACACCGCAAACCACGCTACCAAAGGCCACGCCAACTGCGGTTTTATCATTGCCAACCCCAGCAACACGCCCCCGCAAAATAAAAATCCGCTAGCCACACAGGCCGCCGATCCCGCCAGCAGAGCCGCCACCAGCAGGCTCAATTGTTGCAGTTTGATCCCCTGCACTGCCGGGAAGCTCCCCAGCGCAAATATCACAGCCGCGGCAGTCGCCAATGGCGGCAATCGCCATTGGATCACCCGCAGCCACAGCAATACGCTTGCCGCCGTCAACCCCGCCAAAAGCCAGTAAAAAAATATGTGCACCGCATGAAAGGGAAAACCAATTAGCGGCGCCAGCAGAAGAACCACGTAGAGGGGATAAGCAAACCCTTGCTCGTCTCTCGGGTCATTTGGTCTTGCGGGGTCGAGCACGCGTCCGTAGTAGCCTTTCTGAATTTCCCCCGTGATGTCGTTAGAATAAGGATTTCGGTGGTGCAGCAGCAGTTCGCGCGCTCCCAGCCAGCGCGGATAAAGATCGGACAGATTCCCCCGCGGACGCTCGTGCGTTGCTGCATCAGCTTTTTCATAGGGGATGAGCACGCGCTGCACGTAGAACCACATACTGCCCGCGCAAAGCAGCGCAATCAACAGTCCGAGTTGAGAAATTTTGCGCAAGGTGTGGGAAGAAAATCCACTACGACTTCGGCTTTCGTCCAGACTCGGATGTCCGATTCCCCCGGCGTCCATGTTACAACTTAATGCTCTGACGGACTCTTCATGAAGCTGCGCGTCGTGGTTTCGGCCGCCGTAGGCTTGGCCAGTGGCATCTTCTGCTGGTTCCTGATGAAACACCTTCACCAGGATGCCGCCGATTTCCGCTGGGCCCTCCGCATCGCGCAACGGTTGCTTTTCCGGCAGAATCCCTATGACACGCCGCTGGAACAATATCCGCTGACGGCGGGCCTTATCGCGCTGCCCTTCGTCCGCCTGCAGCCGGAGATTGCCGCCGGTCTCTTCTACGGAATCAGTTCCGCGGCGCTGGCCTTTGGGCTGACTCGGTATAGCTATCGCGGCCTGCTGATATTTCTCGCCTACCCATATTGGGCCGGACTGCTCACGGTGCAGTGGTCTCCCGTCATCGCCGCCAGCGCCTTCTTCCCGCTTTTGTTGCCCGTGACCATGGCCAAGCCACAGATCGGCCTTCCAGTATTCCTCACACGCCTCAGCCGCCGCGGCCTCTTCGCCTGCATGATCGTCGCAGCGTTAAGCCTCATGGTCATGCCCAGGTGGCCCCTGCTTTGGATAGGGCAGCTAGGCCACTACGAACACTTCATCCCCCTTCTGGTCTTGCCCGGGCCGTTGCTGTTGCTCGCCCTGTGGCGTTATCGCGACCGCGACGCGATTCTGCTCCTGCTGGCAGCCTGCATGCCGCAGCGGTGGTTTTTCGACAGCTTCATTCTGTGGCTCATTCCCAGGTCACGCCGGGAGATTGTATGGACGGTCTTCTTTAGCTGGGGAGCTGGCTTATGGCGCTGGTACCACGCTCCACACAGTTTTACTGAAGTTGGACGCTGGACGGTTTTCTTCATCTATCTGCCGATGCTGGCCGTAGTCCTACGCAGACACCTCTCATCGCCAACGGACTCTCCGGCTTAGTCAAGGTTGAGGTCTAAGACGGAACTTCTGGCCGCCCGACGACTCCTTGCCGATCTCCCAGACCCACCACAGAAGTGGAATTGCCATCAGATTCACATCTCCCTTAGCGATCCAAAGCACAAGCCACAGCGGGCTAATCAAAAGGGGCACGATAGGAAGCAGCAAACCAAATCTCCTTCCCGATCTGCCAGGTTCTCCCGGAAGCGCATGCCGATAATAGTCAGCCATCAACACCAGTGGCAGAACCAGCAGACTGAGGTCATGCATATTGGTTTGCCAGGCGACCAACACGGATACGATGATGGCCAGAGAAAATCTCAGCTCAAGCTTCTCCGGCCGAATCTCTTCGCGTCCCCTCGTCGCCGCGAAAACAAACAGCAGCACTGAACTCACCAGGGCCACCGCAGTCCCAATCGTCCGCGAAAAATGCAAAGGCCATCCCAGAGCTAGTCCTCGCAGGTTCGGCGCAAACTCCGCCGCCACTCCTCCCAAGCTCGGTGCGTTCGCGATTTGCAGCGCAAACGCGGGATAGCTACGCAAGCTTTCCCACCCTGCCAATCCAACCGAAGTGAGCACAAGGAATATAGAAACCACCACAAACCCAATCGCCGCATGCCTGCGCTTCCAGATACCGATGAGGAGAACGATCGGAATCACGAACTGAAACTTGAACATACCCAGGGCAAACCAGCAGCCAGCCAGTAAATCGGCCCTATTCTTGAGCGCATTGAATCCCACCACGCAAAACAACAACAGCAAGATAGAATCTTGCCCTTGCAGAAAACATATAAAAACTGGAAAGAAGGCAAGACTCCCCATTACAAATTCCCAGGGCGGAATCAAACGGAGCGTGCTCACAGACCTCCGCAAGAGCAGGGCCACGCCAAAGAGCGCACCAAGGTTCAGCAGATCCCAGATAGCAAAGGCCCGGGGATAAGGCAAATAAGCAAGCGGTAAGAAGATCAACGCCTCAAAAGGCGGGTGGATGTAGGGCAAGGCACCACGCCGCGAGGAGATGAATCCCACGGACTTTTTTTGTACTTCATATTGGACATGCGCGTCATAAAGCTGATGTCCAAGTCCGTTGCGCAAGATTGTAGCCGCCGTGTAATAAACCGTGAAATCCGGATACCCCTGCTTGATGCGTTCTCTGAGATTAATGAAAAGAAACAGGTGCAAACACAACATACCCGCGATAAACAGCCGCACAAGGCGTCGCCTCGATGCGGTCCAGTTCGCCGGTATGGATTGTCTGCCGTTAGAAGGCACGGTCGATCGCGATTGTACCTCGTACCACAGCCACCCGCTATGATGGATTCCCTATGACGGGCCTGCTCAGAACAACGCTCAGCACAACCCGCGTCTTTCTTGCAGTCCTGTTTCTCGGCCTCTTCGCCATGGCGGCGCGCAATGTCACCGATCCAGATATCTGGTGGCACCTCAAAACTGGACAGTACATCGCCGAGCACAAGTCCGTCCCTCACACCGATCCTTTCTCCTACACTCGCGCCGGAGAGCCCTGGGTTGCGCACGAATGGCTTACCGATCTCCTGCTCTACCAGATTCAACGCATCACGGGATTTGGCAGCCTGATCTTGATCTTCGCCGCGGTCCTCTGCGCGGCATTTTTCTTGCTCTACTTGCGATGCGGTCCCGCTCCCTACATCGCCGGCGTCGCCACGCTTTGCGCCGCCTGGGCCACCGGGCCCATTTGGGGCGTGCGCCCTCAGGTTCTCTCGTTCCTGTTGACCAGTCTCTGGCTGCTGATCCTCGAGCGCTCCGGCCGCAATCCCAAACTCCTTTGGTGGACCCTTCCCATCACCCTCCTCTGGGTCAATCTGCACGCCGGATTCGCGTTGGGCTTAGCTCTGTCGGCATTGTTTCTCGCCGGAGCCCTAGTTGAACGCTTGCTCGGCCACTCCGCGCCGAACGCGCGTTGGCGGATGTCGGCATCGATTCTCTTCCTCGATCTCCTGCTCGTGCCCCTGAATCCCAACGGCCTGCGCCTGTTTTCCTATCCAATTGAAACTCTGCGCTCAACCACCATGCAGAACTACATCGCGGAATGGGCTTCGCCCAATTTCCATCATGCGCAGTACTGGCCTTTCCTGCTGATTGTGCTCGCCGCATTCGCCACGCTCGGTTGGTCTCAAGTCCCGGTTCGTCCGCGTGACGTAATCCTTCTGATCGTCAGCCTCTATGCCAGTCTTGCTTCAATTCGAATGATACCCTTCTTCGTTTTGATCGCGGTTCCAGTCATCTCCCGTCGGCTTGGCATTTGGCCTCAGACGGTTGGCCATCCGCGACGTCCTCCGCCCGCGTCTCGATCCTGGCTCAACGCTGCCATCATCCTCGCCATGGCTATCTTTGCCAGCTTCCACATCACCCGGGTGATCCAGCGCCAGCCACACGCCGAGGACGAGCTATTCCCTCTTCGGGCCGTCTCGTTTCTCCAGGCCCATCCGCCCTCCGGCCCAATTTTCAATCACTACGATTGGGGCGGGTACCTGATCTGGAAGCTTCACCCTTCCACCCCTGTGTTTATCGACGGCCGCGCCGACCTCTATGGCCCACAACTGTTTCGCGATTTTGCGGACGCTTATCAATTCAAAGGTCCGTGGCAGCAAATCCTGCAGCGCTGGCATATCCAGACCGTCATTGTCCCGCCGAACTCCGCCCTGGCGACCGGCTTGCAGAGTGCTCCAGGCTGGATCGTCTCCTACCGGGATTCGCACGCCATTATCCTTACGATGCTGCCTCCCGCATCGGCCCCAAGCCGTTTCCCCTCCACTCTGCCACCGCCCGAAGGTCGGCAATGACCGGGCCGAAGCTCGCACGGAGGTTACTCTCGGTATGCAATTAATTGCATCCCTTGGTTACTGGGGAGGGTATTATGGTTTATATTTTGGACAATCCTCCGTCAGGACAAGCAAGAAACAAACGGTATGATCGTGCCCCCCGGAGGCCAAAGGCGTTTGTCTGCTTCAGTGCCGTTAGAAAACTGTGTTGTTTGCTTTAAGGAGGCCACCACCTATGCACCACTTTTACAGACTCTGGCGCGACGACGAAGGACAGGACATTGCGGAATACGCCGTAATGCTCGCCGTCATTCTGGTAATCGTTGTCGGCACCATTCGACTGATTGGATCGAATGCCAACAATGTTTTCTCGAACGTAGCCAGCTCGATCCAGTAAGATTCTGCTCGGCGCAGTAAGGAAGGGCACCACTCGCCAGGTTTACGGTGAGCGACACCGTCTTTGTCCGTTCTAACGGAGTGCTATGAACCGTACGCGTTTGTTGATGATTGGGGCTGTGGCCTTAGCCTTGGGCATCGTCGTCAGCCTCGTCGTCTACAGGAATTTGCAAGGCAGAGGCTCGTCGAACAGCGAGCCGGGCGCGGATGTCATTGTGGCCGCCGACGACATTCAGGTCGGAGCCCGGATCGAAGAGCATGATGTGCGCACGGTCAAGTATCCCGCGTCGGCGCTCCCCGCTGGAACATTTAGCGCCCGAAGCAAAGTGCTCGGCCGCGGCGTCATCCTTCCCATTTCAAGAGGCGAGTTCATCTTACCCAGCAAGCTCGCTCCGGAAAATGCCGGCTCCGGCCTCCCGTCTCTCATTCCACCAGGAATGCGCGCCGTTTCCGTCCGCGTGAATGAGGTAGTTTCCGTTGCCGGCTTCGTCGGTCCCGGCACTCGCGTCGACATCCTCCTTACCGGGACGCCTAACGGTAGCTCTGAGGATCAAACCACAACCGTATTGCAGAATGTTGCCGTCATCGCCTCCGGCCACACTCTGGAGCGCAATGCTGCCGGCGAGGCGCAAAGCACGCCAGTCATCACTCTTTTGGTTTCCCCCGATGATGCGGAACGTCTTACGCTGGCCAGTTCCGAAGGCCATATTCAACTCGCCCTGCGCAACCCCCTCGATACTTTGCAGGAAGAAGTGGCCGCAGCCAACGCGAAAGGACTTTACAAGGGTGGCACACCGACCGCGGCTCCGCCGCCGGTTCATACCCATTCCGTAAAACAACAAAAAACTCAGCAACCGACTGCCCCTCCTTCGGTGTTCAGCGTTGAGATTTACCAGGGTGATAAGAAAGAACCCGACGTGAAGTTTCCGGAAGCTAGTGAAGAGCCCAAATAGTTCGGAGAGAGTTTCGCCATACGCGTTCCATGTCTTGATCTTGCACGGCAAGTTTCCTCATGTGGAGAGGAATCACACGATGAAGTTTTGCTCGACACCTTTAATCGCTGTCGCCCTGTGGCTTTTAGTCCCGGTCATCACCTTGGCCGAGGCACGACTCCAACAGCCCGACACTCCTCCCAGCGGTTCCCCTCAGGAAGCGATCACCCACGCTGCTCAGACCACTCTTCCGCCGCAGTCCACCCAGCCGCAAGGCTCGGCTCCGCTGCGTGTCATGGTCGATAAGTCTCTGCTCATCAATACCACCGAGCGCCTCAAGCGCATCTCCGTCACCGACCCCACCGTCGCCTACGCCACCGTCATTACTCCCACGCAGATTCTCGTCCACGGCCGCGCTCCCGGTGAAGTCTCGTTGCTGATCTGGGACGAACTTGAGCGCTCGCGCAGCTTCGATCTCCGCGTCGACGTAGACGTCAGCGCCTGCGCCGAAGAAGAACGTCGCGTCTTCCCCGAAGAGCAGATCACAGTCACGCCATCCCGCTCTGCCATTGTTCTCTCCGGCCACGTCACCACCGAGGACGTTGCCAAGCGCTCCGGAGAACTCGCTGCCGCCTATTCCAAGAACGTAGTCAACGTGCTCACCTTCGGTCCCGTGGGCGCTCAGGAGGTTCTGCTGGAAGTGAAGTTTGCCGAGGTTGACCGCTCCGCCCTCACTCAGCTTGGCGCCAACTTGTTCTCCACCGGCGCTGGCAACACCATCGGAAGCACCACCACCGGCCAATACGGCGGCTTCTCCCCGCCCTCCATCAGCCAAACTGTAGGACAAAGCGCACCATTTGCAGCTACCCAAAGCATCAGTAATGTCCTTAACCTTTTCCTGTTTCGTCCCGACATTCACTTTGGCGCAGTCATCCAGGCCTTGCAGACCAAGAACCTTCTCCAGATTCTGGCGGAGCCGAACCTCATCGCCGTGAACGGCAAGAAGGCCAGTTTCCTCGCCGGCGGTCAATTTCCTTTCCCAATCGTGCAACCTGGAGCCGGGTTTACCGCCGTTACCATTTCCTTCAAGGAGTTTGGCGTCAAGCTCGAGTTCACTCCGGTGATCATGCCCAACGGCAACATTCACCTCACGGTGGCGCCGGAGGTGAGCACTCTCGATTTCGCCGACGCGCTTACCATTTCTGGATTCACCGTCCCCGCCTTGAGCACGCGCAAGGCTGAAACCGAGTTCGAATTGAGAGACGGGCAAAGCTTCGTCATCGCTGGCTTGATTGACAACCGTGTCACCGACATTTGGAACAAAGTTCCTGGCCTGGGCGATATTCCGATCCTAGGTGCCTTTTTCAAGAGCAAGAGTATTTCGAAGAGCAATTCGGAACTGATGGTTCTGTGTACGGTACATCGGATTTCACCAAACACCGAATCGCCGTCCGGCCCGACGAATCCTCAGCCATTTATGGACAAAGATAAGTTCGATGGAGGCAAGTCAGGGACCAAGCCGGCGGGCAAGTAACTCAGGCGGCGATCCAGCGAGGCGCGACACCGGGACGAGTGAAGAATACAAAGATGCAGTACCTGCAGTTGGAATTGGAGGAGTAGGAGAAGTAGCGGTTATGCCAGAGCTTTCAGTCGTCATCGTGGCCACCGACAATGAGCAGCGCACCGTGCTGCAAGTACTGGTCGATGGCACCAGCGTGGCCAGCACGGTTCATACGTGTGCCAGTTTCCCGATGGCTGCGTCTGATCCTATTATGCGCCGTGTCCAGGCTGCCAATCCGGACGTTCTGTTGGTTGATATCCCTGCCGA